>CAZYQW010000119.1:0-197563 GCA_964649825.1 uncultured Phycisphaeraceae bacterium | reverse complement strand
GAACATCACCGGGTCGGCGCGGTTCCGGAACCTCATCAAGGCCGGCGACTTCACCACCGCGCTCACCGTGGCCCGCCAGCAGGTCGAGGCCGGCGCGCAGGTCATCGACATCAACATGGACGAGGGCATGCTCGATGGCGTCTACGCCATGCGGACCTTCCTCAACCTCGTGGCGAGCGAGCCGGACATCTGCCGCGTGCCGGTGATGGTCGACTCCTCCAAGTGGGAGGTCATCGAGGCCGGCCTCAAGTGCGTCCAGGGCAAGGCCATCGTCAACTCGATCAGCCTCAAGGAGGGCGAGGAGCCCTTCCTGCGCCAGGCCCGCCTGTGCCGCCGCTACGGCGCCGCGGTGGTGGTCATGGCCTTCGACGAGGACGGCCAGGCCGACACCGCCGAGCGCAAGGTGGCGATTTGCACGCGCAGCTACCGCCTGCTCACCGAGACCATCGGCTTCCCGCCCGAGGACATCATCTTCGACCCCAACGTCTTCGCGGTCGCCACCGGCATCGAGGAGCACAACGGCTACGCCCTCGCCTTCTTCGAGGCGGCGGAGCGCATCCGCGCCACCCTGCCGCACGTCCACGTCTCGGGCGGCCTGTCCAACGTGTCGTTCTCGTTCCGCGGCAACGACGCGGTGCGCGAGGCGATCCACTCCGTGTTCCTCTTCCACGCGATCGCGGCGGGCATGGACATGGGGATCGTGAACGCGGGACAGCTCGGGGTCTACGAGGAGATCGACCCCGTGCTGCGGGAACGCGTCGAGGACGTCGTGTTGAACCGCCGCAAGGACGCGACCGAGCGCTTGCTCGAGATCGCGGCGTCGGTCAAGGGAAACGCACACGAGAAGAGCGAGGACCTCGCGTGGCGCGAGAAGAGCGTGGCCGAGCGCATCACCCACGCCCTCGTCAAAGGGATCGACGCGTACATCGTGGAGGACGTCGAGGAGGCGCGGAAGACGTTCGCGCGGCCGATCCAGGTGATCGAAGGGCCGCTGATGGACGGCATGAACGTCGTCGGCGACCTGTTCGGGTCGGGCAAGATGTTCCTCCCGCAGGTCGTGAAGAGCGCACGGGTCATGAAGAAGGCGGTCGCGTACCTGGTGCCGTTCATCGAGGCGTCGAAGGAGGGGCCGGCGAGGGCCAAGGGGAAGATCGTGATGGCCACGGTGAAGGGCGACGTCCACGACATCGGCAAGAACATCGTCGGCGTCGTGCTCCAGTGCAACAACTTCGACGTGATCGACCTCGGCGTCATGGTGCCGTGCGCGAAGATCCTCGACGCCGCGAGGCAGGAGAAGGCGAGCATGATCGGTCTGTCGGGCCTGATCACGCCCTCGCTGGACGAGATGCGGCTCGTCGCGTCGGAGATGGAGCGCGAAGGCCTCGACGTCCCGCTCCTGATCGGCGGCGCCACCACGTCGCGGATCCACACCGCGGTGAAGATCGAGCCGAACTACTCCGGGCCGACGGTGCACGTCGTCGACGCGTCGCGCAGCGTGTCGGTCGCGACGAGCCTCACGAGCTCCGAGCCGGGCGTGAAGGACGCGTTCGTGAAGGCGACGCGCGCGGAGTACGCGTCGATGCGCGAGGCCCACGCGGGGAAGCGCGCCGACGTGAGGCGGCTCCCGCTCGGCCGGGCGCGGGAGTCGCGCCTGAGGATCGACTGGAGCAAGTGGGAAGCGCCGCGCCCTTCGTTCATCGGGCTCAAGGTGTTCGACGACTACAACCTCGCCGCGATCGCGCCGCGCATCGATTGGACGCCGTTCTTCCACGCGTGGGAGCTGAAGGGCGTCTACCCGCGCATCCTCGACGACAAGCGCATCGGCGGCGAGGCGCGCAAGCTGCTCGGCGACGCGCGGCGCATGCTCGAGCGGATCGTCAGCGAGAAGTGGCTGACCGCGAAGGCGGTGATCGGCTTCTTCCCCGCGAGCAGCAACGAGTCGGACGACATCGAGGTCTACTCGGACGAGACCCGCGCCGAGCGGCGCTGCGTGATCCACAGCCTGCGCCAGCAGACCCAGAAACCGCCCGGCCAGCCCAACCTGGCGCTCTCCGACTTCATCGCGCCGAAGGCGACCGGCAAGCCCGACTTCATCGGCGGATTCGCGCTGACCTCCGGCATCGGGATCGATGTCGTCGCGAGGAGGTTCGAGGCCGAGAACGACGACTACTCGATCATCATGTGCAAGATCCTCGCCGACCGCCTGGCCGAGGCTTTCGCCGAGCACATGCACGAGCGCGTGCGGCGCGAGTTCTGGGGCTTCGCCAGGGACGAGGATCTCGACAACCAGTCCCTGATCCACCAGAAGTACCAGGGCATCCGTCCTGCCCCCGGCTACCCGGCCTGCCCCGACCACAGCGAGAAGGCGATCCTGTTCGACCTGCTGAAGGCGACGGACCTCGCGTCGATGGAGCTGACGGAGAGCTTCGCGATGCTTCCGACCGCGGCGGTGACCGGCTATTACTTCAGCCACCCGGAGTCGACGTACTTCGGCCTCGGCAAGATCGAGAGGGACCAGGTCGAGGACTACGCGCGTCGCAAGGGCGAGGACGTCGGCACCGTCGAGCGTTGGCTCGCGCCGGTGCTCGCGTACGACGTCTGACGACGATGAGGGATGCAGCGAGTGCCCTCGCGCCGGCTGAGCGTCGCCCGCGCCCCGCGGCGCGTCGACCGCTCGTTTGACAGGGAGATCCGTGCGGTGACCTCATTTCGGCAAAGGCTCGAGCTCGGTCTGCTCGTGCTGATCGGGCTCAACGTGGTCGCGATCATGCTCGAAAGCGTGCACGCCGTCGCGTCGTCCTACGGTCGGATGCTGGAGGCGTTCGAGACCGTGTCGATCGTCGTCTTCACGGTCGAGTACCTGGTGCGGCTCGTCACTTGCACGAGCGACGCGCGGTATCGGCGGCCGCTGGTCGGGCGCCTGCGATGGATGGCGACGCCGATGGCGCTCGTCGACCTCATCGCGATCGTCCCGTTCTACCTCGCAATCTCGACCGACCTGCGCATGCTCCGCATCATGCGGCTCGCCCGGGTGTTCCGCGTCCTCAAGATCGCGCGCTACTCGCGCTCGATCCAGACCCTCGCCGCGGTGCTCCGGTCTCGCCGCGAGGAGTTCGTCGTCCTGGCCGGCGCGCTCGTGATCCTGCTCCTTCTCGCGTCGAGCCTGATGTTCGTGGCCGAGAGCGCGGCGCAGCCCGAGGCGTTCTCGAGCATCCCGGCCACGATGTGGTGGGGCGTCTGCACGCTGACGACGGTCGGCTACGGCGACGTCTATCCGATCACGCCGCTCGGGAAGTGCCTCGGGGCGGTGATCGCGTTGTTGGGCGTCGGTCTCTTCGCCTTGCCCGCGGGCCTTCTCGCCGGTGGCTTCGCGGAGCAGTTGCGTCGATCGAACGCCACGCGCGACCGCGTCTGCCCGACGTGCGGAACCGCCATCGAACGACCGTCCCAACGGGTGCCCGACCAAGCGCCCGACCAAGCGCCCGAGAGACAGGGCGAACGCGGGGACGGCGTTTGACGACGACGGACGGGGCCCCGGGCGAGCTGTACGCGCTCATCACCGCGGCGCTGTGGGCGGCGGGCAGCGTCCTCTTCTCGCGCGTCCGCGTCGCGGCCGCGGCGCTGAATCTGCTCAAGAACACCCTCGCGGGGCTGTTCGTGCTCGCGACCCTGGCCCTCCTCGCGTGGATGGACGGCGCGCCGCTCGTCCACGTCGATCCCGCGGCGGTCGCGTGGCTCGCCGTCAGCGCGTTCGTCGGGCTGTTCCTCGGCGACACGTTCCATTTCCGATCGATCCAGATCCTCGGCCCGCGACGCGCGCTCGTCATCGAGACTCTCGGTCCACCACTCGGCGCGTTGTGCGGGTACCTGGTCTTGGACGAAGTCCTCACCGGAACGGCGGGCGTCGGCATCGCGGTCACGTTGCTCGGGGTGGTCTGGGTCGTGCGAGAGCGGCCGCCGGCGGACGAGAGCGCGGGCCACTTTCCGGGCACGACGAGGGCCGGCGTGCTCGCCGCCTTTGCCAGCGCCCTGTGCCAGGCGATCGGCGCCGCGTGGTCGAAGAAGGGCATCCTGATCCTCGCCGCGGAGAGCTCGCGGCCCGCGCTCGAGGCTTCGGCCATCCGGCTCGCCACCGCGATCGGGGTTGGATGCGTCGCCGCGGTCGCGTCGCGCCGCCTCGGCTCCTGGATCGTCCAGGTCCGGGCCGCCGGGGCGTGGCCCACGCTCGTTCTCGCCAGCTTCTGCGGTGCGTACCTCGGGATCTTCACCAGCATGCTCGCGTTCCAGCACGCGAAGGTCGGGGTCGCCGCGACGCTCACCGCGACCACGCCGATCTTCGTACTGCCGATGGTGCGGGCGTACCTCCGGCAGCGCGTCTCCATGCGCGCCGTCGTGGGAGCGGCGGTGGCCGTGGCCGGCGTGGCGATCCTCCTGCTGCGATGAGCACGTCGCCCCTCCCCGGTCCGCGGCGAGGCCCGTGGCGGGGAGCGGGATCGGAGGCGGGCAACGGCGTTCCTCGATCCTGATCCGCCTCGTCACGACTGAACCGAGATGCCGTCGCGCCCGCGGTTCATGATCAGCCGCGCGTGCGCGCCGGCCCCGCGCCGGAACAGGTCGAGGAAGAGCTCCTCCTCGCCGGGCCACGGGAACGCGTAGATCACGTCGAACTCCGTGAGCGGGATGCCGAGTGCGTCGTACGCGTCGGCGCCATCCGCCGTGTGGATCAGGTCGACGTCGAGCAGCTCCGGATCCTCCTCGAACCCGCCAGGGAAGAACGATCCCTCGACGAAGGTCGCGTCGAGGGCGTGGCGGCGGCCGAGCGCGCGCGCGACCTGGACCAGCTCGCGCCGGAGCTCGATCCCGTACGCGTCGAAGCCGAGGCGCGCGGCCATGAGCGTGATCAGGCCCATTCCGCTTCCCCATTCGAGGAAGAGCCCGCGATGCTCCGGCAGGCGCGCGAGCGCGGACCACGCCGCGAGCGGGTCGGACGTGATGAACACGTCGAAGCCGGCCTCTCGTTCCCGCTCGTAGCGCTCGTGCGTGGCGTCGGCGTCGGCGATCAGGGCCTGAACGTCGGGCGGCGGCTCGCGACTCACGGCAAGTCCTCGTTCCGCCACGCGTGGAGGTCGGCCACCTCCCGGCGCCACGCATCGCCCTCTCGAGCCCGGCGCGGCGCGTCCCAACCGCAGAGCTCGGCCATGCGCGCCTCGACCCGCTCGCCGAGCGCCGCCGCCATCCACGGCGGCCCTCGGCCGACGTCGGTGCGGCGCAGCAGGAAGTCGGCGACTCCGCGCGCGTCCTCCCGTTCCACGGCCCAGTCGATCTCGCCCGACCAGACCTCGTCGCCGAGCGACGCCGCGCCGCCGGCGGCCTCGCCGAGAGACGCCTCGACCTCGCCGGCGAGCGCGCCGTACCGGGCCAGCAACACCTCGGCGCGGGAGCGAGGTCCGGCCGCCGGGAGCGACGACCACGCCGGCCGGGCGGTGATCCGCGGTCCGGCGCCGAGCAAACGGTGCTCGCGCGTCGGCGAGCGGCGTCCACCCCGTCCGAGCCCGAGGTCGGCCGCGAGCCGCGCGGCGAGGCGCTCGGCCATGGCCCGGTACCCGGTCAGCTTGCCGCCGGCGATCGTGTAGATCGATCGCTCCCGAGCCACCCGCTCCTCGCGCGAGCGCGCGGACGGGTCCTCCGCGCTCCCCGCGAGCAACGGCCGCAGGCCGGCCCACGTCGAGATCACGTCGTCGGGCGTGAGCGCGGCGGACGGGACGAGGCCGTTCGCGGAGTCGAGCAGGTAGCGCACCTCCTCCGGGGTCGCGCGCACCGGCCGCGATGGATCCGCGTCGAGGTCGGTCGTGCCGACGACGGTGGAGCGTGGCCACGGGATCAGGAACATGATCCGGCCATCGATGGTGGACGGGAAGATGACGGCTCCGTCGGTGGAGAGCCGGTCGCGGGGCACCACGACGTGGGCGCCGCGCGTCGCCGCGATCCACCCGCCGGGTAGGCCGGCGCGCTCGCGGAGGCGGTCGGTGAACGGGCCGGCGGCGAGCACCGCCGCCCGCGCCGTCGTGTCGCTCGCGTTTCCGGTCTCCGTGTCGCGGAAGCGGATGAAGGCGCCGTCGTCGCCGTTCGCGATCTCCTCGACCTCGCAGCGCGAGATCACGCAGGCGCCGGCCCGCGCGGCCGACAGGACGACGGCCAGCGTGAGCCGGGCGTCGTCGGTCGCGGCGTCGCGGTACGCGCCGGCGCCGCGGAGGCCGGTCGTATCGATCCCGGGGAGGATCCTCGCGGTCTCCGCGCGCGACAGCCCGCGCGGCCGCCCGAGCGCGCGAGGGAGCGAGAGGAGCGTGTAGAGCCAGAGCCCGATCCGCATCCTCAGGAGCCCGACCCGGTCCCCGCGCCGCACCGGAAAGGTGAACCGCTCGGGCCAAACGAGCCCCCCCGCGTTCGTGAGCAGGAGGTCCCGCTCGAGGCAGGACTCGCGGACCAATCCGATCTCGAGTTGCTCGAGGTAGCGCAGCCCGCCGTGGACGAGGCGGGATGACGCGCTCGACGTCGCGCCGGCCCAGTCGCCGCGCTCGACGAGCAGGACGCGCACGCCACGCAGGGCGAGGTCGAGAGCGCAGCCCGCTCCCGTGATCCCGCCGCCGACCACGACGACCTCGAACCCACCGCGCCCGAGACGTTCGAGCCGGCGCGCGCGGCTTTCGAGCTGGAACGTCATCTTGCGTGGACCCCGAATCTCACCGGCTCGACGGATCTCGGCCGGATTCGCCAAAAAACATGTCTGATAATGGCGATCGCGTCTCCCCTGTTCAAACGGTACTCCTCACCCCACGAGAGACCGGCGCATGTCACGAGCCTTCGCCTCTGCGCTCCTCGTCGTCGTCGTCGGCGCCGCCGGCGCATGCGCCCAGAGCGGCCCCGTCTTCGCCACGCCGGTCCACGACGGCGTGCCCTGGTCGGTGAACGCGCTGGCCCTCGGCGACCTCGACGGCGACGGGCGACTCGACGCCGTAGCGACCCACACCGCCACGTCGACGAACCGCACCGTCTACCGTGGCGACGGCGACGGCGGGTTCACTACGACCGCACTGCTCGCGTCCGTCCCATACCCGCGGCAGGTCGAACTCCACGACCACGACCTCGACGGCGGCGGCGCGCTCGACGCGATCGTCGTCGGCCAGAACCCCGGGGTCTGGAGCTACGCCGGCGACGGCGCCGGCGCCCTGCTGCCGCCGGCAATCGCCGCGACGGCCGGCCCGCCGGCCGAGTTCTCGCCGTCGCCGACGTCGACGCGGACGGAGCTCCGGACGTGGTCGTCACCGCTCCTGACCGCGGGCGGCTGTCCCGCTCCGGGGGAGCTGCTGCGGCTGGAGCTCGACCTGGCGTTCGGGCCGACGACCGGGCTGCTGCTGCTCGGCGGTGGTCCGGCCGCCACGCCCGTGGTCAGTTCCCCTGAAGGCGCGCGTCGCGACCGGCGAACCCGCGTGGTTCAACCGAGCACGTCGCTCCACGCCTCGTCCGCGAATCCCACGAGCCAGGTTCGGCCGACTTTGGCGGCCGGCGCGCGGAGGGTTCCGGAAGGCCCGAGCACCTTGCTCGCCATCGCCTCGAAATCGAACCCCTTCTCCTTGGGCTCGAAGACGACGAACCGACGTCCGCGCGCGGCCACGATCCGATCCGCGCCGGCAAACACCTTCTTCAGGTCGTCCTTGGCGAAGCGTGCCTTCTTCGCGTCGACGATCTCGACGACCTCGATGCCGTTCCGGCCGACGAACTCGTCGGCGCGAGCGCATCCCGTTCAGTGCTTGCGGTGGTAGAGCCAGTCGATCCGCTTCGCCATCGATCTCGTCCTTCAAGCCGGTTCCGTCGCCGGCTCCTTCGATGCCTCGGGCGTCCACGTGCAGCAGAGGTTCTTGTCGCCGTACACGTTGTCGACGCGGCCGACGTACGGCCAGAACTTGTGGTCGCGGCACCACGGGGCCGGGAACGCGGCCTTCTCCCGTGAGTACGCCCGATCCCACGCGTCGGAGACGACGACGTCGGCCGGATGCGGCGCGCCGCGCAGCGCGCTGTCCTCGGCGCTGACCTTGCCCTCCTCGACCTCGCGGATCTCGCCCCGGATCGAGATCAGGGCGTCGCAGAACCGATCGAGCTCGGCCTTCGACTCGCTCTCGGTCGGCTCGATCATGAGCGTGCCCGGCACCGGCCACGCCATCGTCGGGGCGTGGAAGCCGTAGTCCATGAGGCGCTTCGCGACGTCGTCGATGTCGATCCCGGTCGCCTTCGAGAGCGCACGGACGTCGATGATGCACTCGTGCGCGATCCGTCCCGATCGCCCGCGATAGAGGACCGGGAAGTGGGGGTCGAGCCGGCTCGCGACGTAGTTCGCGTTCAGGATCGCGGTCTGAGTGGCGAGCTCGAGCCCTTCGGTCCCCATCATGACGATGTACGCGTACGAGATCGGCAGGATGCCCGGACTCCCGTACGGCGCGGCCGAGACCGCGCCGATCCCGTCGCGACCGCCGACCTCGACCATCGGGTGGCGCGGCAGGAACGGGGCGAGATGGTCGGCGACGCAGATCGGACCCATGCCGGGTCCGCCGCCGCCGTGCGGGATGCAGAACGTCTTGTGGAGGTTGAGGTGGCACACGTCGCCGCCGATGTCGCCCGGCCGGCAGAGTCCCACCATCGCGTTCATGTTGGCGCCGTCCAGGTAGACCTGTCCGCCGTGCGCATGCACGATGGCGCAGATCTCCTTGATCGAGTCCTCGAACACGCCGTGCGTGGACGGATACGTCACCATGATCGCGCCGAGCTCGGCCGCGTGTTTCTCCGCCTTCGCTTTCAGGTCGCCCACGTCGATGTTGCCGTGCTCGTCGCACCGGACCGGGACCACGCGCATACCGGCGAGGACCGCGCTCGCGGGGTTGGTGCCGTGCGCGGACGTCGGGATGATGCAGACGTCGCGCCCTTCGTCGCCGCGGGAGTGGTGGTACTCGCGGATCACGAGCAGCCCGGCGTACTCGCCCTGCGAGCCGGCGTTCGGCTGGAGCGAGCAGGCGGAGAACCCGGTGATCTCGCAGAGCCATTCCTCGAGCCGTCCGATCATCTCGAGGTAGCCCGCCGCCTGTTCCCGCGGCACGAACGGATGGATGTTGCGGAACCCGCGGAGGCTGATCGGGATCATCTCGGCCGTCGCGTTCAGCTTCATCGTGCACGAGCCGAGCGAGATCATCGACGTGTTCAGGCTGAGGTCTCGCGACTCCAGGCGGTGCATGTACCGCAGGAGCTCGTGCTCGGTGTGGTAGCGATGGAAGACCTCCTCGGTCATGAACGGCGACGTCCGCGCGAACGACCCGAAGTCGAGCTCGCCGGGCGTGAGGCCGAGCGTGGCGCCGCCGAAGACGTCGACCAGGTCGTCCAAGTCGTTCGCGCCCACCGTCTCGTCGAACGCGACGCCGACGTCACCGTCGTCGTACGACCGCAGGTTGATCCGCTTCGCGGCCGCGTCGGCGAGGATCGCCGCCGCGGCCTTTCCGCGCGGGCGGATCCGCAACGTGTCGAAGAAACGGTCATGCACGACCTCGTGGCCGGCCGCACGCACCGCGTCGGCGAGCATCGTCGTCATCTGGTGGACGCGGCGCGCGATCTTCGACAATCCGCCGGGGCCGTGGTAGACGCCGTACATCGACGCGCCGACCGCGAGCAGCACCTGCGCGGTGCAGATGTTGCTCGTGGCACGGTCGCGGCGGATGTGCTGCTCGCGCGTCTGCAGCGCGAGCCGGAGCGCCGGCTTGCCGCGGCTGTCGATCGAGAGGCCGGCGATGCGGCCGGGGAGCTTGCGCTGGTGCTCCTCGCGCGTCGCCATGAACGCCGCGTGGGGGCCGCCGTAGAACATCGGCACTCCGAACCGCTGCGAACTGCCGATCACGATGTCGGCACCGAACTCGCCCGGCGGCTTCAACAGCGTCAGCGCGAGAAGGTCGGTCGCCACCACGGCGAGCGCGCCCACCTCCTTGACGCGCGCGCAGAACGAGCCGAGGTCGAGGACGGCTCCGTCGGTCGCCGGGTACTGCACCAGGGCGCCGAACAGCGAAGCGGGGGGGTCGAACGTCTCGTGGTCGCCGACGATCACCTCGAGCCCGAGCGGCTCGGCGCGCGTCCGCACGACGGCGATCGTCTGCGGATGGCAGTGCGCGGCGACGAAGAACGTGTTGCGGTCCTTGTCGCGCTCGAGCACCCGGCGGCAGAGCGTCATCGCCTCGGCGGCGGCCGTCGCTTCGTCGAGCAGGGACGAGTTGGCGACCTGCATGCCGGTCAGCTCGATCACCATCGTCTGGTAGTTCAGGAGCGCCTCGAGACGCCCCTGCGCGATCTCGGCCTGGTACGGCGTGTATTGGGTGTACCAGCCGGGGTTCTCGAAGACGTTGCGCAGGATGACGGGAGGGGTGACCGTGCCGTGGTACCCAAGGCCGAGGTAGGTGCGGTAGACCTGGTTCTTGTCGGCGAGCTGGCGCAGATGCTCGATCGCCTCGCGCTCGGTGAGCGCGGGCGGCAGCACCATGCGTCCGTCCATCCGGATCGAGGCCGGGATCGTCTGGTCGATCAGGTCATCGAGCGACTTCGCCCCGACCGTCTGCAGCATCGTGCGGCGCTCGACGGCGTTCGGTCCGACGTGTCGGTTCCGGAAGAGATCGACCGGTGCGAAGGGGTCCGAGTCCATCATGGAGAGCCGTCCCGGGCTTGTCTTGAGAGGGGGGGTTCTGACGCGTCGATTCGAGCGCGGACTGCGAAACCGGGAACGTTAGCAGGGGCGGAAGACCGACGCAACTTTCGCCGGCCGGTTCGGGCGCGTCACGCCCCGGGGGGAGCGACGCGCGTCTTCGCTACGGCTCGGGCAGCGCCTCGAGCTGCGACGAGAGATCCTCCCATTCGGCCGTCTTCGCCGCGATCGCGTGGACCGTGCCGCGGTGCCGCGTCGTGACGTCGGACGCGCGTGCGGCGTCGTCGTAGATCGCGGGGTTCGAGAGCTCGGCCTCGAGCGCGACCTTGCTTGCCTCGAGGGCGGCGATCTCGTCGAAGAG
This sequence comes from uncultured Phycisphaeraceae bacterium, assembly GCA_964649825.1. Classification (GTDB taxonomy): domain Bacteria; phylum Planctomycetota; class B15-G4; order B15-G4; family JADJEK01; genus CAZYQW01. The sequence continues at coordinate 186,476 of CAZYQW010000119.1, read as the reverse complement.
CTGGTCCGTCTTCTTCGCGAGCTTGGCCCGCTCCTTGCGGCGCTTGGCGAGCGCATCGCGAGCCTCGATGCGCGCCTGCTTCCCGTCCGTCCGCGGCTCGTTCGATGCGCGGCGGGCGGCGGAGCGCTCCTCGCCCGACAGCCCAAGCTCGGCTCGGGCCTGATCCGCCGCGACGCGGTCGAGGTAGTCCCCGAGGGATCCCTGGTACTCGCGAACCGTGCCGTTGGCGACGTCCCAGACCTTGGTCGACAGGCCGCGCGCGAACGCGAGGTCGTGCGAGACGAAGAGGATCGTGCCGTCGTACGTCGAGAGCGACTTGGCGAGCTTCTCCGACGACTCGGTGTCCAGGTGGTTGGTCGGCTCGTCGAGCAGCAGCAGGTTGCCCGGCGCGATCAAGAGCCGCGCGAGCGCCACGCGCGTCTTCTCGCCGCCCGAGAGGACGCCGATCCGTTTCTCGACGTCGTCGCCGGAGAAGAGGAACGCGCCGCACAGCCCGCGCGCCTCCGACTGCGTCTTCGACGGCGCGGCGCTCCACACCTCCTCCAGCACGCTCCTCTCGCGGTCGAGGACTTCCGCGTGGTGCTGTGCGAAGTAGCTGCGCGCGACGTTCGCGCCGAACCGGATCGTGCCCGACTCGACCGGGAGCTCGCCGGCGATCAGCTTCAAGAGCGTCGTCTTTCCCGCGCCGTTCAGCCCGACGATGGCGATCCGGTCGCCGCGACGCGCGTTCAGGTCGACGTCCTTCAGCACGCGATTCTCGCCGTACGCGTGGCCGAGCCCTTCGATCTCGATGACTGGGTCGCCCGACCGGACGGTGGGAGGAAACTTGAGCACGATCGACCGGCGCACGTCGGGGAGCTCGACGGCCTGCTCCTGCTCCAGCTTCTCGATCAGGCGCGCCTTGCTCTGCGCCTGCCGAGCCTTGCTGGCCTTGGCGCGGAAGCGATCGACGAACTGCTGGAGCTGCTTCTGCTTCTGCTCGACCTTGCGCGCCTGCGCCTCGAGGTGGATCAGCTCCTGCTCGCGCAGCTCGAGGTAGTCATCGTAGTTGCCGGTGTACGTGCGGATGCCCTCGGTCTCGAGGGAGATGATGCGCTGCACGTGGCGGTTCAGGAACTCCTTGTCGTGGCAGACGAGCACGAGCGCGTGCGGAAAGCCGTCGAGGAACCGGTTCAGCCAGTGCACCGACGGCAGGTCGAGGTGGTTCGTCGGCTCGTCGAGCAGCAGGACCTCGGGTTGCCCGAAAAGGAGCCCGGCGAGCGCCGCACGCATGCGCCAGCCGCCGGAGAACTCGCGGACCCGCCGGTCGAAGTCGTCGCTCGAGAAGCCGAGGCCGAGCAGGATCCGTCGCGCGTGGTGGGGAGCGAAGTGGCGCTCGAGGTCGCCGAGCTCGACGTGGAGGTCGGCGAGCTCGAGGGCGAGCCGGGTCTTCTCCTCCTCGTCGTCCACCTCGTCGAGCTCGCTCTCGATCGCGGACACGCGTCGCTCCAGGTCCGTCCGCCGCGGCGCCGCGGCGATGACCGAGTCGAGCAGGCCGACGTCGCCGCCCTCCGCGAGCTCCTGCGCGAGGAAGCCGACCCGAAGGTCCCGAGCCCGGACGACCTTGCCGACGTCGGGCTCGACCTGGCCGGTCAGGAGGCGCAGGAGCGAGCTCTTTCCGGTGCCGTTCCGGCCGACGATCCCGACCCGGTCCTTGCGCTCGATGGCGATCGACTCGCCGCGCAGGATCGGCTTCCCGTGGTAGGCAAGGTGGGCGTCGTAGGCGGCGAGGAGCGACATGGTCCGCGAGATTGTCGCAGGGTCGCTCGCCGGAAGGAAGCCCGAACGAAATGGGGCGCTCGGGCCGGCGTGCGGCCTTCGCGCCCCGATCTTCGGACGAACCGCCCGGCTACTGGAACTGGAAGAATCCCTGGTACGGCCCCGGGGTTCCGTTCGGGGCGGGATCGTGCAGCTTGCCGGCGATCTTGCCGATCGGATGCAGCGCGCCCGATGGGGACGGCTTCAACACGACCGCCTCGAAGACGCCCTTGCCGTTCGCGTCGGCCTTGTACTTCCCCATCACCTTCGCGAACGGGCCGCTGCCGTTCGCCTTCAGGAGCACGCCGTCGATCGTTCCCTCGACGCCCGGCGCGGTGGCCGGAGTCGCGTCGGTCAGCTTCGCGACGAGCTTGAAGATCACGACGCCGTTCGCGTTCCGCAGCAGGCCCTTCATGTGGCCGTTCGCCGTCGCGGTCGCGAGGTCGATCTTGCCCTTGGTCTGGCCGTGCTTGGCCGGTCCGGCGCCGATGGCCGCGCCTCCGAGCACGAGGGCGGCGGTGAGAAGGATCGTTCCCTTGAGCATGCTGGTCCTCCATATCTTGGTTCGAGACCCGCCTCCGCGGGGGCGGAGGAGGGAAGAGTCGGCGGGGCCGTCGGTTCCGGCGGACGCTGCCGCCGGACCGGGGCATCGAACCGGGAGCGCGCGCGATGGTTGCGGAGACGTTCGAGAAAAACGGCCGGCGACCGCGATCTACAGCAGTGCTTGGGCGGTCCAGAATCCCAGGTACGTCCCGGTCGCGGTGCCGAGCGCACCGACCAGGACCGCGGGGAGCTCGAGGTCGTCGCGCCGGAGACTCTGCGCCAGGGCGAGGGCGGTCGTACCGCCGCCGATGTTCGCCTGCGACGCGACGGCGGCGACGTCGGGGTGGAGGTGCAGCAGCCGAGATCCGCCGAACACGATGACGCCGTGGACGAGGAGGCAGACGGCGACGAAGAGGAAGAGCGTGGTGCCGAGCCGGCCCAGGCTTCGCAGCGCCTCGAGGTCGCAGAGGGCGCCGATCAACGCCAGGAAATAGAGCAGGGCGGTCAGCCCGAGCATGCGGTTCCCGCGCAACCGGCGCACGGACGGGACGTGCGCCGCGACCAGGGCGAACGTCGTGTGGACGAGCATCCACTGCCCGTCGAACGCGGCCGGCACCGCGCGCGCGAGCTCGAACGACCCGAGGGCGAGCGCGATCAGGAGGGCGACGTCGAACACGGCCGGCTCGCCGCCCTCGCGAGACGTCCCGCCGTTCGCGCCGGGTTCCCCGATCGCCACCGCGGGCGCCGGCGGCTTCGCGGGGCCCTCGACGCCCCCGAGACGTCTCATCGCGACCGGCACCGCGAGCGTCACCAGCATCCAGACCGTCGTCATGACGCAGTCGACGACGGTTGCTCCGGCGAACAGCACGCCGGTCGTCTCCACGCCGAGGCCGATCGCGACCGCGCTGAAGTTCACGCTGCCGCCGGTGTACGTGCCGACGAACATGCCGCCGAGCGCACGAAAGCCGGGGCCGATCGACTGCTCGCCGTCGACCACCGCCATGCCGGCGACGACGCCGACGACGGTGCCGATCGCGCCGAGCCCGAACGCGGCCAGGATCGGCCCGCCCGCCCGACGGATCCGCGCGATGTCGACGTCGAGCAGGAGCCAGAACACCCCGAGCGGCGCGATCGTCCCGAAGATGACGTCGTAGATCGGCCGCGGCGCGACCGCGGTCGGGATCACCCCGAGGTTGGCCGCAACCGCCGTGATGACGATGACGAGCAGGGCCGACCCGACGTGCGAGAAGTAACGGCGACGCCCGAGCCACTCGGCCAGGGCGACGCACGCCGAGAGCACGAGGAGGATCGCGAGCGGCTGGGTCATTCGGACTGTCGCCGGCGGCGCGACGCGGCGGCCGGCCACCGCGTCGCGCGGGCGATCAGATGTGCACCAGGACGTCGGACTTCGCGAAGCTGATGCGCTTGATCCGGTCGAACGGGATGAACTGGCGGACCGGCTCCTTCGTCGTCTCGCGGCCCTTGTGCACGAGCTCGGTCGCGATCGAGACCATGTCGTCGTGAACGGCGAGCACCTTGGCCCGATAGAAGCCGGTGGTGAGCTGGTAGCCCATCGGCGCGTTCTCGAGCGACTCGGGGTTCACCATCGTGACGACCTTGCCGGCGAGCGAGCGCAGGATATCTCCCAGCCCGTGAACCTGCGGCGTCGTCTGCGACGTGGGGTTGTCCTCGGGGGCGGCGGCACTTTCCGTCATCGCTCTTCTCCTTCGACTCCTGGCGTTTGCGCGGACCGGCTCGACGCAGCCGGGCCGGTCGGGGCCGGCTGATCGAGGGACCGCACGGACCGCGGCTCGAGCACGTTGTCGATCCGTGCCGCGAGATCCGCGAGGTGGAAGTTGGTCGTCTCGTCGCCGGAGCGCGCCGTCGCGCGGCGGACCGCGCCGAGGATCGTCTCGAGCTCGCCGCGGCAGAGCGCCGGAAGGTCCGAGTCGACGTCGAGCTGGTCGACGTTCTTCGAGAGCGTGTCGACGTGGGCACGCTGAAGGTTGCGACGATGGAGGCCGACGGTGGGCCGTGGATCGTCGAGCTCGGTCCAGATCCCCTCGCGCACGTCCGCGAGCATCTCGGCCGGGAAGTAGGCGCTCTCGCCGGCCCGGTCCGCGTGCTCGGCCATGCGTCGCACGCGGGTCGTGTTGATCAGACCGCCCAGGACTCGCTCCTGTTCCCGCAGGATCCGATCGGCCGCGCCGTGGCTCTCGAGGCGATCGACGATCGCCGGCTGGAGGAGCGCGTCGGGGACGTGAAAGGCGTGCTCGATCAGGAAGCGTACCGCCTCGCGCTGGCGGTCGGGGGCGACCGGCTCGTAGACGCGGTCGCCGTCGCCGTACCAGACGTTGTTCGCGACCATCCCGGCCACCACGTTCACGACGTGGCCGAGCTCGCGCCCACGCTGGCCGAGCAGCTCGCCGTACATGTTCCTCAACAGGTCGTAGTCGTCGCCTTCCCTGCACGTCGCGCTGACGAGGAACCCGGCCACGCGCTCGACGTTCTTCAGGCCGAGCGCGGTCGCCGCGATCGGATCGGAGCCGAGGTCCTCGGTCTGCTGCGACGGGTCCTCGTCCGGGTTCGAATCGCCGAAGCGGAGCATCGGGTCGTCGACCTGCTTCTTCACGAGCGTCCGCAGACCGTCCTGCTCCGCCTGAGCCGTCGCGAACTCGCGGTAGCCCCAGTCGACCGCGAAGAAGTCGTACGGGCCGACAACCGGGATCAGCGCGGCGCCGTCACCCGGCTGGGCGACGTAGTTGAACCGACCGTAGTCCATGATCGACGCTTCCGTGCCGTGCGCCGCCGTGAACGCGGGGTCGCGGAGCTGCTCGACCGAGTAGCACGAGCTCGCCTTCATGTTGTGCGGAAACCCGAGGGAATGACCGACCTCGTGCGTGATCACGTAGGCGAGCAGCTCGCCGATCAGGTCGTCGGGCATCGGCAGCGACTGCGCGCGTTCGTCGCTCGGCGACGCCTGGACGAAATACCAGTCGCGCACGAGCTTCAGGATGTTGTGGTAGACGAGGATGTCCGCCTCGAGGATCTCGCCGGTGCGCGGATCGTTGACGTGGGGGCCCATCGCGTTCTCGATCGTGGCCGGGAGCCAGCGGATCGAGCTGTAGCGTGCGTCCTCGGCGTCCCAGTTCGGGTCCTCGCGCTCGCTCGGCGCGTCCTTGGCGAGGATCGCGTTCTTGAAGCCTGCCGCCTCGAACGCGGGCTGCCACGCCTCGATGCCTTTCTTCACCCACGGCCGCCACTTCTCCGGCACCTCGCGTCCGACGTAGAAGACGATCGGCTTCTTCGGCTCGGAGACCTCCGCCGCCTCGTCCTTCTTCTCGAGGCGCCAGCGCGTGACGTAGCGCATCTCCTCGACCTGGTGCTCGTCGGTGCCGTACTCCTCGAACGAGACGGAGAAGAACCCGACCCGCGAGTCGTGGACGCGCGGCTTCATCGGTTCATCGGGCAGCCTCACCATGCTGTGGTGGACCTCGGCCGTCACGACGCTCTGGCTCGGGTCGCGGCGCGACGAGCGGCGGCCGAACCCGCTCGTCGGCGCTTCGCGGCTCAGCTTGTACGTCGCGAGGACCTTCGTCTCGATGTTCGTCGGGAAGACCTTGGTCTGCTCGATGAACGTCTTGGCCCGATCGAGGCTCGACGCATTGAGGCGCCGGCGCACCGAGAACTCGTTGACGTCGCCGCGGAAGAGATCCGTCACCTCGATCACCGGCGCCTGATCCTTGCCCCACGCGAGGACGTCGAACGTCTCGATGATCGGTTCGACGCTCGTCGCGGCGACCGACCGTTGGATCGCGTCACCGTCGCGCGCCCGCAGCTCGTACTTCACGTCCCGCAGCAGGACCTTCTTGTCGCGGAGCTGCCAGCGGACGACGCGGTCGCCGGCGCCGGTGCCGCCGAACCCGAACCCGGACTGCGTCTTCGCGATCTGGGTGACCCAGAGGAACTCCTTGTCGAACTCGCTGGTCGGGATCTCGTAGTAGAGCTTCTCGTCGAGCTCATGCACCAGGAAGACGCCCGCCTTCGTGGTGGCCTTGTCGGTGATCACCGAGTCGTACGGTTTGATCTTGGTACGGTCGCGACCGCGGGAGCGGTCGAGCGCGGCCGAGTGGTCGGAGCCCGAGTCGTCGCCGCCGTGGTCCTGACGCGGGTAGGCGCAGGGAACGAACGCGAGAGCGACGCCGGTGAAGAGTGCGAGCACGGAGGGCTTCATGAGATCTCCCGGTGGATCGAGCGTGATCGGCGGCGAGCCGAGTACCGGCCGAAACGAGCGCGCCATCGTAGCCGTTTTCGCGGCGGCCGGACAGACTTCGATCGGGAACCGGCCGCGCGCTCGTCGTCAAATGAACCCGAGGTCGGCGACCACGTGCCCGGGGAAGAGTCCGGCGGCGTCGAAGCCGAGCCACCGTTCGAGGAGCGTGCCGAAGACGTCGCGGAAGTCGGTCGTCACCTCGAGCTCGGAGATGTCGCTCAGGTCGCCGGGATGGAGCGAAGGGTGCGGATCGACGAAGCCGCCGCTCACCGGCGCGCCGAGCACGAGGACCAGCCCGGCCGTGCCGTGGTCCGTCCCGCCGCTGCCGTTCTCGAGCACCGACCGCCCGAACTCGGAGTAGACCACCGTCACCGTCTTCTTCGCGTCGCCCGACGCGGTGAGATCGGCCTGGAACGCGGCGAGCGCGCCGGCGACCACCTCGAGGCGAGCCTCGTGGTACGCGAGGTCGTCTTGGCCGGAGTGGGTGTCGAATCCCCCGAACACGACGTGGTGGTAGCGCAGCGGCAGCGGCGACGCGATCAGGTCCTTCACCAGGCGCATCGCGTGCCCGAGCGGGTGCGCGGGGTAGAGGCCGACGTGCGGCCCCTTCGGCACCGCGGAGTAGGTGTCGACGCTCTCGAGGAACCGCTCGCCGGCGCGGCTCACGTCGCCGAGCAGCCCGCCCTCGCGTGCGAGGCCGGCGACCGCTTGCTCATAAGCGCGGCGCCGCGCCGCGACCTCCTTCTTGGCGCTCGGGCCGGGGAAGGACAGGTTCTTGGGTCTGAGGAACGCCGGGACGAACTCGGCGGCGCCGGCGAACATCGATGAGACGAAGCGGTTCACGTCGAAGACGCGCGCCTCCGGCGCGGGCGACGCGTTCAAGAACCGTCCGAACCAGCCCGACGACGTCGCGCCGGTCGGGTCGCCGGTGGCGAACACTTTGCGGGCGAACGCGTGCGAGAAGCTCGGGTTCGGGAACCCGACGCCGCGCACGATCGCGAGGCGCCCCGCGTCCCAGTGGGGAAGGAGCGCGCCGAGCGCGGGGTGGAAGCCGAACTCGTCGTCGATCGGCAGCACCGCGTCGGCCGGCACCCCGAGCGTCGGACGATGGTCGTAGTAGATCCCGCCCTGGAAGCCGTACGGCACCACCGTGTTGAGTCCGTCGTTGCCGCCGCGCAGCTCGACGAAGACGAGGTTGCGTTTGGGGTGCGACGGGCTCGCGAGCAGCGAGCCGACCATCGCGTTCGAGGCGAGGACCGACGCGGGGACCAAGATGACCCCGCGCTCGAGGAACTCTCGTCGGGTGAACGGCATTCGTCCGAGCCTCCTCAGGCGACCTGGAACTCGGGGAGCGAGAGGGCGAGCGCCAGCAATCCGCGCCCCTTCTTCTCGATCGACTTCGTCGTCAGCACGAACGGCGCGGGCTCGCCCTTGGCATCGGTCTCGAGGTACTCGACGAGCGCCGCCACCGTGGCCGGCGCCGCGTCGATCGGACCGAGCCGGTCGAGGATCCGCGCGACGACCGCGGCGGCGTCGAGGCCGGGCCACTCGAACGGATCGCCGAACAGCGCCACCAGGTCGAGCTTCACGGGGTGCGACTTCGGGTTCCCCTTCGTCTTGTCCGCGATCCACTGCGCCGCGATGGCGCGCTGGTGGAGCCCCGCCGCCTCGACCCACGCGAGCCCCTCGTCCCACCCGAACACGGACGGAGGCTCGAACAGCGCCTGCCCCATGTTCTCGACGATGCGGCCGAGCTTCTTCTGCCGCGACGCCTTGCCGGAGACCTCGGCGCCGAGCACGCGGAGCGCGCCGACGAGGAGCTCGGCCGGCCCCTTCACGAGCGAGCGCTTCGACGCGGCGTCGTAGAAGAACCCATGCGCGAAGAGGTGGCGCAGCAACGGTTCGATCGCGGTGTCGTGCGCGAAGTAGAGCGCCTCGAACTCGTCGAGGACCGGGTCGTCCAGGTCGATCGGCCGGGCGAAGTGGGCGATCAACTTCATCGGGATCCGTCGCGCGGTCGCCGGGTGGTACGCGAGCACGTCGATGACGTCGGTGCCGTCGAGGTTCCCCGTCGTCCCGAGGAACGTCTTCGACTTGCCGTCGTGGAGGCTCGGGTCGAAGACGAACTCGCCGCCGACCGTCGTCCACCCCGTGAACGCGCGCGCACCCTCGGAGACGTCGAGCTCGGTGTAGATCGGCTGACCGTCTTGGCCGACGACGCCGGTGGTGAACAGCTCCATCAGCTCGCGCGCGAAGTTCTCGTTCGGGTTCCCCTTCACGTTCGTGCGGTTGTCGAGCCAGAAGAGCATCGCCGGGTCGCGCGCGATCGCGAGCACGAGGTCGCGAAACCGGCCGAGCCCGAGCGTCCGCAGGGTCTGGTTCTGCCGATGCATCCGCCCGGCCGGGCCGCCCTTCGAGAACCCGGTCGCGAAGTGGTTGTGGAAGAAGAGCGTGAGCCGTTCGCGCAACGGGCTCGAGGTCTCGACCATCCGCGCGATCCACCAGCCCTGGAGCTTGCGCAGCTTGCTGACGTCGGGCGGCAGGTCGTCGGCGACCGGGTCGGGCGCGAACAGCTCGTCGATCGTCGCGTCGAGGCCCTGCGCGACGGCGGCGTCGATCTCGTCCGGCCGCCCGCCGAAGCCGGCCCGGCGCAGGAGGTGCGCCGCGTTCTCGTGGTTCCAGTCGATCATGCGCTCGCTCTCGCTTCGGCTGGATCGGAGCCCCTGGTCGAAGGGCCGGCCGATCCGATAGGGGCCGCTGCCGCGCCCTCGTTCGATCCCGGTTCTGCGCACCGGAACGCAAGCGGGGCGGTTCCGGCCGCGAAGACTACCACCGGGAGGTTCGAGACGCTGCGCATCACGTGGATCCGTCGTTCCAGTCGTTTCCGTCGTTCCAGTCGTTTCCGGTCGTATCGGGCGCGTCACGCGTGTCGTCCTGCGCCTCGTCCGGAGCCTCGTTATGCGCCTCGTCCTGCGTATGATGGGCGCGGGCCCGACGAGCCGCACCGTGTCGCAGGAACCTCGCAAGATCATCCACGTCGACATGGACGCGTTCTACGCGTCGGTCGAGCAACGGGACCGCCCCGAGCTGCGCGGCCTCCCCGTCGTCGTCGGTGGCTCGCCACGCAGCCGCGGCGTCGTCTGCACCGCGTCGTACGAGGCGCGGAAGTTCGGCATCCGCTCCGCGATGCCGTCGTCCCAGGCGCATCGCCGCTGCCCGGACGCGATCTTCCTGCCGCCCGACTTCGAGCGGTACGCGCGCGTATCGCGCGAGATCCGCGCGATCTTCCTGCGCTACACCCACCTCGTCGAGCCGCTCAGCCTGGACGAGGCGTACCTCGACGTCACGTCGAACCTGGTGGGGGCGAGCACCGCGACCGAGGTGGCCGAGGCGATCCGGCGCGACATCGCGCGCGAGACCGAGCTCACCGCGTCGGCGGGAGTCGCCCCGAACAAGTTCCTGGCGAAGGTCGCGTCCGACATGAGGAAGCCGAACGGATTGACCGTCGTACCCCCGTCCGACGTCGAGGCGTTCGTGCGCGCGCTGCCGGTGCGGAAGGTGCCGGGGGTCGGGCGCGTGACGGAGCAGGCGCTGAAACAGCGCGGCATCCACCGGTGCGCCGACTTCCTGCGCTTCGGCGAGCGCGAGCTGATCGAGTGGTTCGGCTCCCCCGGGCGCTGGTACTTCCGGCTCGCGCGCGGAATCGACCACCGGCCGGTCGAGCCCGGCGCCGAGCGGAAGTCGGTCAGCATCGAGGACACGTTTCCGCGCGACCTGACGCGACGCGAGCAGGCGGAGGCGGCGCTCTGGGACCTGTGCACCGGCCTCGAGCAGCGGCTCGTCCGGCACGCCCTCGCCGGACGGACCATCTTCCTGAAGGTCAAGTACGCGGACTTCCGCGTCGTGACCCGGCGCCGCTCGTGCGACGGTGCGATCCACGACGCCGCGGAGTGCTTCGCGATCGTCCGCTCGCTGCTCGACAAGACCGACGTCGGCGCGCGGCCGATCCGATTGCTCGGAGTCGGCGTCTCGCACCTCCTCTCGGCGCGCGGCCCGTGCCAGGGAACGCTCCCGTTCGGCCCGCCGCGCACGGACGCGTGACGATGCCCGCGACGAGATTCGTGCGTTCATTCCGTGTGGCACGTCGCGTATGGTCTCGATCCCAGTTGCGTCCCCGCCGGGGACGAAGCGGAGCATGAGGTCATGAAGATCGTCTGCGTCGGCGGCGGCCCCGCCGGGCTCTACTTCAGCATCCTGATGAAGAAGGCGTTTCCGGACTCGTCGATCACCGTCCACGAGCAAAACCGCGCCGACGACACGTTCGGATGGGGCGTGGTGTTCTCGAAGGAGACGCTCGGACACTTCGGCGACGCGGATCGAGAGTCGTACCAGGCGATCCAGGACGCGTTCGCGTACTGGGACGACATCGACACGTTCTACGGCGGGACCTGCGTGACGTCGACGGGCCACGGGTTCTGCGGGATGTCGCGCAAGCGCCTCCTGAACATCCTCCAGGCGCGCGCGGCGGGTCTCGGCGTGGCGCTCCGCTTCGAGACGGTGGTCGAGCACCTCGACGCGTTCGCGGACGCGGACCTCATCGTCGGCTGCGACGGCGTCAACAGCCGCATCCGCGAGTCCCGCCGCGAGGTGTTCAAGCCGACCATCGAGTGGGGCGCCTGCCGCTTCACGTGGCTCGGCACCACGTTGCCGCTCGACTCGTTCACGTTCATCTATCGCGAGAACGAGCACGGGCTGTTCCAGGTGCACGCCTATCCGTTCGAGCCAGGGCTGTCGACGTTCATCGTCGAGTGTCACGAGGACACGTGGCGCCGCGCCGGGCTGGACGAGGCGCCGGAGGCGGAGACGGTCCGCTACTGCGAGGCGCTCTTCGCGGAGGACCTGAAGGGGCATCGACTGCTGACGAACAAGTCGATCTGGCGTTCGTTCCCGACCGTCACGACCGAGACCTGGCACGACGGCCGCGTCGTCCTCATGGGGGACGCGGTCCACACCGCGCACTTCTCGATCGGGTCGGGCACGAAGCTCGCGATGGAAGACGCGATCGCGCTCGTCGACGCCTTCGTTCGTCACGGGACCGACGACGTCCCCGCCGTGCTCGCCGCGTACGAGGAGTCGCGTCGCGTCGAGGTCGCGAGGCTGCAGAAGACGGCGTGGACGAGCCGGCTCTGGTTCGAGAACACGCGCCGGTACGTGGGGCAGCACCCCGTCCAGTTCACGTTCAACCAGACGACGCGCAGCAAACGGATCACGTGGGACAACCTCGCGCGGCGCGACTCGGCGTTCGTCGAGCAGGTCCGCGAGTGGTACGCGGGGGACGTCGACGCCCCGCGCCAGAGCGACGGACGGGCGCCGGTCCCGATGTTCACTCCGTTTCGTCTGCGGGGCCTCGAGCTGAGGAATCGCGTCGTCGTGTCGCCGATGTGCATGTACTCGGCCGAGGACGGGACGGTGAACGACTGGCACCTCGTCCACCTGGGGTCGCGCGCGATCGGCGGGGCCGGCCTCATCGTGTCCGAGATGACGGACGTCTCGCGCGAGGGCCGCATCAGTCCGGGTTGCGCTGGAATGTACGAGCCGAAGCACGTCGACGCGTGGCGTCGCGTCACCGACTTCGTCCACGCGAGCTCCGCGGCGAAGATCGCGATCCAGATCGCGCACGCGGGGCGCAAGGGCTCGACGCGCGTGTCGTGGGAAGGGGTGGACGAGCCGCTGCCGAAAGGGAACTGGCCGCTCATCTCCGCGTCGGCGATCCCGTTCCGGTCACGGAACCAGACCCCACGCGAGATGTCGCGGGCCGACATGGACGAGGTCCGCGACCAGTTCGCGCGCGCGGCGGAGATGGCCCTCGCGGCCGGATTCGACATGATCGAGATCCACATGGCGCACGGGTACCTGCTGTCGTCGTTCCTCTCTCCGCTCACGAACCTGCGGACCGACGCGTACGGCGGCTCGGTCGCGGCGCGGTCGAGGTTCCCGCTCGAGGTGTTCGACGCGGTGCGGGCGGCGTGGCCCGACGACCGGCCGATCTCGGTGCGCGTCTCGGCGACGGACTGGGTCGAGCCCGGCGGCCTCGGCGCCGACGACGCGGTCGCGATCGCGCGCAGCTTGAAGGAGCACGGCTGCGACGTCATCGATGTCTCGGCCGGCCAGACCACGCCCGACGCCCGCCCCGTCTACGGCCGCATGTTCCAGGTTCCGTTCTCGGACCAGATCCGGCACGAGGCGAGGATCCCGACGATGACCGTCGGCAACATCCAGGATGCGGATCAGGTGAACACGATCCTCGCCGCCGGGCGGGCCGACCTCTGCGTGCTCGCTCGTCCGCACCTGAAGGACCCGTACCTGACGCTCCACGCGGCGGAGCGGTACGAGCACTTCGACCAGCCGTGGCCGCGACAGTACCTCAGCGTGCGTCCCACCCGACCGTGACCAAAGGCGACGATTCGCGCTTCGGTTTCGCCTCCGCGGAACGTAGGGTGACGGCCGTCAGCGCCACGGCTCGTCCATCGGGAGAACGAGGTCCGATGAAGCTCGCGAGTTCCCATGCCCGGGTCTGCCTCGTGCGACCTCCGATCCTCCAGCTCAAGAAGAGCCTGAGCGCGTACGGCGCGATCCTGCCGATCGGTCTGGCGTACGTCGCGGCCGTGCTGCGCGACGCGGGACATCGGATCCAGGTGATCGACGCGCCCGGCGACGCCATCGATCGGCACGCCGACGTCGAGAGCCCGATCGGAACGTTGCGCCGAACTGGTCTGGGCCCCGAGGAGATCGCGCGGCGGATCGCTCCCGACACCGAAGTGCTCGGCATCACGCACATGTTCCTCCACGAGTGGCCGACCGTGCGCGAGATCGCCGAGCGGGCCAAGGCGCGGCTGCCGAACCTGATCGTGGTGGTGGGGGGCGAGAACGCGACCGCGTTCTGGCGCGAGATCTTCCGGCAGACCGACGCCGTCGACTACTGCGTGCTCGGCGAGGGCGAGGCGACGATGCAGGAGCTGCTCGCTCGTCTGGCCGGCGGCCTCGGCACGGACGATCTGGCCGGGCTCGCGAGCCGGCGCGGCGGCGACGCCTCGTCGACCGGGCTGCCGCCCCGTACGACCGCGCTCGACGACCTCCCGCGCCCGGCCTGGGAGTACTTCCCGGTGAACGCCTACATGGCGAACGCCGACAACCACGGCGTCCACCGGGGCCGATCGATCCCGATGCTCGCGACCCGAGGGTGCCCGTACCAGTGCACCTTCTGCTCGTCCCCCGACATGTGGACGACCAAGTACGTCACCCGCGCTCCCCGCGAGGTCGTGGACGAGATCAAGTCGTACATCACTCGCTACCGGATCAACAACGTCAACTTCTGCGACCTGACCGCGATCATCAAGCGCGAGTGGATCATCGAGTTCTGCGAGATCCTGAAGGCCGAGCACCTCGACCTCACCTGGCAGCTCCCGACCGGCACCCGCACCGAGGTGCTCGACGACGAGGTGCTCCCGCTCCTCTACGAGACCGGCTGTCGCAACATCACGTACGCCCCGGAGAGCGGGTCGGACCGGATGCTGAAGACGATCAAGAAGAAGGTCCTGCTGCCCCGCATGCTCGGCTCCCTCCGGTCCGCGCACCAGGCGAAGCTCGTGACGCGCGTGAACATCATCATCGGCCACCCGAAGGAGACCTGGCGCGACACGCGGAGCTCCCTCGGGTTCCTGGTCAAGGCGGCGCTCACCGGCTGCGAGGACTGCGCCGTCATGATCTTCGCGCCGTACCCCGGCAGCGCCGACTACAAGGACCTCACAGCCGCGGGGCGGGTCGAGTTCAACGATGGCTACTACTACCTGGCGCTCGCGCGCTCGGGGCTGAGCAGCAAGACGTACAACCCGGTCATGAGCACGCGGCAGCTCGTCCTCGCGCAGTACGGCATGCTCCTCGCGTTCTATGCCACCGCCTACGCGTCGCGCCCGTGGCGGTTCGTGCGCGCCGTCCGCAGCTTCATCACCGGCCGCGAGTCGACTCAGCTCGATCAGCTCCTGCGCACGAAGTACCAGCAGGCGGTGAGGAAACCCGGGCCGCGGACGGAAGAGAAGGTCTCCGAGGCGACGTGAGCGGGACGACTCGCTGCCTCGAACGCATGGCTCGGCGCAATCTCGGCCCGGCGGTCACGACGCGCGCGGTCGAGCCCACCCTGCGGTGCCGCCGATGATCGAGACCCGGTCGCTCGGCCGACGATACGGGCGGGTCGTCGCCGTCTCCGACCTCGACCTGCGGGTGGAGGCGGGCGAGATCTACGGCTTCCTCGGTCCGAACGGGGCCGGCAAGACGACGACGATCCGCATGCTCTCGTGTCTGCTTCGTCCCACGAGCGGTCTCGCGCGGGTCGGAGGATTCGACATCGTCGAGCGCGCGCGCGAAGCCCGATCGATCCTCGGTCTCGTTCCCGACACGCCGCCGCTCTACGACTATCTCACCGGTCGCGAATACGTCGGCTTCGTGGCGAGCCTCTACGGCGTGGCAGCGCGAGATCGCGATGCCCGCGCGGCGGACTATCTCGAGGCCTTCGACCTGACGGATCGCGCCGACGACCTGTGCAAGAGCTACTCGCACGGGATGCGCAAGAAGATCCACCTGGCCGCGATCCTCGTCACTCGCCCGCAGGTGCTGCTGCTGGACGAGCCGACGAGCGGGCTCGATCCCGCCAGCACGCGACGCTTGAAGGATCTGCTCGGCGACGTCCGTGACGGCGGCACGGCGGTGTTCTTGAGCACGCATTCGCTCGAGACGGCGGAGGCGATCTGCGACCGGATCGGCATCCTGACGGATGGGCGGCTCCGCGCGGAGGGGACGATGGCCGAGCTGCGAGCGGGGGGCGCGGCGACCCTCGAGGAGATCTTCCTGCGTGCCACCGAGGACGCGGCCGATGTGGACGGCTGACCTCCGCGCGCTCCGAAACCTGACGCTGCACCGGGACGGACGCGCCGCTCTGCTCGCGACGCTCGTCTCGCTGGCCTGCATCGTCTTGGCGTCGATGGGGGTCGGCTCGGCCGTCCTGCTGTCCAACGACGTGATCACGATGGTTCGCGGCGACGAGACCGGCGCGCTGCTGCAGTGGTGCTTCGCGATGACGCTCGTCGCGCCGATCGTGCTGTCGCTCGGGTTCGGATCGCAGATGCTCTCGCGGGACCTCTATCGCTCCCCCGAGCTGCCGTTCCTGCTCGCTTCGCCGGTCGGCGCGCTGCCGCTGGTCGCGCGCGCGTACGCCCGCATGATGGCCACGTGGCTGCTGCTCGCCCTCGCGCTCGGCCTTCCGCTGGTGATCGGGCTCGTGACGCGCGCGGACGCCTCGGCCGTCGCGGTCGCCGCCTACCCGGTCGCGTTCCTCGGTCTCGCCGCGCCGGGGCCGGCGGTGTTGATCCTCCTCCGGGTGGGCCAGGAGCGCTGGCTCTCGCGGCCATCGGTGCGCCGGGGCATGATGGTGGTGCAGGTGGCAACGTGCTTCGCGTTGGCCGTCGCGATCCTGTCCGGAATCTTCGAGGGCGATCGCGCGGCCGCCGCGCTCGCCGACCTCCTCGGAGCGCGACCCGAGCTGCCGGCCCCGCTCGCCGCGGCGAGCGCGCTGATGGCCGCGTCCGGCCCCGAGGACGCGCACCGGCACCTCTGGAGCGGCGTCCTCTGGATCGTCGCGACCGTGCCGTTCTTGTTCGCCGCGGCCTCCATCTACCGCCGTTCGTACGAGGTCCACCTCGTCACGGTCGATCGTCCCACCCGGTTCGCCGCGCGGCGGATCTGGCCGGACGCGCCGTTCGCCTCCTTCCTGCGCCAGGGCTCGCTGGCGATCACGCGCGAGCGATCGAGCGTCGTCTTCCACGCCTTCCTCGCCGTCGTGATGGTGGGGTTGATCCACTTCGATCCGGACGCCACGACCGGGAGCGGCCCGGTCCCCGAGCCCCTCCGCGCGGGCTTGGACCTGCTCCGGACGTGGCACGGGCTGACGGTCCTGATCGCGACGGTCGCGTTCCTCGGCGTCGTCGCCGGCGAGCAGGGTCAGGTCGCCCTGCTCACCACCGCGCCGTTTTCGCGCGGCGTCTTCCTCGCGAGCCGGCTCGTCGCCGTCTCCGTGCCGTTCGTGTTCAGCCTCGTCGTCGCCGTGGCCGCGGGCTCCGCCCGTGCGGGGGTCGGACCGGTCGCGATCGGAGTCGTGCTCCTGGCGGCCGTGCCGGTCCTCCTCGTCACGATCGGGATCGCCGGCGTCTTCGGCACGTGGCCGGCCGCGATTCGACTCCACGACTCGGTGCGGGTGGCGGAGAGTCTTCGGGCCACGCTCCCCGTGATCGGCATCGTCGCTGCGACCTCGCTTTGCTTCTACGCGGCGGCCGAGGGCCGGCGGGTGCTCGAGGCGTGCTATCACGGCCACGGCCCGCTCTCGTTCGTCTCCGGCGCCTCGGCCGCGTGGATCCTGCTGGCCGCCTCCTTCGTCGTCGCGGTCTTCGTGTTCGCGGCCGCGGCCGCCGTCGCCCGCCGGAACGTGGAGAAGATCTTCGGCCCGCAGGACGGGTGAGCCTCGGCGCGGGCGGCCCGTGTCCCACCTCGGAAACGCCGCGGTCTGCAAGGTCCGTTTCCCGGCGACCGGAGGCGAAAGTCCGTGGCTCGGATGGACGAAGTAGGTCGATATCCACGCCCGCGGAAGTCTCGGAATCAGCCAGTGCCGACCATTTCGCGTGATCCGACCCTCCCCCGCCCCCTTCTCTCGGGCCTTCTCCTGCTCCTCACCGCCACGTCCTGCGCCACGATCGCCTCGAGCTCGGACACTCCGCTCCACATCGACAGCAACGCGGTCGGAGCGAACGTGCGGGTGCTCGATCGCGACCAGCGACCCGTCTTCGAGGGCCGTGCCCCGTGCACGGTCGAGGTCGACAACGCGTCGGGCTACCTCGAAAGCGCGAAGTACACCGTCGAGGTCGCGGCCGATGGCTATCAGCCTCGCACCGTGACGGTCGAGGCCGACGTCGATGTTTGGTACTTCGGCAACGTCTTCATCCCCGGGGGTCTCATCGGATCGCTCCTCATCGACCCGCTCAGCGGAGCGATGTTCCAGTTCGATACGACCGACCTGGTCGTCGACCTCGACGTTCTCGTTCCGTAGTCGAACGCTCGCCCCGTCGAGCGGAATCGGCGCTCACCGCGGATCCTCGTCCTCCGCCTCCGGGACGATGTCCTGGATGGTCCACGGGACGAAGAGCAGGCTGTAGCGCGAGTGCTCAGCGGTGCCGAACCCAGGACCGACGTCGCGTATCAGTGCGCCGGTGCTCCGCTCGTACACGGCGAACGAGAGCCGCGCGACCCCCTCCTGCGTCTCGCGCTTGAAGAGCGCGATCTCGATCGTCTCGAGCGGCGCGCCGGCGAGGGGGATCGGGATCGTCAGCGAGGGAATGCCGATGAGGAGGCTGTCGCGGTTGATCGAGAGGGCTCCGACGCGCGGCTCGACCACGAAGCGGGCGGCGGACTCCTCACCGACGATTCGACCGCCTCCGTCGGCGATCCGAGCCCGCAGCAGGCCGAGCACGTACGGCTTGTCGTAGCTCTCGAGCGAGCCTTCTCTCACGAACACGTCGACCGGCGCGTCGAATCCGATGAAGATGCCGCTCGCCGCCCGGTCCGCCGCGGTCGAGATGAGGAGCTGCTCCGTGGCGGTCCGAGCGGGATCGGTGGCGCGGTTGGTGTGGCAACCCGGTGCGGCGCTCACCATGAAGAGGAATGCAAGCCATCCCGCCGGACCGAGGTTCGGTCGCGCCGCCCTCGTTCGGCCAAGCATCATCCCTGCCGTGCTCCTCGCGCCTCGCGCTCGTCGATCCGCGTCGCGCGGGCCTCGTCACACGCGCGAACGATCCCCGTCGCGCCGGCGGGCGGCGCGGGAGAGGACGTCCAGCAGAGCATCCAGGGCGTCGATGCGCAACACGACGTCTCCGTGCAGGCTCCGCGCGGACCGTACGTCGTCCAGGAGCGAGTTCAGGTCGGCGAGCGCGGTTGGATCGTCCCGCCCGACGCGCCGACAGAGCTCGCGGGCGGCGGCGAGGGCCCGCGTGAGAGGCGGGGCCAGCGCGATCGGTCCCTCGCGGATGGCGGTCTCGCGAGCGGAGAGATACTCGCGCTCCGCACGATCGAGGAGGAGCTCGAGGCGATCGGGGCGGTCGTATCGTTGCGTTGTCGAGGGTGACGGGGACATGACCGGCTCCTTGGCGTCGTGGTCTCCACCATCGATACGCGATGATCGACCCGCCGCGACGTGACGATTCGGTCATGTCGAGTTCGGCCCGATCGCGGCGGGCTGGAGACGAAAAGCGCGTGGCGCCGATCGAGTCGACGCCACGCGTGCGGAAAGGGAGAGGGTGCCGTGCGTTCGGAAACGATGCGCCGCCTCGCGCCGCCACCATCAGCCGATGGCGGCAGAGGCGGCTCGGTCTCGACTCACTTCAAGTAGATCCTTCCCCGGCCCTGGGGGGGCTGGACCGGGAGCACACGCACCTTCACCTTCTCCTTCTTGTTGGGGCCGAATCCGCCGATGGCGATGCCGAACTCGCCGGCCTCGTCCATCGCCACCCCGCCGATGGTCACGTCGCCGCTCGGTTCGATGGTCATGAACGGGTTGACGTCGAAGACGCCGCCGTCCGGCTTGACGAGTCCCACGACCAGCGGTCCGGCGAACGCGCCGTTCCGATCCGCGCTGAACTCGAGGGTCGCGCCGGGCAGCAGCCGGACCGGGATCGACACGAAGCCGGCGAGCGGGGACGGACCGGTGTTCGGGTTCTTGACCTTCACGACGCGCGAGAGCGCAAGCTTCGGCATCTTGCGGCCGGTCTTCACCGTGTACGCGCCGAACGTCCCCGCCGCGCCGTCGATGATGACGGCGTACTCGCCGGATCGCTTCAGTTTGTGCGTCTTCTTCACGTACTGGTCGCTGTGCTTCCAGGTGATGATCCTCTCGACCACGCCGTCCTGATCGATGAACGTGAGGCGGGGCCGGAGGTCGCCGCTGGTGGCGCGGACGTCGAGGCCGACGCGCTCGCCCTTCACTCCGACGAAGGTGATTTCGTCCGTGTCGCCGCCGAGGCTGATCTGGCCGCGGAACTTGTCGCCGGGCTCGAAGCGAGCCGGACCCACGGTGAGCGTGACCTCGAGATCCTCGACGTCCTCGGGGATCTGGTAGTTCGTGAACCGCACGGTCGTGGAGTACGTGCCGGACTCCAGCCCGGTGTGGTCGAGGATGAGCTCGATGTCGTTGCCCGGCTGGCCGGCGATCGCGAAGCTCGACGGCGGCTCGATCTGGAGCCATGGCGCGGCGGCCAGCGCCTCGATGGTGAAGACGACGATGCTTCCCGGCGTGCCGACGTTGTCGACGGTGACGGTGACGGTGATCGGGTCAAGCCGCTCGTCGTTGGCGGCGACGAACGCGGTGATGGGCGACGGATCGTTCAGCGCGACGTCGACCGTGACGACGTTGACCACGCTGCCGAAGACGACGTTGTTTGCGAGGTTCGTCTCGCCGGCGGCGGGCTGGACGCGCAGCACCCACACGTACTTCCCGCTCGGGACGTCGGACGGAACGTCGACCGTGATCGTCTGCGGGCCGAGAACGTTGCTCGCCAGCGTGCGCAAGATGCGGTCGCCGGGGTCCACGACGAGGTCGTCGGTCAGGATCACCTCGGCCGTGTAGTCGCCGGCGAGGGGATCGCCGACGTTGTCGACCGCGATCGTGGCGATCGCCGTCGCGTTGGCGTACGTCAGCTCGGCCCCGTTCATGAGGGCCGCATGGAGATCGACCTGAGCGCTCGCGCTCGAGGCCAGGACACCGGCGAGAAGCGCCGCCGTCATGAGAGAAGAGGAATACCGCATCGCCTACACCTTTCCGCTGTGGTAGGGGAATCACTGGCCGACCCCGGCCGGGGCGGCCCTTCCTCGTTCTCTGCCGGAACTTTAACCTGAAATCGGAAACGTGCCCGAAGTTGGATTGACACGGCGACGAAGTCTTGTTAGTCGATCTTGGACAACGTTGATAACAGGGGCGGCGGAGGGGACTTATGCCCGGGTTTCATTGTGAGAACGGAACGTCGCTTCCCCGTCGGAATACCGCAATGACCGCACGGGATTACGAGACGAGCAACGGCGCCGCGGTCGAGAACCGCCTCCGGAGGAACGTCCGCCACCTTTCGAAGTGGGCGCGCCGCGCCGAGGTCGAGTGCTATCGCGTCTACGACCGCGACCTGGACGAGTTCGCGTTCGTGGTCGACCGCTACGCACGCCACGTCCACGTGCATGAGTACGAGGCGCCGGCCCAGGTCGATCCCGAGCGCGTCGATGCCCGGCGGCGCGACTTCCTCACCGCGGTCCGCGTCGTTCTCGAGGTCGCGGCGCCCGATCTGCACGTGAAGACTCGACGGCGGCAAGCCGGGTCGACGCAGTACCGGCGGATCGACGAACGGGACGAGTACGCGGTCGTTCGCGAGGGTCCCTGCCGCTTCGCGATCAACCTGGACGACTACCTCGACACGGGGCTCTTCCTGGATCACCGCTCGGTTCGCGAGCAGATCCGGGGCGAGGCCGGCGGCAAGCGCTTCCTGAACCTGTTCTGCTACACCGCCACCGCGACCGTGCACGCGGCGGTCGGCGGGGCGAGGTCGAGCCTGTCGGTCGACCTGTCGTCGCGCTACCTCGACTGGGCGGCGCGAAACTTCGCGTTGAACGACGTGTCGCTCGAGCGGCACCAACGCCTCCGCGCCGACTGCGTCGACTGGCTCGAGTCACGGCCGCGGGAACGATTCGACCTGATCTTCGTCGACCCGCCGACGTTCAGCAACTCGAAGCGAATGCAGGCGAGCTTCGACGTCCAGCGCGATCACGTCCGGCTCCTCGAGGGCGCGGCGGGGGTGCTCGCGCACGGCGGCGAGATCGTGTTCTCGAACAACCGGCGGCGCTTTCGCCTCGACCGGGAGGGCCTCGCGCGCTTCGAGATCCGCGACGTCACGCGCGCCACGATCCCGAAGGACTTCGAGGGCAGCCGCCACGTGCGGAGCTGCTTTCGCCTCCGAGTCAGGTGAGCGCGACCTTCCGCAGCACCGTCTCGCCCCGTGCCTCGAGCAGCTTCTCCGCGGCGCTGCGGCCGTACTCGACGCCGAACAGCTTCCACGCCTTCTTCTTGTAGCGCAGCAGCCGATTGAGTCGCTCCGCCTTGACGCGGATCCGATCGATCGTCGGCTTGTCGAGCGCCGTTCCGACGAGTCCGGCCCCTTCGACGACCTCGTCCCACCCGTTCCCGGCCAAGTCGCCGCGCTCGGTGGCGTCGTGGTAGTAGCGGGTCATCGGGTACGTGATGTTCACGTTCGGCGCCATGGCGATGCCGAGGCGGTGGAAAAAGCGGATCGACTCCATCGCCGTCTCGTAGGTCTCGCCGGGCAGTCCCAGGATCATGTTCGGACTGATGCGAAGCCCGATCGACTCGCCGTAGTCGCGGTAGTTCAGGAACTCCTCGAGCGTCAGCTTCGAGATCTCCTTCTGGATGGCGTCGCTGCCCGTCTCCAGCCCGGTGTAGATCTCGACGCATCCGGCGTCGTGCATCAGCTTCAGGAGCTCGTTCTTCATCCCGTTCAAGCGGGTCTGGCAGCGCCATTCGATCTTCTCGGCGAGGCCGCGCGCGATGAGACCCTCGCAGACCGCAGCGGTGTGCCGGCGATCGAGGGTGAAGATCTGATCCTGGAACATGATCCGGCGGACGCCGTACCGTTCGACGACCTCCTGCACCTCGTCCAGCACCTGAGCCGGATCGCGCTTGCTCTGGCGGTCGCCGAACATCTGCTTGTAGCAGTATCCGCACGGCATCGGGCAGCCGCGCGAGGTCTCGAGCATCGCGAACGGGACGCCGGGGGCGGCGGTGTCCCGGTAGCGATCCATCGGCAGCAGGTGCCACGCCGGCGAGGGGAAGTCGCGGTACTTGAGCGGGCTCGGGTCGTCCTCGTTGTGCGCGATCGAGCCGTCGGGCCGGCGGTGGCTGACCGACGGGATGCCGTCGAGCCCATCGCCGCGCGCGAGCGCGCCGAGCACGGCGAACGAGACCGGCTCGGTCTCGCCGCGAAGGCACGCGTCCACCGGCGGGAGCCGGCGCAGCATGTCCGCCGGGAAAATCGATCCGTGGGGACCCTCGAGCAGGACGTGCCGCGGCTTCTCGCCCGAGCGGGCGAGCTCGGCGAAGAAGCCCTCGATGTACGACGTGTCCGGGATCGGCAGCTCCCAGGCGTCGGTCCTCTCCGTCGAGTAGTAGAGGACGTCCGGGCCGAACTCGCGGACGCGACGGACCACCTCGGCGTCGTCCCAGTCCATGACGTGGGCGTCGATGAACTGAATCTCGAATCCCCCGTGCCGCTCCAGCCACCCGGCCACGATCGCGGTCGACAGCGGCTGCCACCGCCGGGTCTTGCGGAACGCGTAGTTCCGCTGGAACACGGGGATGTGAGGGTTGACGATGCTGATCTTCATGCGCGGCCTTGCGGGGCGGGAACGACCCGGGGATTATAGCCCGCTCCCCCCCGCATGGGAGCATGGACGATGCAGTACCGCCGCTTGGTCCGCTCGGACGGCCGGGAGTCCGCGATCATCGACGCGTCGCGGCGTTGGCCGGTGGCCGAGGACCCGCGCGGCGCCGAGCTCGAGCTCGACGACGCGGCCACGCTCGAGACCTTGGATCGATGGACCAGCAACCGCCGCGGCTGATCCGACACCGTTACCGCGACCCGCTCGACGTGGTGTGGACCGAGTGCGCCGGCCGCGTCGGCCTGCGCGTCGAACGGACTCCGGACGTGTACGCGTCGACCGACGGCGCCGGGACGTTGTTCGTTGGTGAGCATGCGTCGCTCGATCCCGACGACTCCCTCGCGCAGATGGTGTTCCACGAGCTCTGCCACGCGCTGGTCGAAGGCGAGGCGGCCTGGCGGCGTCCGGACTGGGGCCTCGACAATCGGAGCGACCGCGACGTCGCGCGGGAACTGGCGTGCATTCGACTCCAGGCGTTCCTCGCGGCGCGCCACGGACTCCGCGGGTTCCTCGCCCCGACCACCGAGTTCCGGCGCGAATACGACGCGCTGCCCGCCGACCCGCTCGTGCACGGTCCCGACGACGTCGTCGCGGCGGCCCGCGCCGGAGCCGCGCGCGGCGAGCAGCCGCCGTTCGCGCCGCACCTGCGCCTGGCGTTGCGGGCGACGGCGCGGGTGGTCCGGGTCGTGCGGACGTTCGGAGCGATCGATCCCCGGGACGGTCCGGCCTCGCTCTACGACTCCGGCGGGTGACCACCCCGTTACGAAGGGCGCGGCGACAACGCTGGCGCGAGCTGCTAGGATCGCGACCGGAGTCGTACGGGAGCTGGCTGGAGAGCCCTTCGATGTTGGAGCCGCGGTTCTGCGACGCGTGCCATCGATCGATCGCGCGCAACGAGAGCGCCGTCGAGATCGCGGGACGCGTCGTCTGCCCGGACTGCGGGCCGCGGCGATCGCGCGGAACCGGAACGACCCGGGCCTCCGCACGGCGCAAGCGCGGTCGTTGGGCCGGTCGGATCATCGGCGTCCTGGTGCTCGTGGTTCTCGGCTTCGGCGCGCACTCGGCGGTCCATCACGTCCTGACCACGCGCTTCGACCCGTCGCGCGCGCGGTCCGAGGCGGCCCTGCCCGCCGCCGTCGACCCGCGGGTCGACGCGGGCGGATCGCCGCGGCCTCGACCCGAGTCCCCTCCGCCCCGACCTCGCGTTCCGGCGGACGAGCCGCGGCCGGCCGGCGGCGCGGCGGATTCGTACGGGACGGCGCTGGCGCAGGACGCGACGCCCGGTCCCCCCGCGGCCGCGCCTCCGGCCTCGGTCGCGAACGCGCGCGAACACGACGTCACACCGGCCGGCGAAGATCCGAGCGAGGACCCCGCGAACGTCGACTCGTTCCCCGCGCCGGACGACGAAGCCGCACCCGAGCCGGAACCCGAACCGACGACTCAGCACGGAGCGGAGCCGGCCGAAACCGACGCGACCGGCGATGCGCCCACCGCGCCCACTGCGCCCACGGCAAAGACGCCGGTCGCGAACCGATTCGTCGGCCGCTACGCGGCCCGGCCCGCCCGACGTCGCGGACCGCCCGATACGCGTCGCGCCGTGGACGCCGGACTCGATTGGCTGGTGCGTCATCAGTACCCGCACGGGAATTGGTCGTGCGCGCGCTTCGACGAGCGCTGCACGGTCGATGCGTGCACCGGGGCCGGCGACTCGTCGCACGACGTCGGCGTCACCGGGCTCGCGTTGCTCGCGTTCCTCGGCGCGGGCCACTCCGCCGACTTCGGCGAGCACGCGGGCGTGGTCCGGCGCGGGCTCGAGTATCTCGCGTCGATGCAGGATCGCAAGACCGGCTGCATCGGCCGCGTCGGATCGCACCAAGCGTTCCTCTACGACCACGCGATCGCGGCGCAGGCGCTCGCGGAGGGGTACGGCCTGTCGCACTGGATGGAGCTGAAGGAGGTCGCGCAGCGCGCGATCGATTTCGTCCTCGCCGCCCGGAACCAGGGCGCCGCGTGGCGCTACGCGTACCCGCCGGACGGGACCAACGACACGTCCGTGACGGGTTGGATGGTCGCGGCGCTCATCGCCGGTCGCGACTTCGGGCTCGACGTCGACCCGCGCGCCTTCGACGGCGCGAAGGGCTTCATCGAGGAGATGACGCACGCGACGACGTTCCGGACCGGGTACCTCTCGCGGGGCGGCTGGTCGGCGCGCGAGCCGGGGACGAACGATCGCTGGCCGGAGACCCAAACGGAAGCGATGACGGCCGTCGGAATGGAGATCCGGCTCCTCCTCGGCGAGCGGCCCGGGAGCCAGACCCTGACCGGCGGAACGAGCCTGCTCCTGGCGTGCCCTCCGCGGGGCAAACCGGAGCGTGGCTCGGTCGACTACTACTACTGGTACCACGGCACCCTCGTCATGCACCAGATCGGGGGCCGTGGCTGGGACGAGTGGGAGCGGAGCCTGCGCACCGTGCTCCTCGCCGCACAACGGCGCACCGGGGACGCGCGCGGCTCGTGGGACCCGGAGGCCGATCCATGGGGCCACCGCGGCGGCCGCGTCTACTCGACGGCGATCGTGACGCTCTGCTTCGAGACCTACGATCGGTTCGATCGCGGACACTCCGTCCCGCCGCTCGCCGCACCCGGCGTCATCGATGGGGGGGCGGTTCCGGCCGCCGGGGACGCGTCCGACGCCCTCGGCGCGCTCCTGGAGGAATACTCCGCGGCACGCGGGAACCGGACGAGCCTGGTGAAGGTCGAGCGGAAGCTCGAGGCGTACGGAAAGAACCGGAAGGAACCGGACCGGCTGCTCGCGCTGCTGCTGGCCGGCCAAGCGCTCGCCGAGGCGGGCGAGCTGGAGCCGCCGAAGAAAGCCCGCGATCGGATCGACAAGTTCCGCAAGGCGATCGTCGTGGTGCAGGAGGTGCTGACGAGCGCGGACGAGTTCACGTTCGACGGCGAGAGCTGCCGGCGCCGCGCGGCGCGGCTCTGCATCGAGCTTCATCGGACCTCCATCCGCTACTTCGAGTCCCGGCGCGAGGTGGAGGCAGCGTACTCCGACCTCGACCTGAAGCGGGACACTGGGTATCACGAGCGCGGCATCGAGGTCTGCACCAAGCTGCTCGAGGATTGACTCGCGCCGCGCCGGCCGTCGGCGGGACGAGGGAGCGCCTTGGCTACGCGTGCACGAACTCGGCCTTCGCGCGCGGGCCGTTCTTCAGGAAGTTCTCCACGCCGATCCGCATGTCCTTCGTCTCGCAGACCTCGCCGAACGCCTGGGCCTCGAGCGCGAGCCCGCCCTTCAACGCGAGCCTCGCGCCGCCGAGGATCGTCCGGCACAGGATCTCGTCGACGCGCCGGCTGCGGTGGCCGATGTCGACGTCCGGCAGCGACGCGGGGACGTCGGAGAGCGGTCCGGTCTCGAACGCCGGTCGGGCGACCGTGCCGTCGGCGAGGCCGCGCGCAAGCTCGACCGCCCGCGGGACGAGATCGCCGTCGACCTCCTCCGAGATCAGGCCGAGCTCGAGCGCCTCGGCCGAGCTGATCGGCCGGCCGGTCCGCATCAGCATCGCCGCACGCTCGATGCCGATGAGGCGGGGAAGGCGTTGGGTGCCACCCGCGCCCGGGATGATGCCGAGGTTCGTCTCCGGCTGACCGGCCAGCGGGCGGAGGCCTTTCTTGGCGATGCGCATCGTGCACGCCATCGCGAGCTCGTTGCCGCCGCCGAACGCGAGGCCGTTCATCGCGCAGACGGTCGGCTTCGACAGGTCCGCGAGCGCCTGGATCGCGCCCTGCGAGTCGGCCGACGTAGCCGCGCCCTGCTGTGCCGTCTCGATTCGCGCCAGGAAATGAACGTCGGCGCCGGAGACGAACGCCTTCTTGCCGAACCCGGTCAGCACCACCGCGCGGACCGCGGGGTCGGCCTCGGCCTGCGCGGCCGCTTCACGCAGCTCGTCGAAGACCGCCTGGTTCAACGCGTTCAGCACCTTCGGTCTGCGAATCGTCAACACGCGGACGCCGTCCTCGTCGCGCCGCTGGATCACCGGAATCGACCAGGGTGCGTCCTTCTCGCCGAGCTCCGTCAGACCGGCCGGCACGGGAAAACCTGGGTTCTGCTCCGCGTAGGCGCGCACCAGCCGGAGCGCCTCGGCGGTGCCGAGCTCGTTCATGAAGCGGAACGCGGGCTTCATGTCGAGCGCGAGCTCGAGCGCCATGTCGAAGTCGGCCACGGAGGCGAGGCCCGCGTCGACGATCTCGGCGGCGATGCCGAAGTACGCTCCGCGCAGCTCGTCGGTGATCCGCTTCGCCAGCTCGTCGCCGACGTCGACCACCTCGCCTCGCTTCGGCACGTCCCACGGCTCACCGCTGGCGACCCGCTCCTTCAGGATGCGCGGGGTCCGGTACCAGCGGTTGATCTTGGACGTGTAGTGGTCGAGCCCGACCGCCGTGATCGGATTTCCGCCGGTCAGGTTCATCGCGGTGAACGAGCCGACCGTCATCCCGAGCGCCCGGGTCGCGACCACGTCGATCTGCTTCGTGGTCGCGACGCCGCGTTCCGCCATCAGGGCGGCGGCGAGAAAGAGCCCCTCGAACACGGGGTCGAGCGCGTAGCCGTAGCGCGACCCGACGCGGATCGGGACCTTGCCGATCGCCTCGTAGAACGACAGGAGCCATCGCGTCACGCCCTCATCCGTCTCCGCGCCGGGCACGACCTCGACCATCAGGTTCCGCTCGGCCGGAAAGAAATAGTGGATGACCGTGGTGCGCGACCGGTCGGCGAGGTCGGCGAAGATCGCCTCGGGCTCGAGGTGCGACGAGTTGCTGGCGAGGATCGCGTCGCCGGCCGCGAGCTCGACGACCCGAGCGAAGATGCGGCCCTTCAGGTCGCGGTCCTCGGTCGCCGCCTCGACCACGAGGTCGGCGCCGCGGATCTGCTCGTAGTCGCCGGTGAACTCGACGTGCTCGAGCATCGTCGCCCGCTGCTCCGGCGAGAACGCCCCGGACTCGACGCCCTTCTGGACCTTCTTCTCGAGCTTCGCGCGGCCGCGGGCCAAGGCCTCCTCCGCGACGTCGACCACGACCGTGCTCACTCCGAACGGCGCGAGGACCTTGGCGAAGTAGAGCGCGATGTCGGGTCCGATCTGACCCGAACCGATGACGGCGACCTTCTCGAGAGTGCGACCTTCGTGCGAGTAGCTCATCGACGTCGTCGTTCCTTGTCCGAAGCGTTTGGGCGGCCGGGCGCAAACGGGGCAGTATAGCGGTCGGGGGAGGTGGCATGGCCCCGAACCGCGACGTCGGCCGTTACGATCGAGCGCAGTGGTGGTCTCCCGTCGCGGAGTACGAATGAAGTCGCGCGCTCTGTCCTTCCTCCTCGGCCTTACGTTCGTTCCCGCTGCGGCGGCGGCCGAGGTGAGCACCGCCTCCGCTCCGTTTCCGAACTTCGAATCGGGCCCGGTGCAGCCGCTCGTCCTGTCCCCGGACGGGAAGCGGCTCTACGTGCTGAACACGTCCGACCACCGCGTCGAGGTGTACCGCACGGCGATCGAGGCGAAGAAGTCGCCGGGCGCGGCGGGCGGAAGCGGCAGCGCCGGCCCCGGCTCGCGCGCGCGCCCGACGATCGGCGGGCCGAGCGCCGAGACGATGCTCGTCTTCGAGGGCGAGATCTTCACCGGGCTCGAGCCGGTCTCGATGGCGTTCCACCCCGACGATCCTCGCGTCCTGTTCGTCGCGAACCACGTCTCCGACACCGTCTCCGTCGTGGATGTCGAGCTGCGACAGGTGATCGCGACGATCCCCGTCGGCGACGAGCCGCAGGGTCTGTCCGTCGCGGCGGGGAAGTTGTTCGTCGCCTGCGCGCGGGCCCCCGACGTGCCGCCTGCGCCGGGTCAGCTCGACCCGGGCCCATTCACGAACAACGTCGTCGTCGTGGCCGGCGCGCAACCGCCCTACGGCTGGCTCGCGAACGTGCCGGTGGTCGCGGTGAAACCGCGCGACATCGTCGTGGTCGGCGGCACCGTCTACGTGATCCCGCAGAACTCGGGCAACCACACGACGCTGCTGGACGAGAACCACACGAGCGCCCTGGGCCTCCACCAGGAGGTCCCGGACGCGTTCGATCCACCGTACGTCGTGAACCCGATCCTGCTGCGGCCCGAGCTCAACCTCGCGCGCGGGTGGTACATCCCGAACGCCGGCCGCGTCGTTCTCGACGCAGAGTACCCGGGCAAGGTCGCGGCGCTTCCCGACAACGACGTCATCGCGATCGACGTCCAGACGAACCTCGTCCTTCCGCTGGTCACGCACGGCGCCGGCACGACGCTCTTCGACGTCGAGCGGAACCCGGCGACCGGGCACCTCTGGGTCGCGGCCACCGACGCGCGCAACCGGACCCGCTTCGAGCCGAACCTCCGCGGCCGCGCCGTCGAGAACCGCGTGACGATCGCGATTCCCGGCGGCGCCGTCGTGCGGACGCTCGAGCTGGCGCCGCCGTACACCGATCGACCGCTCGCGCAGCCGGTCGCGCTGGCCTTCTTCGACGGACCGCACGAGAGCCTGGCCTACGTCGCGGCCCTCGGGTCGTCGGCCGTCGGGGTGATCGACGCAAAGACGGGTGCCTATCGGGGCACGATCGACACCGGACCGCTGCCGTCGGGACTGGCGGTGGACGCGGAGCGATCGCGGCTCTACGTCTTCTGCCGCGGCGACCTGACGCTGCGCGCGTACGACGTCGCGGACGAGCACCGGCCGATCGGCCCGATCCGGACGCTGAGCTACGACCCCGAGCCGGTCGCGGTGCGGGCGGGACGGACCCACCTCTACGAGGCGAGCTCGATCCAGGGTCACGGGAACGGCGCGATCTCCTGCGCGAGCTGCCACGTGTTCGGGCACTTCGACTCGCTGGCTTGGGACCTCGGCGACCCGGGCGGCAGCCTCGCCTACTACTTCCCCGACACGCTCGACGACATCCTGAGCTACCCGGGCAAAGTCGTCACCGACGCGGCGACACCGATCCTGAACCCGCTGAAGGGACCGATGGTGACGCAGTCCCTCCGCGGCTTGATGGACCCGAGCGCGAAGGACGACCTGCCGCTGCACTGGCGCGGCGACCGGCGCACGATCCATCAGTTCCGCGGCGCGTTCGCGTCGCTCCTCGGCGGCCGCGGCATCTCGGGCCGCGCGATGCAGGAGTTCGCGACGTTCGTTCGATCGCTGCGCTACGCGCCGAACCCGTTCCAGCCGAAGGATCGCGTCTACCAGGGCGCGGTCGCCCAGGGCGCCGACACGTACGGCATGAACCCGCAGTTCCAGGGCAAGGACTACTCGGCGCCCGGTTCCGGCGTGTCGTGCATCGACTGCCACAAGGGCGACTTCTTCGAGAAAGACGACTTCACCGGCAGCCGCCCCGTCGCGAGCGCGGGGAGCTTCTCGCAGCTCTTCCAGACCGCGCAGCTCCGCATGATCTACGAGAAGGACTTCCGCGACCTGGCCGGATTCGGCGCGCTCCACGACGGCGCCGTCGACGGCGTGCGCGGCTTCATGGACTTCAACGTGCCCAACGGCGGGCCGCCGACGTTCAGCAACTTCACGACCACCGAGAAGGACAACGTCGCCACGTTCGTGAAGCACTGGGACCACGGGCTCGCGCCGTTGGTGGGGGCGCAATTCACGCTCGGTCCGTCCACCCTCGCGCAGGTCGATGCGTTCCTCGACCTCGCGGAGGCGCAAGCGAGACCGCCGCACTCGAACGTCGACCTGATCGTGAAGGGCTTCCGTCTGTCGCCGAGCGGCGCCGT
The DNA here is from genome assembly GCA_964649825.1 of uncultured Phycisphaeraceae bacterium. GTDB lineage: Bacteria > Planctomycetota > B15-G4 > B15-G4 > JADJEK01 > CAZYQW01. The sequence goes on along the minus strand of CAZYQW010000119.1, from coordinate 155,483 downwards.
CCTTCCGCGCGGCGGAGTCTTCGAGATCGACCCAAGCAGCGGACTCTGGACCTACCGTTTCGACGCAGGAACGGTCGCGGACCGGACGTTGCTGAAGGCCGTCGTGCAGGGGGGGATCGCGACCTTCACCTTCACCTGCGTGCCCCCCGGAACGGGACGGCGCCTCGGCGTCGACCGCGACGAGGACGGCGTGTTCGACTTCGTCGAGGCGACGACCGGACTCGATCCGACGGACGCGGACACCGACGCCGACGGCTACGACGACGGGTTCGAGACCGTGCACGGCTCCGACCCCCGCGTGTTCGACCGTTCGGTCAGCGACGCGATCCCGCCGGCGATCGCCGGCGATCGCGCGCTCGAGGTCTTCCACGACGCGGCCACCCTCTCGTTCACGACCAGCGAGCCGGCCGCCGCCGTCGTCGAGCTCGGCACCGGACCGGGTCTCGCCGACGTGGGGACGTTCCCAGACGTCGGTTTTCGCCGCGTCCACGACGTGCTCACCGGCGACCTCCCCGCTGGCACGACGATCCACTACCGCATCCGCGCCACGGACAAGAACGGCAACCAGTCGACGCGGGACGGATCGTTCGACACCTTCCCGCCGTTCCTGCACGTGGCAGACATCGCCCTGTCCGTGACCGGAACCGGGCCGTATACCGTCACCGCTCGGCTCCTCGTGCACGACTCGCGCGGCAACGCGATGCCGAACGTCCCGGTGATGGGCTTCTTCTCCGGCGACCTGGGCGGGCTCTTGTGGCAGTTCGAGACGACGACCGACGCGGCCGGCTGGGCGACGTGGGTCCGCGGGCCGTTCACCCCGGCCCAGAAGGGCGAGATCGGTTTCACGCCGGCGTACATCGGATCGGCGCTCCCGTCGAGCCCGTACTTCGTCGGCGTCGGCGGAACGTGGCCTGCGTTCTTCTACGATCAGTCCTCCAACCAGGCCCACTACCGCACCGTGACGCTGCCGTAAGGGAGCGGCCGATCCGGGTGGCTCCGACGCAAAACTCGAGCGGCGAAGAAGAACCGGCGGAATCGCTGGAGCCGGCGCGCTCCCCGCCGTCGAGCCTCGACGGTTTCCGGCTCTTTTTGGAGTTCCTGCCGTCAAGCGGGTCGGCCAGCGGCCGAAGAATGTCGTGACGCCGCCTTCCGACCGTGCGAGGGAGGCGGCCGGAGGACACGATCATGGAGATCACCAGTCCACCATACGCGCCGATCCCGCCGAGCCTGGAGCTGCCGACTCCGAAGCGCCCGATCCTGATCGACGTCTACGAAGCGAGGAACACGTCTTCGTCGGGGGACCACATCGACATTTCCAACGACGCCAAGTCGCTCGACGCGTCTCGGACCCTGGTCTCGAGCACGCTCACGCATCTCGCCACGGAAGCCGACCCTTCCGATGACGTTCGCAAGCGCGTCGAGGACCGGGTCGACGACCTGAAGGATCCGAGCGCGGACGCGACGTCGGCGGCGATCCTGCGTGGAGTCGACGACATCCTCCCGCGCGACCGGACGCTCCGCGAGCGGGTGTCGGCGGCCGCGGCGGCGCTCGACCGCGGACTGCGCGAGACGAAGTCCCGTCTGTCGGGCCAGAACCGGCTGCCGGACGACTTCGAACTGACGGCGCGACGGACGGTCGAGCTCGTCGAGCGCGCCCTGCGTCGATCCGACCGCGACCGCCCCGAGGTCTCGGCCTCCGCGTCGAACGGAGCCCGCGCCGCCGGAGTGGAGGAGTAGGCGCCAGCCGGGTTCCTTAGACTCGGCGGGATGAAGCGCGTCGTCCTCGTCCGGACCCAAGGGCCTCGAAACGCCGGTCTCGCCGCCCGGGCCGCCGCGAACTTCGGGCCCGTCGAGCTCGTGTTCTGCGCGCCGGTTCGGCGCGATCTTCTCGAGCATCCGGAGTTCGCCGAGATGTCGCACGGCGTCGACCCCTCCATCGTGACCATCGACGTGGCGGCCACCGTCGACGACGCCCTCGCCGACTGCACGTACGCGGTCGGGTTCACGGCGCGCTTCCGTGAGCATCGACAGGTGACGCGCTGGGGGGACGTCCGGACGGAGATCGCCCCGCGGGCCGCGGACCCGAGGGAGCGGGTGGCGCTCGTGTTCGGCAACGAACGGTTCGGGCTGTCCGCCGACGAGGCGGCCCCGCTCGCCGACCTCGTCTGGATCCCGACCACGACCGCGCACGCGTCGATCAACCTCGGCGCCGCCGTGACGATCGTCTTGGCCGACCTGTTCGGCGACGGGCCTGATCGCGAGCAGAGCCGCAAGGGCCGACCGGTGACGTACGCCGACCGGGAGTACCTGATCCGTCACCTCGTCGACGGGCTCGGCTCGCTGGCGGCGAGCGACGCCGCGCGGCGCGACCTCGTCCGTTCGATCGAGCGGGTCTTCGCGCGGGCTCCCCTCGAGACACGCGACGCCCGCGCGTGGCATCGGCTGCTGAGAGCGATCGGATCGCGGAAGTCGCCGCGCGACCTCGGACTCGACGAGGTGCCCAAACGCGCCGACCGCGCCGAGGACGAGCGCAGGGCGCCGCCCGGCTCCTGATCCCGGCCCAGGTCTCGGACGGCCGCTCCCGCCGTGCCGCAGCAGACGCCGAGAATCAGACCGAGTGCTTGCGGATCGCGGCTGCGACGACGCGGCGCGCACCCGGGATGGGGAGTTCGCGCGCGCGCGCGTGGTCGAGGCGCGAGATCCAGCCGATGATCCAGGAGCAAGGGGTGACCCGGCGCGAGAGAGCCTCGAAGCCGCGCGCTTCGATCGGGGATCACCCGCCGAGCACGCGGCGCACGTGGGATGCCGCGACGTTCCTCCCGCACAGCACCACCGCGACCCGGGTCCGGCGGAGGGTGCGCCGGCACTTCACGGCCGCGGCGACGGCCATCGCGGCCGCCCCTTCGACGAGGAGCCGTTCTTGCTCGATCAGGTCGCGCATCGAGCGCTCGATCTCGCGCTCGGTGACGAGGACGAAGTCGTCGATGAGCCGGCGACCCAGCTCGAGCGTGATCGCGCCGTCCTCGATCCCGCCCGCGGTGGCGTCGGACAACGTCGCCTTCGAGGCCACGTCCAGGCGGTGCCCGGCCGCGATCGAGGCGGCGAGCACCGCGGAGTTCCGGGGCTGCGCGGCGATCACCCGAACCGACGGACTCCGCGCCTTGAGCGCGGCGGCGATCCCCGCGATCAAGCCGCCGCCGCCCGCCGCCACGACCACGGCGTCCAGATCGGGTATCTGCCGCGCGAGCTCCACGCCGACCGTCCCCTGGCCCGCGACGACCTCGAGGTCGTTGTAGGGCGAGATGAACGTCCGTCCCGTCCGCTCGGCGACCGCGCGTGCATGGCCCTCGGTCTCGACGCAGTCGTCGCCGAACGTCCGCACCTCCACCCCGAGCGCCCGGAGCCGACGAACCTTGGATCCGTCCGCGCCGCGCGGGACGAAGACCGTCCCCGTGCCGCCGACCTCGCGCAGCGCGGTCGCCACCGCGATCCCATGGTTGCCGGTCGACGCGGCGACGATGCCGCGCCGCCGCGCGGCCGACGAAAGCGCCCGCACCTTGTTGAGCGCGCCCCGGAACTTGAACGATCCGGTTCGCTGCAGCTGCTCGTGCTTGAGGAAGACCGTCGCGTCGATGAGCGCCGAGAGCCGCTCGGACTGGAGGGTCGGGGTCTCGACCACGCGGCCGCGGAGACGCCGGCGCGCGGCGTCGATCTCGCGGCGCACCGTGGCCAGCGATGGAGCGTCGAAGCGGGTCCGGCGAACGTCTGCGTTCATGCGTCGATCGTACGTTGCGACGGCGTTGCGCGACGCTCGACTTTCCCACTACCGCGTCGACGGGCCGCGTGGTCTCATGAGCGGCTTCCGTCCGGCCAGTCAAACGAGTCGCGAACGGCCATGCTGGGACGCCTGATCCAACCCGAGATCCGCGACATGATCGAGTCGCGCGACTGGCGTCAGCTCCGCGAGGTGCTCACCGACCTCTCGGTGCCGGACGTCGCCGAGATCCTCCCCGACGTCGCGCCGAAGGACCGTGCGGTCCTGTTCCGCATGCTGCCGCGGGAGCGCGCGACCGAGGTGTTCGAGCACTTCGAGCCGGACGATCAGCAGGAGCTGCTCGAGGCGCTGAAGGACGCGGAGGCGGCGCGCGTGCTGAACGACATGGCACCGGACGATCGCACCGATCTCCTCGGGGAGATGCCCGACCGGGTCGCGCGCCGCGTGCTGCGCCTCCTCTCCCCCGAGGAGCGCGCGATCAGCCAGTCGCTCCTCGCGTACCCGGAGTACTCGGTCGGCCGGCTGATGACGCCCGAGTACGTCAAGGTGAAGCGTCATCAGACGGTGGGAGGGACGATCGAGTTCCTTCGTCGCGTCGCGGCCGACAAGGAGATGGTCGACTACGTGTACGTCGTCGACGAGGAGAATCGGCCGGCCGGCGTCGTGTCGCTGAGCCAGCTCGTCTTCGCCCCAGACGACCGCAAGGTCGGCGACCTCCTGAACGCGGAGAACCGGATCGTCCAGGTCCGCGCCGATGCCGACCAGGGCGACGCGGTATCGCTGATGCTTCGCTACGACATCAAGGCGATCCCCGTCGTCGACAGCCAGGAGCACCTCGTCGGAATCGTCACGTTCGATGACGTGATGGACGTCCAGGAGGAGCAGGCGACGGCCGACATGCACCTCATGTCCGGCGTCGTACCGACGGAGGGGGCCTACACGACCGCGCGCTTCTTCGACCTGCTGAAGAACCGGCTCGGCGCACTCGTCATCCTCGCGGTGACGGCGACGCTGGCCGGCGTCGTGCTGCATGAGTATCAGCAGTCGCTCGCGGAGGACTTCGAGAGCCTCGTCCCGTTCATCATCGTGCTGATGGCGGCGAGCGGGAACACGGGAAGCCAGGTCGGAACGCTGATGATCCGGGCGATGGCCGTCGAGGAGATCCGCGCCCGCGAGGTCCGCCTCGTCGCGATCCGCGAGGTGCTGATGGGGGTGGTGCTTGGAACCTGCCTCGGCGCGGTGGTCGTCGCAATGGGGATCGGACTCTTCGACGACGTCTCGCCGCCGGAAGCGCTCGTCACCGGAGGCTCGTTGGCGGTGGCCGTCGCCCTCTGCAACATGCTCGGCGTCATGCTCCCCGTCGCGTTGCGCGCGATCCGCCTCGACCCGGCGTTCTTCGCGAACCCGTTGATCACCACGTTGAGCGACTTCACCGCGTTGTTCATCTTCTTCGAGGCGGCCAAGCTCCTGCTCGACTGACTCGCGTGCCGCCGATCCGATCTCGGTCGGCGGCGACCTCCGCCAGCATGGGCTCGTCCGCGCGCGGCGCCGTATCGGTCGGACCAGAAACACCGGTTGGGTCCGGTGAGCGGACTGCGCTATCATGAAGCGCTTCCCCGACGGAGACGCCGCGAGGTCGACTGATGAGGATCGTGCTACTGGGCCCCCCCGGGGCCGGCAAGGGGACCCAGGCGGCGCAGGTCGCCGCTCGTTTCGGAATTCCCCACGTCTCGACCGGCGACATGATGCGGGCCGCGATCGCGTCCGGGTCCGCCATCGGACGCCGGGCCAAGGAATTCCTCGACGCCGGACGTCTCGTGCCCGACGAAGTGATGGTCGACGTGGTCGACGATCGCATCGGACGCGACGACTGCGCGGGTGGATTCCTCCTCGACGGGTTTCCTCGGACCCTGGCCCAGGCCGAGGCGCTCGACCACCTCCTGAGGACGCGGGGGATCGATCTCACCCAGGTGCTCGAGTTCCGCGTGCCGAGCGACCTCCTGAAGGACCGGCTCGTGAGCCGGGGCGCGAAGGAGGGACGCACGGACGACACGGCCGAGGTGATCGAGAAGCGCCTCCAGGTGTACGAGGAACAGACCCGGCCGGTGAGCGCGTTCTATGCGAAACGCGGGACCCTGATCCAAGTGGACGGCGTCGGCACGATCGAGGAGGTCCAGGCTCGGGTGGTCGAGGCGCTGGAAAAGAGTTCCACATAGAGCGTTGAACCGCGGCGTCGCGCTTTGGTAGAAACTCCAGTTTCGTCTTTCGGGTCCAAGCGACACCCCAAGGAGCGAATCACTCGGTTCGCTCGATCATCGATCGAGGATAGACATGTCCCGCGTGTGCAAAGTCACCGGCCGCCGGACGCGTGTCGGCAATCGGGTTTCCCGGCGCGGCCTCGCCAAGTACCGCGGCGGGGTTGGGCTGAAGACGACCGGTATCACCCGTCGTCGGTTCAAGCCGAACCTCCAGTGGAAGCGGGTCTGGGTGCCCGAGCTGAAGCGCTTCGTTCGCGTGCGCGTCAGTGCGTGCGCGATCAAGACCATCGCGAAGAACGGGGCCTATTCGGTTCTGCTCGCCGCGGGCTTCGTGAAACCGCCGAAGGCGAAGAAGAAGTCGAAGAGCAAGAGCTCCTGAACGTCGTCGGGTTGTCGATGGCGTCACGAACGAACGCCGGGGTGGAACGTATTCCGTCCCGGCGTTTCGCGTTGCATCGCGCGTTGCATCGAGGGATACGAATGACCCGCTACCGATTGCTGTCCGTTCTCGTTCTTTGTGTCGCAGCCCCCGCCGAGTCGACGGCGGCCGAGGCGAGGCTGCTCCGGTTTCCGCACATCCAGGGGGACAAGATCGCGTTCGTCACCGGCGGCGACATCTGGACCGCGTCGGCGGAGGGGGGGCCGGCGCACCGCCTGACGAGCTTCGACGAGGGAATCGAGATCTACCCACGCATCTCTCCCGACGGGAAATGGGTCGCGTTCTCGGGCGAGTACACCGGCACGCGACAGATCTACGTCGTCCCGTACGACGGCGGCGAGCCGCGACAGATCACGTTCTACCCCGACGTAGGGAACATGCCCCCGCGCGGAGGCTACGACAACCTGCCGTTCGACTGGACGAACGACGGCCGCATCCTGTTCAAGAGCAACCGGACGCCGTACAGCGAGCGGATCGCCCGCTACTTCCTGGTCGATCCGAACGGCGGACTCGAGACACCGTTGACGCTCCCGGAGGGCGGGCCCGCCACCCTGTCGCCGGACGGAACGAAGCTCGCTTGCAACCTGATCAGCCGCGAGTGGCGCACGTGGAAGCGGTACCGCGCGGGACGGGCGCAGGACGTGCACGTCTATGACCTGGTGGACAACACGCTCGAACGCCTGACCACGTTCGAGGGCACCGACAACCACCCGATGTGGCTGGGCGAGCGGATCTACTTCACGTCCGATCGCACCGGGACGCTGAACCTGTACGCGTGCGACCTCGACACCAAACAGATCCGTCCGATCACGGAGTTCGAGGAGTTCGACGTGCTGTGGCCCTCGCGCGGAGGAGACGCCGTGATCTTCGAGTGCGGCGGCTACCTCTACGTGATGGACGCCGCCACGGAGAAGGTGCGGAAGCTCACCATCGAGCTGGCCGACGACAAGCCGTGGCATCGGCCGCGCTGGGTCACGGGCGGCCCGAACGTGGAGTCGTTCGACGTCGGACCGACCGCGAGTCGAGCCGCCGTCATCGTGCGCGGCGACGTGTTCACCGTGCCGAAGAAGGACGGCGAGGCGGTGCGCGTCACGGACAGCCCGAAGCGGCGCGAGCGCGACGTGCAATGGTCGCCGAACGGCCGCTGGCTGTCCTATCTCGGCGAAGTCGGTCTCGAGTACGAGCTGTTCCTCCACGACCGCGAGACCGGCGAGGAGCGGCAGGCGACGCACGGCACGGGCTCGTGGATCCTCGGCCACTCGTGGTCACCGGATTCCAAGCGGATCGTCATGGTCGACCGCGGCCAGCGCCTTCGCACTCTCGACGTCGAGACGACGTCGGCGACCGACCTCGACCGCGGCGATGAGGACATGATCACCAACGTCTCGTGGTCGGGCGACGGCGCGTGGATCGCGTACGCGAAGCAGGCGGCGAACGGATACTCGTCGATCTGGATCAGCCCCTCCGATCGGAGCGCCCCGATCCAGGTCACGACCGATCAGTACAACGACGCCGATCCCGCGTTCGATCCCGGCGGGAAGTACGTCTACTTCGTGTCGGCGCGCGACTTCGACTACGGCGAGCTCGACTTCGACGCGCGCATCTACGCGCTCCTGCTGCGACCGGACGTCGAGTCGCCGATCGCGCCGAAGAACGACGACGAGAAGATCGAGACGGACGGCGACGAATCGAAGGTCGACAAGGACGGCGACGCCAAGGGTGACGCAGGCGACGCGCCCGAGGACGGAAAGGAAGCCGCGACCAGCGACACGAAGGAGGTCGCGACCGACGACGCGAAGGAGAAGGAGGTCGCGAAGGCGAAGCCGGTGGAGATCGACTTCGACGGGATCTCGGATCGACTGGTCGTGCTCCCGCTGCCGCCGAGCTCCTACCGCAATCTCGAGGGCGTCGAGGGCGGACTCCTCTTCGTCGAGAACCGGAACCTCAAACGCTACGACCTCGAGGAGCGCGAGGCGAAGGAAGTGTTGCCGGGCGTCACCAGCTACGTCACGACGCCGGACGGCAAGAAGCTCCTCTATCGCCATGGTGGCGGCCTCGCCATCGCGAGCGCGAGCGCCGGTCAGAGCGCCGGCAAGGACCCGCTGCCGTTGGATCGCATCCGCGTGAAGGTCGACCCGCGGACCGAGTGGGCGCAGATGTACCTGGACGCCTGGCGGATCATGCGGGACTGGTTCTACGACCCGCACCTGCACCAGGTGCACTGGGAGAGGATGCTCGCCAAGTACCAACCGTTGGTCGAACACCTGTCGCATCGCGACGACCTCGACTTCGTCCTGGGCGAGCTGATCGGCGAGCTGAACTGCGGCCACACGTACGTCCAGCCGGGCGAGTCGCCCCGCGTCGAACGCGTCCCCGTCGGCGTCCTCGGCTGCGAGCTCGTGGCCGACGGAGACCGCTACCGGATCGCCAAGATCTATCGCGGCGAGAACTGGACCGAGGCCCGGCGCAGCCCGTTCACCGAGTCCGGCGTCGACGCGAAGGAGGGCGACGTGCTGGTCTCGATCGATGGCCACGACGTGACGACGCGCGACAATCCGTACGCGTTCCTCGTGAACACGGTCGGCCGCCACGTCGAGGTCGAGCTCAGCCGCACGGGCTCCCCGGAGGACGCCCACACCGTGACGATCCGCCCGATCGCGTCCGAGGTCTCGCTCCGGTATCTCGACTGGGTGCGTCGCAACACGGAGCTCGTCGACCGCTTGTCCGGCGGCCGCATCGGCTACGTCCACGTTCCGAACACGGCCGGCGACGGTCACGAGGAGCTCTACAAAGGGTTCCAGCCTCAGGCGCGCGTGAAGGAGGCGATGATCATCGACGACCGCTACAACGGCGGGGGTCACATCCCGTGGCGCATGATCCGCGACATCGGCATGCCGGTGCTCAACTACTGGTCGCGCCGCCACTCGAACCTGGACGCGACCCCGCAGTACGGCTTCGACGGCCCGATGGCGATGTTGATCAACGGCTACTCCTCCTCCGGCGGCGACGCGTTCCCGTACTACTTTCGCAAGCGCGGCCTCGGGCCGCTGATCGGTCGCAAGACGTGGGGCGGCCTCGTCGGCTACTCGTTCTCGCCCCGTCTGGTCGACGGCGGCGGCCTCGCCGTGCCGGCGTTCTCGTTCGTCAACACCGACGGCGAGTGGGACGTGGAGTACTTCGGCGTCGCGCCCGACGTCGAGGTGTTCGACGACCCGACGCTCGTTCGCCAGGGACGGGACCCGAGCATCGAGGCGGCGGTGAAGCACTTGCTCGACGAGCTCGAGGCGAAGCCGACGCCGCGTCGTCCGCCCGCGCCGAAGGGGCCGAAGCGGGACTCGTAGCGGCTCGGCAAGGGCCGTGTCCTGGCAACGGAGCCAGCCACGGCGAGGGCCCAGCGGAATCCGCAAGACCTCTGAACCACACCCGTAGGACCCTCGCTTGCTCTACGCCCTGTTGAGCGCGATCTGCTGGTCGCTCGCCAACGTGACCATCCCCGGTGCGTCGCGCCGGTTCGGCGCCCGCGACGCGACGTTGCTCTCGATCGGGCTCGGCGCGGTCCTCCTCGCCGCGGTCGCGTGGTCGTTCGAGGGGCCGCTCGCCGGCGTCGACGGACGCGCGGCCCTGCGGCTGGCCCTGGCCGGCGTCGCGGCCCTCGTCGCGTACGCAGGGTTGTTCTCCGCGCTCGAGCGGGGCCGGGTCGCGGTCGTTGCACCGGTCGTGAGCGCGTGGTCGGTGGTCGCGGCCGCCGTCGGCCTGTTCGTGCTCGGCGAGCGCCTGACTCCGTTCGGCTACGCGGGGGCGGCGCTCGTCGTGGTCGGCAACGTCGCGCTCGCCGCTTCGACCCCGGGCGACGGGCGTGGGCCGGCTCCCGGCGACGAGCGGCGCGCGATCCACTACGCGATCCTCTCCGCGGTCGGCTTCGGCCTGCTCGCACCGCTCCTCGACGCGACGGGCGCGAGCGTCGGCCGAATCTGGGCCCCGGCGCTCGCGTGGCTCGCGGCGGCGGTGATCGCCATTCCGTTCGTGCTGCTCCGGCGACCCGTTCGCTGGTCCGTCCCGTCGGTTGCCGACGTCCGCGTCCTCGCGCTTCCCGTGTTGTTCGAGTCGTCCGGCCTGCTCGCCCTCAGCCTCGCGGTCGCCGCGTCGCCCCTGGCCGTCGTCGCCCCGATCTCGAGCCTCTCCACCGGCCTTTCCGTCCTGCTCGGCGTCCTCTTGCTCCGCGAACGGCTGACTCTCTTCGGCCGGCTCGGCGCCGCCGTCGCGAGCGTGGGAGTGGTCCTGATCCGACTGTAGGCGCGATCGATGCGGACTCGACCGGGAGCCGATCGGCGTCCGGATGACGTTCCGGGAGCCGCGTCAGAACCCCACCCTTCTCATCATCCGCCGCGGGACGCGCTTGATGACCGACATCACCCAGAACCACGCGGCCGGTGCGTAGACCAACGGCTTCTTCTTGTCGATCGCCGCGAGCACTCGCCGCGCGACCGCCTCTGGCTCGCCCGCGAACGGCGGCGCCTTCAGACCCTCGGTCATTCCGGTCTTCACGAACCCCGGCTTCACGCACACGGTGACGAGCCCCTGGTCGCGGAACTTGTGGTCGAGCGATTCGAGGTAATGGGACAACCCCGCCTTCGTCGCCCCGTAGATCGCCACGGGCTTGCGGCCGCGGTCGCCGGCGACCGAGCTGAAGACGCAGAGCGTGCCGCCGCCGCGCGCCAACAACCGCTTGCGGGCGGCCTCGCAGAAGAGCACGGTGTTCGAGAAGTTCGTCTCGACGACGTTCCGCACGAGCGCCGGGTCCCCTTCGAGCTGCTCTTGCGACGCGTAGATTCCCGCCGTCACGATGACGGTGTCGAGGTCTCCGAGCGCGGCGACGGCACGATCGAGCGCGGCCTCGAAGCCGTCCGGATCGCCGAGGTCGCAGAGCCCGACGCCCGCGACGGCGGCGCGGCCGGCGCGCGCGTCGAGGTCGCTGGCGGACCGCTGGAGGTCGACTTCGGACCGGCCGAGCAGGAACAGGCGATCACCGCGCTCGGCGAGGAGGCGCGCGAGAGCGCGGCCCATGCCTTTGGTGGCGCCGAGGAAGGCGACGTTCACGATGGATCTCCCAGGATTCGAACCGACTGCGCGCTGCGGACGCGATGATGGGGGTCCCACGCATCGCGAATCCGACGGAACCGCTCGAGACGAGGCTCCATCGCCGCGAAGTGCTCCCGCGTCGTGAAGCTGTCCTTTGCGAGGTAGATCCGACCGCCCTCCCGGACCACGAGCTCGTTCAGCGCGGCGACCAGGGCGGGGGTTTCGGGTCGCACCGCGACGTCGAGCGCGATCGAGATGCCGCGCATCGGGAACGAGAGCACCCCTCGCCCCTCATCGCCGCAGTCCTTGATGACGCAGAGGAACGACGCGCCCCCGCGCGCGGTCAGGAGCTCGAGGAAGCGCCGCGCCGCGTTGCGCCCCGCGGATTCGGGCAGCACGCATTGATACTGCGTGAAGCCGCGCGGGCCGTAGAGCCGGTTCCAGTGAAGGAGCCGGTCGAGGGGGTAGAAGAAGGACTCCGGATGCACGATGCGACCGGACGCGTGCACCCGGTGCGCCGCGTAGTAGACGGCGTTGAACGCCTTCACCGTCGGCCGGCCGAGCAGCCAGCTCGGACAGACGAAAGGCACGGAGCGACGCCGCTTCGGCCGCGGCGGCCGGCGCGGCGCCTCGGACGGCTCCGCGAAGCGACCGCGCATCAGGACTCCACGGCCGAGGCGCCTCCCGGTCTCGAGGCAGTCGATCCAGCCGACGGTGTACGGCCAGTTCGGACCGGACTCTTTCAAGGCCCCGACGTACTCGTCGACGTCGCGCACGCGGAGCGTCTCGCACCAGATCCAAGGGCTCGGGACGCGGATCAGGTCGAACTCGACCTCGAGGATGTGTCCGGTCAGACCCATCCCCCCGATCGTGGCGAAGAAGAGGTCGGGATGCACGGTCGGGGAGCACTCGATCACGCGATCGTCGCCGACGCGGACTCGGAGCGCGGCCACGTGTTCACCGAAGCAGCCGGAGCCGTGGTGGTTCTTGCCGTGGACGTCGGCCGCGACCATTCCCCCGAGCGTGACGAACTGAGTGCCGGGCGTCACGGGCGTGAAGTAGCCGCGGTTCAGGAACAGGCGGTTCAGCTCCCGCAGCGAGAGGCCTGCCTCCGCGCGAATGCGACCGCGTCCCGGGTCGAACGCGAGAATGCGATCGGCGAGGGGCGATGCGACGACCTCGGGGTGGTCGGGAGGCGGCAACGAGGCATCGCCGTACGAGCGGCCGAGCCCGCGGGTGAGGACGGCGCCGACCGTACCGCGCTCGAGGTCCTCCACGCGGACCTCGCGGCCCGGCACTCGCAGCCGGCCCCAGCCGTGGATCGTCTCGCCGGGAGCGAGCTGCGCGACCGTGCGTGCCGGGTCCACCGCGCTCTCGTCCTGCGACCGCGGGCCGGTCGCGAGCCGTCCTGGTGCCGTCGATCGCGTCAAACCAGCGTCTCCCTGACGGTTCGTCGAGTCGGATCGGATTCCGAAACGTGGAAGTCTAGCACACCGCGGGTCGGCAAGACGGACAGCGACGCACGCGAGCCGCTCGAATGCGGGGGAGGAGAGAAGGCGCCCGGGAGCAGCGCCGGCCGGTCACCGCCGGCAGAAGAACGCCATGCTCGCCGTGAAGCCGTGGAGGAAGTTCTGGCCGCCGACCGGACCGATCTCCCCGGCCGCGAAGAACCCCGCCACCGGCAGGTCGCCCGCCGCGCGCGCGATCCCGGCCACGTCGTGGTTCGGCTCGTCGAACATGTTCCGGCCGCGGCCGTTGCACGAGAAGAGGAGCGCGCCGGCCGCCGCGGGCCGGCGGAACATCTCCGCGTTCTCCTGCAGGAGCAGGTCCAGGTCCTCGGTGGCCGACGCCGGGTCGCGCACGTGGAACTGGACCGTCTGGCCGCGCCGGATGTAGTCGTTGATCGCGAGCGACCCCTGGGCGCGATCGATCCCCATCACGGAACGAACCAGGAAGTCGCCGCGCGAGAACCCGCTGCGGTACTCATCGATCACCCGCCCGATGTGGAGCGCACGCTGGAACAAGGCGCGATCGCGGTCCGTCAACCCTTCGATCACGCCCTCCAGCACCTCGAGCGCCGGGCGCCCGCCGAGTTCCTCGATGACGTTCTGTTGGCCCTTGGTGATCACGAAGTGGCGGCCGACGGGGCGGCACCCCTGCGACACGATCGTGCGTACGCGGACGTCGCCAGCGACGACCACGCCGACCGCGCCCTCGTCCAGGATGGTGTCGTCGAGGAACAGCCGGTTCATTCCCGGCACGGCCCCGCCGCTGGCGAGCCCTCCGATCACCGGCACGCCCGGGAGCTTCTCGTTCGCGAGGGTCAGGAGGGCGTCCATCGGGAACGTGAATGGGTCGGCGAACGTCAGGATCGCGACGTCGTCTCCCGCCGCGACGCGATCGAACGGGAATCCGATCAGCCGGCCGCTCTTCCCATCCAGGTCGAACGTGGCGTGGAACGGGTCGAGGATGACCCCGGGAAACGAGCCCGCGAACGCGACCAGCGCGGGCGACGCCTCGATCTCACGGTGCGGGCCGATAAGCCCGGCCGCGGTCGTGCCGAGCAGGCAACCCGGCGCGAGCCGGCGATGCAGCCCGGTGACCACCGTCCGAAGCCCTTCGCGGTGATGCGGAGTCGAGAAGACGACGACCAGGTCGGGGTCGGTTCCGGCCGGATCGCCGCCGAGCTGCTCGAGGACGTCGCGGAGGGCGACGGCCGTCTCCTCCGCAGTCGACAACGCGACGGTGCACCGCATCCAGTTCCTCCAGCCGGGCGAGGAGCCCCACGTCGCTCACCAGTTGAACACGTTCTCGATCCACTCGAAGTCGAGGACCGGATCGAACGGTCTGTCCTTCGGCGGCGCGGCCTTCTCCTTCTCTTCGCGTCGGACTTTGCGGGGACGGGTCGCCTCGTGGCCGCGCGGATCGCCTTCGGACATCTTGAGCGCCTGCAGCGACGGCTGGTGCTCGACCTCCTTCTCGAGCTCGCGAAACGCCGCGTCCTTCTTCTTGCGGCGCTTCTTGCGGCCCTTCTTCTCGGTCTGGTCGATGCCGGTTCGGATCACGCTGATCGGACCGGGATCGCCGACGGTGGGGAGCGGCGCGTCGAGATCCATCATGACCTCGGCGTCGTCGTCCTCGTCGCGGGCCGGACCTTGCTCGTTGACCTTGAGGGGCCCGGCGCGCACTTCGTCGAACTCCAGCCGCTGCCCGGAGCTTCCGCCGGACTTCGCCGGCGGCTCGCGACGCTTGCGCTCGTCGTGGCGATCACGACGGCCGTCCTTGCCGTCACGGTCGCGGCGGACGGGGCGGTCGGGGCGCCGGTCGTCGCGCGCGCCTCGTTCGCGCCCTTCGGGACCGCGCGAACGCCGCCTCCCCTCGTCACCGCCCTTTGGACCTGGGCCTGAACCTCGACGCGCCGAGGCGCCTTCGTCGCGGTGCCGGCTCGGCTCGTCGTCGCGCGCCGATGAGCGTCGCTTGCGCCGCCGCGAACGGCCACCGCGAGGCTCGTCGTCGGTCGCGGGGCGTTCATCGCGGTTCCCGTGCTCGGGCCGCGGCTCCGCGTCCGCATCGGCCCAATCACCATCCGCGGTGACGTCCGACTCCGCGGGGGCGTCGTCGCGATCGAGATGGGAGCCACGCCTCCGGCGGCGGCGCCGCCGGCGGCGATGGGGCGCGGCGGATTCGTCGTCCTCGGACGGCACCGCGTCGTCCCGTTCGGAAACGTCGTCGTCGCCGCCGTCCGGGCCGGGATCGGACTCTTCCCAGTCGAGCTCGGCATCACGATCCTCGTGGGAACCCTCGTCCGGCGGCTCGTCGGTCGTCGCCTCGCGACCCGCGTCGTGCCCAGGGGCACGGGCTTCGCCGCCTCGCCGCCCGCGACGTCGCCGCCGGCGAGACCGACGGTGCGGAGATTCCTCGTCGCCGTCGGCGGCGGCTTCCACGGCCTCGTCGCCGAACCGGCCCGCGTCGGCATCAGCGGCGTCGTCGGCATCGGCGTCGTCGAATGCTCCGCCGGCATCGCCCATCCCGGGATCCTCGAACTCGTCCCCGGGCGTGAGCGGCCCGCGCGGGACGACCTTCTCGGGACCGTCGGGTTCGGCCTCGACCTCGTCGAAGAGCGCTTCGCGCCGCGCGCGCCGGTACTCGGCGGGATCGTCGCGCCGCAACACGTCGTAGTAGAGCTCGGTCCAGCGATCCAGCGGGCCGCGATCGAGGTCGAGCGCCTCGGTCTCGATCCGGCAGAAATCGAGCGCATCCTTGAAGTAGTCGCGCTGCACCAGCTCGACCGGCTTCACGCGCCGGCGCCGGCGGCTTCCCGCCGAGGACGATCTCAGTCGTGCCTGGGAGACGATGATCTGTTTGACCCGAAAGGCGTCGCGACGCGAGATCGACATCCGCGCCGCGAACGGACGGAGCACTCGATCCGCCGCCACGCCCGCGTCCCGCACGTCGTCGCCCTCGCGCAGCAGCCGCCGGATCGGCCCGATGAGCAGGACGGTCAGAAGCGTCGCGTTCGACACGATCCTCCGACCGCGGTCGTGGAGGTCGACGACTTCGAAGTACCGGGTCAGCAGCTCGGGGGCGCTGGCCGACCAACCCTCGATCTGGGGGTCGTCATCGATGAACTCGGCGATCTCCGGGAGGATGATGCCGAGGGCTCCGGTGCGATCGAGGAGATCCCACGCCCGCTGCGACGCGCCGCAGGAGAACAGACGCAGCAGCTCCTCGGTCACGCGCGGCGCGGCGCACTTCTCGATGTCGCGATGGAACTCGACCATCGCCTTGTACGTCTTCGCCTCGAACTTGAACCCGAGCCGCGACGCGAAGCGGATCGCGCGCAGGATGCGCAGCGGGTCTTCCTGGAAGCGGATCCGTGGATCGCCGATCGTGCGTACGACTCGACGATCGAGGTCGCGCGCGCCCCCGACGAAGTCGATGACCTCATTGCTCTCGACGTCGTAGAACAGCCCGTTGATCGTGAAGTCGCGCCGGACGGCATCCTCCTCGGCGGATCCGAACACGTTGTCGCGTCGAATCAGGAGGTCCGAGTCGTCGTCGCCCGCGTCGCCGTCGTCTTCGTCCTCGAAGTCGTCGTCGAGGCGACCGCGGGATCGACGCGGCCGCGGCGGGGGGACATCGTCCAGGTCGTCGTCGAGCGACAGGTCGAGCGGCTCGCCGGATGCTTCGTCCAGCGGTTCGTCCAGTCCGTCGTCGCGCGAGTCCCCCGGATTGCGGCGGAAGGTCGAGACCTCGATGATCTTCTCGCCGAACTGCACGTGGACGAGCTTGAAGCGCCGCCCGATGATCCGCGAGTTGCGAAAGAGACGTTTGATCTGGCGCGGCCGGGCCGACGTCGCGATGTCGAAGTCCTTCGGAATCCGCCCGAGGGAGAGGTCGCGCACGCAGCCACCGACCAGGTACGCCTCGTGGCCATACCGGAGGAGGCGCCGGATGATCTTCACGGCGTCGGGGTCGAGCGACGCCGGAACGATGAGGGGCTCGGTGATTCGAGCGGGGCGCTTCGCCATGAAGTTGCAGGCTCGCGGGAAAGCCGAGATTCTAGCGCTGGAACTTCCTGGCGTTCAAGTGTTTCGGATGGCGCGCCCGGAACTCTCGGAACGTGCGTGCCGCGCCGCGGCGATCATCGCGCGGACGCGGGGGGGGTCGACCCGGCCGTCGGTGCGTCCGCGCGCCTTCAGCGACGTGCCGACGATGAATCCGTCCGCGTGGGGCGCGAGCGCGCCGACGTTCTCGGAGGTGACGCCGCTCGCGACCAGGACCGGCGCCATCCGCGCCGCCTGCTTCACCTCCCGCAGCCAGTCCGCGCTCGGGGACCGCCCGGTGGACGCTCCCGTGACGAGCACGGCGTCGGCGCCCGCCCGTGCCACGAGCTCCTCCAGCTCGACGCGGGGCGATTCGGTGCGGAGGTGCATCGCGTGCTTGACACGGTAGTCGGCGAAGATGCGCACGTGCTCGTGGCCGAGCCGCCGCCGTTCGCGCAGGAGCGCGGCGGCGTCCCCTTCGATCCAGCCCTGATCGGTGAGAGCGGCGCCGGAGAGCACGTTGACCCGGATGAAGTCGAGACCCGCTCCCACCGCCACGGCGAGCGCCCCCCGCGCATCGTTGCGCAGGACGTTCGCGCCGACTGGACGCTTCCCGGCGAGTTCCTTCACGTCGGACGCGATCCGCGCCATGACGGCGACCACGTGCGGAGGGACGCGATCCTTGAAGAACGGTGCGTCGCCGAAATTCTCGAGGATCAGCCCATCGATTCCGCCGTCGAGATAGGCGCGCGCGTCGTCGCGGGCCCGCGCGAGGACGCGCGGGATCGACAGTCGAGCCGCCGGCGCTCCCGGCAGGGGCGGCAGGTGGACGACGCCGATGACGGGCTTTGGACCAAAGCGCGACCGGAACCATGCGGTTTGCGGAGTCATCCGAGGGGCCTCGCGGAACGACGATCCCGCATCCTGTCCGACCGACCCCACCTCTTCAACGGTGAAGGCAGCGGTCCCGGCCACGGTCGGAGCACGGGTCGAGGCACGCCCGAGGCGGCCGGCTCCGCGCGACGCGGGGCGGCACGCGGCTCCGCGCTTTCTCGTGCGGTGCGACCTCGGTCGGTTTGCTACTCTCGCCTCCGACCGTGAACCACGCCCGTGATGGATGCCACGCGCGGTGGGGGACACGCCGGCAGGAGCTGCATGACCGACCGACACGGCCACTACGTTCACGAACCGCTCGACGGCGGCGTGGATCTCTTCGTCTGGTCGACGGGGAAGTTCAAGTCTCGATCGATTCGGATCGCTCTCGTCGAGCCGCTCGACGAACGAACCACCGGACGCGCGCTGCTGGCTTCGCTCCTGCGCCGGGGATGCCGCTCGTTTCCCGACCAGATGTCGCTCGCCCGCCGGCTCGAGTTCCTCTACGGCTCGGCGCTCGCTCTCGACGTCAGCAAGCTCGGCGAACGGTACCTCTCGCTCGTCCGCCTGCGCGTCGTCGACGAACGGTACCTTCCAAGCGGCGCCGGCGTGCTCCAGCCCGGGCTCGACCTCGCCCGCGAGATCCTGACCGAGCCGGTGACCGACGACGACGGCTTCCCGGCCGACGTGTTCGAGCAGGAACGGGTCAACCTGATCCACGGGATCCGCTCGCTGATCGACGACAAGGGCGCCTACGCGTACCAACGCCTGGTCGAGGAGTCGTATCCGGGCGAGCCATACGCCCGCTTCGAGTGGGGGAACGAGGACGAGGCGGCCGCCCTGGACCGCGTCGAGCTCCTGCGCGACCATCGCGAGCGCCTGCGCCGCGCTCCGCTCGAGGTGTTCGCGGTCGGCCGCTTCGAGTCCCAGGACCTCGACGAGCTGCGTCGGTTCACCAACGACCTCACGCGCCGCGAGCCGTCCCCGCCGCCCAAGGCGGCCGGAGCGGCGGCCGAGACCGTCGTGAAGCGCGAGGTCGTCGAGGAGCTTCCCGTCGCGCAGAGTCGCGTGCTCATCGGCGCGCGCTTCGACGCGTCGCGCCTCGACGATCGTGACTGGTACGCGCTCAGCCTCTTCAACCTCGTTCTCGGCGGGGGCAGCTTCTCGAAGCTGTTCAAGGAAGTGCGGGAGCATCGCAGCCTCGCCTACGACGCGTCGTCGTCGCTCGATCGAGCGCAGGGCTTCCTCGTCCTCCAGGCCGGCGTGTCGGCGGCGAACTGGCGCGCGGCGGCCGACGTCATGCGGGAGCAGCTCGCCTGCATGAGGAACGGAGCGATCTCCGGCGAAGAGCTCGAGCTGGCGCGGGCCGCGGCGAAGGACTCGTTCAACGGCGTCAACGACGACGCCGCTCGCTCGATGGAGTTCGCGAGCATCGCGCGGCTGGTCGGTCGCAGCGCGGACGTGCCGAGCATCATCGACGCGCTCGACGCGGTGACGAAGGAGGACCTGGTCCGCGTGGCGGCGCTCCCCGAAGAGGGGGTCACCTACGCGCTCCAAGGAGTCGAGACATGAAGCTTACGCCGCTCGAGAACCGGGTCGACGAACGAGTGCTCGTCGGCACGCATCCGACCGGAATGCGCGTGCACCTCATCGTCAAGCCGGAGCACGAGAAGACGTTCGGTGTGCTGGCGACGAACTTCGGCTCGATCGACCATCGGGTCGAAAGCGCGTCGGGCGTCGTCGAGGAGGTTCCCGACGGCGTGGCGCACTTTCTCGAGCACAAGATGTTCGAGGACGAGGAGGGCGACGTGTCGGATCGGTTCGCGGCGCTCGGCGCCTCGACCAACGCGTCGACGGGGTTCACCACGACGTCGTACATCTTCTCCGCGACGCGACACGTCGGCGAGTGCCTCGACCTCCTGCTCGACTTCGTGCTGAAGCCGTACTTCACCGACGAGTTGGTCGCGAAGGAGCAGGGGATCATCGCGCAGGAGATCCGCATGTACGACGACGACCCGTCGTGGCGGATCTTCTTCAACCTGCTCCAGGCGCTCTATCGCAACCACCCCGTCCGAGTGAACATCACCGGTTCGGAGGAGTCGATCGGCCGGATCGATCCGCGGGTCCTTCATGCTTGCCATCGAGCGTTCTACCGGCCGGCGAACATGAACCTCACGCTCGTCGGAGGATTCGACGTCGATGACGTCTCGAGGCGGATCGACCTCGATCTCTCCGGTCGGACCGCCGGCGGCCCCGGCGCACGGCGTACGCTGCGGGACGACGAACCGGTCCGCGCGACCGAGGTCGAGGAGGTGATGGACGTCGCGCGTCCGAAGCTCGTGCTGGGATACCGCGATGCTGCGGTTCTCGACCACGGCATCGATCTGTTGCGCCGGGAGATCCTGTCCAACCTCGTCGTCGACCTCCTGTTCGGCCGCGCGTCCGAGACGCACGAAGAGCTCTACGCGAGCGGACTGATCGACGACACGTTCGCCGCCGAGTACTCCGGCGACGAGACGTTCGGGTTCGTCTCCGCCGGTGGAGACACCGACGAGCCCGAGCGGCTCGAGGAGGCGCTCGGGCTCGCCGTCGAAGGGTTCGTAGGTCGCGAGCCGTCCGCCGAAGAGTTCGAACGCGTGCGCAACCGCATCTACGGCCGGTTCGTGAGCCAGTTCGATTCGATCGCGGCGACCGCCTATGCGTTCTCGAACGCCGCGTTCCAGGCCGTGACTCCGTTCGATTTGATCGGCCTCGTCGAGCGGCTTCGCCCCGCGGACGTCGCGACTCGAGCCCGCGAGATGTTCGACCCGAGCCTTCGCGCGCGTTCGATCATCCGAGCGCGTGCGGGTCTCGCGCACGGGTGATCTCCCGACTTGGCGATGCAGGACGGCGACTCGAACCGCGTTTTCGTCCTGACCGGGCCGACCGCCGCGGGCAAGAAGGAGATCGGTTTGGGCGTCGCCCGCCGCCTCGGCGCCGAGGTGCTCGGGCTCGACTCGGTGAAGGTCTACCGCGGTCTCACGATCGGTGCCGCCAGTCCGAGCACGGACGAGGTCGAGGGCGTCCGGATCCATCTGGTGGGAGTGGCGGATCCGACGACCACGTTCTCGATCGGCCGGTACCTCGAGCTGGCCCGCGCCGCGGTGGACGAAATCGCCGCGCGGGGCCGCCGCGCGCTGTTCCTCGGAGGGACCCCGCTCTACCTGCAGGCGCTCTTGCGCGGGTTCTTTCCGGGGCCGCCGGCAGACGCCGCGGTCCGCGCGCGCCTCGTGCAGGCGGCCCACCAAGACGGCGTCGAGTCGCTCCACGCGCGCCTCGCAGGGGTCGATCCGGAGGCCGCGCGCCGGATCCTCCCGCGTGACCTGAAGCGGATCACGCGCGCGCTCGAAGTGCACGAGCTGACCGGCCGGCCGATCAGCGACCTCCAACGCACGGAGACCCGCCGCCCCATCGATCGTCCGTTCACCGTCGTCGGCCTTCGGCTCGAACCGGGAGCGCTCGCGCAGCGCCAACGCGAGCGCGTCGATCGGATGCTCGCGAGCGGCCTGGTCGATGAGGTCCGTGCGCTCCTCGCAGCGGATCGTCTCCACGGCGAGGCCGCCGCCGCGATCGGCTACCGCGAAGTCATCGAGCATCTCCGCGGCGAGCGCTCCTTGGCCGACGCGCGCGATGCGATCGTTCGTTCGACGCACCAGCTCGTGCGAAAGCAGATGAAGTGGTTTCGCCGCTTTCCCGAGATCCGTTGGATCGAGCGCGGTCCGGACGAGCCGGTGGGGGCCCTGGTCGAGCGCGTCGTCCGGGCCTATGACTCGGCGGCCCCGTCCGGGACCGCGAACGAGTCACCGTGAGGCGTCCATCTCCGCGTGGAGCTGGCTCGCGATCCCCTCGAGGAAGAGACGTTCACGCTCCGACAGGTCGCCCGTCAGCACGGAATCGATCCGGGCCGTCAGGTCTTCGTAGTCGGCGCGCGAGCCGCGCCCTTGGAAGACCGCCTCGGCCAGCATGATCACCGCGTCCGCGCGATGCGGGTCGAGATCGAGCGCCTCTCGGAGCCGCCTGCGCGCGCTCGCGAACCGCATGCATGCCGCGTCCGCCGCCGCCGCGATCAGCCGGACCCGAATCGCGGTCTTGGCGTCGGGTTCGAGCGCCAGCACTCTCTCCGCCTCGGCGACCGCGCGATCGAACTCTCGTGACATCTGCAGCACGCCGGCGTGCGCAACGCCGACCGCGAGGTCCTCCGGGGCGGCGCGGCTGGCGGCGTCGGCCACGTCGACGAGTACCTCTGCCAGGTCGGATTCCGTGAACGACGTCGCCGCGATCATCGCGGTCTCGAGGTCGAGACGCACCGCGGTCAAGTAGTCCTCGACTCCGTCGTCGGTGGAGGTTCGCCCTCGCACGAGAGCGCGGCCGACGCGAGCACCGACGCGATACTCGTGACGATCGCGGTCCGCGCGCTCGATGAGCCGCGAGTACGCCTGTTCCGCTTCGTCGTACGCGCGGGCTTCCGTGGCCCAGCGGGCATCGACCCACGCGAGGTCCAACGCCTGGGGATTGCGGGCCTTGGCGCGGGAGACGATCTCGCGCGCCTCGGCCTGGTTTCCCTCGGCGTCCAGCGCCAAGGCCCGCTGGAGAGCGACGCCCGGGTGATCGGGCGCCAACGTGGCGGCCCGATGGAGGTCGCGTTCCGCGTCGTCGTGACGATCGAGCGCGCTCAGGATCTGCGCGCGAACGACCCACAGGTCGGGGATCTCGGGAGCGGCGGCAACGGCGCGATCCGCGTGGCGGAGCGCCTCGTCGTAGCGATCCGCGGACAGGTGTTGGAGCGCGGCCCGGGCCTCGGTCTGCGCGTTCACCATATGACTGACGGCGCCGCACCCCGTGAACAGGAGCGCGACGCCGACGGTCAGGATCACGTGCCACCCGCGAACCGGGCCTCCCGACTCACGAGAGGTCGGTGTGGTGACCGCGTTCAACGGAGCTTCCGCTCAATGAACGCGGTGGTGCAGCTCGGACCAATGCTCGAGCGTGTACTCGTAGTGCGGCAGGTTGTACTTCTCGCGGAGCCGTGCGCGGGTGTCGTCATCCGCCAGGTCCATCTCCGGCGAGAACGGACCGGCATAGATCGACGGCAGCGCGAAGATCCCGACGAGGAAGTCGACCGCCTCATACGGAGAGGCGTTCGCGTTCAACCCGAGCCACGCGACGTGGAGGGTCGCGCCCAGATCGCTCCAATGGCGGTCGTGGTTGCTGAGGTAGTCCGGACCCTCGTAGGAGAACTCGTGCTCGAACAGCGTCGAGGTTCCCCAGATCGGGGTGCGCTCGATCTTCGTCCAGTAGAGGTTGAAGCCGGCCGCGATGCCACCCTCGACGCGATCGTCCGACCACGTGCCGGCCGAGCGCTTCAGGAAGCCATGGCGCGTTCCGTGGTTCATGTACCCGCCGCCGGCCTGGAGCCACTTCGTCAGGTGGGCGTTCGCGAGGAAGCCGTCACCGACGGAGAGGTCGACCTGGAACACGTCGGCGAGGTCGAGGAAGCGATCCTTCAGGTAGATCCCGGCCTTCTCGGAACCCGTCCACTCGTTGATCTCCTGCGAGTAGTCCTCGAACTCCGGGGAGGAGGTGAACTTGTAGGACTGCTGGAGACAGCCCGTCGTGGCGAGGGCGAGAATGCCGAGGCCGAGAGCAAGCTTCTTCATGTCAACGTTCCTTCGAATCGCTTACGGGTGGTGCTGACGGGGATGAACGTCGTGCTTCGAGTGCGTGCCACCCCAAGCACCGCCGACCGAGATCGTCTCGGGACCGCGATACGGCTCGTAGTCCCACTCCTCGCCTTCCATCTCCTCGTGATGCTCGTAGGTGGTCGGCCAGACGGTCGGCCACATCGAGTAGGAGTTGCTGCGGTAGCGGTTCAGCTTGTCGTCGTAGATCGACACGCGCGTGTCGTCGTCCGCGACGTCGTGCCCGATGTCCCACGGCATGTCCGAGCCGGCCATCCAGTCCAGGTTCGGGTAGTTCCCGAAGAAGCCGAGGACGAAGTCGACCGCCTCGTACGGGCTCAGTCCGGCGTCGAGTCCGACGCCGATGACGTGCAGCGAGAAACCTAGGTCGGACCAATGCCGGTTCTCGTCCAGATTGATGTCGTAGCCCCGAATCGACATCGCCTTGTCGGCGAGGGTCTTCGTGCCGCAGTACGGGATTCGACAGGCGGTCACGTGGTAGTTCTGAACCGGGAGCAACGCAAAACTCGGAAGCGGATAGCCGAGGTGGCGTTCCTCACGCCAGATTCCCCATGCCCGTCCGAGCAAGCCCGCCTTGTAGCCGCTCCAGCTCCCCCAGCCCAGTTCGGCGTACTTCGTCGCATGGACGTTGCCGTGCAACAGGAATGGACCTGCCTTGCCGGCCCCGACATTGAGCGTGAAGATGTCCGCGAAGTCCAACCCAACGTCCTTCAAGTAGGACTTGAGGTGGTACATCCCCGATTCACGATCGATGTCATTGCGGAACATCTTGTCGTGATCCGGAGTCGACTGGCAGCCGAGGCATGCCAACAGAAGAAGACTGGTACCGAGAAGCGCCTTCATGCGTCTTCGTTTCCCTCCGTGCTCTGGAGACGGTGTGAATGGGTAGGCTTCAGCGGACGACGACTAGTCGATGTAGGGATCGTCCCAGTCGTAGTTGAAGAAGTGGCGGTCGATGGACCGGTACACGTGCTCCGCGTCGCGCTTGAAGACCTGGTAGTAGCCGCGGGCGTGCCCACCCCACCAGTAGACCGAGTCCGTTCGGCAACCGGTGAACGGCACCGCGATGAACGCGATCAGGAGGAGGGCCCGGAGTCGTCGAGCCATGAACATCTCCTTCGACTATTTCGGGGCGAGGTCGCCCTTTGGACCGCAGGTAACCGACTTTACGTCGGGCGAGAACCTAGATCTCGCGTGCTGTTAGGAAGCCGGCGGGATCCTAGCAACGGCCCCAAGTCGGTCAAACGGAAAAAGATTCGGTAGTTCGACTTGCGTTGATCGGCGCGGACGCGGTCGTTGAGTCCGGTCGATGGCTCCGGCCGCGGCCCCGTGGTCGACCGATTCCACGCATTCCGTTTCTTCGGGCCTCGGACCGTCTAGTCTTCCCGATGATCCCCGTGTCACGGAGCTCGGTTGCTGTGAATTCGCGTGCTGTCGCCTTTCCACTCGTCGCCCTGGGCGTCGTCGCCCTTCTCGTCTACCTGCGTCCGGCCCCGATCGAGGCGGAGGTTTCCGGAGCCACGGAGCCGGCGACCAACGACGCGCTTCCCGTGCGGGAATTCCAGTTCCACCGCAGCATCCAGTTCCCCGAGCCTCCCGAGTCCATCCGCCGCCAGGGGCCGGTCGCGGACCGGGTCGAGCGATGGTTCCAACGGCTGCTCTGGGCTCCATCGCATCAGGTGTTCTACACCCAGAACCGACTCACCGAGCTCGACGAGGACGAGCAGGTCGAGTTCGCCGAGAAGACCCGGGCGCTGTTTCGCGAGCGGCCCGTCCAGGCCGCGCCGTGCATCACGGTGCTCGGCTCGTTCTCGGTTCCGGAGGCGCACGCGCTGATCCGGGAGGCGGCGCTCCATTCGAGCGCGCTCGTGCGCGGCGAGGCGGCCCGCGCGCTCCTTCTGATGGACTCGCCCGATGCGGCGCGCTGGGCCGGAGAGCTCCTCGACGACCCGGCCGAGAGCGTGCGCCGCAACGCGCTCAGGACCCTGAACGCCATGGAGACGCCCGAGGCGTCGACGGTGCTCGAGAAGTACGCGGAATCGGATCCCGACGAGGGGATCCGCCACGTGCTCCTGCGCCTGTCGACGCGCGAAGACCCGAGCGTCATCCCCGCGCTTCGCGTCCACATGAACCGCAAGGACGACGGACGCTACTTCGCGCTCCAGGGCTTGGCCCGGTTCGGGGACGGCAACGCCCTCGACGTCTTGTTCGACCTGCTCGTGAGCCCGAACTACACCGAGGTGCAGCACGCGATCCAGGGGCTGATCCTCGCGCCGCCGTCGACGATCGATGTCAGGCGGATCGAGCCGCTCGTCACGCACCAACGGCCCGAGATCCGCCAGCTCGTCGCCGAGATCGTGGGGGGGGTGGCGTGCTCGGAGGAGGCCGACGCGAACCAGCGCGAAATGGCGATCGAGCTGCTGCTGCGTCAGATGGCGGACCTCGACACGCGCGTGAAGCGAAACTGCCTGCGCGGCCTCTACCGAGCGGGCCGGCACGACGTCGCGGAGCCGTACCTCAAGCTGATCGCGTCCGGAAACGGGTTCGCGTTGAACCAGGCGATCGAGGTCGCCGCACACGATCTCGAGGACCCGCGAGCACGGACGCTGATCGTCGAGCGCCTGAAGTCGGCGACCGATCCATCGGAGCAGGCGGCCCTGATCACGGGGCTCGGCTACGTCGTCGACGATGACTCGATGCCGATCCTGCTCGACTACATCCGCCGCGCGAACCCGGACGAGCCGCTCGACGGCAGCAACATCCCGCTGTCGCAGCGCGCGGCGATGTTCGTCGCGAAGGTCGGTCCCGCCGCGCAGGGGCCGTTGTTCGAGATCATCGCCGCGGACGATCTGCATGAGCACGCGAAGCTGCGCGCGATCGACGCGCTGCGTGGCATCGCCGATTCCGACTGCGTCGAGGAGCTCCTGCTCGTCGCGCAGGACGAGGACCAGCCGATGTCAGTGCGTCGTGCCGCGCTGGAGACGATTCCGCTCGTCGAGAAGGGGGATCTCTTCGAGATCGTGTCCGACGCGCTTCAGGACTTCGAGGATCCCGATCTGGCCCAGCTCGCGCTCAAGATCCTGCTCGACTACGCATGACCGCTGGTCGTGGGTCGGTGGTGGTGCTCGCGGCGCTTCAGCGCGCGTCGACGAGGATCTCGTGGAGCGATTCGAACAGGAACCATTCCGCGTCCTCACCCTCCTTCTTCGCCGCGAAGTACTCGCCGAGCGGGTTCGACGTCGGCGGGAACTGGCCTTGGCGGCCGTCGTACAACCCGGCGTGGTTCCAGCTCCCGAGGAGCCGACCGCGATGGTCGACGTAGAACGCCCATTGCGTGGTCGAGTCGTACACGGCGGGCCAAGCGAAGCATCCGTAGCCGAGACGACCTGCTCGCGGCGATCGCGCTTCGCTCCTCTTCCACGCGCGATCGTCGTTGCGGTCCGGGTCGTTCAGGAAGAGGGCGACCAGGTACCCGTCGACGCGATACAGGTCGACGCCCGGCGCCGGCTCCTCGACGACGGCGGCGAGCGCGCTGCCCGGTGGCGCCGCGGCGACGAGCTCGGCCAGCGTCGCGAACGACTGCGAAGGGCCTCGCTTGGCCGCGGTCTCGGCCGCGTGGATCTCGCGCAGCACGGCCAGAACGGCATGCTCGTCGGCGATCACGCGGGCTCCGTCCGAGATCGGGCGGTAGATACGAAACACCACGAAGCCGACGATGGCGATCATCGCGACCTCGATCGTGCAGCGGCGGAGTCGATCGAGCCAAGCTTCGTGCCGGGAGAGCATCGCGACATTCCACGAACGATGACGCCGCCGGGCAAGATGCCAACACGGAGTTCACGCCGCGCGTCAGCTCGGCGGGAACCGTCGGACCAACGCGCGGCTCACGCCAAAGAAGCCGATCAGGATCAGAGCGGGCCAGATCAGCCCACCGGCGAGCACGACCGCCGCGTCGATCAGGAAGATCCCGGAGAGCCCGACGCCGACGAGGCGCGGTAGAGCCGGGCCCGCGAGTTCGGCCGCCATCGCGGCGACGAAGGCCCCGTGGAGCCGCCACGCCTGGACGGCCGCCACGCCGACGCCGGCCGCGGCGGGCCAGAGCCCGACGCGGGTGGCGACGAGGACGACGACGGGAGACGCGACGGCGAGCAGCGCGGCGATGCGCACGAAACGGCGGACGCGGGACGGCGTCGCCTCGACCTCGCCGTCCTCCATCCGAGCGACGATCGACACCGCGACGATGTAGCCGAAGTAGACCAGCGCGGCGGGAACGGCGAAGAACGGCGCCGAGAGCGCCGCGGCGCCGAGCGTCAGGTTCAACGCGCGGATCGAACCGAGCGCGATGGGCCCGAGCGGCCCGAGGTGACGCGGCGCGAGGTTGTAGAGCGAGATCAGGACGATGATCGCGGCCGCGACGCCGAGCGCGGCGCGGGACGAGGCCGCGGCGAAACCCACCGCCGCGACCAACGATCCGACGACCACGACGCGCGCGACTCCCGGCGCGACGGCTCCGGTCGGGATCGGTCGACCTCGCCCGAGGCGCGCGTCCTTCTCACGGTCGGCGAGGTCGTTCTGCGACATTCCGAGGAAGAAGAGGCAGAGCGAGGCGAGCGCGGCCCATGCGATCGCGGGGCCGTTCGCGACGGCCCCGCCCGCGACGGCGAGCGCCGCCCCCGCCGCCACGTCGGCGACGGGCGAAAGCGCGATCGAAGCACGAACGAGCCTGAAGAGCCCGAGCGCGCTCGTCACGTCAAGATGCGCATGATGTCGTTGTAGGTGACGAAGATCAGCAGCGACAGGATGAACACCATGCCGACCACCTGCGAGTAGCCCATGAAGCGCTCGGGGACCGGACCCCCGATCACCTTCTCGATCAGGAGGAAGAGGAGATGTCCTCCATCCAGCACCGGGATCGGCAGCAGGTTGATCACGGCCAGGTTGATCGAGAGCAGGGCGAGGAAGTAGAAGAGCTTCGCGAGGCCGAGCTCGGCGAACCGGTAGGAGACGTGGCTGATCGCGACGATGCCACCGAGGTTCTCGGCCGAGACTTGGCGGGAGACCATTTTCTTCAGGGTGAGGTACGCCTGACGCGTCAGATTCCACGACGAGTGGAGCCCCACGAGGAACGCTTCGCCGAGCCCGTACTTCCGCTGCACGTAGCTGTACTCGAGCGCCAGTCCGAAGTTGGCGACGGGGCTCGTCGCGGGCGCGACGTCGACGGTCTTCTCGACCCCATCGGCATCGATCACGACGAGCGAGACCGGATCGCCGTCGGCGTCGGCGATCGCCTTGCGCACCGCGTTCCAGGTGGGTGTCGCCTCGCCATCGATCGATCGCACGCGCACTCCCGTCTCGAGGCCGGCCTCCGCGGCGGGGGTGTTCGGCGCCACGCGGATCGGAACCGGGTGCGTGCTCGCGGTCGCGTCGTCTCCACCATCCCAGTGGAGAGCCACGTCCTCGGTCAGGCGCTTCACCAGCGTGGGGCTGAGGTCCACGTCGCGGATCTCGCCGTGGCGCTCGATCGTCGCCGTTCCACCGGCGCCGGCGAGCGCGGCCACCGCGTCCTCCGCGCTCTCCTGATCGAGGATCGGCCGGCCGGAGAGCGAGACGAGTCGATCGCCGGCCTGGAGCGGCCCGGCGTCGGAGAACGCGCCGCGGAGGCCGACCACGAGGTTCTCCATCGCACGGATGCCGATGAGCGGGCGATCCGACTCCTCGAGCCATTCCGGCTCGACGACGAACTCGAGCAGCTCGCCGTTGCGATCGACGCTGAACGTGACGTTCTCGCCCGGTCGGACCGCCATCAGCTCGAAGCGTCGTTCCGAGAAACGTTCGCCGTTCAGGCCGACGATTCGGTCCCCGTTGCGAATACCGGCCTTCGCGGCCGGTCCATCCTCCATGACGGAGATCGCGTCCTCCGTCGGCTGCTCGATCTGGATCGCATACGTGCCGAGTCGCTCGCTGTACTTGGGGTGGATCCGAACGACCCGTTCCTCGCCGTCGCGGCGGATCAGGAACGACGTGTCGTCCGGATCGCCGAGCGCGGTCTCGAGCACGACGTCGGAGAACCCGAGGACTTCGCGGCCGTTGATCTCGAGGATCTCGTCGTTCCGTTCCAGACCGGCGAGCCACGCCGGGCCGCCCGGCTCGACGGCGCCCACCGCCGGCTTCACCATCGGGACGCCGATCGCGAAGATCACCGGGAAGACGACGAGCGCGAAGATCACGTTCATGATCACGCCGCCGCTGTAGATGAGCGCGCGTTCGGCGACGGACCGCGACCCGAGCTCGTCGGCTGCGCCCGCACCTTCGCCCGGCTGGTCGCCGGCCATCTTCACGTAGCCGCCGACCGGAACCGCGGAAAGGCGGTAGTCCGTGCCGCCCCGCTCGAAGCCCCACAGGCGGGGTCCGAACCCGAGCGAGAACACCTCGACCCGGACGCCGACCTTCTTGGCGCAGAGGAAATGGCCGAGCTCATGCACGAAGATGACGAGTCCGATCCCGAGGATGGTCCAAAGCGTCGAACCGACGTTCGGGAGGGAGAGAGCGAGCACCGTCAACTCTTCAGGCATCGTTCGGCCTCCTGTCGCGCCCAACGGTCTGCGTCGAGGATCTCATCCAGCGACGGGTCGGGGACGTTGTCGAGGCGATCGAGAACGTGCCGCGCGACGTGGGGGATTCGATCGAACGACGCCCGGCGGTCGAGGAACCACTCGACCGCGACCTCGTTCGCCGCGTTCAACACCGTTCCCGATAGCCCGAGCTCGGCCGCGACGCGATGGCCGAGGTCGAGCGCCGGGAAACGAATCGGGTCGGGCGCGGCGAAGGTGAGCTCGCGGAACTTGCCGAGGTCGAAGTAGGACGTCTGCGTCGTGGCGCGATCGGGGAACGACAGCGCGTAGCGAATCGGCACCGTCATGCTCGGCACGCCGAGCTGGGCGATGATCGAGCCGTCGACGAACTCGACCATCGAGTGAACGATCGACTGGCGGTGCACGAGCACGTCGATTCGGTCGGAGGGCACGTCGAACAGCCAGCGCGCCTCGATGATCTCGAGCGCCTTGTTCATCATCGTCGCGGAGTCGATCGTGATCTTCCGACCCATCTCCCAGGTCGGGTGGCGAAGGGCGCGCTCGGGCGTGACGTTCGCGAACTCCGAGCGTGGGAGATCGAAGAACGGCCCCCCGGACGCGGTGAGCAGGAGACGGCGGACGCGCGACGACGGTTCGCCGTGGAGAGACTGGAAGATCGCGGAATGCTCGCTGTCGACCGGCACGATCGCGACGTCACGCGCGCGCGCCTCGCGGGTGATCAGGTGGCCCGCCATCACGAGCGCCTCTTTGTTGGCGAGCGCGAGCGTCGCACCCAGGCGAATCGCCTCCAGGCTCGAGGGCAGTCCCGCCGCGCCCGTGATCGCGGCGACGACGAGGTCTGGAGGGCACGCTCGAAGCACCTCCACCGCGGCGTCCCGTCCACCGATGACGCGGATCCCCTCGCCCTCCAGCTCGCGCGCCGCCGCCTCGGCCGCGACTTCATCGGCAAGCCCGATCACCTCGGGTCGTACCGCCCGGGCCTGCTCGACGATCCGGGCCGCGTTCCGATTCCCGACCAGCGAGACCACGCGGTGCGTCGCCTCGAGCTCGGGCAGCACTTCGAAGGTGCTGTCACCGACCGAGCCGGTGGAACCTAGGACCGAGATCGTTCGCATTCGGGCGGCCTCGAGACTCCCGCGGAGTCTGGCACATCGGGGATCGACGCGTGGACGCGACTATAGCCGTTCACGTCGTTATCATCCCCCTTCTTCGTCAACCCGCGGATCCGACCATGTGGCAGCTTCAAGCCCGCTTCTGCCCGCTGTGCGGCGGAGCGCTCGCGTGGGTGCAGATCGAGGAAAGGGATCGTCCTCGCTGCGCGGCCTGCCGGCTCGTCCTCTACGCGAACCCGGCCCCGGCGGCGGCGACCGTCGTCATCGATCGCGATCGAGTCGTCCTGACTCGTCGCGTGATCGAGCCCTACGCCGGCCATTGGACGCTGCCGGCCGGATACGAGGAATACGACGAGTCGCCGGTGGAGACGGCGATTCGCGAGACTCGCGAGGAGACTGGATTGGAGGTCCGCGCGTTCGGGCTGTACGACGTCCTCTACACCGCCGACGATCCACGCAAGCGCGGAATCCTCGCGGTCTACCTGTGCCGCGTGGTGGGCGGCGCGCTGCGCGCGGGAGACGACGCGGCGGACGCGCGCTACTTCCCCATCGACGCGTTGCCGCCGCTCGACGAGATCGGCTTCGTCAACAACCGCGTCGTCCTGAAACGACTCCAGGACGAGCATCGCGCCGGCTCCCTGCGCTATCTTCCCGTCGAGCCCTCGTGACGTCGTCGCGCGAGGGTATCGCCGGAATCCGACCGACCGCGGACGCGTGCGACCCGTAGTATGATTCGTGCAAACAACCGACGTCCCGAGCCCCCCGGACGGCGTCGGCCGACTCTTCCGGGTCGCGTTGACTCACTGGATGGGTCGACCTAGACTGGCCGTTTCGAACGACTTCGGAAAACCCTCGGAGCAGCAACGATGCCGCGAAGCCTCGTCCTGACCGTCCTTCTCCTTTGCGTTGGTCGCGGCGCGGCTTCCGCGGCGGACCCGCTCCTTGCCGGGCGCGAGCAGCAGGCGCTGTTGACTCTCTTCGCGGAGTACTTCCTCGCGCGCCTCCAAAGCGACTACCGGGGCATGGCCAAGGCATACGAGGCCTTGGAGAAGAAGATGGACGCCACGGCGAAGGGGAAGAAGGTCGACACCCTTCTCGTGAGCCCCGCCGACCTTCGGGCGATCTACGGCGCGCCGGTCGAACCGGAGAAGCGGATCAAGAAAGGGTTCTTCGACGAGAAGGACGGGCTCGTGCCGCTCGCGGCCGGCAAGGAGAGCAAGTTCGAGTACTTGATTCGGCTGCCCCGCGACTATCGTCCCGACGTCGCCACACCGACGATCGTCACGCTCCATCCGGACATGGACCGGCTCGACCTGATCAAGAAATGGGCCCAACGGGCGTTCCCGGATGCCGTCGCCGACGTCGCGATCATCGTGATTCCGCTCAACTACGGTCCGAACCGGACCGACTGGACGACGCTCGAGGGACGGATGATCTCGTTCTTCTCGCTCCGCGACGTCTTCAAGAAGTATGCGGTCGATCGACTGCACACGTTCCTCGAAGGCCACGGGGGAAGCTCCGAGGCGGCCGTCCGGTACGCGATCGGCTACCCAGGCATGTTCAGCGGGATCGTCCTGCGCGGTCTCGATGCCGAGCCGCCGTCCGATCTGTTCGTCAACATTCGGAACGTCCCGATCTTGACGCTCGCGCCGGAATCGGGCGACGAGGCCCAGATCATCAATTCCTTCGTCGACGCGGCCAAGGCGGCGGGCGTCGAGACGAAGGTCGTCACCACCGTGATCGAGGAAGACGGCTTCCCGGGCGAATCCGGGGCCGCGGCCATCGTTGAGGCGTTGACCGGCCCGCCGAAGAACCCGACGCCGAAGAAGCTGAAGTTCACGACGTCGAGCACGGAGTTCATCAACGTGTTCTGGCTCCATCTGACGAGCCTCGAAGTCTCGCCGGAGAAGCCGGTGACGGTCGAAGCGGAAATCGTGTCCGAGTCGAACGAGATCCACGTGAAGACGCCGCCGAACGTGACGGGTTTCACCGTGTACCTCAACGACGACCTCGTCGACATGGGCAAGACGATCAAGCTGGTCCACACCGTCGTCGACGGCGACACGTCCAACTCGACGGTTCGTTTCGAGGGCACGAAGGTGCGAAGCTTCGAGAAGTCCCTGACGAACTGGTTCGAAGTGCACTCGGGGAACTTCGGCGAGGTCTACACCAACACGATCGAGGTCGAAGTCCCGCAGCAGTAGACGGCCGACCCGACGGGTGTGAGAGACAACGTGGGAACCCGCCCGTCGCTTCCCGGGCCGTACGCCGCGGCGGCCGTGGCCTTCTCGGCCGGTGCCGGCGTCCTCGCGCTCGAGATCACGGGCGCGCGGGTCTTCGTGCCGTGGTTCGGATCATCGATCCTCGTCTGGACGAACGTCATCGGAGTGACGCTCGGCGCGGTGGCGGTCGGGAACCTCCTCGGCGGGCGTCTCGCCGATCGGCGGCCGACCTCCGGCCCGCTGGTGGCGTTGCTCCTGCTCGCCGGCGCGCTCGCGGCGCTGATGCCCTTCATCGTTCCGTGGCTCGCGTCGTCGTATCTTCCGCCCGACCTTTCGCTCGACTCGGCGTTCGCCCTCATCGGACGAACGTCGCTGTTGGTGGCGTTGATCGCACTGGGACCGCCGCTGGTCCTGCTCGGCGCGGCGTCGCCGTTCCTGGTCCTCGGTGCCTGTCGCGACGGGCGAGTCGGCGGAGCGGCGGGCCTCGTCTCCGGCGCGGCGACGGCCGGAAGCCTCGTGGGGGCCTGGACGCCGGTCTACTTCCTGATCCCGTCGTTCGGATCACGCGCAACTTGCTTCATCGCCGGCGCGATGGTCGCGGCCGGCGCCGTCGTCGCGGGCGGCTCGAGTCGAAACGCCCGATCGACGGCGGCGGTGGTCCTCGTCGCGTTGGTTTCGGGCGCGTTCCTCGTCGATCGTTCCGTGGGGCACGGCGGCTCGGCCGACGCGACCGTCCTTGCCGAGCGCGAGACGCGCTACCAGTACGCACGCGTCGAGCGCCGCGGCGACCGCGTGCTCCTGAAGCTCAACGAGGGGCTCGACTCGTTCCATTCGATCACCGTCGACGGCGATCCACTGACCGGCGCGTACTTCGACTACTACTCGCTCTTCCCCGCGTTGATGCGGCCGGCGGGACGGCCGCTCGACGTCCTGATCCTCGGGTTCGCGGCGGGGACGATCGCACGCCAGATCCTCACGCTCTATCCCGATCGGGACGTGCGGATCGTCGGCGTGGAGATCGATCCCGCGGTCGCTGCGTTCGGAGATCGCTTCTTCGGACTCCCGTCCGACGAGCGCCTGGACGTCGTGACCGATCAGGACGCGCGGGTCTATCTCGACCACACGTCGGAACGATTCGACCTGATCGTGGTGGACACATACGCGCAGCAGATCTACGTGCCGTTCCAGACTTGCTCCCGTGAGTTCTTCGCGGCCGCCAAGGCGCGGCTGCGCCCCGATGGAGTCCTGCTCGCCAATCTGAGCGGGTTCTCGGCGGGTGACGCGCCGATCCGTGCGATTCGCAACACCGCCGCGGCGGTGTTCGGATCCGTCGGGTTGTTGCGCGTCGAGCGTGGCCGGAACTTCGTCCTCGTCACGTCCGAGTCGGGCGAGCCGGTCGACGTACGCGGGCAGGGGCACGTTCTGCCGAGCGAGCTGCGCTCGCTGGCGGAAGGCGCCGAGCACCCTGGCGCGTTCCTGGTGTACGCATACGACCCGGGCGACGTCGTGCTGACCGACGACTGCTCGCCGATCGAACGGCTCGCGGACGACGATCTGCTCGAAAAGTCGCTCCTTCAGCTCTCCGAGGCATCGGATTGATACGGGTCGGGTCGATCCTCGTGGCCTGGGCGCTCGCCGGCGGCGGGGCGCTGCGCGACGAGTCCTCGTCGAGTCGTGACCCGGAGGTCGCTCGACTCGAGCAGGACCTGGAGCAGGATCCGGAGAACGTCCAGGCGATGTGGAACCTCGCCTACGTCCTCTTCCACCGTGACGAGCTGGATCGCGCGGAGGCTCTGTTCGTCCAGTCCGAGCAAGTCGGCGGGCCGCATTGGTACCCGCGATTCATGCGAGGGGGGATCGCGGAGAAGCAGTTTCGCTTCCGCGCCGCCCTCGTGCTCTATCGTGCCAGCGAGGAGTTGGTCGAAGAGACCGACGAACCGGCTCGAAGCCGAGAGAGAGTGGAATCGATCATCGCCGACCTCGTTCGCTTTCGACACGCGAAGGAGCGGGTCGACGAGGCCCTCGTCTGGACGCTCGGCTTGATTGGACTCGTGGTCGCGGCCGGCGCGTATGGCGTGTCGCGGCTTCGGTCGACGTAGGCACGAACGTCATGGCGGATCGTGCGCGCTTCGAACATGGACGGGGCGGGTCGCGGGAGCCCGCCCCTCCGTCGTTGGCGGTGGTCGCCGCGATCAAGGCAGTCTGAGCACCTCCCCGACGCCCGTGCGCGACGATGCGTCCTTCGATGCAATGGAAACGGGGGTCCGCGGCGTGCGAACCCCCGTCTTCGTACGAACTCGGAATCCCTGATTCGATCAGAGGATGTCGAGGATCTCGTACAGCGACGGAACCACCGTGCGATAGTTCGTGTTCTCGGAGAGCCGCGTATTCCACGGCAGGTTGGTCTTCTCTCCGATCAGTCCGATCGCCACACAGCCGAACGCGCGGGCGAGACCAGGCGCCTTCTTGTCCGCGATCAGCTCCTGAAGGGGCTGGATCGCCGTCTTGTCACCGATGAGACCGAGCGCCTTGGCCATCGACGAGATCACGTTCAGCGTCTTGGCGCTCTTCAGCGCCTCGATGAGCGTCGGCACCGCCTCGACGTCCGCCATCAGGCCGAGCGCCGTCGCCATCTGCAGCCGCATCTTCGCGTCCTTGTTATCGAGGACGAGGCGACGGAGCGACTCGAGCGCCTCGGTGTGACGGATCATGCCGAGCGACACCGCGAGGTAGCCCTTCAGCTCCGTGTCGTGCGTATCGAGGAGCTCGTCGAGCATCATCTTGCCGATCTCTGCCGAGCTTGCGTTCAGCAGGCCGAGCGAGATCGCGAAAGCGCCCTTGTACGACGGGTTGTTCGAACCCTCGAACGCCTCGATGATCTTCGATATCAGCGTGATGCGATCCGACGACGTGTCGCTGTACTCGCGGCCGAGGAGCGCGAGCGCAACCCCGGCCCAAGGCTGATGGGTCTTGGTCTTCGGCTTCGCGAGCTCGGTCAGAAGGAACTTGTTCATCTCCTTCAGGACCTCGGAGTGCGTCTCCGGATCCTTGGCCGCCCGGCCGCCGATCTGCGACAGGGCGATGAACGAGAAGTGGCGAGACTGCTCGTTCTTGCCCTCGGCGATCGCGTCGTACAGTGCGTCGAGAACTTCCTTGTCTTCCGGCTTGGCAAGCTCGCCGAGTGCGATGACGCACGACTCTTCGAGTCGAATGTCGGTCTTCTTGCTCTTCAGGAGCTTGAGAAGAGCAGGAACCGTCGGTTCGGCCGCCGCGCCGAGTCGGCCCAGCGACACCGGGATCTGCGCCCGCGTCGTGCGGTCCATCTTCTTGTCGTCGAGCTGCTCCTCGAGGAACTTGACGATCTCCTCACGGCGCTCGCTGAACAGGCCGAGCGCGAGGATGGCCGAGGAGCGAAGGTCGATCTCGGAGTTCTTCTCGTTCTTGACGACGTCCATCAGCACCTCGACCGTCTCCGGGGCACCGATGTAACCGAGGGCGACCGCCGCGAAAGCGCGCTGCAGGCTCTGGATCGTGCCGCGCTCCTTCAGCAGAGTTCGGCCCTCCTGCGTGTCCTTCATGATCTCGATCAAGGTGGGCACCGCCTCGGCGCTGCCCAACACGCCCAGCGACAGGATCGCTGACTGCTGGACGGTCAAGTTCGAGTTCCCGAGCGCTGCCTTGATGTCGTCGAGGACGAGCTCGGCGGACGACGAACGGACCATTCGTCCGAGGGCGAGCACCGCTGAGTCGACGATGTCCGCGTCGTCCTCGCCGAGGACACTCTTCAAGATCGGAACGATCTGGAGGTTCACCTCGTCCGAGTTCGGGCGCTTCGAGGTCGCCGCCGCCACCCTCGTACCCATTCCGGTCAGGAAGCCGGCCGAGCCCGAGGTCTGCACGTTGCCCTTCAAGCGCTCGCGGAGATCGAGGTAGCGGTCCTTGTTGTTCTCCCACCAGAACTGCCACTGCTCGAAACCGGCGCTCGGCTTGTTCTTCTTGCCGCCCTGTCCGCCGCCCGTCACCGGCCCGCGCGCAGGACCACCGCCGCCACCCGCCGCCGGACCGCCGCCCGGGGTCTGTGGACCTCCGGTCGGACCCGGAGTGCTCGGACCGCCTGGACCCGGTGTGGTCGGGCCACCGTTGCTCGGGCCACCCGTGCCCGGACCCGGGCCGACGTTCGGAGGCACAGTGTCGCCGGGGCCGCGGTACACGCCGCCGTGTCCGTTCAAGTCCCCTGCAGTCATCAAGAGCAATCCGCCGACGCTCGCGGCAAAGATGTGCTTTCTCATCATGTCTCCTTGAAGGCGCCGAGCCGCGGCGCGATCGGGGCCGCCCGGCCGGTAACGGGGGGAGGTTCCTGCCTCGCGGGCACGAGAAGTCTAACCAACCGATGGTGTTGTTCGCAACTCTCGTTCCAGTGTTCCGCTGACGGATTGGGGGCCCCCAAACCAGCAAGTACGTGGCCGCGGGGCGATTCGACTGTTCCAGGTGTGACATGCGGGGTCTACGACGTCTTTCGTGGGTAACGCTGTTACCTCAGCGTGACTCCAGAGACCGTGGCCAGCGAGATCCTTCTCGTCACTTCTCAGTCGGAACCCGAACCCATGCCGGTCGATCCCACGTTGAAACAACTCCGGCACGAAACGCCGGTCCGGGCGGGCATGCTCGGGTCTTCCGTCGCGATGGAGGAGCTGTTCCGCAGAGTCCGGCTCCTCGCTCGAAGCGACGTACCCGTGCTCATCTGCGGCGAAATGGGGGCGGGCAAAGAGGCGGCCGCGCGGGCCCTTCACCTGAACTCGGACCGAGCTTCGGGTCCGTTCGTCGCCGAGGCGGCGGCGGCCCTTCGCCATTCCCTGTTCTGCCGCCAACTGTTCGGTCATGTCCGAGGCGCGTTCACCGGAGCGAACGCGGCCGTGCCCGGCCTGCTCGACGCCGCGGATGGCGGTACGTTCTTCCTCGACGAGGTCGCGGACCTGACGCTCGACGCCCAGGCCATCCTCTCTCGCGTCCTCGAAACCGGCGATTACCGGCCGCTGGGCACCACTGACTGCCGTCACAGCAACTTCAGACTCGTGACGTCGACCGTCGTCGATCTGAGGGCGCTGGTCGCGGCGGGTCAGTTTCGACGCGATCTCTACGCGCGCCTGTCGGGAGCGATCTTGCGGGTCCCGCCGCTGCGTGAACGTTCGGCCGACATCGTGCCGATCGCCTCCGCCGTGATCGAGCAGGTGGCCCGTGAGATGGAGATCGGTCCGGTGGAGGTGCCGGATGACGTTCGAAGCGCCCTGCTCGCGTATCACTGGCCGGGAAACGTGCGCGAGCTCCGGCACGAGCTGATGCAAGCGCTCGCGCTTTCCGCCGGTGCCACGCTCTCGACGTCGCTCTTCCAATTCCTCCATCATCCCCAACCGGAAGCGCCGTCGATGTCGGCGCGCGGCGCGGTTCTCCGGCGAGCGATGTCGGAAGTCGAGGCACGGACGATTGCCGAAGCACTCCGGCAGGCGGGGGGGAACAAGGCGGAGGCGGCAAGGCGGCTCGGGCTCACGCGTCGGACGCTCTATCGACGCCTCGAGTCTCTCGGAACCGTCGAGACATCAGTGGAGACATCGGCCCCGCCCTCGGCCGCCGACGACCCGCCGTCCAGGCCTGCAGCTCTCGGCACAGATCGACCGGCGTAGCGGTGGCTGCTCGGAAGGGGCGCGTCGGGGGGAAGGGGCGCCCATGGAGGTTCCGCGAAGGGGGCGGGCGGCCGCCGGCTCCGTGCTGGGGACTCAGATCTTCACGGACGCGATCTGCTCGACGCGAAAGTCGACCGAGACCTCCTTCTCGACGTTGATCACCTTTCCCACGCCCTTCGACTCGTTGAAGAGGATCGCACCGTCGACGGTTCGGCCGTCGTTGAACTTGACGCTCACCAGTTCTTCACGAGTCGCGGTGCGAAGCGCGTCAGCGATCGTCATGGTCTGCATCTTCACAGTCCGTCTCCTGTCAAAACACAAGCCGCTGTGTTCGAGTTGAAAAAAGATAACCACGGGTTGTGGATTTGTCCAGAGTTCTAGGCAGTGATCACCCTCGGAAACAAGGGCGACTTCTCTCCGAATCTCTGCTCAGATCGGGGGCTCACCGGTCGCCCGAGGCGCCCGATGCGCTCGGAGCGCTCGGCCGGGGCGATCTGGGGCGGCTCGTGGCGCTGAGCACCGATCGCCGGCGCGTCCGTTCGGGACGCCTGTTGGCGCGGCGCAAACAAGTAGGCATGTTAGCACGTTTTCGAACGTGACGTCGATAGGGCGCACCATGAACAAGCGGACCGGAGTGTGGGTGATCGGAGCGCTCGGTGGGTTGGCGACCACCGTGATCGCGGGAGCCCGGGCGATTGGGCGCGGAGTGTCGACCCTCCAGGGGATGAGCACGGTGGGGGATGGATTCGACCGACTCGGGCTCGTGTCGCCGGCCGACCTGGAGTTCGGTGGTCACGACGTCCGGCGCGTCGGTCTCCGCGCGAGCGCGGAGCAGATTCACGAGGAGAACGGCTCGATCACGCGCTCGATGCTGGACGCGGTGGGCGATGATCTCGCGTCGATCGGCGACCGGATCCGTCCCGGAAGCACGATCAATGGCGGACGTGCGATCGCGCAGCTCGTCGAAGATGGCGCGACTCTCCAGCCATCGTTGGCGCTCCACGAGATCGTTGCGACGATCCAGGAGGACATCCGCCGATTCCGCGTCGATCTCGACTTGGACCTTGTGATCGTCGTGAACCTGGCTTCGACCGAGCCGCTCCTCGAGTGGACCGACGATCACCGAACCGCCCGCGGCCTCGGTCGGATCCTCGATGATGGGGCGGTCGAGCACGTCCGGCCGAGCCTCCTCTACGCCTACGCGGCAGTCTCCCTCGGCTGCCCCTACATCAACTTCACACCGTCCAACGCCGCGCTGACTCCCGGTCTCGCCGAGTTCGCGGCGTCGCAACACGTTCCATTCATGGGGTCCGACGGCAAGACCGGCGAGACGCTCGTGAAGACCGCCCTCGCACCGTTGTTTCGGGATCGCGGCCTCCGCGTGCTCACCTGGCAGGGCTACAACATCCTCGGCGATAGAGACGGGCAGGTCTTGGCCGATCCCGAGAATCTTCGGTCCAAGGTCGGCTCAAAGGATCAAGCTCTTCCTCACATCCTCGGCTATCCGCTCCACACGCACGTCGGGATCGACTACGTCCCTTCGCTCCGCGACCTGAAAACCGCGTGGGACTTCATCCACTTCGAGGGGTTCCTCGGGTTCCGAATGAGCATGCAATTCACGTGGCAGGGTTGCGATTCGGTCCTCGCCGCCCCGATCGTGCTGGATCTCATCCGCATGGCCGAGCTGGCGGCGCGCCGTGGCGAACACGGTTCGATGCCGCACCTGGCGAGCTTCTTCAAGAGCCCATACGGGGTCGATGAGCATGACTTCCACCGGCAGTGGAAGATGCTGGTCGACTACGTCGAGACGGTGTCGTAGCCGGCGGCCGCGCGCCCCCGGACGGCCGCCCCACACCTGAACGCAACATAAGATAGATTATCGGACGTAAAAGAACCGGGCCCGAGCCTGGCTCCTGGCCTTCGGCCCACACAATCCGTCACCGCACGCGGTGTCCCGCGAGCTGGTCGACGACGGGTAGCTCGCCGGTCAGCGGTCGGACGTAGTCGAGCCACGCGGGCTCGACGTCGTTCTTGCGCGGACTGATCCACGCCGGGTCCATCACCTTCGTGACCTTCGCCACCGAATCGAGCGGCGTCACGAAGTAGTCGACCGCGTACGTCGGCTGGACCAGACGGCGAATCGCGATCGAGCCGCTCTCGTGCTCTCCGCCGGTCGCGGCGACGACCGCGAACTCTCCGACCGCTCGTGCTTCGGACGCGTCGACCGGCGATGCAAAGCCGGGGAACGACCTCTGCAGGTAGCCGAAGGTGTCGGCACGGACCCGCATCGACTTGCCGAAACGCGTTCTCACTCGGTCGGCCAACCGGTCGCCGAGCGCGCCCGAGCCCGAGAGCTGGACGTTGCCGTGCGAGTCTTTCTCCTGGCTCTCGACGATCAGGCGGCCCGTCTCATCGTGGATTCCCTCCGACACCACGACGACGCATCGTCCGAGCCGATCGTGGACCGCGCCGACGTCATCGAGAAAACGCTCGACCGAGAAGTCGACCTCGGGCAGGTAGATCAGGTGGGGGCCGTCGTCCTCGTGGACGCGTGCGAGCGCCGATGCGGCGGTGAGGAATCCGGCGTGCCGCCCCATCACGACGTCGATCTTGACGCCGGGGAGGCTGCGGTTGTCCAGGTTGTCTCCCATCACCGCCGCGGCGACGAACTTCGCCGCCGATCCGAAACCGGGGCAGTGATCGGTCACGCGCAAGTCGTTGTCGATCGTCTTCGGCACGTGGAACAGGCGGATCTCGTAGCTCGCCTCGCGAGCGAGCTCCTCGATGATGTGCGCCGTCTCGGCGGAGTCGTTGCCCCCGATGTAGAAGAAATAGCGAACGTCGTGCTTCGCGAACGTCTCCAGGATCCGCTGACACTCATCCCGCGTCGGCTTCTTGCGCACCGAACCAAGTCCCGCCGCGGGCGTCACCGCGACGCGCTCGAGTGTCTCGGCATCCTCGCGGCCGAGATCGATCAGCTCGTTCTCGAGGATTCCCTTCACTCCATGGCACGCGCCGTAGACGTTCCGGATTCCGTCCGCGCCCAGCGCCGCTCTTGTGATGCCCACGAGACTCTGATTGATGACGACCGTCGGGCCGCCGGATTGTCCGATGAGGGCGTTCCCGTTCAGGCGCGCCATGCCGCTTCCTCCTGTCGATTCCGCCCGCGAGGGTCTACGGGAAATCGTTGCTGCCGTTCACGGTCTGATTCAAGCGTCCGTCGTTCCCCGTGGTGCCGACGCCATCGATGAAGCCGTCGTTGCCCTTGGCGTTGTTCTCGACGAGGTAGTTGTCGTTTCCCTCGACCATCACACCGTCTCCGTCGTTGCCCGAGAACGTGTTGTCTTCGACGCAGTTCCCGCTCGACGATCCCGTGATCAGAACGCCGTGACCACCGGCGCTGCCGGTCGACGTGTTCTTGACCGAGTTCTTCGCGATCGTTTGGCGGTCGCCGCTCACCCGGATCCCCGCCCCCTTGTTGCCGCTCAGTTTGTTTCCGCTGATGTCGCAGCCATCGTGATCCTCCTTGATCACGATGCCGAACCCGTTGCCGTTGATCGTGTTCTTCTTGATCGCTCCGCCGAACGCGAGATCCGGGAGATCATCGCCAAGCCTTACCCCGGTCCCGGAGTTGCCGATGATGTCGTTTCCCTTGATCGTGGCGGTGCCGATCACTCCGACCCCGTACCCGTCGTTCTTGGAGGCATCGCAGCTAAGAACGCTGTTCGCCACGCCGATCACTTGGATCGCCCCCACCCCGTTTCCTTCGGCACTGCAGCTCTTCACGACCGTCCGGTCCGCCTCGATCCAGATCCCGATGTTGTCGTTGTCGTTCGTCGTGGACTTCTTCACTTCATGACCGCAGCGGCCGGTGATCCTGACGCCGTAGTTCGTCATGCCGCTGAACTCGCATCCGTCGACGATCACCTCGTAGCAGTCGTCCGCGTCGACCCCGCCGGCGTCGCCGGCGAAGCCGCGGCAGTCAGCGATCGCCACGCCGGTCACGCGACGCAGGGTAATCGCGGCGTTGGAGTCGCCGTGGGAAGAGTCGACCTTCAGGCCAAGCAGGCTGACGAGTCGCGCGTCCTGCACCGTGATCCCGCCGCTGACCTTCGGTTGGACGCTGGTGTTTCGCGCGATGATCAGTCCGATCTGCGTGGTGCCGGTGAAGTCGATCGTGACCGCTTCGTCGTACGTGCCCGGGTTCACGAAGATCACGTCGAAGACGTCGCTCCCCGCGAGCGCGAAGTTCACGGCGTCTTGGATCGATGCCGGCGGGGAGACGACGAACTGAGCCGCTGAAGCGCGGGATGCTGTGCTCAGCCCGGCGAGTGCAACGGCGAGAGCGAGAGAAGGGAAAGCGAGTCGCATGCTTCAACTCCGAAATCGTAGTGAGGCCGATCCTACCCCGATCCGTCGTGGAACAGGCGACCGCTCCGCGCGCGCTCTCGCAGATCGTCGCCGACCCCGAAGCGAGGCCCGTGGAGGACGGCGAGTTCGTCGAGCCGTGAGCAGATGGTCGCAGCGCCACGCCGATCGATTTCACGGAGCGGACCTCCGAGCTGGGCGGGGAACCCGGATCCGAGAACCATCGCCGCGTCCAAGTCGCGGCTCGATTCGACGATCCGTTCCTCATGGGCTCGCGCGGATTCCGCGAGGAACGCGAACAAGAGCCGATCCTCCACGTCTTGGAGGGAGACCGTTCGCACACCGGCGGCGCGTTCGGCCCGCGCCCGGTCGAGGGTTTCGGCGAGCCATGGCGCGGCGAGCGCCTTCGTCCTCTTCCGCACGTAGATCCCGCCGCCGCTCTTCTCGCCGAGGTGCCCCGCCTCGACGAGGAGACGGCCGACGCGCGGATCGCCGAGCCGCGCCCCAAGAAACGCGCGCAGACTCTCGGCGACGTGTCCCGCCACGTCGAGTCCGACCGTGTCGAGGACGCGGAGCGGCCCCATGGGGAATCCGAGCCGCCGCATGGAGTCGTCGATCGCCTTCGGCTCGACGCCGTCTTCGAGCAACTGGAGTGCTTCGGAGAGGTAGGGTGCGAGGATCCGGTTGACGAGGAATCCGGGAGAGTCTTTGACCCGGACAGGGACCTTGCCGAGGTCGCGCGCGAACGCGACCGTCCGAACCACGGCGTCGGCCGCCGACGCAG
Source organism: uncultured Phycisphaeraceae bacterium (assembly GCA_964649825.1). Taxonomy (GTDB): domain Bacteria; phylum Planctomycetota; class B15-G4; order B15-G4; family JADJEK01; genus CAZYQW01. The sequence continues at coordinate 111,018 of CAZYQW010000119.1, read as the reverse complement.
CTCCCACCACGACTTCGACGAGCGGCATCAATGCCACCGGATTGAAGAAGTGCAGGCCCACGAGCCGTTCCGGCCGTTCGACGGATCGAGCCAGGTCGCTGATCGGCAGCGAGGACGTGTTCGTGAGGAGGAGCGCGTCGCCGGCCAACGCCCGCTCGAGCTCGCGAAACACGACTTCCTTCACTTCGGTTCGCTCGACCACCGCTTCGATGGCGGCCCGCGCCGTGGACAGGCCGCCGATCGCGAGCGCCGGCTCGAGGCGATCGAGGCTGCGATCGGCCTCGTTTCGTGACAGGCGCCCGCGTCGCACCGCACGCTCGACGTCTCCCGCGATGCGAGCCACTCCACGTCGGAGCGCCTCGACGTCGACGTCGAACAACCGCACCGTGGCTCCCTTCTGGATGAGAAGGTGCGCGATGTCGGCCCCCATCACGCCCGCGCCGACGACTCCGACGCGGTCCCCGTTCGCGATGCCCGGGACGTCTCCCGCCGACTTCTTCAGCTCCTCCATCCGCAGGAAGAGCTCGATCAGATGGTGCGTCTCGTCCCGAACGAGCAGCTCCCCCACCGCGGCCGCTTCGGCCTCGTAACCAGCAGCGCGATCCGTGCCAAAGGCGAGGCCGACCAAGTCGATCGCCATGAGCGGCGCCGGATAGACGCCGCGCGTACGGGCCATGACCGAGTCGCGTGCCTTCCTCAGGATGAACGCGCGCGCTGGAGCGCGATGAGCGAGCCACCACTTCCAACCGGTCCGGCGCTTCTCGTTGCGGCGCGGCTTGCCGTCCGCGAGCTCGCGGGCGTAGCGCCGCGCTTCGTCCAAGACGGCGAACGGACAGGCGACGTCGTCCGCGAGGCCCATCCGGAACGCCGACTTCGCCTTCACGAGGCGACCACTGAGGATCAGGTCGAGCGCGCGTACGATTCCGATCCGTCGGGGCAGACGCTGCGTTCCACCGAAGCCGGGGACGATCCCGAGCCGGACTTCCGGCAGCCCGAGCCGGGTCGACGGCTCGTCCGATGCGATCAGTCCGTGCGTGGCCAACGCGAGCTCGAGCCCGCCGCCGAGGCAGGGCCCGCGAACGCACGCGACCACGGGGACGTTCAGCCTCTCGATCCGTGCGTAGCATCGCTGGCCAAGGGTCGCGAGGCGCGTCCCCTCGTCGCGCGCTCGGCACGAGCCGATGCGCTCGACGTCGGCTCCTGCACAAAAGCCGCTCTCCTTCCCGCTCGTCAACACGATCGCGCGTACGTCCGAACGCTCCGCCGCGCGGACCACGGCCTCCGTCAGCGCCTCGAGGACCGGGACGTCGAGGACGTTCATCTTGCGACCCGGGACGTCCAGGTACACCGTCGCCACGCCCGACTCAAGCACGGTGCGCGTCACGTCCGTGGTCGTCGACCGGTCGCTCACTGGTCCGCCTCCCGATTCTCGAGCAGGACCGCGGCGCCCTGCCCGCCGCCCACGCAGAGCGACGCCACCCCGAAGCGGACCGCACGCCGGCGCATCTCCTTGGCGAGGGTGAGCACGATCCGAACCCCGGACGCCCCGACCGGATGCCCAAGCGCGATCGCGCCGCCGTTCACGTTGAGCCGATCCCGCGGCGGCGCGCGATCTCCCATCTCCCGTAAGCACGCCAGTACCTGGACCGCGAACGCCTCGTTGATCTCGTGCAGCCCGATCTGGCTCGCCTCGAGCCCGTTCCTCGCGAGCAGCTTCGGGATCGCGTACGCCGGCCCCAGCCCCATCCGACGCGGCGCGCAACCGACCTGGACGACGTCGACGACGCGCGCCAGCTCACGCGCTCCCGCCGAGTCCGCCCGTTCCTCGGAGAGCAGAACCATCGCCGCGGCTCCGTCGGTCACCTGGCACGCGTTCCCCACGGTCACCGTCCCGAACCTCCGATCGAACACCGGCTTCAGCCGGGCCAGGCGTTCCGGAGTGGAGTCCTCGCGAATCCCGTCGTCCGACTCGACCACCCGTTCGAACCGCGGGGGCACGAGAATGGGCATGCTCTCCTCGCGGAACCTCCCGCCATCGCGCGCCGCGACGGCCCGCTGCTGACTCTCGGCCGCGTACCCATCCTGCTCCTCCCGGGAGATGTCGTACTCCCGCGCGAGCACCTCGGCCGTGTCCCCCATCAGCAGGCCGGTCACGGGATCGGTCAGCGCAGCCCGCAGCGTCTCGCGGGGAATCACGTCCCGCGGTCGCAAGCGTCGCAGCGCGGCGAACCGCTGCGCGAATCCCTTCGCGCCGAACAGGCGGACGAGCTTGCGCGCGCCGGCCGGCCGGAGCTGGAACGGCGCCGCGGACATCACGTCGGCACCACCCACCAGAAACGCTTCGCCGTCGCCGGCGCGGAGCCGGCGGAGCGCCCCTGCGATCGCCTCGATGCCGCTCGCGCAATTGCGATGCACCGTCACGCCCGGTACGTGGTCGGGAACTCCGGCGCGAAGCGCGGCGACGCGTCCAACGTTCATCGCCTCGACCGGCTGGCCGGCGCAGCCGACGATCACCTCGTCGAAGGTCGACGGATCGATCGCGACGCGCGCGACGACTTCGACGAACACCGCTCGGAGCAGGTCGTCGACGGTCACCTCCAGGAACGAACCGAACGACCGCACGAACGGTGTTCGAACACCCTCGGCGAGGACGAGGGGTGCTCCCCGCTGACGTTCGCTCATGCGTCCGGGATCGCTCCTTCATCGAGCACCGCGATGTGCGGCAGATTCCGGTACTGCTCGGCGTAATCGAGACCGTATCCCACGATGAAGACCTCCGGGATCTCGAACGCCTGGTAGTCCGCTTCGTGATCGACGGCTCGCTTCGTCCGTTTGTCGACGAGAACGCACGTCTTCACCGACAACGGCCGCAGGTGCTGCACCGCCGCCGCGATCGCGTGGAGCGTCCGACCCGAGTCGAGGATGTCATCGACGATCAATACGTGCCGCCCCTCGAGGCTCCCCTCGAGCGGGCCGAGCGACACCGTCCCGCTCGAGGTGGTCTGGTCGCCGTAGGACGACGCACGGAGGAACTCGAGACGAAGCGGAATTCGGATGTGCCGCACGAGATCGGCAAGGAAGAGGACGCTTCCCTTGAGCACTCCGAGCACCGTGAGTGGAAGATCACGGTAGTCCTCTTCCAGACGGGCCGCGAGCCGTCGAACTTCTTCGTCGATCCGCGTCGCCGGAATCAAGATCCGCAACCGCTTCTCGTCGATGGTGCCGACCACAAACACCTCCTCGTCGGTTCCGGCGCGCACGAACGCGTCTTGTCGAACGAAAACCCGGATCTTATCGTCCTGGCCTCTCGAAAGCCCCCGCGAGTCTGCCTGCCGTGCGAAAGGATGAATTCGAGACCTGCGCCATCGAGGCGTTCGAGGCGATCCCCGAGGAGTTCCGCCGGGGGATCGATGGACTGGTGATCGAGGAGCAGGAGCACGCACATCCCCTCATCGCGGACTACTTGACGCTCGGCGAGTGCATCCATGGTCCCACCGCGCTCGAGGACTCGCCCTTGTTCTCGACGATCTACCTCTATTACGGCTCGTTTCTGCAGATCGCACGCAAGGATCCTACGTTCGACGTTCGGGCGGAGATCGAAGAGACGATCCGACACGAGCTCCGTCATCATCTGGAAGATCGGGCCGGGATCCCGGATCTTGCGGACGAGGATTGGGTCTCCGAGATGAACGAGCGCCGACGGAACGGCCTGCCGTTCGATCCGCTCTACTACCGATCAGGCTTCGGTCTCGAACCAGGCGTCTTCGACGTCGACGGCGATACGTTCGTCGAGCTCGCGCTCTCCGGTCGTGAGTGGCGTCGACTCACCGGTCGCACCATGGGCGTGAGGTTCCTGGGAGACGTGATCGATGTGACGGTTCCCGCTCCGGACGATGAGACCGCGTTCGTGGAGGTCGAGGGCGGCTGGGAGGACGACGAAGGCGGCGGCGGCGACCTGTTCGTCGTGCTCCGCCGCCGCTGATCCTCAGCGGTAGGGTCTCAGGCGGTAGACGATGCGTTGATTCAACGCGACGATCGTGTCGGTGCCGAGCGCGAGCGGGTCGCCGACGAACGTGCCTCCCAGCTCGAGAACGTCTTGCCGGATGAGGCGCTCGTCGAATACCTCGACGCGCCCACCGATGAGCGTGACGATCACCCCACGCGAGGATGCGGAGGGGGCGGCAGCCGGCGCTCCTCCGAGCGGGTTCGACTGCCGAACGCGTCCCGTCGCGGCATCGAGCTCGATGAGCCGGCGGCTGCCCGAGGCGACGAACAGGCGTTCCTCGAAGGTGCACGCGCCCTCGAACCCGCCGGGAACGGATACCTGCCAGAGCTGGCGGCCGGTTTCCGCGTGGATGGCGTAGAGTCGACCGCCGCGCGTTCCGACGACGACCGCGGTCTGTGCGCCGATCCGAACGGATCGCAGATCGCGATCGACCCCTCCGATGACGTTCTGTGTCCATGCCGGCATCCGCGTCTCGAGGTCGATCGAGCTCAGGCGCTCGAGAGTCATGACGATGACGCGGCCATCCACGAGGATCGGAGGCACCGCGAACACTCCGGAAACCGGGATCTCCCGGACCTTGGACCGGAGCGCGACGGGGTCGAGCAACGCCAGGTGTCCGGCCGCCGTCGGCGCAACGATGTAGAGCTCCGTGGCGAGCAGAGGCTGCTCCAAGGGCCGGCTGAGTCGCGCGAGACGACCGCGGGCACCCGTCGCGGCGTCGAAGGTGACGAGGTCGCCTTCCTCGGTGGCGACGAAGAGTTCGTCGTCGATCACGGTCGGACGGATCCGGACTTGTCCGCGCGCCAGGGCCTTCCACTGCTCGCGGCCGCTCGCCGCGTCGAACGCGTGCACGACTCCGTTGTTGGTGACCGCGTAGATCCGGCCCCCATCGGCTCGAAGCGGAGCGACGATCGGCGCGTCGGTGATCGCGGACCAGCGGACCAGTTCGCCTTCGACGCGTCGCAGCCGCAGCGCTTGTTCGAGCAAGAACTCGGGGATCCCGCTGGTTCCCCTCTCGTTCGCGTCCGGCTCGCCCGGATCGGATGGATCGCTTGGATCGATCGGGCTCGACGGGACGGGCGGTGGCTTTGGCGGTTTCGGCTCCGGTTGGGCACCGGCGCGGGAGGAACCCAGGGCGAAGGAAAGAATGACGAACGCGATCAAAGTCGCCACACGCAAGCCGGCGCCTCTCGCGCGTGACCGGAGAGACGACTCAGTCGTCGTCATCCAAGTCCATCTCTTCGTCATCGTCGCCGTCGTCCTCTTCCTCCTCTTCCTCTTCCTCCTCTTCGTCCTCGGAGTCCTCTTCGAAGTCGTCGAACTCCGAGTCGTCGTCCCCGCCACTGGCCTCGTCGTCGATGCCGCCCTCCGAGTCCTCCTCGTACTCCTCTGCCGCGGCGCTCGCGTCGTCGCCTTCCTCGGGAAGGATCTCCTCGAGTTCGTCGTCGTCGAAATTGGCTTCGCACTCAGGACACGTTTGATACGACCGAATGTACTCGATGTCGTCATCATCCGCGAACTGGGCACCACAGTACGGACACTCGAACTTGATCGCAGGCATAGGACGCGTCTCGTAGAAACTCCTCGCGGATCGTCTGGCGGAGTCTTCTACCCGCCTCACGGCACCTGTCAACCCAGCGGAACTCGAAAGGTCGGCCGCCCCCTCTTTCCACGATCCTGACGTTTCGAGTTCGAGCCTTTCCGGGGTCAATTCCAGAATTCCCGGCTCCGATCCCTTGAGATCGTCCTCCTTTCTCCTTGAGCTAGCCGCAGGTCGTCCTGGTCCGGGGGGCTCGGATCGGCGGCCTAGGCCTTGGTCGCTTGGGTGGAGCGGTCGAGACAGCATGAATGTGACAGAAACCGCGCTGGCGGACCTCCGTCAGCAGCTGGCGACGGTCGAGCTCGACGATCGAGATCGCATCGTCGAAGTCGGTGCGTCCACGACGCTTGCATTCGACATCGATCCGTCGACCGCGATCGGGCGGCCGTTCGATGACGTCTTCCCGCCGCGCGACAACCTCGATGCAGCCGCCGAGGTTCGCGCCGTCGCCGCGCCGAACGGGGGCGTGCCGCGTCATCACGTCCAGGTCACGTCGGTGCGAGCGGAGCGTCCGGGCCATCGGCTCGTGCTCTTGTTCGACGTGACGTCGATGGTTCGCGCCCGCACCGAGTGCATCAACTTGACGCGGCTCGCGTCGGCCGGACGCCTGGTCTCAGGGATCGTCCATGAGATCAACAACCCGCTCTCGGGCATCATCGGTTACACCCAGCTCCTCCTCATGCGTGAGCTGGAGCGCGACGTGCGGAGCGCGATCGAGAAGGTCTACCAGGAGGCGCTGCGGACGAATCGGATCGTTCAGAACCTGCTCGACTTCGCACGCGGCCGCGAATCGGGACCGGGCACGAGGGAACGCCTGGCGAGTATCCTGCGTCGGGCCATCGAGCTGAAGAGCCATCACCTCCGAATCCACAACGTGTCCGTGCACCTCGACATCCCCGACTCGCTCCCCGCGATCCACGGCGACAAGCATCAACTCCTTCAGGTGCTCGTGAACCTGATCAGCAATTCCGAGCAGGCGATGTACGAATCGGACCGAGGAGGCCGCCTCTCATTCGAAGCGAGGGCGGCGCGCCAGTCCGTGACCTTGATCATTCGAGACACCGGCCCCGGGATCCCGGAGAACCTGCGGGACAGGGTGTTCGACGAGTTCTTCACCACGAAAGTGGAGGGCCAAGGAACTGGCCTTGGACTCGCCCTTTGCCGAGACATGCTCCGCCAGCAGGGCAGCACGATCCAGCTCCTCGAGTCCGACACCGGCGCCGCGTTCCTGCTCACGTTCCGGGTCTATCAGGGCAGCCCCGGCGTGAGCGAGCGGGCCCGTCAGCGGCGACGCAACGTACGGGTGCGTGGGAAGCGGCTCGTCGTCGTCGAGGACGATCCCGTCGTTCGCTCGCTGGTCGTGGAGGCCTTCGAGCGGCATGGCAACACGATCTCGGCGTTCGATCGCAGCGAGCCGGCGCTCGAGTACCTGAAGACCCACTTCGTCGACGCGATCATCTCCGACCTGCATCGTCCTGGATTGAACGGCTTGCAGTTCCACCACGAGGTCCACCGGTTCGATGCGGCCCTGGCTCGACGTATCCTCTTCTTGACCGGCGACACGCTCAACGAGGAGCTCGCCGAGTTCCTGCGGCGTCATGGGAACCCGTATCTCCCGAAACCCGTCTCCCTTCGAGATCTCTTCGATACGGTGCATCGTGTGCTGAGCCAGACCGGCCACCGGCAGACGATGCTGTTCGTCGACGACCAGGAGCGCGAGGGCGGAGCCAACGGTCTCCCGTAGGCTGCACGGTGATCGAACGGGCGCGCGACACGGCCGTCACCGACGATTCGGCTCCAGCGACGGCGAGGTGACGATGCCCGATGCATTGAGAGAGCTGGGTGCGGTCGATCTGTGCGCGCTCGTGCTCATCGCGTTCCAAGCCGTGCTCGGCCTGGTGCGCGGATTCGTGTGGCAACTGACGAGACTCGTGACGATCGTCGTAGGAATCGTGCTGGCGCGTACGGTGACCGATTCGGTGGCCGAGTGGATGAACCGCCACTTCTCGATCACTCCGCCGGCGGACCGTTGGATCGCGTACTTCGTCATCTTCGCCGGCACGTTCGCCGCAGGAACGTTGCTCGCGCACCTCCTCCGAAGCGTGCTGTCTCGACTTCGGCTGCAGTCCTATGACCGCCTGCTCGGCGTGGTGCTTGGGGCGGTCAAGGCCGCCGCGATCATCGTCGTGGCCGTCCTGCTCCTCTCGCAGCTCAAAGGACTTGCCGCGCTGCAGGCTGCGCTCGCCCGCTCTCACTCCGCGCGCTTGACGGTCGAGATCGTCGAGTTCGTCGCGCCCGCGTTCCCCGCGGAGATCCGCGAGGACTTCGCGTCTTGGTGGGAGGAGTTTCGCGAGAAGCTGCCGGCCTCGTCGACGAAATGACGTCGACCCCGGCCTCTGCTACGGAGCGGCCGGCAAGGGCGGCGGCAAGTCGAACTCCTGGCGTGCCGCGAGCTCGTTCGTCCACGACTCCAGCAGATCGGTGTACGGCTCCCGCCTCATGCCCATTTGGAGGACGATGCGGTTGATCTCGCCGAGCGCTCCCTCGAGATCTCCCTCGGCGTGACGGAGCTCGGCGAGGAGAAGGTGCCACGTCGGATCCTTGGCGCCGAAGTCTCGCACGGCGAAGCTGATGAGCTCACGGGCGGTGCCCAGATCGCGCGCCGACTCGTCGCGGCCGTGAATCAACAGCTTGGCGAGCTCCTTCCAGACGAGCTGCTCGGTCGGGTTTCGCTCGTACTCCTGGTGCAGCCGCGCGATCGCTTCGGCCGTGCGGCCGAGTCCGTCGAGGGCCCACGCCGCGCCGACTTCGAGGCGCACGGTGCCGGGATGTTGTTCGAGACCCTTGAGCGCGATGTCGAGGGCCGCCTCGTAGTTCAACAGCCGCAGATCGAGATCGATCGCCGCCTGGTAGAAGCGCGGCGAAGCGTCCGGCTTCGCCAACGTCCGATCGAGTTCTTGCCGCGCTCGGCCGATCGCGCCTCGGATCAACGGCTCGTGCGGATCGATCGGCGGGCAAGCGACCCGAGAGACGAAAGTCTTGCGGTCGAAGTCGGGCGAGTGCTCGTGGTTGTGGCACGACTCGCATCCCATCTGATCGGCGTCGCCGATGATCTTCGTCCGATCGAGGAAGCTCACGCCGTCGATGTGGAAGCTCCCCGGCCCATGGCAGTTCTCGCACTGGACGTCCTCGTGGCCCGCGACCCGGTCGGGGCGGTCGAACCCGCCCGGCGCCATGTACCCGACGGTGTGGCACACGATGCACTCCAGGTCGAACTGAGCGTCCTGGTCGAGCATCGTCTGCCACGCGTTCGCGTGGTGCGTGCGCTCCCAGAACTCCGTCTGGGGTTTGTGACAGATCACGCAGTTCGACTCGGTCGTGTACGCCTGCGTCCCTGCGATCGGCTTGACCACCGGGTCGACCGGCGCGCTCTTGTCCTCGTACAACCGGCCGAGGCTGCGACGGTACTCACGGACCAGCTCCTGGATCGCCGGATCGTCCTTGACCTCCTTGCCGTCGAGGCTGATCGCGTCGTGGATGAAGTACGACTCGGTACGTTCGCGCGCGACTTCGAGCTTCGCACGGCGCTCCTCGATCGCGCCATTCAAGAGCTTGAGCCGTTCGGCCGCATCGGCATCGGCCGCGACCACCACCTCGGGATCGTCGGTGTGGTACTGATCGATCACCTCCTGCCGGGCCTTCTCGAGGTTCGGCAGCGTCGCCTCGTAGCGATGCAGCTCCGTGTGATCGGCGAACACGAGGCCGCCGTCCTCGACGTGGAAGTCCGCGACACCGATGACGGTTCCATTCATCGGCGTCCGCAGGAAGAGACTGCGACCCGCGATCTTGTACTCGCCGCGGTTCGACGGCAGGTGCGCTCCGATGACCACATCGATGCCCGGCACCAACGTCGGAAGGTCGCGCGACATCTTAGGAGGAAGGTGCGAGAGCACGACGATGAGGTGGGCCTGTCCGCGCAGCTCGCGGACCAAGTCCTTCGCGGCCTCGATCGGCTCCTCCACCTCGACGTCCCGGTCCTCGAACAACTCCTCGACGATGATCACCTCGTCTTTCGAGAGCTGAGTCATCGTCGTGCCTTCCTCGTTGGTCTGGCTGACGATCCGCTTGAGCTCAGGGTTGATCAGCCCGAGCACCGCGATCTTCAGGCCCCCCTTCGAGATGATCTTGTACTCCTCGAACAGCGGCTCGCCGGTCTTCCGCACTCGAACGTTCGAGGCGATCATCGGCAGACCGAAGTCGCGGACGAGTTCCTTCAAGAAGTTCCCGCCGTGCGACAGGTCGAGCTCGCCGAGCGTCATCGCCTCGACCTGACAGCGCAGCAGCGCCTTCGCGATCGCGCGGGCTTTCTCCCGATGCTGCGGCCGAATCTCCTTGGCGGCGAACTTCTCGGAGAAGAACGTGTTCCCCCCCTCGACCACGAGGACGTTCTCCCGCGTCTTCCGCAGCTCCTTCAGCAGAGCGAAGCGTCTGGGAAACCCGCCGACCGTCCGGTTGTTGCAGGCGCACGGCTCGATGTTGCCCAGGTTCGCATGAGCATGGAAGATCGTGACGTCGTGGTCGCCTTCGAGGGGGGGCGGGCCGTCGAGGCCCCCGCAACCCATCATCGACGCGAGCGCGGCGACCCAGAGGAGGATCGAACCACGAAGGGGCCTGCTGGGTGACATCGGAGACTCCACCAGTGTGTCGCTCGTGAGAAAGCGAAACATCGTACCGGAACCGGGGCGAGCTTCACCTCCCCAGAACCTCGATTCCCTAGAACCTCGATCAGGAAGGAATCACGAGTCGAATGCGCGTTTCACCGTCGATCTCGGTCCACTGCAGGAGCGCCCGGAGCTCCATGGCGAGCGACTCGGCCGCGGAGAGCATGTGGGGCGCGTCCGCCGCAACGGGATATCGGCTCGATCGTCCGCGCAGCACCGCCTCGAGGCTGGTGGCGCCGTCTCCGTTCCCTCCGACCGCCCCTCCGACCGCCCCCCCCACCGAGAGTTCCACGACGGACGCTTGTTCCAAGGAGTCGAGGATCCCGAACACGGCCGCCAGGAAGCAGAACCGGACGCCCGTCGCGACCCGCCTCGGGATCATGATGTCATCGGGCCGCGGAATCCGCGCCTCGACTCGACCCGGTTGTCCGCGCAGCTTCACCCGCACGAGCGTTGCGATCGCATCCAGCTCGAGGCTCGCCGCCACGTCGTAGGCGGGGTCGGCCGACCCGAACACGTAGCGATACGCCTCGACGAACGTGCGTGAACGTTCGAGCGGCTCGCGAGTTCGATCGGTACCTCTCCGCGCGAGTCCCATCTCGGCCATCTGTCGATTGCCGTCGATGACCGTGAGCAAGTTGGCGAACTCGTGGATCACGCCCCCACCGATCGTTCCGGCGACCAGAAGCCGCACCAGCGGCAGCGTCCGCGAACCGACCCGTTCCTCCCTGCGACTCGAAGCTCGGAGAGAATCCTCGATACCTCGACCCAAGGTTTGCTCCTCTCGCCGACCCGCTGATCGCGGGTGATTCCGCCGCTCACCACTGGCGGCATCCAACCCGTTCGGTTCGATGGTGTCTTGGTTACATTCTGGTTTCGGAATCGATACCTGAAAAGATGTTGCAGTTTTGCACGCTCGCACAAAAAAAATCGTGCACCGCTCGCCACGCTCAGGTGCTTTAATCCCGTCATCAGGAATCCCTGTGCACTGTCGTTCAGGGACACAGCCCAGCGTTGACTCCCCTGTCGTTCCTTAGCTCTCCGCTGGATTCTTTGGTTTCTCTCTGTTGGAGCCCGTTCATGCTCTTGAAGTCACCTCGCGTGCTTCTGGCAACGGCTGCCGCGGCCCTCCTGGTCGTTCCGCTGTACGGCGCCGTCGTCTCCCGAGACCTCGACAAGCAGCTCGACCTGATCGCGGCGAATGCCGGTGGACTCGTCGTTTACGGCGAAATCACGTCCTCGAAGGAAGGGTTCGTCCCGTCCGCTTCGGAGTTGAAGTGGACCGTCCTCACCGTGAAGGTCGAGAGCAGCTTGCTCCCGAACCTGAACGCGCCCGAGACCGTCACGGTCTACTTCCCGGGGTACGGCGAGACCCGCCTTTCGATCTCGCCGCCCGAGGCCGAGACCCGCGTCGGCGAGAAAGTGCTGCTCTTCCTCCGCAAGGACGCTGCCGTGTCGGAGGCGGATGCCAGCGCGTACCAGCTCGACTCGTTCGCCGAGTCGTTCCGCACCCAGACCAATCGTCGCGGGCAGGTGATCGTGCTCGGTGAAGGGAACGGTTCGGCCGTCCCGGCCAACGCGCGTCTCGACTCCCTGAAGACCGATGTCGCTACCGCGTTCGAAGCGATGAAGTCGAAGAAGTAAGGAGGCGCACCAAAATGAACAACATCACGAAGACCATCTCGTTCCTGGGCGCCGTGACGGCGGCCGGGTTGTTCGCGCTTCCGAACACCGGTGTCTCGTTCTCCCTCCTCGGCGGGAGCCTCGGGCTCAACACGGGCGGAAACGGCTACCAGCGCGACGTCCGCGTGTTCAACAACGCGGCGGACTCGCAGGCCAACGACGACCAGACCCCGAGTCCCAGCCATCCGGGCGCGCTCGGCGCGCCGAAGGCGGTCTGGGAGGGCGCGCGCCAGTGGAACTCGAACGACGTCGACGCTCAGCGCAACTTCGACATGGACTGGCAAGGCTCGGCCACGAACAACAGCAGCACCAACGGCAACACGGTCTCGTGGGGCACGGCGGGCTGCGGCGGCGGCACGCTGGCCTACACCGAGACCCCGATCAGCGACGGTTGGCGCATCATCTTCTGCGAGGGCAACTCCTGGAACGATCTCGCCGGCGGCGGATCGTGGGACATCGCGGGCATCATGACCCACGAGTACGGCCACGCGCTCGGCCTCGGCCACACCAACGTCGGCTGCTCGGGAAGCTGCAGCGTGACGAGCACGATGTGTCCGTTCGCGTGCAGCAACGGCTCGCCGGCCCGGTCGATCGAGCCGGATGATCAAGCCGGACTCCAGGCGATCTACGGCACGATCCCGACGTCGAAGCCGATCATCACGAACGTCACCGGCAACCTGACGCCGGGCGGCGTGATCACGATCACCGGCCAGAACTTCGACGCGACCGTGAACGTGAAGTTCACGGCCGGTACGACGACGAACACCGGCGCCATCCCGGGCACCGTGTTCGGCGCGAGCGCCACCCCGACGTCCGTGACGGTCACCGTCCCGAACAACGCGCAGAGCGGCAACGTCCTGGTCTGGGAACCGACCACGCGCTTGTCGAACGCGTTCCCGATCGATCTGAGCGGCGGCGGAAGCTGCACGCCGCCGACGACCCAGGGAACCGGCGAGATCTCCTCGACGGGCCAGGCTTGCGTGATGGGGTCCGAAGGCGGGCTTCCGTCCGCGAGCAATCCGAACTTCGCGGTGATCGGCACCGGCTTCCCGGCCAACCAGTTCGGCGTCTTCTTCAGCGGCGACAGCGCCGGCTTCAACCCGCAGGCGTGGGGCGTGATCCAGGTGGGCCCGCCCAATTTCCTGCGTACGTACGTGTCGACCGACGCGAACGGGAAGATGACGTTGGCGGTGCCGATCACGGCGCCGCTGGTGGGGACGACCAAGTACTACCAGGCCGCGTCGCGTGACCCGAACTTCGGCGGCAACGTCAGCCACGCGAACGTCTTGAAGGTCGACTTCTGCCCGTAGTCGGGACCAGTCGAACCAGCTCTGGGAGGGCGCGGGGCTCGGCCTCGCGCCCTCCTTCCATTCGAGACCACGCCCATCCACGGCAACGGGAGACGACAACGTGATGCTCGCCCTCGAGTGTTCATCCTGCCGGTCCGATCACGACCCGCGCCGGCTCGCGACGGTGTGCGACGCGTGCGGCCGGTCGCTGTCGGCGCAGTACGACATCGGTCCGCTCGCCGAACGTCTGCGGCGCGGGGCGATGCAGGATCGCCCGCGGTCCCTCTGGCGCTACGAGGAAGCGCTGCCGGCCGTCTCGCCGCACGAAGTGGTCTCGCTCGGGGAGGGCTTCACGCCGCTGCTCGAAGCGCCCCGTTTGGCCAACCGGGTCGGTCTCGATCGACTCTGGATCAAGGACGAAGGAGCGAACCCGACCGGGTCTTTCAAGGCCCGCGGCATGTCGGCCGCGGTCACCGCGGCCAAGGCGCGCGGCGCTCGCGTGCTGGCCGTCCCCTCGGCGGGAAATGCGGCCGGCGCGCTCGCCGCCTACGCGTCGAGAGCCGGACTCCAAGCGCGCGTCTACGTCCCTCTTGACTGCCCCAAGCCGAACCGGGACGAAGTTCGGATCCACGGGTCGTCGGTCACGTTCGTCGACGGGACGATCGCCGACGCGGCCGCACGTTTGCGCGCCGACGCGGCCGAGAACCGCGGCGACCCGTGGTTCGACATGTCGACCCTCAAGGAGCCGTACCGGCTCGACGGGAAGAAGACGATGGGGTACGAGCTGTACGAGCAGCTCGCCGGGCTCCCGGACGTGATCCTGTACCCGACCGGCGGCGGAACCGGATTGCTGGGGATGATGAAAGCGTTCGACGAGCTGGAGGCGGCCGGGCTCGTCGGTGCCGATCGCCCGCGCATGATCGCCGTCCAGTCCGAGAACATGGCATCGATCGTCCGCGCGTTCGAGGCGGGCGCGACGACTTCGGATCCGTCCCCCGACGGACGGACGATCGCGAGCGGGCTCCAGGTACCCAAGGCGTTCGCGGACTGGTGGATCCTGGCGGAGCTGCGCCGGAGCCGCGGCCGCGCGCTCGCCGTGTCGGACGCCTCGATGATCACGGCGGTGCGCGAGGTCGCCCGTTTGGAAGGCATCCTGCTCTGTCCCGAGGGCGCGGCGCTCGTGCCCGCGCTCTTGCGTCTGGTCGACGAACGTGACGTCGAGCGGGACGCGAGGATCGTCCTGTTCAACACCGCGACCGGACTCAAGTATCCCGATGTCCTCGAACGCGCCCTGAGCCCGGTCTAACCATCGTCCAACCCCTCGTCGAACCTCGACGTCGAACCTCGGCACTCGTGGAACGGAGAACGGGCTTCGTCGAGGCGGCGCCCGACGAAGCCCGTTTCGTTCGGTGGTGGGCCGTAGTGGATTTGAACCACTGACTTCCACCGTGTGAGGATGGCACTCTAGCCGCTGAGTTAACGGCCCACGTTGGTTCTCTCGCCGCGCCGACGCCAGGAAGGCTGGTGCCAGAGGTGGGACTCGAACCCACACGCCCCGTGAAGGACTGCGGATTTTGAATCCGCCGCGTCTGCCATTCCGCCACTCTGGCCAGGTGCAGCGGCAAGAGGATAACGACTCGATTCACTGAAGACAGTCCTTTTCCCAAGATCGCGGGAGCCTATAACCAGCGGCATGCCGATCAAGACCCCCTTTCATGACCGGACGGCGCCCTTGTGCGCGAGCTACCGCTGGAAGGAATGGGCCGGCTACTACGCCGTCTGCGCGTACGACTGGTGCCACGAGCCGGAGTACGTCGCGTTTCGACACGCGGCCGGCCTGCTCGACGTCTCTCCCCTCTACAAGTACGAGATCTCGGGGCCGGACGCGGGCCGCCTGCTGGCTCGCGTCCTCTGTCGCGACCCGCGGCGAATGAGGGTCGGCCGCGTCGCCTACACGACCTGGTGCGACGATCACGGCAAGGTGCTCGACGACGGCACCGTCACACGTCTCGATGAATCGGTCTTCCGCCTGACGTCCGCCGAGCCGACGCTCGGTTGGCTCGAGCGTCACGCGCGTCGGCTCGAGGTCGGGCTCATCGATCAGTCGAAGCAGATCGCGGCGCTCGCGGTGCAGGGGCCGAGCTCGCGAGCGGTGCTCGCGGCGGCGACCGACGCGAATCTCGATGCGCTTCGCTTCTTCGCCCACACGCGCGCCTCGCTCGACGGCGTTCCGGTCGAGATCACTCGGACCGGGTACACGGGGGATCTCGGATACGAGGTCTGGTGCGCGCCAGGTCACGCGCTCGCCGTCTGGGACGCGCTGATCGCACACGGTCGACCGTACGGGCTGCGCCCGGCCGGACTCGACGCGCTCGACATCACGCGGGTCGAAGCGGGATTCGTGCTGAACGGCGTCGACTACACGTCGGCGCGCGCGTGCTTGATCGACGAGCAATCATCGACGCCGGACGAACTCGACCTCGCATGGACGGTGCAGCTCGACCGCGATCCCTTCATTGGTCAAGCCGCCATCCGCCGCGAGCGGCTCGACGGCCGGCGGCACGCGTTCGTCGGCCTCGTCGTGGATGAGGTCGAGCTGCGAGCGCTGTTCGCGAAGCGCCGGCTTCCGCTGCACGTACCGTCCGCCGCGTGGCGCGACGCCCGGCCGGTCTACGACGCACGCGGGCGTCAAGTGGGGCGCGCGACGAGCGGCGCGTTCTCGCCGACCCTGAAGAAGAACCTCGCGCTGGCCACGGTCGAATCGAGTGTCGCCGCGACGGGAACCGACCTCCGGCTCGAGGTGACGATCGAATACGAGCGCACGACGGTCGGCGCGCGGGTGGTCGACAAACCGTTCTTCGATCCGGAGCGCAAGCGAGCGTGAGCACCCACCGTTACGACGCGATCGTGGTCGGGGGCGGCCACAACGGCCTCGTTTGCGCCGCGTACCTGGCCCGCGCCGGCCGGCGCGTCGTGGTGCTCGAGCGTCGTCACGTCGTCGGCGGCGCGGCCGTGACGGAAGAGATCTACCCCGGCTTTCGGTACTCGGTCTGCTCGTACGTGGTGAGTCTCCTGCGCCCGTGGATCATCCGCGAGCTCGAGCTGACGCGGCACGGCCTACGAATCCTCCCGCTCGACTGCACGTTCACGCCGTTTCCGGATGGACGCTCCTTGGCTCGCACCGGTGACGCGGGGCGGACACGACGCGAGATCCAGGCCTTCTCGCCCAGGGACGCCGACGTGTACCCGGAGTTCGGACGCGCCATGGCGCGGATGGCCCGCTTCGTCCAACCGATCATCGACGCACGCGCCCCCGATCCGGCGTCCCTTCGCCCGGGCGAAGTCCTCGACCTGCTGCGACTGGGCCGTCACTTCAAGGACGCCGGACGGGAGGATCTCGCGCTCCACCTGAAGATGCTCACGATGAGCGCCGTCGACTTCCTCGCGGAGTGGTTCGAGTGCGACGAGCTGATCGCACCGATGTCGATCAGCGGCATCATCGGGACGTTCCTCGGCGTCAAGAGCCCGGGCACCGCGTACGTCCTGCTTCACCACTACATGGGAGAGATCGACGGCTCCTACCGGGCGTGGGGCCTCTCGCAGGGTGGAACCGGCCAAGTGAGCCTCGCGATCGCGGCTGCGGCTCGGCACCACGGGGTCGAGATCCGTACCGAGGTGGACATCGAGAAGATCATCCTGGAGCAAGGACGCGCACTCGGGGTCGCGACGTCGAGCGGCGAGGAGTTTGCCGCCGACGTCGTGGTCTCCGCCGTCGATCCGCGGCGGACCTTTTTCGGTCTCGTGGGGAAGTCCCACCTCGACGACGAGTTCGTCCGCTCGCTCGAGGGCTACAAGCTGCGTGGGAGCTCGGGCAAGGTCAACCTGGCGCTCGATGGGCTGCCTCGCTTCACCTCACGCCCGGAGCCCGGCCCCCACCTCGAGGGCGACATCACGCTCGTCCACGGCCTCGACGCGCTCGAGCGAGCCTACGACGATGCCAAGTACGGCGCGTTCTCGCGGCGACCGTTCATGGACATCGTGATCCCCTCCCTTACCGATCCGAGCGTCGCGCCTCCCGGGAAGCACGTCATGTCGGTCTTCGTCCAGTACGCGCCCTACCATCTGAAGGAGGGCGCGGCGGATTGGCCGAACCAGCGCGAGGCGTTCGGCGACGCGGTGATCGACACGATCGCCGAGTACGCGCCGAACATCAAGGACTTGATCCTCCACCGGCAGGTGTTGACCCCGTGGGACCTCGAGCAGCAGATGGGGCTCAGCGAAGGCAACATCTTCCACGGCGAGCTGAGCCTCGAGCAGCTCGCGTTCCTCCGTCCCGTGCCGGGTTGGGCGCGCTACGAAACGCCGATCCCGGGGCTGTGGATGTGCGGATCGGGTACGCACCCCGGGGGCGGCATCATGGGTGCCCCGGGCGCCCTCTCCGCGCGCGCCATCATCGGCCGCGGCGCGCGCGTCGGGAGCCGCCGATGAAGATCGTCGTGATCGGCGCGGGCACGAACGGCCTGGCCGCGGCGTCCTGGCTCGGCCGGCACGGTCACCAGGTCGTCGTGCTCGAAGGTCGGCCGCGAGCCGGCGGACTCGCGGCCGACGAGCCGCTCGCACCCGGCCTGGCGCCGCACGGCATCCTCCACGACACGCGCCTCGTACGACGGGAGACCGCCGACGAACTCGGCCTGCTCCGGTTCGGACTGCAGTTCTCGCGCTCGGCGCCCGCCGTGACGCACCTCGGCGACGAGGGTACGTCGGTGACCATTTCGGACGACGGCAACCTCACCGGCTCACCGCCTCCCGGCGCGGACGGGGTGGCGCAGGATCGCTACCGACGCTTCGTCCGCCGCGTCGCCCCCGTGTTCCGGCGCGCGCTCAACGAGCCGCCGCCCGACCTCCTCCCGGCGGGGCTCTTCGGGGTCCTCGGCTGGCTCCGGCTCGGGTTATCGGTCCGCCGGCTCGGCGAGTCCGACCTCTTCCGGCTCGCACGCGTCCTTCCGATGTGTGCGGCCGACTGGTTCGGCGAGTGGTTCAAGTCCCCGCTCGTCCGCGCCTCGTACTCCGCTCCTTCGCTCGAGGCCGGCTTCGTCGGCCCATGGTCGCCGGGGACCGCAGTGCTTGCGTTGCTGCGCGACGTCGGCTCGGACGAGGGGATCCGTGGCGGCCCCGCCGCGCTCGTTGCCGCTCTGCTCGAAGCGTGTCGTTACGGCAAGGTCGACGTGCGCCTCGACGCGCGTGTCCGCGAGATCGGCGTCGCACAAGGCCGCGTCCGTGGCGTCGTGCTCGATGGCGGCGACGACCTGCCGGCCGACGTCGTCCTCTCGACGATCGATCCCCGGACGACGCTTCTCGACCTCGTCTCGCCGTCCGAGCTCCCGCTCGACCTCGAGCGGGCCGCGTCGAACCTCCGGATGCGCGGAACGAGCGCGAAGCTCGACTTGATCGTCGCCGAGCCGCCGAGGTTCGGAGCCATCGACGTGCCGGTGGGTACCGTCGTGCGGACGGGCGGGTCGGTCGACGAGCTCGAGCGCGCGTTCGACGACGCGAAGTACCGCCGCTGCTCGCGGCGCCCTACCCTCGAGATCGTCGGGTCGGACCTCGCCGACGGACGCATGCACCTGTCGGTGCTCGCCCACTTCGCGCCGTGGAACGTCGAAGGCGGCTTCACCGGCGCGACCAGCGCCGCGCTCGAGGAGTCGATCCTCGCCGAACTCGCCCGTCACGCGCCGAACGTTCGGGATCGCGTCGTCGCGAAACGGCTCCGCACGCCCGCGGACCTCGAGCGCGAGCTCGGCCTGTTCCAAGGGCATCTCCACCACGGCGAGCACGCACCCGATCAGCTCTTCTCGATGCGCCCGACTCCGTCCTGCGCCCGGTACGCGACGCCGATCGCGGGGTTGTACCTCGGTGGATCGGGCTCGCATCCAGGCGGAGGACTCTCCTGTGCGCCCGGGTTGCTGGCCGCGAAAGCGATCGGTGCGGCGAAGTGAGCGGAGCATCGCCCCGCGCGACGGCGATGTCCGCCGCGGACCGCCGGATTCAGGGATGGACCGACGGGGCCGTCACCCGGCGTACCAGCCGTTCGCAGAGCTCGTCGTACGAGATGCCCTCGACCGCGGCGGACTTCGGGAACAACGACGTCGGGGTGAGCCCGGGCAACGTGTTGGTCTCGAGGAAGACCGGCTCGGTTCCTTCCCGGAGAATGAAGTCGGTGCGCGAAAGCGACCGGCAACCGAACGTGCGATGGATCTCGACCGCGGCGTCGCGCAAGCCGCGTTCGACGGCGGAGTCGAGGCGAGACGGACAGATCTCGTCGCTCTCGCCCGCGGTGTACTTGGCCTCGTAGTCGAAGAACGCGTGATCCTTCGGGACGATCTCGATGACCGGCAGCGCGCGCGGCGACCCATCGCCGTCCTCGAGGACCGGGCAGGAGACCTCGACACCGGCAACGCCCGCCTCGACGATGACGTCGCCCCCCTCCGCCCGCGCGCGCTCGATCGCGCGGACGAGGTCGCCGTCGCCGTCGTATCGAGTGACGCCGACGCTCGAGCCGGACTGCATCGGCTTGATGAACACGGGTGACCCGAGCGCCTCGATCGCCTCGACGAGCTGCGACGACGGCGCGCCCTGGTCGCCTCGCCACTCCACGGCGGGCGCGACGTCGAGACCAAGCGAAGCCGCGATCCGCCGCGCGAGCCCCTTGTGCATGCTGAGCGCGGATGCGGTGACGCCGGAGCCGACGTAGGGCACTCCGAGGACCTCGAAGAACCCCTGCATCGTGCCATCCTCTCCCAACGGGCCATGCAGCGCGGGAAACACGACGTCCACGTCGCAGAGTCGCTCCGCTGCGTCAGCCAGCGCGATCGGCGCCGCGCCGTCGAACCGCCATCGAAGCCCCGCGGTGATCTCGACCTCGAGCACCGAGAATCCGCGGCCACGAAGAGCGTTCGCGACGCCTCGGCCGCTCTCGAGCGACACGGCTCGCTCGCCCGACGGTCCCCCCATCAACACCGCAACCCTGCTTCGTTGGCCGGTCACAGTTCATCTCCGCGAAGCGGTACCGACGGGTCAGGAGAATACCAGGCCACGCCCGGGGAGTCGTTTCTCCTTGCGAACTCGACGCACGAACTCCTCCGCGTCGAGCGCGAACAACGGTGAGATCTCGAGCACCGGCTCTTCGTGCTCGAGCTCGAACCCGGCCGCTTCGACCCAGGAGCGGAAGAATCGGCTCATGTCCGCACGCGCGGTCTCGACCGAATCGGCGCCCGTGCGATTCTTCACCGGAGAGAACTCATGGGCGCGCTCGGCCTCCACGATCAAGCTGCGCTTGGCGAGCGGGATCGCGTCGAATACGAACGTCTCGAACTTGACGCCGTTCTTGTCGGTCGGCTCGACCACGCGTCCCTCGTCGTCGACGAAGGGGACCTCCTTGTTCGCGCGGTGGTACGGCAGCCGCAATCCGCCGGCCGTCAATCGGCGAACGAAGGCGGCCGAGAGCGCGTGGATCGCGATGTTCCCGGCGCGGTAGACCAGGTTTCCCGCTTCGTCCGTCGCGGCCGACAGGTCGTCCGGGAGATCGCTGTACTCGACGACGCCGAGCTTGCGACCCGCCCTGGCGAAGACTCCGACCTTCTCGGACGCGTGACGCTTCAGCACCATCTTGCTCGACACGTCGGCGCGCCCGATCCGATGGTGTCCGAGAAACGCGGGGTCGAGCACTCGGGCGAGGGGGTTGTCGACCTGGAAGTAGAAGATCTCCTCCACGCCTCGTGACTCGAGCTGATCGAGGGCCCCGCTCTGCACGAGCGCCGCCAGCGAGCCGCCGTGCCCGTCGGGCGACATGAAGAGGGAGTCCTTGCGACCGAGGATCAGACGACCGCGGACGTCGACGGCCGGGAGCATCCCCTGCCGAAAGAGGATCACGTCCTGTTTCGGCAGCCCGTACCAGTCACGCGCCGAAAGGTACGCCTCCGTCTCCGCATGGTTGGCGTCGCTCGTCATCACGAGGACCGCGATCTCCGCGGCGTAGCGCCGGCGCGTCGCCACGACCTTCTCGAAGTGCCAGTCGAACAACGTGCGACCGCTCGAGGGTCCGATCTCGAAGCAGCCCTTCGGACCGTCGTATCCGAGCCGCGACCCTTGCCCGCCAGCGACGATGAACGCCGCGACCTTGCCCGCCCGCAGCAGCTCCTCCCCCACCCGCGCGGCACGATTCGCCTTCCGGCGCGCGCCCGGGCGGTCGACCACCGGAATGTACGGGGCGGGCTCGATCCGTTCGAGATCGATCGACGCGACCGGAGCGTCCTTCTGCACGTCCGAGATCAGGCGTCCGAGGAGGGCGAGATCGACGCTCTCGAGCTGGGTCAGGAACGCGTCCTGTTGCGTCTCGGAGAGCTCGTCGAACCATCGGAACACGTGGCCCTGGGCCGCCTCCTCGAATCGGCGCCGAATGAGATCTTCTCGAGACGATCCGGTCACGTACGGGCGGCTCCTTCGATGAGCACCTTCAGCACGCCGGGTTCACCAGCGCGGGCGAACGCCGCGCGCCCGTCGGCGAGGGTGAACCGGCCCTGGATCAGTTGGTGCAGCGGGAGTCGACCGCGGGAAAGCCACTCGACCGCAGCCGGCAGCGAGCCGCACCGAGACCCGATGATGCGCACCTCGTCGATGACGGCCGGGGCCAACGAGAGGGAGTGGGACGCTGCGCAGGTCGTCTTCAAGACGATCGTCCCGAGCGGCTCGACGAGTCGGAGCGCGGCCGCGAGCCCGTCGCTGGAACCGCTCGCTTCCACCACGACCTCGAACCGTTCGCGCACGACGTCGCCCGCGGAGAGCGCCGGACGCTCTTCCACCGTGATGGGGAACGCCACCCGCCCCGGGTGCCGACCGAACAACGTGATGGAATGGACGCGCTCGGCGAGGACGAACGCGACGAGCGAGCCGAGCCGGCCGTCCCCGATGATCGCGACGCGTTGCCAAGGGGACAGATCGACCTGCTCCAGCACGCGAAGCGCGGCGGCGAGCGGCTCGGCGAACACGGCCTGCTCATCCGGGATCGAGGGCGGAACGCGCACGAGGTTCCGGGTGGGAAGCGTGAACGTGTCCTGGAACGCGCCGTCGCGGCCGAGGATGCCGAGCACCGTGCGGTTCGGGCAGTGATGCAACAGGCCGCGATTGCAATACGAGCAGCCGAGGCAGGCGCAATTGATGTCGCCGACCACGCGCGCCCCCTCCCACGCGGGATCGGTCGATTCGACGACGTCACCCACGAACTCGTGGCCCAGCACCCCCTTGAATCCCATGTAGCCGCCGACGATCTGCAGATCCGTGCGGCAGATGCCCGCGAGCCGCGTCCGGATTCGCGCTTCGACCGGATCGAGAGGCCGGTCCGGCCGGTCGATCACCTCGATCCCGCTCCCGGTGGAGGTGATCGCGGGCACGACGACTCCTTTACCGCAGCTTCCCGATGAGGAGCGCCACGTTGTGTCCGCCGAAACCGAGCGAGTTCGACATCGCGCAATCGATGTTCAGATCTCGCGCCGCGCCCGGAACGTAATCGAGGTCGCACGCCGGATCGGGGTTCTCGAGGTTTCGCGTCGGATGGATCACGTTGTGGTAGACGGACTTCGCGAGCACTGCGAATTCCACCGCGGCCGACGCGCCGAGGAGGTGTCCGATCATCGACTTGCTCGACGAGATCGCGAGCCTCCGCGCATGGTCCCGGAACACGCTCTTGATCGCGGTCGTTTCGATCGCGTCGTTGTACGGCGTCGAGGTGCCGTGCGCGTTGATGTACGTGACGCGCGCCGCGTCGACAGCGCCGTCGGCCAGCGCGAGCTGCATCGCACGGGCTGGTCCGTCGCCGTCCTCCTTCGGTGCGGTGATGTGGTAGGCGTCCGCGGTCGACCCGAAGCCGAGGAGCTCCGCGTAGATCCGTGCGCCGCGCCGCCTCGCGTGCCCGAGCTCCTCGAGCACCACGAACGCCGCGCCGTCCCCCATGACGAAACCATCCCGGTCCGCGTCGAACGGCCGGCTCGCCGCCTGAGGATCCTCGTTCCGCTTCGACAACGCCTTCAACGCACAGAAGCCGCCGAGGCCGAGCGGCGTGATCGCCGTCTCGGAGCCGCCGCTGAGGACGATGTCCGCGTCCTCGTACTGGATCGACTTGAACGCCATACCGATCGCGTGTCCGGCCGACGCGCACGCGGACCCGGTCACGAAATTGGTGCCGCGGAGTCCGTGCCGGATCGAGATCTGGCCGGACATCGCGTTGACCATCAGCTTCGGGATGAAGTGCGGCGAGATGCGACGCGGTCCGCGCTCCATGAGCACGGTATGCATGGCCTCGAGCTCGTTGATGCCGCCGATCCCCGACCCCGCAATGCAACCGACGCGATCCCGGTTGGTCTGATCCAGGTCGAGCCCGGAGTCGGCGAGCGCCTCGTCGGCGGCGACGATGGCGAGCTGCGTGAACAGATCGAGCTTCTTCGCGTCCTTCGACTCGAAGTAGGCGTCGACATCATAGTCACGGCACTCGCCCGCGAACCGCGTCGGGAAGTCGCTCGCATCGAACCGTTGGACCGGGCCGATGCCGCTTGCGCCTTGCACCAGCCCATCCCAAGTCTTCTCCATGCCGACGCCGAGCGAGGTCAACGCGCCGGTGCCGGTGATGACGACTCGTCGTTTGGCCATGGTTCTCGGAATCCTGTTCGTTCGCGTCGATGGCGACCGAAACGAGCGCGGTCAGCCCACCCGCTTCTGGATGTAGTCGATCGCGTCGCCGACCGTCTGGATCTTCTCAGCGTCCTCATCGGGGATGTTGATGTCGAACTCGTCCTCGAACTCCATCACGAGCTCGACCGTGTCGAGGGAGTCCGCGCCAAGGTCGTTGATGAACGACGTCTGCTTCTGAATCTTGTCACGGCTTGCGCCCATCTGCTCGCAGACGATGTTGATGACGCGCTCCTCGATGCTTGCGCTCACTCTTAGATCCTCCTTGGGTCTCGAGCTCCGGGGATCCTCGTCACGTTCGACGGTGATCGCGCCCCGCCACGGAACCCGGTATTCAATATCTCGCGAGGCGCCATTGCAAACGCTTTTCCACGCTCCGCGAGAGGCGACAAACTATTTCAGGAACCTGAGCTACGGTGAACCGAGACCGTAGCGACGCTTCCGCTTGATCTCCATCGCAAACTCGTGACGATTGCGATTCCTCGGCCGCACGCGCGCCGGCTCGCTTCCTAGAGCGACATGCCTCCGTCGACGGTCAAGACCTGACCGGTGATGTAGCTTGCTCGATCGGACGCCAGATAGACGACCGCGTCGGCGATTTCATCGGGAGATCCGAACCGGCGCAACGGCGTCGCCTCGCGCGACGCCTCCTTTACGGCGTCCGAAAGCCCTGCCGTCATGTCGGTCGTCACGAAGCCGGGAGCCACGGCGTTGGCCGTTATGTTGCGCGAGCCGAACTCCTTGGCCAGCGAGCGGGTCATCCCGACGATGCCCGCCTTCGCGGCGGCGTAGTTCGCCTGGCCGGCGTTGCCGACGAGCCCGACGATCGAAGTGACGTTGACGATCCGTCCGTCGCGGGCCTTCGTCAGCGGGCGCGCCGCGGCACGGCAGAAGTTGAAACAGCCCTTCAGGTTCACCGAGATCACGCGGTCGAAGTCCTCTTCGCTCATCCGGAGGAAGAGGCCGTCCTTCGTGATGCCGGCGTTGTTGACGACGATATCGAGGCGCCCGAGCTCGGCCACCGTCTTCTCGACGGCGCCGGCCGCGAACGCAAAATCGGCAACGTCGCCGCCGATCGCGAGCGCGTTCCGTCCCCGCGCACGGATCTCCTCGGCGACCGGTCGAGCGCGATCCTCGGTCGTGGCGAGCACGGCGACGTCGGCGCCGGCTTCGGCGAGCCGGAGCGCGATCGCCTTCCCGATGCCTCGCGACGCTCCGGTCACGAGGGCGACCTTGCCGCTCAAGTCGATCGACACGCTCATGCCTTCACCTCGAATGCCCTCAGCTCCGCCAGCGTCCCGACGTTCACGCCGGTCACTCCCGGTGCGGCCTTGCGCAAAAGGCCGGTCAGGACGCGGCCCGGCGTGGGCTCGACCAGCTCGTCGACGCCGAGGGCGACGAACGCGTCCATGGTGTCGGACCAACGCACCGGGTTCGTCACTTGCTCGGCGAGGTGTCCTCGAATCGTCTCCGGCTCGGAGACGCGGTCCGCGGTGACGTTCGTGAAGAACGGAATCGAGGGCGCGTGGATCTCGACGTCGGCCAGCGCGTCTCGCAGAACGGACGTCGCGCTCGCCATGAGCGGCGAGTGGAACGCGCCCGCGACCTTCAGTCGAATCGTACGTCGGATCCCGTGCTCGCGGGCGCGCGCCTCGGCACGGTCGATCGCTGCGTTCGCGCCGGAAAGAGCGACGTTGCCCGGAGCGAGGAAGTTCGCCGCGACGAGCACTCCCGCCTCGGCGCCGTCCTCCGCCAACGCCAACGCCTGCTCGGGCGTGGCGCCGATCAGCGAGAGCATGCCGCTCGGGTTCGCGTCGGACGCGGCCTGCATCGCCTCGCCGCGACGCCGAACCAACCGAATCGCGTCCGCGAACGAGAGCGCGCCGGAGAACCAGAGCGCCGTGTACTCGCCCAGCGAGAGGCCCGCGGCGGCGGCGAAGTGGCCGGCCTCGAGGCCGTGCTCCTGCCGCAACGCTTCGATGATCGCGGCGCTCGTCGCGAGGATCGCGGGCTGACACACGTCGGTCGCCTCGAGTCGCTCCTCCGGCCCTTCGAGACAGAGCCTCATGAGGTCGAAGCCGAGGACGTCGTTCGCCTCGATCAGGCGATCGCGCGCCGACGGCACCGCCTCGACGATCTCTTTGGCCATGCCGGGGTGCTGCGCCCCTTGCCCGGGAAAGACGATGGCTCGGGTCATCGTGTCACCACTTCAGGCTGATCGATCCCCACGTCAACCCGGCGCCGAACGCGCAGAGCACGACGAGTTGATCCTTCACGGTGTCGAGACGGCCGCTGCGGCAGACCTCGTCGAGGCCGATCGCGATCGATGCCGAGGAGGTGTTGCCATACCGGTCGATGTTCACGAAGACTCGATTCTCGGGGAGCTTCAACCGGTCGCGGGCCGACTCGATGATGCGGAGATTGACCTGGTGCGGCACGACGTAGCCGAGCTCGAGCTCGGCGTGCCGTCCGTGCGCTTCGCGGATGAGCTCGACCATCTTGCTCACCGCGAACTTGTACACCTCGCGGCCGCGGAGGCGCATGTAGTGCTCACGCGCTCCCACCGTCGCCGTCGTCGCCGGCTTCAGGGTGCCGCCGGCCGGGATCATGATCACGTCCGCGCCCTCGCCCTCCGCGTAGAGCGCGGTGGAAAGCAGCTCGCCCCGATCGAAGTCCTTCGAGACGATGGCGGCGCCGGCGCCGTCGCCGAACAGGATGCAGGACGAGCGATCGGTGTAGTCGGTGATCCGGGAAAGAGACTCGACGCCGATCACGAGCACGTTGTCCGCCGCACCGGACACCACGAACGCGCGCGCCGTCGCGAGCGCGTAGATGAACCCGGAACAGGCGGCCTGGACGTCGAATGCGCCGACCTGCCGCGCTCCGAGCTTGTGCTGCACGAGGCAGGCGACCGACGGGAACACGTAGTCGCCGCTGATCGTCGCGACGATGATGAGGTCCAGGTCGGACGGCTTCATCCCCGCGTCCTCGAGGGCGCGCCTCGCCGCGAGGACCCCCATGTCGGACGTGGACTCTCCGTCCGCCGCGATCCGCCGCTCTTTGATTCCGGTTCGCGTCGTGATCCACTCATCGGACGTGTCGACCATCGTCTGCAGCTCGACGTTCGACAGGACCCGCTCCGGGAGATAGGAGCCCGTTCCGCGGATGCCGACTCGCGTGATCCCACTCATGCGCCGCCTCCCGTCCCGTCGTGGCCGTCCGGTGCCGGCGGTTCGCTCGGCCGCAGTTCGGGGGCGTTCGCCAACCGGTCGACGATGTTGCGGTTCACCCGTGCCTCGATGAACTGGCGCGACACCCGCAACGCATTACAGATGGCGCGGTTGTCCGATCGACCGTGGCAGATGATCACGAGACCGTCGACGCCGAGGAGCGGGGCGCCGCCGTACTCCGCGTAGTCGGTCTTCGACATCAAGGATCGCCCCACCTCGCGCCACGTCGCGCTGCTCGACTCGTTCGCATGACGCCCGACCTCCCGCGCGAGAAGCTGCGTCATGTACTGGCCGAGTCCTTCGCTCACTTTCAGGACGACGTTCCCCACGAACCCTTCGCAGACGATCACGTCGCAACGGCTCGAGAAGACGTCCTGACCCTCGATGTTGCCGGTGAAGTTGAGGGTCGACGCATGGAACAGCTCCCGCGTGCGTTGGATCAAGGG
This sequence comes from uncultured Phycisphaeraceae bacterium, assembly GCA_964649825.1. Classification (GTDB taxonomy): domain Bacteria; phylum Planctomycetota; class B15-G4; order B15-G4; family JADJEK01; genus CAZYQW01. The sequence goes on along the minus strand of CAZYQW010000119.1, from coordinate 83,306 downwards.
ACCGCCCTTTGCTTCCTCCTCGCCGATGTTCAGCAGGCCGATGCGCGGTCGATCGATGCCGTCGACGCCGACCCGGTACTCGCTCGCCATGCGGCCGTACGTGTACAGGTCCTCGGGTTGGCAATGGATGTTGGCGCCGACGTCGATCATCATCACCGAGCCGCCCTCGGCTGGCAGCTTGGCTGCGATCCCGGGGCGACGCACCCCGGGAAGGAGCTTCACCACCAGCGTTCCGGCGCCGACCATCGCTCCCGTGTTCCCGGCCGACACGAATGCGTCGACGTGCTTGTCGCGCAGGAGCTTCGCGCCCACGACGATCGAGGATTCGCGTTTCTTGCGCAGCGCCATCCCCGGGTGCTCGTCCATCCCGATGGTCTCGGCGGCGTGGATGATCTCGATCGAGCTCTCTTCGTGGGAGCGGAGTTCCGCCTTGACGCGGTCCCGATCGCCGACGAGGACGACCTGGTCCAGCGTGACGTGACCCTCGGCAATGGCACGTTCCGCACCGGCGACGATCTCCGCCGGCGCGTGATCGCCACCCATCGCGTCCAGCGCGATTCTCATTCCGCGGCCTCCCGGGGCGTGACGTCAGCGCGGCCCAACCCCATGAAGCGAAACACCGAAGCGTCGACCCCCTACTCGCCCGTGGACTTCGGGAGGACCTCCACACCGCGATAGTGGCCGCATGAGTTGCAGACGGTGTGCGGCCGGATCGTCGCGCCGCAACGCGCGCACTGGCTCAGACCCGGTGCGGACAAAGCCAGGTGGGAACGTCGCTTGCGTTTGCGATGCTTGGACGTTTTGCGCTTTGGGACTGCCATCGGATCGCCTCGGGAGATCGGGTCGGCGGGTTTCGTCGCCTCGCGGTGCCGCGTGCGCCGCGAAACCGTGAGATTCTAGGTCGGGCATTGCTCGGTTCAATCCAAATTCTCTCGAGGAACGAAGTTCGGAGCATCCGTCAGGACGAGTTCCACGCGCGCTGGACCCGGGACGCGACCTCCTCGAACGCCGCATCGAGACCGCTCGAATCGGTGCCTTGTCCCTGCGCCATGTTCGGACGCCCGCCGCCGCCGCCGCCGAGGCGCTTGCCCAGGTCGCGACACAAGTCACCCGCCTTCACGCCGCGTTGGACCGCCCCCGGAGAGCAAGCCACGACGAGGGCCACGCGGCCGTCCGTCACGCCCGCGAGCACGACCACCGCGCCCGGGGACGACTTCACGAGCGCGTCGGCGACCCCGCGCAGCTCCTCCTGGCCCGCGTCGTCGATGCGATGAACGAAGAGGACCCCGCCGTCCAGCGGGACTCCCGAGGTCGCGATGTCATCGAGCTCCGCCGACGCCGCCTCCTTGCGAGCCCTCGCGACCGCCTTCTCGAGCCGCGACTTCTCCTTGATCATGCTCTCGAGCCGCGCGGCGACCTCGCCTTCGGGCACCTTCAGCCGCTCCGTCACGTCGCGCGCGAGCTGGAACTTCTCGCGGACGGCGCGCATCGCGCCGACGCCGGTGTGGGCCACGATGCGACGCACGCCGGCCGCGATCGCCCCGTCCGACGCGATCTTGAACAGCCCGATCTGTCCCGTGCTCCGGCAGTGCGTCCCCCCACAGAGCTCCACGCTCTCGCGTTCGCGGTCCGCCCCGTCGTCCCCGTCGTCCCCGTCGTCGACGATGCGCACCACGCGGACGCGGTCGCCGTACTTCTCGCCGAACAACGCCATCGCCCCCTCCGCGCGCGCCTCGTCGAACGAACGTTCCGTCTTGTCGACGTCGAGACCCTTCAATACCTGGCCGTTCACGAGATCCTCGACCTCGGTCAACTGTTCGACCGTCGGAGCCCGCTTCGCCGTATAGTCGAAGCGCAGGTAATCGGGATGCACCAGGGAGCCGGCCTGAGTGGTCTCCGCGCCGAGGACGCGGCGGAGTGCCCAATGAAGCAGGTGGGTCGCGGTGTGGTTGCGCATGATGTCGTGCCGACGGCCGACGTCGACCCGCGCGACCACTTCCTCACCGACCGTCGCGTGGCCCTCGGTCAACTCGGCGACGTGGAGGTGATAGCCCTCGGCCTTCTGCGTGGCGACCACGTGGATCAGCGCCCCGGCCACCGTCTCGAGCCGACCCGTATCGCCGACCTGTCCGCCGCTCTCCGCATAGAACGGAGTCTCGTCGAGCACGATCGACACCGGCCCGTCGCCGGGCACCGCGCGCTCGACCCTCTGACCGTCGGCGCGCAGCAGGGCCACGATCCGTGCCTTCGCTTCGGTCCGGTCGTAGCCGACGAACCGCGTCGGCTCGACCGAGCCCTTGAGCCGGCTGGCGGGGCCGGTCCCGAAGATGTCTCCTGCGATCTGCGATCCGGCGCGTGCCCGCTCGCGCTGGGCTTCCATCTCGCGCTCGAATCCGTCCTCGTCGACGGTGACGCCGCGTTCCTCGCAGAAGCGCTTCGCGATGTCGAACGGAAAGCCGATCGTGTCCCAGAGGAAGAACGCGTCCTTGCCGGCCAGCCGCTTCGCGTGCGTGCTCTCGAGGATGCTCTCGAGCTTGTCGGCGCCTTGACGGTAGACCTCGCCGAATCGCGCCTCATCCGCCTCGATCGTGTCCTGGATCAACGCCTGGCGTTCGCGGAGCTCCGGGTACTGCCCACCCATCGCGGCAACGACAGCGGGAACGAGATGGAGCAGCCCCGGCTTGTCGTATCCGAGCTCGCGCAGGTCCATGCTCGCCCGGCGGATCACCTTCCGCACGACGTAGCCGCGACCCTCGTTGCCGGGGCGCACACCGTCCGCGATGCAGAAGGTCGCGGCCCGCACGTGATCGGCCATGCGCTTCATTCGCCGATCGTCGTCCGCGGCCTTCCCGAACGGCCGGCCGGTCAGTTCGGAGATCCGTTCGATCATCGGTGCGAACAGATCGGTCTCGAAGTTGTTCGGCTTGCCCTGCATCACCCGGGCGATCCGCTCGAGCCCCGCGCCGGTGTCGATGTTCTTGCGTGGCAGCGGGGCGAGCTCGTTCTCGCCGCGGCGATCGAACTGCGTGAAGACGAGGTTCCAGATCTCGACGTACCGATCGCTGTCGCCGGCCGGATCCGACTCGACGTCCTTCTTCAGCGTCGCCTCGGGCCCGAAGTCGAAGTAGATCTCGGAGCATGGACCGCACGGACCGTTCGGCCCTTTGGACGGGGCCTCGGCCGGCCAGAAGTTGTCCTTCTCGCCGTACCGCCAGATCCGGTTGCTCGGAATGCCCGCTTCCTTCTGCCAGATCTCCGCCGCCTCGTCGTCGTCGGTATAGACCGTGAACGCGAGCCGCGCGCGTGGAATCGAGAGCTCGGTCTCGAGGAACTCCAACGCCCACTGGATCGCCTCACGCTTGAAGTAGTCGCCGAACGAGAAGTTCCCGAGCATCTCGAAGAACGTGTGGTGCGACCGCGTGCGGCCCACGTTGTCGAGGTCCGGCATCCGCAGGCACTTCTGCGAGGACGTCGCGCGCGTCAGGTTCTTCGGTCCCTTGCCGAGGAAGGCGTCCTTGAACTGGTTCATTCCGGCGCCGGTGAACAGGACGGACGCGTCCCCTTCCGGAACCAAGGAATCGGACGGAAACAGCTTGTGCTCGCGTCTCTGGAAGAACTCGAGGTAACGGCGGCGGATCTCGTCAGCTTTCATCGCATACCCAACGCGGAACCGGTGGCGAACCGAAACGGAAAAGCTTAGGGCCCACGCCACAAGAAGTTCCTCTTTTTGCGAGGGTCCTTAGCCACAACGGAACGTGCTTTCGCGGGCGGGGTTCCACGGACGAAGGGAATCGTCCGGGCTTCGCGGAAACGTCGGCGGCTCGGAACCCGAGGTCGGAGCCCGAGCCGCCGGCCGGGTCAGGAACGCTTGGCCGAGGGGGGAGACGCCGCCGCCCGGCGCTCGGCGGTACCTTGAGGCGCGCCGGCCGGAGCGGCGGCCTCCGAGGCGCGGGCCGCCGGCGGCGGCGCGGTGCTTCCGGCCGGCGAAGGACTCCCGTTCTGCCCCCTGGACTTGTCCTGGACGAGCATCTTCTCGCGGACCGCCGCGTCGATCTTCGCGAGGAGATCCTTGCTCTCCGCCAGCGTCTCGATCGACTTCTCGCGTCCCTGGCCCAGACGGTCGCCGCCGAATGCGTACCAGGATCCCGACTTGTCGACGATCTTGTGGAGAACCGCGAGGTCGAGCACGTCGCCGATGTAGTTGATGCCCTGGTTGTAGATGATGTCGAACTCGGCCTTTCGGAACGGCGGCGCGCACTTGTTCTTCACCACCGTCGCCTTCGTACGGTTGCCGATCGTCTCGTCGCCCGACTTGATCTGCCCGATCCGTCGGATGTCGATCCGTATGGACGAATAGAACTTGAGCGCGCGGCCGCCGGTCGTCGTCTCGGGGCTGCCGAAGAAGACGCCGATCTTCTCGCGGATCTGGTTGATGAAGATGACCGTCGTGCGCGCGCGCGCGATGGCGGCGGTCAGCTTGCGCAGAGCCTGCGACATGAGGCGGGCCTGCAGCCCGACGTGGGTGTCGCCCATCTCGCCCTCGAGCTCGGCCTTCGGAACCAGCGCGGCGACCGAGTCGATGACGACGACTTCGAATGCATTCGAGCGGACCAGGATCTCGCAGATGTCGAGCGCCTCCTCGCCCGAGCTCGGCTGCGAGACCTTGAACCTCGCACCGCTCGTATCGACGCCGAGCTGACGCGCGTAGTTCGGATCGAACGCGTGCTCGGCGTCGATGAACGCCGCGTACCCGCCACGCCGCTGCGCCTGGGCCACGACGTGCAGCGTCAGCGTCGTCTTGCCGGACGATTCGGGCCCGTAGATCTCGACGATGCGTCCACGTGGCAAGCCGCGTCCGCCGAGCGCGACGTCGAGCGAGATGGAACCGGTGGAGATCCCGTCCTCGACCTGCGTCTCGCCGTCGAGGGACATGATCGCGCCCTTGCCGTGGTTGCGCTCGATCTGTGCGATCGCCGCCTCGACGGCTGCCATCTTCGCCTTCTCTTCTTGGCTCATCTCAGTCTTCGTCACCATGGTTGCTCCCCACCGCGCGTGTGGTTGTTGTGTCGAATGGGTGCACCTCCGGCCGCGATCCTAGCACCGTGCGATGGCGCATTCACGCAGGCGGCGCACCGGAAACAGAACTACGTCGTGTCGAGCCCGAACCGCTCCACGATCCGATAGGCCGGGCCGTCGCGATGAAGCTCGGACTCGACGAGCCAGATCGATTCGACCCGCACGCGGCCGAACTCCTGGGACGCCTCGGCCGCATCCCAGGGCGGTGATCTCAGCCGGCCGCTCACGCGCGCCAAGGTAACGTGCGGGTGGTACGGTCGGATCTCTCGACGGAACTCGACCTCGGCCAACGCTTCACCAAGCCGCCGTTCGAGCGCGAGCAGCGGCGGGACCGGATCGACTCCGGCCCACAACGTACGCGGCGAGCCCCGCGCGGGGAACGCGCCCAGGCCCCGGACCCGCAGCTCGAACCCCGGCACCCCTAGAGACGCGGCCGAAAGCGCGCGGTAGACGCCCGGAATCGCCGACTGGTCCACGTCACCGAGGAAGCTGAGCGTCAGATGGAGGTTGCGGGCGTCGACGCGCCGAACCCGGACGCCGCGGACGGATTCCGGGATGCGCACGCGGGCGAGCGCGGCACGGGTCCGCTCGTCGAGTTGCAACGCGACGAACAGCCGCACCGGCGATCAGACCGTGATGAAGCGGACGAACTCGTGGTAGCGACCCCAGAAACCGTCCTCTTCGATGCGCTGGAAGGCTCGCAGGGAGAAGTCCTCGACGACGAACGAGGACATCACGGTGCCGAACACCATCGCGCGACGGATCGACCCGTCGTCCGTCACCCCGTTCCTCGCCAGGTAGCCCATCAAGCCGCCCGCGAACGAGTCGCCGGCTCCGGTCGGGTCGGTCACGCGCGGCACGGGGAACGCGGGGATCGCGAAACGCGCTCCCCCACGCGAGAGCATGAACGAGCCGTACTCCCCCTTCTTGATGATCACCAGCTTCGGGCCGATCGTCAGGATGTGCTCGCCGGCCGCGACGAGGTTCTGCTCGCCCGAGAGCATCTTCGCCTCGCCCTCGTTCAGGACGAGCCCGTCGATCCGTTTCAGGAGGCTCTGGAGGCCGTTGGGATCAGTCTGGATCCAGTGATTCATCGTGTCCGCGACGACCAGGGCGGGATCGGTCACCTGATCGAGCACCCTCATCTGCGACTCGGGCGAGCCGTTCGCGAGGAACACGTACCGGCTGTCCCGGTACGCGTCCGGGAGCGACGGCAGGTAGTCGCCGTAGACGTTCAACTGCACGTCGAGCGTCTTGGCTTCGTTCATGTCCCCCTCGTAGCGCCCCGTCCACGAGAAGGTGCTGCCGTCCGCGCGACTGAGGCCCGAGATGTCGACCTTGCGGCTCTTCAGGAGGTCGAGGTGCTCGGAGGGGAAGTCCTGTCCGACCACCGACACGAGCCGTACCGGTGTGAAGAAGGACGCCGCGTACGAAAAGTAAGTCGCCGATCCGCCGAGCACGCGGTCCACCTTGCCAAACGGTGTTTCGACGCTGTCGAACGCCACGGTTCCGACCACGAGCAAGGACATCTGGAACTCCCGAACACCTGGAGATGGCGAAACGGTCGATTATCGCGGGCCGAGGCCGCGCGTCAAGAAACGTCGGAACGCTGTTCCGGAGCGGCATTTCCGTCCAATGCCTCGGAGGAGGTCGAAGGCACCTTCCCCTTCTCGAGCGTGACGCAGATCCCGCCGATCAGCGAGACCAGGAGCTGCCCCATGCGATAGACGAGGACGAGGGCCAGCGCGCGAGCCTTCGAGACGCCTTGCGTCCCCCAGAAGTAGATGAAGGCGGCCTCGCCGACCCCCCAGCCCGCCGGTGCGATCGGGAGGGCCATGACGATCAAGCCGACCGGAACGATCGCGAAGTAGGAGACGAAGGGGACGGCCAATCCGATCCCGACCCCGATGACCCCGATCCCCGTGATGATCAGGAGATGGACGACCATCGAGAGGAGGAGCGAGACCACGACCGCTCGATGGCGGAACCGATAGAGAAAGACGGCTTGATCGATCTTCTGGATGAAGCGCTGGAGAGGCAGGCGAGCGAGCAGGGCGTCGAGCTTGATCGCGCGCCGGACCCGCCGCGAGAAGAAGACGAGCGCGAACGACGCCTCGACCAGCAGGAGGCCGTAGATCCACGGCGCCACCACCGCGTACTCGCTCCAGCGCACGGGGATCACGAGGCCGGCCACCATCGCCAGGCCCGTGATGCCGAGGACGCGGTCGACCAGCACGGTCAGGATGGCTTCGGTCTTCCGGTTGCGATGCGCGCGGGCGATGTAGAGCGCCTTGACGAGGTCGCCACCGGTCAAACCCGGCATGACGTTGTTGAAGAACAGCCCGATGAACGTCAGCGAGAACGACCGCCGGAACCCGATGGCGAGTCCGGCCGCGTCGAGCAGGAGCGACCAACGGTAGACGGCGATGACGGAGCCGACGAAGATCAGCAGGACAGCAACGAAGAGCAGGCTGACGTCGGCGGTCCGACTGACGGTCAGGATCCCCTCCTCCATCCGAGCCTGACGGTCTGGATCGTCGGTGACGGGGGCGACGTACGGGGGTTCGCCGCCGCCGAACGTCGCGCTCGCGATCGCGTCGTCATCCTGGCCCACGGCCTCCTTCAGGACCACCGCGATCGTCTCGCCGTCCACCGTCCGAAAGGTCGCCGTGTTCCCGTTCCGCGCCTCGATGGTCCCCTTCAGCACGCGGTCCTGGTCCGGCGTAGTGCCGGTAAGGATGAGCTGGTCGCGCACCGGCACGAGCCAGATCACGAACGCGATCATCGCGATCGCGACGACACCTTTCGCGTACGGGACGAGGCGCCTCAAGAGCGAGTCCGTCATCGCACCCACCGCACCTTTGCCGCCGCGAACGTCACATCGTCATCCTCGCGCCGGTACGCGTCGAGCAACTCGGCCGCGAACGTCCGCCAGTCCACGCCGAGCTCGTTCAATCCGATCGCCGGCACGGGCACGCCGTCCGTCTCGAGGTTCACGCCGAAGTGGAAGAGACCGGAGACCGGCGAGACCGTCGCGACGGAGATCGACGCCTTGCGGTCGCGCACGAACAGGTCGTCGCCGTTCACGTCGACGTCGACCTCGGCGAGCCGCGCCAACCGCTCCGCCGCGAGCCGCGCGAAGAGACGCTGCCGGAGGATCATCGGCACGAGCCGTTCGCCGAAATGCTCGGCGATGAAGTGGAGCATGTCCGGCGACTCGATCCGGTGGTTCGCCCGCAGGTCCTCGACGTCGACCATCGCGTCGTTCGACACCCGGCACGCGCCGCGGAACGCGATCACGCTGTCGCCGGCGACTCCGGCCGTGCGGTACGCGAACAGCGACGCGAGCTGCGTCCCGTCGTAATCCAAGATCTGGTCCAGAATCTCGCCCGAAATCGTCACCGAAGCTGGTCCTCTCGCGCGGGCGCCGAGTCCGGGCGTCACGCGTCCGGCCGCCGACTCCTCCACGGCTCGGTCCATAGGCAGCGGAATCTTAAGTCGTGAAGGGCGCTCGGCAACGGGAAAGGTAGACCGAACCTCGGGTGCGATCGGCCGGCCCGGGGAGAGGCGGCGGCGGAAATGAGCGGCCCGCTCGCGTCCGAGGACGGGAGCGGGCCGAGTCGAGTGGTGGAGGCGGCGGGAATCGAACCCGCGTCCCAAGGTGCCGCCGAACGAACATCTACGTGCGTAGTCGATCGACTGAGTTTCGCGCCCCGGCAGCCGCTCGACAGGCATCCGCGACGCTATCCCGAATGATCTCGCCCGCCGCGTTCAGGAGCCACGGCGAACCAGCCCTCAGTGTGTCGTCCCAGGAGGCCCGAGGGCGAAGCCCCCCGAGACGTCGTCACCTAATTAGGCGGCGAGAGCGTAACCGGTGTTATTCGCAGTTACAGTTTCTTCGGTTGTTGACGGGGCCACCGAAGACCCCCGGCACGCAGTCCGAACGACGAGAACCACCTGGTCGAAACCAGATCGCCCCCGTGTGCGGCCCATGATAGCCCGTCCCCCGGCGGGATCCCATCCCCTCGTCCGCAGCGGCGACCGGTTCATTCGAGCGCGCGCTCCGTGGCGGACGCAGACGGTCACCCTCCACACCCCCACCGCCGCCGTCACCGGCGCCGCCCGACGGCGCGGGCGATCTCCCTCTGGGCCTCGCGCTTCGCGGTGGCCTCCCGCCGGTCGTGCAGCTTCTTGCCGCGCACGACCGCGACCTCGACCTTGGCCCGACCTTCGCGGAAGTACACCCGGAGCGGAATCAACGTGAAACCGCGCTCGCGGATCCGTGTCGTGATCTTGTCGATCTCGTCGCGATGCAGAAGGAGCTTCCGGCTCCGCTTCGGCTCGTGGTTCAACAGGTTGCCAAAGCTGTACTCGGCGATCTCGGCCCCCTTCAAGTACGCCTCGCCGTCGTCGATGACCGCGTAGGCGCCGGTCAGGTCGCACTTCCCTTCGCGCAGCGCCTTCACCTCGGTTCCGACCAGCACGAGCCCCGCCTCGTACACGTCGAACACGTCGTACTCGTGGCGCGCGCGACGGTTCGTCGTGACGACCTTCAGGCTTTCGGACGGCGATTGCTTCGAGCGGGACATTCGATCGGAGGTCCAAGGGTTGCGCGAGAGACTCTACCCGACCACCGGAACGGATGCGAATCGCGAGCGGGGCGAGGCGGCGGCGGCGCGGATGCTACGATCCGCGAGGAATCGAAACGATGCTGCGCCCCGTCCACATGATCCCGCTCGCCTTCGTCGCCGCCTGCGCCGGCCATCCCGCGCCCGCGCCGGCGCTGCCGTTCGACCTTCGACCGGCGATGGACTCGATCCGCGCGGACACCGCCGCGATCCGGATCGCGCTCGATCAGAAGCCGCTCGCCCAAGCCGTCTCCCCCGCGTATCGACTCGCCCACGTCGAGCTCGGTCCGGGCTACGACGCGCCCGACGAGTTCCGGCGACTCGAGCAGGAGCTGCGCGCGACCTCGGCGCAGTTGCTCGCCGCACTGGAACGCGAACACGGGAACGAAGCGTCCCTCCAGTTCGAACGACTCCTCCGCCGCTGCGACGCCTGCCACGCGGTCTATCGGCCCAGCGGCGTCGTCGGTCGTTGAACGCGGCCGTGCGTGCGGGAGTGCGCGGCCTCGCCTGGACGCGCAGGTCGTCTGAACCGCGAGAGGTCGACTTCTGGGTTGCGAACGCCCCCGCGCGCTCCTATCCTCGCGCGACTCGCCGAAGTGGCGGAATTGGCAGACGCGCTAGATTCAGGTTCTAGTGGGCTTTATCGCCCGTGGGGGTTCAACTCCCCCCTTCGGCACCAGACGACCTCGGACCCGGCTCTCGGCGATCGAAAGCCGGGTCTTCTCGTTTCCACGGCCGCACTCTCACTCCATGCGGGTCGCCGAGGCGACGACCTGGCTTCGCACCCGCAGCGCCGGCGGCACGGTCGCGATCAAGGCGAGGATCACGGCGAGGGCCGGCACCCACGACAGCTCGAGCGGAGACGCCACGAAGCGGACGTCGAGCCGGCTGATCACGCGGATCGCCTCGATCAAGTCGCCGCTGATCGGGTAGCCGGCGGCCACCGCGAGCGCCCCTCCCACCAGGCCGAGTGCGACCGATTCCGCGGCGAGCATGCCGCCAAGCTGTCCCGGGGTGAAACCGAGCGTCCGCAGGAGCCCGATCTCGCGCCGCCGCTCGAGCAAGGCGACGGTGAGCGCGTTCCACAACCCGACCACCGCGAGCACTCCGGTCAGGATGAGGATCACCTGGAAGATCCAGAAGTCGCGACGCATGTCCCCGAGGTAGTAGTCGCGGATCTCGTTCGCGGTCCGCAGTCGCACCACCTTCTCGTTCGCGAGCGCAGCACCGATCGCCGCCGTCGCTCCATCGGCATCGTGACCATCGGCGAGGTGGAAGACGTACTGCGTGCCGCGTTCGTCGTCGACGCAGAAGAGCGAGCGGAACGTCGCGAGCGCGAGGACGGCGAAGTTGCGGTCGTCCGGGTAATAGCCGAACTGATCGGTGATCGCCGCGACGCGAACCGGATAGCGTCCCGCGAACGTCGAGAGGGAGACCTCGTCCCCAATGCGGTAGCCGTAGCTTCCGGCCAGGAACTCGGACAGGACGATCGCCCTCCCGTCCGCGAATTCGCGCGCCAGCTCGGGGTCGCCGGCGATCTCGGGAACCCAGCGCTGGACGTGCTCGGGCGCCACGCCGCGGATCGGGAACGGAGTGTGGACCTCGGCCGACAGGCTGTAGAAGTCGCTCACGCCGTCGACGCCGGCCGCGATCTCGATCCGAGCCTTGTCGGTCGGCTGCGTCTGCAGGAACACCCGTCCCGAGAGCGCACGATCGGCGAAGCGAGCCGCCTCGTCCTTGAGGCTCGACGTGATGCCGTGGATCGTGAGGACGGCGGCGAGAACGAGCGCGATCCCGAGGGTGGAGCCGAACACACGGTGGTGGGCGCCCTCCACCGACGCCGCGGCGATCGGACGCTCGACCGGACGGAACACCATCAACCCGCGCAGCACCAACCCGACGGCGCGCTGGACGAGCCGCGGCAGGAGCAGCGCCGCGCCGAACGTCAGCGACACCCAGAGCGCGATCTTCGCGACGTGACGGAACACCTCCGCCTGACGCTCGCCGAGCGGCGGCGTCGACGCCCAATAGATCACGAGGAGCGTGCCCGGCAGCAGGGCCAGCATCAGGGCTCGCACGAACCTCGTCGGGTCCGGCCGGTAGGCGATCTGGCCGGCGCGGACCGCCTCGATCACCGACAGCCGCCGGACGCGGAGGAGCGGCGCGACCATCCCGAGCATCGCCGCCAGAACCCCCGCGGAGAGGACGATCGAGACGACCCCCCACGGAACGTCGTGGATCTCGAGCGGCTTGCCGAAGCCGAGGGTGGTGATCCCGATCTGCTTCATCACGGCGACGACGCCGAGGGCGAGCAGAAGCCCCGCGATGGCGCCGAGCACCGCCAGCAGAAGCCCTTCGAGCAGCACGGCGAGCGTGATCTCGCGCCCGAGGAGCCCGAGCGCGCGGAGGAGACCGATCTCGCGGACGCGCTCGACGAGCGAGAGCGAGAACGCGTTGTAGATCACGAACAACCCGAGCAGGAGCGACAGCGCCGCGGCGATCCGTACCGACTTGCGGAAGGCACGCTGATCGACGCGCTCCCCCACCAGGGCTCCCTTCGGCTTGTCGACGACGAACGAGCTCTTCAACCGCTCGCGCACGTCCTGGTAGATCGCCTCGGGCGCCATCCTCGCCCAGAAGATCGGCTGCACGTGCGCGCCCTCGAACAACTCGATCCCGCGGTGGAACGGAATCAACACGGCGCGGCGCCGGCCGAGGTTGTCGGACTCGATCAGGCCGGAGACGACGAACGGCTCGGGGTCGCCCTGGATCTTCTCCTCCCGGACCGGCACCATCTCGCCGTTCTGGCACTCGCGCAGCAGCGGCAGTGCGCGCTGGAGGTGGATGACGTCGCCGACCGCCACGCCGAGGGTCTGCGCGACGTCGACCGAGAGCAGCACCGTGGCGTCGCCGCTGCGCGCGAGATCGTCTCCCTCGACGACGCGCCACGCGTCGAAGCGCCGGCCGGCGTCCGGGTCGACCGCGATGAGCTGCATGTCGATCGACGTCGGGATCCCGTTCGCGTCGGTCTCGCGAACGGCGTCGTGCGGGTACACCCTGATCGAGGAGAAGAAGACGGGCATCACCTGGCGGAGCGCGGGATCGCGAGACAGCGCGAGAGGGACCTCGCCGCGCACGCCGACGTCGAGCGGCCGGATCTCGAGGTCGGGCTTGCCCGAGAACGACGGCCGGCGAAGCTGCTCGGTCAGGATCGTGTTGTGGTCGACGATCAGGACCGACAGGACGGTGGCGACGCCGACCGCGATGCCGAGGATCGAAGTGAACGTACGCCCCGGCCTAGAGGCCAAGGACCGCCATGCGATCCGTGATTCGAGCCTCATCGTTGTCCGCTCCTTCGACCACCTCCGGGAGGAGGCTTCCGTCCTTCAAGAACCGCACCTGATCGGCGCACGCGGCGTCGCGCGGGTTGTGCGTGACGAGAAGCACCGTGCGGCCCAACTGGTCGACCGAGCGACGCAATAGCTCGAGCACGTCCTGACCGGCCCGCGTCGATAGGTTTCCCGTCGGTTCGTCGGCCAGCACGATCGGCGGCTCATGGACGACGGCCCGCGCGATGGACGTTCGCTGCATCTCGCCGCCCGACAGCGCGTGGGGGCGGCGATCGAGCAGGTCGCGGAGGCCGAAGAAGTCGACGATTCGGAGGAATCGCTCGTCCTCGCGTGGTCGCCGCACGCCGGCGAGCGCGAGGGGAATGCCGATGTTCTCGGCGACGGTCAGCGTCGGCACCAGATTGAAGAACTGGAAGACGAATCCAATGCGCTCGCGCCGGGCGAGCGTGCGGTGCTTCTCATCCAGCGTGGCAAGGTCCACGCCGTCCAGGAAGACCGACCCCGACGACGGCACGTCGAGTCCGGCCAGCAGGTTCAACAACGTCGACTTGCCGCTGCCGGACGGCCCGGTGAACGCGACGAACTGCCCCGGTTCCACGCGGAACGAGACGTCCTTCAGCGCGGCGACGCTCTGTTTTCCCTGGGCATAGAGGCGGTAGAGGTTCTTCGCCTCCAAGACGGGAGGGCTCATCGATGCTGATCTCCGGACCCGAACCAATTGAGGAGCCAGTCTCGCCGGAATCGAGCCCGATGTCGAGTCGGGAGGCGAGTCGAACGAGTCCCAGTCGATGGAATCCGAGTCGAACGAATGCACGGGAATCGCGCGGAGCATCCCGCGCTCCACCTACGGGTCGTCCACGGGCTTGGCGTCCCGGGCTTCCGGAATCTCCGGCGGCTTCGTGATGGGAAGCGGGACGTCACGGACCTCCGCGTCCCGGTAGAACCGGCGGAGGCGCTCGATGTATTGATACGCCTCGTCCCGGCGCCCGTCCTCCATCAGCATCGTGAACATCTCGTTCAGCGCATAGAAGGCGTTCGGCTCGATCGAGAGCGCAAGTGCGAAACGACGGAGGGCCTCGGCGCGGTCGCCCGACTGCTTCGCGAGGTATCCGAGCCCTTCGTGGCATCGGTACTGGTCTGCGTCGCGCTCGAGGACGTCCAGGTACGCCGCCTGCGCCTGGGCGCGCCCCCCGAGCAAGAGCAGGTTGTCCGCCCGCATGCAGAGGATCTTGATCACCTCGTCGAAGATCGGGTCGGGAACGTCGGCCGGCGGCACGCGTCCACAGAGAGCGCGCACGGCGTTCTCGAACACGTGGTTCGCTTCCTTCAATGCCCGCTGCTGCGTCAACCACCGTCCTTCCTCCATGAAATCGAGCGCGAGCTTGCGGAAGTTCGCCGCCAAGGCCGGGCTGAAGTCGCGGGTGTCCCACGCGCGGCGATAGAGGCGTGCCGCTTCGTACGCATCGCCCTCGAGTCCGGCCAGGGTGCCGAGAGCCTCCAGCGCGCGGCCGGTCGGGTGATCCGGGTCGGAGAGCGGCACGAGCAGCTCGCGCGCCGACGCGATCAGGCGCGAAGCCTCGGCCCGCATCGCGGCGGCCTCGTTTTCTTCGTGGCGGTCGACGTGCAGACGCGCCTCGTTCTGATACGCGTGCGCGAGCGTCGCGAGGACCGTCGCTTTGCCGAGCCGCGCCTCGACGTACGCCGGGTCGATCGCGAGCACTTCGTCGAACGTCTTCATCGCCGCGACCGGGTCCTGACCCCGGAGCCGCGCGTAGGCGACGTGGACGAGCAGGAATCGCCGGTCGCGCACGTGTCGCGCCGCCTCCGTGTAGAGGATCACGTCCGAGCGGAAGTCGTGGCAGCGGTCCCACGCGCGCGCCCCGAGCGGCAGTGCGAGCAGGATCGCGACCGCGGTCGTCACGCGGACGTCCTTCGCCGCGAGGTGGACAAGGCCCGCCGCGGCGATCACGACCCCGAGCAACGGCACGAACAGGTAGCGCTCGAAGAACGGAAACGGAACCTCTCGGAACGCGTAGGTGATCGGCACCACGTTCGACGCGGGCAGAAGGGTGAGGAGGAAGAGCAGGACGCCGATGCGGATCGGTGCCGGCCCGACGCGGAGCAGGGCGAGGAGGACGAACAGCACGCCGACCCCCAGCCAGAGGCGGGGATCGGTCGGGGAAGTCACGAGCGCCACGTCGTGGACGATCGAGAGCGACTCCGGCCAGACGACGAGCCCCAGGTAGCGCGGCAGGACGGCCACGAACGTCAGGAATCGCTCGGCGAGCCGCCCCTCCCCGGTGAACGCGCTCTCTGGGGGGACGATGCCCAGCGCGAAGATCTTCACCGCGAAGAACGCGGCACTGACGGCGACACCCGCGGCGAGCAGGACCACGGCCTGACGCGCCCGGCCGGGGTCGCGCGTGGCGAACGGGGCGTACGCGATCCAGGGCAAGAGCGCGACCGCCGACTCCTTGCAGGACAAGGACAGCGCGTAGAGGACGACCGGCAGGAGCCGCTGGCCACGCAGCGCGAACCAGATCGCGCCGAGCGCGCAGAGGAGCGCGAGCGGGTCGGTGCGTCCCGACACCGGTGCGACCGACTCGACGTGGATGGGGTGGACCGCGAACAGCAACGTCGCCGGCAACGCGATCACGGCCAGCGCGGGCACGGCGCGGAGCACATGCAGCATCGCGAGCGCGATCGCGGCGTAGATCAGCAGGTTGTCGAGGTGGTAGCCGACCGGCCAGCCGCCGAACAGGCTCGACTCCAGCCCGTAGAGGAGTCGGACCAGCGGCCGGTAGTACCCGCTCGCGGGTCGCCCCGTGTCATCGTTCCCGAACAGGTCGGCGGTGAGCGATTCCTCGATCGGCGGAGCGTCGACGAGCAGGAGCTGGTCGTCATAGACGAGCTCGTTCTGCAGGGTGGGGAGGAACGGGACGATCGCGGCCAGGATCACCAGGATCTGCGCCGTGCGACCCGGCCGCGCCGAACCGCTCCCCGGCGAGCGGAGAGCGACGGCGGCGCGCAAAGACGGTGAGGGCGTCAGAGGCTCAGCGATGGTGCTCGTAGAACTGATGGATCGACGAAACGACGGCTTCCTGCTGCTCGTCTAGGATGCCGGGGAACAGCGGTAACGAGAGAACCTCGTTCGCGGCGCGCTCGGCCTCGGGCAGATCGCCCACCTTGTAGCCGAGGTGCTTCATGCTCGGCTGGAGATGCGCCGGCACCGGATAGTAGACCTGGGTCTGGATCTCCTTCTCCATGAGGAAGGCGCGGAGCTCGTCGCGCTTGTCCACGCGGATCACGAACTGATGCCAGTTGTGGACCCGCTCCCGGTCGACCTTCGGCAGGATCACGTCGTCGAGCAGCTTCTGCTCCTCGAACAAGCTCCGGTAGCGGGCCACCGCCTCTTCACGAAGCTGGTTCCACCCCGTGAGGTGCTTCAGCTTGACGCGGAGGCAGGCCGCCGTGATCGCGTCCATGCGGTAGTTGCCGCCGACCACCTCGTGCATGTAGGGTTCGCTCTGTCCGTGGTTGCGGATCTGGCGCACCTGATCGGCGACGAGCTCGTCGTCGGTGGTGACGAGACCGCCTTCGCCGAGGGCGCCGAGGTTCTTCGACGGGTAGAACGAGAAGCATCCCGCGTCGCCGAGCGTTCCAGCCGGTTGATCCTGGTAGCGCGATCCGATCGCCTGCGCCGCGTCCTCGACGATCATGAGGCTGAACTGGTCGGCGATCTCGTTGATCGGCTTCATCTCGGCGCACTGGCCGTACAGGTGGACCGGCATGATCGCGCGCACCTTGGTGTGCTCGCTGTTGTGCTCGCTGACCTTCCGCCCGTTGATGACTCCGTCGTCGATGTAGTCGTAGACGCGCTCGGGCTTGAGACCGAAGTTGGTCGCGTCGATGTCCGTGAACACCGGCGTCGCACCGAGCCGGACGATCGCGGCCGCGCTCGCGAAGAAGGTGAACGGCGACGTCAGCACCTCGTCGCCGGGCCCGACCCCGAGCGCTTGCAGCGCGGCAACGAGGGCGTCGGTCCCGCTCGACACCGCGACCGCGTACTCGGCCCCGATCCACTGGGCGATCTCTTTCTCGAACGACTCGATCATCGGCCCGCCGATGAACCGACCGGACCTCAGGACCTCGTCGACCGCGGAGCGCAACTCGTCCAGAATCGGCTCGTGGAGCAGGTTGAGGTCGAGCTGCGGGACATTCATGGGCTCTCCGGGCTTTTCCAAGTGCGCTGAGCCTGACTACGTTACAAGCCGCGATGGCGGCTTCAACGCCCAAATCAAACCCCGTCGCCCCGGCGCCGCCCGCATCCCGCCGCCTTGAACGAGACGGCAACGAGACGGCAACGAAACGGGAACGAAATGGCAACGAAACGGAGGGGAGGCCCAAGCTTTATCGAGTCGTACTGCATGGCTAATCTCTTGGGTCCTGGCCGCCGGTCACGCCCGGAAAGGAGTCGCTCATGCTGCGCATCGCCCCCCTCTTCCTCCTCCTGCTCTCGCTCGGAGCGGCCGGTGACGCGCTGTCCCCGCGCGAGATCCTCGAGGCGGCGGCGATCCAACAGCGGGCCGACGCGGTCGAGGGCGAGGTCGAGTCGTTCTACGTCAAGCTCTACCTCCAGCGCCGCGACCCGAACGGCAGCCGGCTCGAGTTCGACATTCAACGGAAGTTCAAGGCCCCGAATCGGCTTTGGACCCGCGTCGAGGAACGCGCTCTGTCCGGCACGAACTACCAGCAGGGGTTCGACGGCAAGCAGGCCTGGATGTTCGACGAGAAGAAGAACGCGGTGACCCTGCTCGATGGACCGGACTATCGGACCGACCGCGAGAACATCCAGCAGGACCTCCGGATGATGCGCCAGCTCCTCCGGTTCTTCTTCTTGGATAATCTGGTCTCCACTCTCACCGACCTCGAGCGCCTCGAGGACGCGACCGACGACAAGGTGACCGCGTACGTGGTAAAGGGACGCGGGCGCCTCCCGCCGGAAGAGGGCGGCACCGCCGACGTCACGATCTGGGTCGATCAGGCCACGAGGAACCTCCTCGGCGTCGGGCTCGAGTTCCTCGACGAAGGGACCGAGCGGGTGCGCGAGAAGCTCCAGTTCTCGTTCTGGTTCCACCGGCCCAACGAGCAGGGAGTCATCGTGCCGGGCCAGATCAAGCTCTACCGAAACGACGAGGAGAAGCCGTCCGAGACGATCGCGATCGACGTGGACGAGTCCCGCGACGTGAACCGGATCCTGTTCAACGTCGGCGTCGAGGACTCCGTCTTCCTCCCGCCGAAGAAACCCTGAACGATCGGTGAGGCTCGGCTCGCGGTTACTGGGCGCGGCGCTCGCCTGCACGGGCTGCGTCGGGCCGGCGGCGGCAGAGCGGTACGTCATCGTCGACGCGGACGCGCGGCAGCCCGGCGTGGCCGGCTTTCCCGGGGCGCTGCTCCTCTTCGATCGCGCGACGGGAACGATCGAGCCGTTCGCGAGCGACCCGCGCTTCGTCGATCCGCAGATGGCGATCCTCGACGGCGAGGACCAACTCCTCGTGGTCGACTTCGCGGCGCGGCCGATCGAGGGCGGGGGGACCGGAGCGATCTTTCGGATCGACGTGGAGAGCCGCGCCGTCACCGGCGTCTGGTCGCCGTCCGAGCTGCGGGCGCCGTGCGCGATCGCGCGGGGGCGGGAGGAGCGGCTGTACGTGGTCGACCGCTGGGCGATCGCGCCGCCGGGCCCGGACAAGAGCCGCGGGCGCGGCGCCCTGCTCGAGCTCGACCTCGCATCGGGGGCGTGCCGCGTGGTCTGCGACGACGAGCGCCTCTCCGCCCCGGCGTTCGCCATCGTGGAGGAGACCGGCGACGTGCTGCTCCTGGACGCGGACGCGGGGGTCGGCGATGGCATTCACGAGGGCGTGCTCTTCCGCGTGTCGGCGGCCGACGGCACGGCGACCGAGGTCGGCAAGGTGGAGCGCGGGATCAGTCCGCTGTCGATGCTGCGCGAGCCGGACGGTGCCCTCCTCGTCTTCGACGTGAACGCCGACGTCGATGGGCTCGGCGTGCCGATCGGCGCCGTCTTCCGGCTCCGGCTCGACGGCGGCTCGACCGAGCTGGTCGCGTCGTCGCGTACGTTCCGCGATCCGATCCGCGGCTGCTTCGCCCCGGACGGCGCGATCCTGATGGTCGATGCCAACGCGGACCCCGAGCAACGCGGGCCGGACCCGGTCGGCCGCGGCCAGAACGTGACCGGCGGCGGTGCGATCCTGCGGCTCGTCCCGGCGACCGGCGAGGTGACCGTCCTCGTCGCGCCGCCCGAGTTCGTGAACCCGGTCGACATCGTGAGGCTGCCGTGAGGCGTCGTGCGCTCGGCCGCGCCGGGCTCGTCCTCGTCCCTGCCATCGTCCTCGTCGCCGGCGCCGAGCTGATCGTGCGGACGTGGTACCGCGCGGGGTTGGACATCCACGTCGCCCAGGGCGAGAAGGGCCGGATCTTCGCCGACGCGCGCATGTTCGAGCCGGTCGAGGACGGCGGAGTGCGCTACCTCGGGCGGCCGGGCAGCGCGGTGACGGTCCGCGGCATCGAATATCGGCACGACGCGCTCGGCCTGCGCGACAGTGCATCGCAATCGCTGACCAGCGGTTCGTTCCGCGTTCTCGTCCTCGGCGACAGCAACGTCTACGGCGTCGGCGTCCCCGCCGACGAGACGTTCTGCGCGCGACTCGAGCGGCGCCTGAACGATCCTCCGAGCGTGCGTCCGATCGACGTCGTGAACGCCGGCATTCCCGGCTACAACACCCGCGACCAGCTCGCGCTCTTTCGCCGCCTCGAGTCCGCCGTCGCCCCCGACCTGGTCCTGATCGGCTTCTTCGTGAACGACCTCGAGCGGCTCGGCTTCCACGTCGGCTACGACGGCCATCTGTTCTGCGATCCGCTGCCGCTCCCCGACGCGTGGAAACCGACGCTCTGGCGCTCCTACCTCTATCGCAAGGTGTCGCTGCGCCGCGTCGAGTGGTATCGCCAGTCCGGCCGGTACGAGCTGGGCGAGGGAGAGAACCTGACCTTCAGCGAGGCGCGGCTTCGCGAGACGATCGCTGCGGTCGAGGCGCGCGGAGCCCGGTGCGCGGTCCTCGACGTCCCGATGATCGAATCGACCGAGACCGGCGACCTCGTCCTCGAGCACGACGGCTACCGCGGCCGCGCGGCCAGCGCGTGGCTCGCGGGAGTTGCCGCGGATGAAGGGGTGCCGCTCCTCCCCCTCCTGGACTGCCTGCTCGGCGAGCCCGCCCCCCTCTTCTGGGCCGCCCCGGAGCATCGCGATCACCACCCGAACTCCGCCGCGCACGAGCGCTTCGCGGCGGCGATCGCTGAGTTCGTGAGGGTCCGCGACCTGGTTCCCGGCGAGCCTCGCTGACCATCGTTCCGGGGGGTCGCCGCCATCGACCTGGGTTCCAGCCGCGAACTTGTTGTCACGCGACGACGGGGGAGGAACCTGGCGCGCGGATTCGAGGATGGTGGTGGGTGGAGCCGGTGCCGCGTCGGGAACGGGGTCGGGGGAGGTCGGCGCGTTGGGCCGAGGCCGAACACGGCGACCGTCGGTCGCGACCCCGTTCCACGCGGTATCACTCTGGAGAACTCTCGGTCGGATGCGATGCGACCCCGGTTCCGCCTGGGTTGCGCCTTGGTTGCGGTCCTACCGCGGTGGGGACTTGCGAGACACCCGGCCGGCGGGCCCTGACTCACGCCACTAGAACCCCGACCGCTTGAACCACCTCTCCAGCTCCGCGTTCGACACCCTCACCGAGGTCGGCCTCCCGTGCGGACACGCCTTCGCCTCCGGCACCTGCGCGGCTTCGTCGAGCAGCGCCTCGATCTCCTCGTCGCGCAGGACGTCTCCGGCCCGCACCGCCGCGTGACAGGCCATCGTGTGCAGCCGATGATCGAGCCGTTCGCGCGCCGCCGCGGCGTCCTCGGCCAGCGCGCCGCGGACGACCGATTCCACGTCAGCGTCCTTCAGGAGCACCGGGACGGAATGGACCGCGATCGTCGTGTCACCGAGCACGCTCACCTCGAGCCCGAGCTGCGCAAGATCCTCCGCGGCCTCCTCGGCGCGCATCGTCTCGGCACGGGAGACCTCGACCGCGACCGGCACGAGCAGCCGTTGGCTCTTCAGCACGCCCCCGTCGACCTGGCGGCGCATCCGCTCGTACAGCACGCGCTCATGAAGCGCGTGCTGATCCACGAGCACGAAATCGGCGCCCGACTCGTAGCCGATGTAGGTTCGAAACAGGCGCAGCCAACCCCGACCCGTCCGCCCCGGCACCGCGGGGACCGGCGGAGACTTCGCGGTCTCGAACAGCGTGCCGGGCGCCGCTGCGTCCGGGCGGCTCACCGCGGGCTCGGTCCGGGGTCGAGGAGCGGTCATGCCGGGCGGCAGCGGCGACAACGGCGACGAGGACGCCTCCATCGGCTCACGCACCGTGCTCGCGCCGCCTCGGGCCTCCGCGTACGTGCGCCCGGACGGCCGAACCGCGGGCGGCGCGCCCGGGCGCGGAGCGAGGTCGGCCGAGCGCAACGCGTCGAGCACGGTCTGTTGCACCGCGCGAAAGACGGCGCCGCCGTTGCGAAAACGGACCTCGATCTTCGCGGGATGGACGTTCACGTCGACCTCGCCCGGATCGATCGTGACGAACAGCGCGAAGACCGGCTGGAGCGCCGGGGCCATGAACTCGCGGTATGCCTGGCGTACCGCCGCCTTCAAGCTGCCGTCCTTGATCGGACGTCCGTTCATGAACAGGTGTTGGTGCGTGGCGCGCGCTCGCGCCGCGTGCGGAGGCGCGAGCAGCGCCTCGACGTGCATCTCGCCGACGTGCCGCGCGACGTGGATCAGGTCCTTCCCCAGCTCCTGGCCGTGGGCGCGCGCGAAACGCTGGGCGCGGCGATCGGTCGCCGCGACCTCGAACAGACAGCGGCCGCCGTGGACGAAGCGGAACTGGACTCCCTCGTGCGCAAGGGCCGCGTCGGTGACGTGATCGAGGCAACGGCTCGCCTCGGCCGCGTCGCTCTTC
Organism: uncultured Phycisphaeraceae bacterium; assembly: GCA_964649825.1. GTDB lineage: Bacteria > Planctomycetota > B15-G4 > B15-G4 > JADJEK01 > CAZYQW01. The sequence continues at coordinate 61,184 of CAZYQW010000119.1, read as the reverse complement.
AGGAACCGTTCGCGGGCGGGGACGTTGAAGAAGAGGTTCTGCGTCTCGACCGTCGTCCCCAGCGGCGCGCTGCATGGCTTCGGCCCGGTGACGTTGCCACCGTCGCAGACGATCTCGGCGCCGTTCGCGGCGTGCGCCGTCCGCGACACGATGCGGGCGCGGGAGACCGCGCCGATGCTCGCGAGCGCCTCGCCGCGGAACCCGAACGACGCGATCGCGAGGAGATCATCGACCTCCGTCAGCTTCGACGTCGCGTGCGCGACGAACGCGAGCGGCAACTCCTCCATCTCGATGCCGCAGCCGTCGTCGCTCACGCGGATCGACTGCCTGCCGCCCCGCTCGATCTCGACCTCGACGCGCGTCGCACCGGCGTCGAGCGCGTTCTCGATCAGCTCCTTCACGACCGAGGACGGTCGTTCGATCACCTCGCCGGCCGCGATCCGATCGACGACGTCCTTGGGCAAACGCCGGATCATCGGCCGGCCACCGTCGAGGCGGTCGGCCGCGACCCCGGACGACGCACGAGGCTCGTCCATCGCACCAGCAGCCGCTCGAGGACGAGCGCGGGGTCGACGCTGCGCTTGAGCGCGCGGTCCGCCTCGAGCATGGCGGCGAGCGCTTCGTCGGCCGCCGCGACGAGCGGGAGGTTCACCTCGCGGCCGAGGTAGAAGAGCTGCCCAGGGTTCTTGATCAGCAGGGCCCGCTGCAGCTCCTCCTTCGCAAGTCCGCGCGCGGAGAGCCGGCGGTAGCGGGCGAGCAGACGCAGCCGGCGTCCGAGCAGCGCGAGCAGGCTGCTCGCGATCGAGCGTCCGTCGGTCGTGCGGCGACCCGAGCGATCCGTCGTTCCTTCGGCGAACATCCCGCGCAGGCGGCGGAGTGCGTCCGATACCCGTCCCGTCGCCACCTCCTGGAAGAGCTGGAACTGGTCCCACGCGGCGCTGCGCGGAACGAGGGCCTCGACGTCGGACCGCGCGATCCGCCCCGGCCCGCCGCGGTACAACGCGAGCTTCTGGAGCTCGTTGTGAAGGAGCAGGAGATCGTTGCCCGTCCGCCCCGCCAGCTCGAGTGCCGCGTCCGGCGGGATCTCCAGCCCGAGCCGCCTGGCCTCCTCGACGACCTCGCGCACGAGCTCCCCGGCCGCGGCCCCGCGCGCATCGCCGTCCACCTTCGGCCGCTGGCACACGACGAGGCCGCCCTGCTTCTTCACCGCCTTCGCGAACGCCGTGCGCTGGTCGAGCGCGCGCATCAGGATGACGAGGTGGTTGCCCGATTGGATCTCGAGCGCCTTGACGAGGCCGGCGCCGGTTCGCTTGACGAGGTCGTCGCCGTCGCGGGAGACGATGAGACGAGCGCCGCCGAAGAGTGGTCTCGAGCCGAGGTCCGAGAACAGCTGGGAGAGCTCGCGGTCGGGACGCCGGAGGTCGTCCTTCGACCAGGAGACGACGTCGCCGTCCTTCCCGAACCGCGTCGTCAGCTCCGCGAGAAGGACCACCTTCGCGCGATCCTCGTCGCCGGCGAGGACGACGACGGTCGGGAGCGGATCCGGAAGCGATGGCTTCATCGCAGCACCTCGATCACGGTGAAGGCGCAGAGGAGGAGGCTCAAGAACCCGTTGACGGTGAAGAACGCGACGTCGAGGCGCGAGAGGTCGTCGGCCCGCACGAGGCGGTGCTCGCAGACGAGCAGCACGCCGCAGAGTCCGACCCCGACGAGGTAGACCGCACCGAGCGACGCGACCGCCGCGAGCGCCACGAGGCAAGCGACGAACGCCGCGTGGAGGAGCCGCGCGATCACCAGCGCGCGACGGACACCGAGCCGAGCGGGGATCGATCGGAGCCGAACGGCGCGGTCGAACTCGGCGTCCTGACAGGCGTAGAGCACGTCGAATCCCGCGACCCACAGGAGAACCGCGACGCCGAGGAGGCCCGGCACCACGTACGACGCATCGACCACGCCGCGCGTGGCGACCCACACGCCGAGCGGAGAGATCCCAAGCGCGAGCCCGAGGACGAAGTGGCAGAGCGCGGTGAACCGCTTGGTGTGCGAGTAGCCGAGCAGGACCAGGAGAACCGGGATCGAGAGGGTGAACGCGAGCCGGTTCAGGAACCAGGTCGCGCCGACGAACACCCCGGCCGAACCGGCGACGATTATGACGACCTCGAACACGCGAAGCCGCTTCGCGGGGAGGTGTCGTCCTTGGGTCCGTGGATTCCTCGCGTCGACGTCGCGATCGACGAGCCGGTTGTACGCCATGGCGGCCGTGCGTGCGGACACCATGCAGACGAGGACGAGGGCGGTCACGCGCAGGCTCGGCCATTCGCCGTCGAACGCGAGGAACAGCGCCATCACCGCGAACGGCAGGGCGAACAGCGTGTGGGAGAATCGGACGAGCTCGAGATACGAGCGGATCCGCGCCGCGCTCGATGCGCCCGGGGCGCCCGGCGCGGCGTTCATGCGTCCTCTCCCGGGTTCGCCTCGGGGTGCCATCGGGAGCGGATCACGCCGGTGCCGAAGATCGGCGCGAGCGCGCGGTCGACGACCGTGTCGACGAGCGCCTCGACGGAGTCCGCGCCGGCGTAGAACGCCGGCATCGCGGGCACGATTCGAGCCCCGGCGTCATGCAGCGCGGTCAGGTTGGTGAGGTGGATTCGGTTGAAGGGCGTTTCCCGCGGCACGACCACGAGGGGCCGTCCTTCCTTCAGCGTGACGTCCGCCGCTCGCTCGATCAGGGTCGACGCGATTCCGTTCGCGATCCGCCCCACCGTCCCCATCGAGCAGGGGATGATCACCATTCCGTCGAACGGCACGCTTCCGCTCGCCGCCTCGGCGCCGATGTCGCCGGCCGGGATCTTCCGCACGCGCGCGGCGCGTTCGTGAAGCATGGCCTCCAGCTCGCCGCGGGCCGGCTCCAGCGCGAACCCGAGTTCGGCGCGCGCGACTCGCCCGCCGGCCGGCGACACGATGAGGTCGATCTCCGCCCCGAGGTCGACGGCGCGGAGAAGAAAACGGAGCGCGTAGAGGGATCCGCTCGCACCCGTGACCGCCGCGATGATTCGCACCGTTGTCTCGATTCCCTTCGGTGGTGGCGCCTCCGCTCGATCGGCGCCGGCCGACGTCGGTCGGCCGAGCCGTCGCGTCATCGCTCAGAGCCAGGCCGCGACCCGGAGGTCGTACAGGACGTCGTAGAACGCGTGTAGATAGACCACGACGCCGAGGCCGCGAGCCGCGAAGATCAGACCGAGGAGTATACCGGCGAACCCTCGAAACGCGAACGCGCGCGCCACCAACGGCTCGCCGTACGGCCCGACGTGGTGGTAGGCGGCGAACAGGATCGCCGAGAGGCCGATGGCGATCGCGAGCGCCGCCCCCTTCCCGAGCCCGAAGAACCGGAGCAAGACGACGTAGAGGCCGCCCAGCAGCACGAGGCGGAACAGGATCTCCTCGTAGAGCCCCGCCCCGACCGACGACAGCACCGAGACCAAGAGGTCGTCGCCGCGCGGGCGGATCGATGCGTCGAGCGGAAAGGCGCCGGTCAGAAACGCGACGAGCGGCCCGAGGACCAGCGCGAGAAGCAGCGCCTCGGTCAGGAACGGGACGAGGATTCGCAGGACCGGCAGGCGCTCCTGAAAGACACGGATCGCGGCCACCACGACCACCAGCGCGAAGAACGCCTGCAGCAGGCCCGCTCCCGGGCCGAGGTACCAGAAGAGGCTCTTGAACGTGTTCTCGGCCGCGTTGCGTACGTCGCTTCCCGCGACGCGGATCGCCAGCTCGTAACCGAGAAACAGCGGGGCGACGTACACGAGCGACAGCGAGACGCGACGGCTCAGGCCGAGATAGCCTCGGAGGTCGATTCCGCGCGCTTCGATCGTTCCCGCCGCCGCCATGCCCGGAGTTCACCAAACCGAACGCGCCGCTTCAATGCGCGTCCCCTCTCGTCGACGGTCGAGGGCGGGGGCCCGCGACCGCGTGATGGACGGCGACGGTACCGAACGCGAGGCGCTCGAAGGTGACGTCCCGGTAGCCGGCGGCGTCCAACTCGTCGGCAAGCTTCTCGGCGGTCGGAAACTCGTCGACGCTCGCCGGCAAGTACCGGTACGCATCCGGGTTTCGCGACACGAGCGCCGCGATCCGCGGCAGGACGGCCCGGCTGTAAACGCGATACGCGGCGCCGATGAGACCGCGCGGCGCGGGAGTGAACTCGAGCACCACGAGGCATCCGCCGGTCGCCAGCACGCGCTGCACCTCGGAGAAGCCGCGCGCGCGATCCTCGAGGTTGCGGACGCCGAACGCGACCGTGACGACGTCGAACGAGTCGTCCGGAAACGGGAGCGCGAGCGCGTCCGCGGCCAGCGACAGCAGCCGCTCGCCCTTCCCGCGGACGCGCGAGAGCATCGGCAGGCTGAAGTCGGCCGCGACCACGCGCGATTCCGGCGAGCGTCGTCGCAGCTCGCTCGCGAGATCGCCAGTTCCGGTGCAGAGGTCGAGGATCCGTGGCGCGACCCGTCCGGACAGCGCCCGTCGCGCCGCGACGCGCCGCCAGCCTCGGTCGAGCTGCATCGACAGGACGTGATTCAGCAGGTCGTAGCGGTCGGCGACGCGGTCGAACATCGCACGGATGCGGGCCGCCTCCGGTCGTCCCGGGGTCGGGGCCGACGTTCGGTCGTCTGGAACGGTGACGGGCATGGTCCGATTATCCGGGCCCGTCCCGGCGGACAAAGCACGATTCGCGCTTCGCCTGACCCCGCCCTGCGACTAGCCTGGTCCCGGTCGCGCCGACTCCGGGCGACGGGTGTACGAACGTCGGTATCGGTCGAGGTTTTCGTGCCCGAAGACGAGATGCAAGATTCCATTCGCTTCGCCGACCTGAGCCGGAAGAACGAGGTCGATCTGGCGCTTCGCCCCACCTCCCTCGGCGAGTTCGTGGGCCAGGATCGGGTTCGACGGAATCTCCAGATCGCGATCCAGGCCGCGCGCAAGCGGTCGGAGCCGCTGGAGCACCTGCTGCTGTCCGGTCTGCCGGGCCTCGGCAAGACGTCCTTGTCGCACATCGTGGCGAGCGAGCTCGGCGTCGAACTGCGCGTGACCTCCGGCCCCGCGCTCGAACGCACGGGCGACCTGGTCGGCATCCTGACGAACTTGCGGCGCGGCGACATCCTCTTCATCGATGAGATCCATCGGCTGCCGCGCGTGCTCGAGGAGTACCTGTACTCCGCGATGGAGGATCTCGCCGTCGACATCATCATCGACCAAGGAGCCGCCGCACGTTCGGTCCGCCTGACCCTCGAGCGGTTCACGTTGATCGGTGCGACCACACGCGAGGGGCTCCTCACCGCGGCCTTCCGGTCGCGGTTCGGACTCCTCCAGAAGCTCGAGCCGTACCCGGTGGACGACCTCCGAACGATCCTCTTGCGCTCCGCCCGCCTGCTCGGGGTCGACGTCGACGAGGGGGCGCTGCTGCTCGTCGCGTCGCGCTCGCGCGGAATCCCCCGGATCGCGAATCGTCTGCTGCGCCGTGTACGGGACCTCTCCGAGGTTCGCGGCACCAGTCCGGTCACGATCGAGCTCGCACAGGAGACCCTCGAGCACCTCGGCATCGATGAAGCCGGCCTCGAGGAGACGGACCGCAAGGTGCTGCGCTGCCTCGAACGCCACGACGGGGGCCCGGTCGGCATCAAGACGATCGCGGCGGCGGTCGGAGAATCCGAGGACACGCTGGAGCTCGTGTACGAGCCGTATCTCCTGGCGGTCGGGTTCCTCGCGAAGACCCCGCGCGGACGGACGCTGACCCCGCAGGGCCGCAAGCACCTCGGCGAACCCGATCACGGGCAAACGACGCTGTTCGGATGAACCGGTCTCCTCGCTCCCGTCCTGACGCGAAGACGCGCGCCCTCGTCCCGGCCGTCGGCGCGGTGCTGCTGGTCTCGATGGCCGGCGTCGACGCTTGGTTCCCGGGGCCGGCCCGCGCGCGCGCGCTGGCCGCCTCCCCGAGCCGGACGCAACCGGCGTCGAATCCGCGGATCGTCGCTGTGCGGATCGGGGCGGCGAGCCAGAGTTCGATCGCCGTCTCGGTCCGAGGGCCCTACCGGGTCTACGCCGGCCGCGTGGCGGGAAGCCCCTCGCCCACCGCGCGGCCGCTCGCCGCCGGCGATGGATTGAAGCAGGCACACGTCACGGTCGACGCGGCCGGACTGCGGATGAACGGCACCGCGCTCGGCGTCCCCGAGGCGACCATCATCCCCGAGTCCGACGGCTTTGCCGCGGTCGATGACACCGGCTACCGCGGCAACCTGTGGTTTCGCGCTCCTGACGCTCGTTCGGTCCGAGTCGTGAACCTCGTCCCGATCGAGCCGTACGTCGCGGGGGTGCTCTTCGCCGAAATGCCGCGCCGCTTCGGCGTCGAAGCCCTGCGCGCCCAGGCCGTCGCGATCCGCAGCTTCGCCCTGTCCCAGGTCGATGCCGGTCGCGAACTGCGCGACGATCAAGGCTCCCAGGTCTATCGCGGGCTGAAGCTCGAGGACGACTACGCACGCGAGATCGTCCTCTCGACGGAGGGCGAGGTGCTGTGGACCGACCGCGGGGTCCTGTGCGCGTACTTCCACTCGTCGTGCGGAGGTTTCACGAGCGCAAGCCGAGACGTGTTCGACCTCGCCGGAACGGACGGCCTCGGCGGCGGCGCCGAGTGCCGCGGTTGTCCCCGTGGGCGCTACCGAGCATGGGAGCGGAGAATCCCGCACTCGGAGATCGCGATGCACTATCGCGGCGCTCTCGGCGAGCGCCTGTCGTTTCGAGTCGCGCGGACCGACGCCCACGGGCGAGCCCTCGCGGTCGAGATCGTCTCGATGGACGGAGTCGTCGTCGACACGCTTCCCGCGGCCCGCTTCACGGGCGATTGGAACGTCGGCCGTCGCCTGGACGACCAGATCCTCTCGACGTTCTTCCATCTCGTTCGAGCCGACGCGGACGCCGTCCACGTGAAGGGAACGGGCTTCGGCCACGGCGTCGGCCTGTGCCAATACGGCGCCGACGCGGATGCGAAGTCGGGAGCGCGCTACAAGGAGATCCTCGCGCGCTACTACGCCGGCGCCAGCTTACGTCGCCACGATGAGAACGGCCCGTCGAACGGTGCCGTCTCGCACCGCCCGACGGGCCGCTGATCCGTGAGCCAGCGTCAGGTCGACGCTTACTGGTCGAAGTACGGAGCGAGCGTGCCGACCACCGGCACGTTGTCGATCGTGCTCAAACGAGTCCCGGTCGCGTGCGGATCGAGCACCGCGATGCTGTTGTCGCCCGGGAACGAAACGTACATCCGGTCCGGAGACCAGGTCGGCGTGCCCCCGCGCAGCGGGTGCTTGCTGTTCCGACCTCCGATTCCCGCGAAACCGCCCACGTTCGTCTGGAAGTTCGCGGGCACCTGCGCGAAGAAGTTGGACGCGCTGAAGTCGGCCAGCGCCACGTCATAGGGGACCTGGTCCTGGCCACCCGGGTTGATCTGCTGGTTGAACTGCAGCAGCGGACCGCCCCAGGTACCGACGACCTCGAACGTGCGCGAGATCGAGCCCGGCGCGTTGATCACGCTCGAGGGGAGCGGCACCGGCGGCAACGCTCCGGGGAACGGAGCCTGCTTGGTCCAGACCGCGCGGCTGATCATCGCGAGGCCCGTGTCCGCGTCGCGGTGCGTCACGTAGACGCCGCCGTGGAGTCCGAAGACCGCGCCGAGGTACGTGCCCGGGTCGTAGCACATGTAGCGCATCTCCGAGAGCGAGTTCGGCAGCTCGACCGACCAGCGGATGTCGTCGGCTCCGACGCCCGTCGCGCCGGCGGGGCCCGACTCATAGACGGGCAAGTTTCCGTTGCCCTGGTTGGCGATGTACCCCTGGTAGTTGCCGGAGAACCACCCGGAGGCCGTATGCCGCTGCGTCAGCACGACCTGCCAAGGGCGCTTGATCGAATCGATCAACGTCTTCCGAACCGTCAGCGTCTGGAGATCGATCACCGAGATCGAATCACCGATGAAGTTGCAGACGAAGACGTCCTCGTTGTCCGGCTGCACCGCTACGTCCCGAGGCCCGGATCCGACCTTGACCCGGGTGAGCTCCTTGTGGAACTTCGGCGAGTACGGATCGACATCGACCACCGACAGCGAATCGTCGCCGAAGTTGGAGACGTAGAGCGTTCTCAGATCCGGAGCCATCCCGAGACCTTCGGGATCGGGCGTCTCGATCGTCTGGAGGATGCTCATGTTGTTCGAGTTCAGGCACTGAACCACGCCGTTGTCACCATCGGTCACGTAGAGGAAGTTGCCGATCTGCTGGCGAGAACCGTACGAGATCGGCCCGCAGCCCGGCACGGCCGGCGACGTGAACGTCGCGAAGAAACCGAACGACTGGTACCAGGGCCCGTTCTGCGCGAACGTGGGCAAACGGTCGCCCGCGAGCGGCGAGATGGGGTCCGGGATCATCAGCAGCCGCGCGAACTGGTGGCTGCAGTACGGCGGAGCCGGGTCGATCCCCGGCGGCCACCTCGTGAACACCTCGTCGCCCTCGATGACGAATGCTGGCTGCTTCAGCTTCTGCTGGCTGAAGACGATGTCGACCGGCGGCAGCCCCACCGGCAGTCGCAGCGGCGGCGGGTTCGGCGACGGCGGGTCGGAGATGTTGTTCGACAAGTAGACGCCCGCCCCGGAGATTCCACCGAGGACCATCGACGTATGGAGCCCGATCCCCGCGAACGGGTTCAGAGTGTCGAAGAAGACCTTGTCCAGGAAGTCACCCACCTGGATGTCGCCGACGGAGCCGGTAGCCGGAGAGGCGGTCAAGCGCACCGAACCGTCGGAGGCGCGCGCCACCGTCTCGAACCCCTCCGGGTAGATCGACAGTGGATTCTGATTGTTCGCGTTGGTGCCGACGCTCCCCTCGTTGACGCCCTTCACCGGCGTCGGTCCGCCGAGCTGGGCCGGGTTTCCTCCGAGACCGATCGGGTTGGCCGCGGTCCGATCGCCGAAGGTATTCTCATTGCAGCCGAACAGGAACGATCCTTGCCCCACCGGCGCGATCGGGCAGCTCAGCATCGTCTGCACCGTCGTCAGGACGACGAGCTTCTCGACGCTCGGCGCGTTGGTCTCGTACCCGGTCCCGTTCAGGTTCACGGCGCCGACGCCGGAGCCCGCGAGCGGCACGTAGTACAAAGCCTGCGGAGCCACCGGCACGTTGACGAACGCCCGCCCGCCCTTGGTACGGAAGGTCATCGACGCGGACACGGTCTGGTCGTCGAAGCGGAGGTTGTAGAGCGACGTCGCCGCGGACTGGATGCCCGGGTTCCCCGGAAGGGTCGTGAAGTTGTTGTTCACACTGAACGCCAATCCGGTCAGCGTCACGTCGACGTTGCCCGGCAGGTCGAGCAGCGGCGCGATCACGAACTCGGAGAGGTTGTTCGGGTTGATCGGGCGCGCGTCGAACGGCACCACGAAGGTCGACACCCCGTTCGGCGTCGCGGTCACCACGAGGTTCGGGTAGTACGGCACGTTCACGTTGTCCGGGTTCGGGACCAGGAACGTGTTGCCGTTGTAGAGCAGCGGAATCGTCGGGTTCGAGGCGTTGAACTTCTTGACCTCCGCCGAGTTCCAGCCGACCGACTCCGGGACCATCGGTTCGGTGTACTGGATCACGTAGCTCGAGAACGTCTCCACGAGCGTCTTGCCACCCTGCGACTCAGGGGGGGTGATCGGCTGCCGCGGCGTGAAGCTCGAGATCTTCGGATTCACGAGCGGGTTCACCGGCACTCCCATCCCGGTCCCATCGTCCACCTTCACGACCCAGAAGCCGTTCACGATGACGCCGTCGACGTCCTTGAGCCGGATGCGGATCTCTTCGGCCGCGCTCATCTGTGGATCGGCATCGGGCTTGAACGCGGAGATCGTCGCCAGGTCCTGGTCGCCGTCATCGGAGACGTAGGTGAGGATGTCCTTGCCGAGCAGGAGGTTCTTCTTGCCCTTGTTCCACTGCGGCAATCCAGCCGCGTTCTTCTTCACCTTCTTGCCGGTGGCGAGCTTGCCGTCGACGATGGCGATGCCCGGAATATGCACACCGAGTTCGTCGGTGATGAGAAGGCTCGGGGTCAAGAAGGAGGTCGCGGCCAACGTCCCCTTGTTGGAAACCAGCGAGGTGCGGACCTTCTTGCTGTTGATGTTCATCGGGAACTTGAGCCGGATGAACTGGTTCTGACCGAGCGCGTTCTGCGGCATCAGCGGCGGAGTCGGCTTGACGTTGAAGATCACTCCGGCGAGCGAGTCGAAGCGGTAGAGCTCGTTCGCCTGGGTTTCGGACAGCGATGCGACGGCTCCGACGTTGGGAGCGATCGAGATCGCCACTTCGATCGCGGGGTCGTTCTTGCCGCCGCCGTCCTTGTCGGCGAACCCCCACTTCCCGGCTTGTGCCACGCCCGCGGTGAGGACGCAGAGGCAGCCGGCGGTCACGAGAGTCTGGAGGCGCAGGGCCATCATCGTCTCCGTTTCTTCATCGGGAGTGAGTCGGTCCTCCCGGGGTTGCATCTCAAGTTTCCGGCTCGGGGTGGGGCCACCGGGCAGGACAGGGAATCGTCAACACTTCAAGCGTCCAAGCGACTGGGGCGGCGGGACGTCGAACGGCAATCCCGCCACCTGCCGCGTTCTCACTGATCGAAGTACGTGGCCAAACGACCGACGACCGGAACGTCGGTGACTCGGTTCACCACGGCGCCCGAGTTCTGCGCGTCGAGGACTTCCACGAGACTGTCGCCGGGGAACGACACGTACAGGCGATCCGGCACCCACGTAGGAACGATGACGCCGTTCACCACGCGATACGGATGCTTGCTGTTCACTCCGCCCGCGGCCGGCGTGGGCGTCGCACCGAGCCCGCCGATGTTGGTCCGGGTTCCGGCGGGAACGATCGCGAAGAAGTCGCGTGCGCTGAAGTCGTTGAGGGCCACGTCGTACGGAACCTGATCCTGGCCGCCAAAGTTCAACTGTTGCTGCAGGGAGACCAGCGGACCGCCCCACGTTCCAACTGGCTTGAACTCCCGTTGGATGTTGCCCGGTGCGTTCAAGACGCTCGATGGGAGCGGCACGGGCGGAAAGCCGCCGAACGCGGGAAGCTGCGCGGTGAACGCGACGCGCGTGATCATCGCGAGGCCGGTATCCGCGTCGCGGTGCGTCACGTAGACGCCCGTCGGCAGCACCGCGGCCGATCCGGGGAACGTGCCGGGGTCGTAGGCCAACCCGCGCATCTCCGCGAACGACTCCCCGGTCTGAACGGCCCACCGGAGAGCGTCCGCGCCGAAGCCGGTGCTACCGGACGGTCCGGACTCGTAGACGACGACGTCGCCCGAGCCCTGGTTGCCGATGTACGCGAAGTAGACGAGCGAGCCCCACCCCGTCGTGAGGAGCCGCGGGGTCACCACGACCTCCCACGGCCGCGAGATCAGGTCGGACAGCGTTTTGCGGACCGTCTGGGTCACCGGGCTGATGATCGAGACCGAGTCGCCGTTGAAGTTCGAGACGAACACGTCGTCGTTCTCCGGCTGGACCGCGACGTCGCGCGGTCCCGAACCGACCTTGATCCGGTTCACTTCCTTGTGGAAGAACGGCGAGAGCGGGTCGACGCCGATGACCGAGACCGAGTCGTCGCCGAAGTTCGAGACGTACAGCGTCCGAAGGTCCGGCGCCAAACCGAGCCCCTCCGGATCGGGCGTCTCGATCGATGCGAGCACCGAGAAGTTGTTCGAGTTGACGCACTGCACCACGCCGTTGTCGCGATCGGTCATGTACAGGTAGTTGCCGATCTGCTGGCGGGCGGCGAACGCCCCCGCGGCACCGAACGTCTGGTACTGCGGTCCGTTCTGCCCGAACGTCGGGAACGTATCCCCCGCGATCGGATTCGTCAGGTTGGGAATCGCGAGGATGCGCGTCAGCGGGATGCCGCCCACCGCCGAGAAGACCTCGTCGCCCTCGATCACGAACGCGGGCTGCTTGATCTTCTGCTGGTTGAACACGATGTCGACCGGCTGGAGCCCGACCGGAAGACGGAGCGGCGGCGGGTTCGGCGACGGCGGGTCCGAGATGGAGTTCTGCAGCAGCGCCGAGCCGGTCACGAACGAGACGTGGTTCGCGACCGACGCACCGGGATTCAGCGTGTCGAAGAACACCTTGTCGAGGAAGTCGGCGACCTGGATGTCGCCGATGCTGCCCAACGACGGGGAGCTGTTCAACCGCGGGTTGCCCGACGAGTCACGGCAAACGGTCTCGAAGCCCCGGCCGAAGACCGAGTTCGGGTTCGTTCCGTTCGCGGTCGTTCCGACGCTGCCCTCGTTGACGCCCGGCACCGGCGTCGGCCCCATGAGCTCGGGTGGGTTCCCACCGATGCCGATCGGCATCATCGCGGTGCCGTCGCCGAACGTGTTCTTGTTGCAGCCGAGGATGAACGCTCCGAACGGGCAGGTGGTGAGCTCCATCAGGTTCGTCAGGATGGTGAGCTTCTCGGTCGAGGGGTCGTTGGTCTCGTAGCCGTTGCCGTCGAGGTTGATCGCGCCGGCGCCGGACCCGGACAACGGAACGTAGTAGATGGTCTGCGGCGAGACCGGGACGTTCACGAACGAACGGCCTCCCTTCGTCCGGAACGCGGGGACCACTTCCATGAGCGCGTTGTCGTAACGGACGTCGTACAACGTCGACGCGGCGGTCTGGATCGTAATCGGGACGAACGCCGGAGCCGGCGGCGGCATGCCGCTCGCCTGCAGGTAGCTCGAGTTGTTCAGGTTCGCGGAGAACAACAAGCTGTTCAACAGGATGTCCAGCGCTCCCGGGAGGTCGAGCAACGGGCTGACCACGTACTCCGACAGGTTGTTCGGGTTGATCGGCCGCACGTCGAACGGGATCAGGAACGGCACCGCCAACGGCGCCGACTTGTGCATGGCCGCCAACGAGAAGTTGGGGTAGAGCGGCACCTTCAGGTCTTCCGGGTTCGGGATCAGGTTGGTGTTGCCGTTGAAGAACAGCTTCACCGTGGGATTGTCGGCATTGAATGCCTTCACCTGATCCGAGCTGATGCCGACCGATTCCGGCACGACCGGCTCGCTGTACGTCAGGACGTAGCTGGAGAACGCCTCGACCTTCTGATTGCCGTTGGTCGCGAATTCCGCCGGCGTGATCGGCTGCTTCGGCGTGACGCCGGCGACGGCCAACATGCCGGCATCGACCGGCGTTCCCGCGTTGCCGATCTTCAACACCCAGAAACCGTTGACGATGACTCCGCCGACTTCCTTCAGGCGGATCCGGAGCTCGAGGATCTCCGACACCTCGGGGTTGCCGCCTCCGCCGAATGCCGAGATGGTGTTGAACAGACCGTCACCGTCGTCGGCGACGTAGGTCAGGACCTGGTTGCCGAGCAACCGGTTCTTCCCCTTGTTGTCGATGAAGATCGGGAACTGAGGGAAGTCGACGCGCTTCGAGACCTTCTTGTTGTCCGCCGTCTTGCCGCCGATGACGGCAATCCCCGAGACGTGGTTCCCCATTTCGTCGGTGATGGTCAGGTTCTCGGTCAGGAACGACGTCGCCGCCAGCGAGGCCTTGTTCTTGATCAGCGAGTTGCGGACCTTCTTGCTGCTGATCTTCATCGGGAACTTGATCATGACGAACTCGTTCGCCCCATCCGCGTTCTGCGGAATCACCGGCGTCGGGTTCTGGAGCTTGAACAAGATCGAGGGCTGTCCCGCCGGCGCCGGCTGGACGGCCGGGATCGTCGTCGGGTCGATCGTGTAGTTCGCGTTGGCCTGCTCCGGACTCATCGAGAAGCGCTGTCCGGAGTTCGGTGCGACGGAAGCGAACACCTCGATCACGGGGTCGCTCTTTCCACCGCCCTCTTTGTCGGCAAAGCCCCACTTTCCCGCGTTGGCGGGAGCGGCGGTCACGAGGAGCCCGGCGAGGGGAACCAGGAATCGAAGTCGAAGGACCATTGAGTCTCCTTCGGGCGGCACTCGACGTAGATAGATAGACCACGACCATCGGCCGGGAGACGAACTCTCGGCATGGCTGAAGATCGTAAATGCAATCTTCGTACCATGGAAATGGTTTCCTGGAATCGTTTCCTGGTCCGGACTTAAGGACGACTCTCGGGCGAGTCGGGAGAGCGAGAACGCGCGCCTTCGCTCGCACCGAGCTACCCCGCACAGTGATTCCCCTCGTCGCTCGGTGCGGGTAGCCTCTCTGCGACTCGGAATTCTCTGCTGCGGGAGGCCGCGTGGCACGCCTCGCCCTGGATCTCCATAGACACGACGGGTTGGCTCGCTGTGGTTCGATCGCGATCCGCGGCCGGCGGTTCCAGACCCCCGCGTTCATGCCGGTGGGCACCGCCGGAACGGTCAAGGCATTATCACCCAATGACTTGGAAGGGCTCTACGTTCAGATCATCCTGAGCAACACCTACCATCTTCTCGTCCGCCCGGGGCCGGATCGGGTGCGGGAGCTGGGTGGGCTCCATCGTTTCATGGGCTGGTCGGGCGCGATCCTGACCGATTCCGGCGGGTACCAGATCTTCTCGCAGTCCGAGGCGCGGCGCGCGCGGGTGGACGACGATGGTGCCACGTTCCGCTCGCACGTCGATGGCACGGAGATCCGCTTGACCCCGGAGTCTGCCATCGACATTCAGGATGCGTTGGATCCGGACATCGCGATGGTGCTCGATCACTTCCCGGCCCTTCCCGCCACGGCGGCGGAGATCGGCGCGGCGTGCGCGCGGACGCTCCGTTGGGCCCGCCGCTGCCGCGACCATCATCGCGAGCGCGTCGCGTCCGGGCAGGCCCTGTTCGGGATCGTCCAGGGCGGGGCCGATCTCGACACGCGCGCCCGCCAGGCCGAGGCGATCGTCGCCCTCGAGTTCGACGGTTACGCGATCGGCGGACTCGCCGTCGGCGAGCCGCGTGCCACCCTTCATCGCACGATCGCCGCCGCGATCCCGCTGCTGCCGGCCGATCATCCGCGCTACGTGATGGGGATCGGCTACCCCGAGGATCTCCTCGCCGGGATCGAGGCCGGGGCGGACATGTTCGACTGCGTCGTCCCGACCCGTCACGCTCGCACCGGCCAGGCGTTCACGTCGCGCGGCGTCATCCGCCTGCGGCGCAGCGAGAACCGAGCGAGCCGCGCTCCGCTCGACCCGAACTGCTCGTGCGAGACGTGCTCGGGCTTCGAGCTCGGCTACCTCACCCACCTCTACACGTCGAACGAGATGCTCGGACCGATCCTCGTCGCGCGCCACAACGTGCACTTCTACCAACAGATCATGCGCGACGCGGCGGAAGCGATCCGCTCCGGCACGTTCCACGCGTACAAACAACACTTCCTCTCCGAGTACGGCTCGGCGGACGGGGCCTGCGCCGACCCTTGATCAGCGGCCCCTTGACCAAAAGGATCAGAGGATCAGAAGATCAGCGGATCAGCGCCGCACGATCTCGAGCCGATCGACCTCGATCACGGGCACTCCCGCCACGTCGATGACGCGTCCCGACGCGCGCACTTGCTTTCCCGCGAAGTCCTGCAGGCGATAGCGCGCACCGTCCGACTGGATCCACGCGGCAACCTCGCTGCCGCGTTCGAGCGCGATGGCGGACCGCTCTCCGCGCGGCCGGACGCGCACGAACCCCGTCCACTGTCCGCGGTCTCCGATGCGGATCGCCTTCTCGTCTTGCCGTTCGACCGTGTTCACGATCCGCTCGCGATCGCGGGCGATCCGCTCGCGCTCCGCCGCGAGGACCTCGAGGAGCTGCTGCCTCTCTTGCTCTTGATCGCGGATCTTCTCGAGGTAGCCGATCTCACGCCGAAGGCCCTCGACGGCCTGACGGACCTCGACGTCCTCGGTCGCGGCGACCGCGTCGTCCAGCAACTCTCGCGCTTCCGAGTAATCGGCGGCGGCGCCGTCCTCGCGCACCCGTTCGATCGCCGCGCGCGCTTGATCCACCCGCGCGGCCGCCGCATCGATCGCGGCGCGTTCCTTCTCGCGTGCCTCGCGGCGCGCGATCGCTTCGGCCGACCGCATCTCCCACGCGTTGCGCGCTTCGTCGCGGGCCTGGGCCAGCTCGTCGAGAAGATCGGGGTGCTCGTCCAGCGTCCCGATCCGATCGATCTCGCCCTCGTCGACGTAGATCGGCAGGTCTTCCGGGCCCGTCACCTTCACCCACGCGCCGTCCTCCCCGGCCACCCCCCACACCCACAGGCGCCGTCCGGCCTGAAGCTGGCCGATCGGGTAGTCGCCCCGCGAGCTCGGCGCCGAACGGACGTTCACCCGTGACGAGTTGACGGTTCCGACCCCGTCGACGTCCACGTCGATGTAGCGGCCATGGATGTACGCCACGTACCCGCTGGGCACGAGGACTCCGGCGTGGCTCGACGCCTCGGTGACCGCGACCAGGAGCGTTCCCGGCTCGGCCCGCCGCACCTCGCCGTAGGCCGGGTCAGGACCGGAACGCAGCGTGGCTCCCCCCTCCTTCACTCGCGCGAAGTAGAGGATCTCGCGATCCCCGATCCACCCGAGCGGATCGAGGGCGCGGCTCGCGACCCCGGTCGCGTCGCTGGGCGAAGCCGCCGGCTCCTGCGCCCGGACGGGCGCGACGAGCGTGGCGAGGAGCAACAGGGACGAAGTGTCGATGCGTCGCCGATTCATGGTCGTCAACGTACCAACCCGTACCGGTCGTCGCGAGCGTCGAAGCACGATCCCCCGCGCGTCGCGCCCGCGCAGGGTCCTATCGTTCGGACGGGTCCCCGTCGGGCGGCATGATCGGCAGCTCGCGCTGGATCGTCTCGAGCGCCTGACGAAACGGGATGCCGCGCTCCCGCGCGAGCCGCGCGACGTCCTCGTACTCCGGGGCGGCGCGCCGGAGGCCGCCGGGGCCGCGAGTGAACTTGGTCCTCACCTCGCCCAACGACGTGAGCACTCCGATCGAAACGCGTTCGAGCTTCGCGCGCCGGACCCGATGACGACGGACCCCCAACGTCGTCGTCTCGCTGAACACGATCCGCTCGACGTCGTCGGCGCGCGCCTCGTCGGTGATCGCGCAGAACAGCACGCCGGGCCGAGACTTCTTCATCTGGATCGGGATCGCGTACGCGTCGAGCGCGCCGGCATCGAGGACCTTCTCGATCAGGAAGCCGACGATCTGACCAGTGGCATCGTCGAGGTTCGTCTCCAGCACGACCACCTCTTCGTACTCGTCGATCGATTCGCCGAGGACGATCCGCAGCGCGTTCGGCGGCCCCCCGGCGCGCTCGCGCAATCCGAAGCCGTACCCAACCGCGGTGGGAACGAACGAGAAGCCCGGCCCGATGCGGCGGGAGAGCGTCGAGACGAGCGCGGCGCCGGTCGGGGTGACGAGCTCGCCGTCGAGCTCCGAGAAGATCACGGGCGCGTCCTTCAGCAGCTCGATCGTCGCCGGCACCGGCACCGGCATGCGGCCGTGCTGGCACTCCACGAGCCCGCGGCCGAGCGTGATCGTGGAGCAATAGACCTCGTCGACCCCGAGCAGACGCAACCCGGCCACCGTACCGACGATGTCGACGATCGCGTCGACCGCGCCAACCTCGTGGAAGTGGACCTCATCGACGGTGGTGCCGTGGACCTGCGCCTCGGCCTCGGCGAGCCGCGTGAAGACGGCCGTCGCCCACTCTTTCGTCTCCGGCTCGAGGGCCGAGCCGGCCAGGATCGCCTTGATGTCGGACAGGTTCCGGTGAGGCGGGTTCGCGCCCTCGTCGACCCGTACGTCGACCCGCACGCCCTCCATCGTGTCCCGCCAGACGCGCGTCGCCTCGAGCCGGAACTCGTGGAGTCCGAGCTTGTCGAGCTCGGCCTTCAGCGCGTCGAGCGAGAGCCCGGCGTGCAGCAGCGCGCCGAGGAACATGTCGCCCGCGACGCCGGAGAAGCAGTCGAGATACGCGATCCGCATGACGAGCTCGCACCCAGTCCAGACACCCACACCCAACTCTAAGGGGCGGCGGGCGATCACCTCCTTGATTTTCGTGCTCGCGGCCGCGCTCCCGGATCCGCCGCGAGGAAAGCACGTCCGGGCACGTCCGGGCACCTCCGGGCACAAGGGGGGAGCGGTCCGCGGCCGAAGAAGGGACGGCTGGACCCTCACTGCGACGCGTGCGGAACGTCCTCGAGTCGATACGACGCCAGCGACATCCACCGCCTCCCATCGAGTCCCGCTGCAAACAGGGCTTGTGGAGACGAGCCCGAATTGGTCTATGAGTAAGGCACCGGTCCGGCCGCAGCGGTCGTCGGACGCGGAACCCCTGCTGAACCACGGGAGACCGAGATGCGTACGCAACCCTGGATGCTGCTCGCAGCGATCCTTCCCTTCCTTCCGGTGGCCTCGGGGCAGGACACCCCCGAAGAGGCTCCGGAACGGCGCGTCACGGAGCCGGGCCGCGGCCCGCAGATCCCGTTCGACGAGGCCCGATGGGAGTTCTGGTTCTACTTCAACCGCGAGGCCTTGCTGCGGCTGCGTCCGGCCCTGCTCCAGATGGCGGACGGAGGCGGCGACGTCGACGTTCCGTTCGAGAAGGTGACCGCGAAGGACCGCGAGGAGTCCCTCATCCCGCGCCTGATCTCCGGGCTCCGCGACGACAACCCGCGGGTCCGCTTCTCCGCGGTGCAGGCGCTCGCCAAGACCCGCGACCCGGCGGCGCGGCCGCTCCTCTTCGGCGCGCTCCGCGATTCCCAGTTCGAGGTGCGGCTGTCCGCGATCGTCGCACTCGGCGTCTACGGCAACACCATCTCGATCCCTCGGCTCGAGGAGATCATCAAGGCGGACGACCGCGAGCTCCAGGAGCGGTTCTACGCGGCGGTCGCGCTCGGTTCGATCGGCGGGCCCCAGGTCACCGCGTCGCTCCGATCGTTCCTGGCGCCGAAGACGTTCAATGCGTTCCCGGTCCTCGTCCAGGCCGGGCTCGCGTATGGGGTCGGGCTGAGCCGGAGCCCGGAGAACGCGCCGCTCATCCGCGCGCTCCTCGACGCGAAGCCGGAGGACTTCGTCGTGAGCGCGTACCTGATCCTGTCCCTCGGCAAGTGCGGGACCGACGAGGACGTGAGCCGACTCATCGCGCTCCTCGAGAACCAGGAGACGCAGTTCCGTCGTTCCGCCGCGATCGCGCTGGGTGCGCTGCTGCGCGAGGCCGCTTCCGACAACGCCGTCGCGGCGCTCGCCAAGGTGAGCCGGGGCGACCCGGACGTCATGGTCAAGAATTTCGCCTACCTGTCCATCGGCTCGATCGGAGGCGCGCAGGCGCGGCGCGAGCTCGCCAACGACTTCACCAAGGTGACGAAGGCGTACCGGCCGTTCGTCGCGCTCGCGCTCGGAATGATCGGCGACCCCGAGAGCGTTCCGCCGCTCCTCGCCGCGTTCGACGCGGAGAGCGACACGAGTCTGCGCGGCGCCATCGCGATCGCCCTCGGACTCCATCGCGACGCCCGCGCCGCGCCCGCCCTCCGGAAGCTCTTCCGGCAGACCGGCGAGCCGGTGCTCCGCGGCTACCTCGCGCTCGCGCTCGGCATGATCGGCGACGTCGAGGCGATCGAGGACCTGCGCAAGGTGTTCGACAACGCGACGGACGTCGAGCTCATCGTGAATGCGGCCATCGCCCTCGGACTGCTCGGCGACCGCGCGGGGGCCGAGCGCCTCGCGAAGCGCGCGCACCGCGAGGAGAACGAGTTCGTGAAGCAGAGCCTCATCTACGGACTCGGCCTCGTCGGCGACCGGTCGGCGATCGCCGCGCTCTCCACCATGATCGAGAAGGACCGCGACGTCGCGTACGTCCGCGCCTACGCGGTGACGGCGTTGGGCCTGCTCGCGGACTCGCACGACGTCCGCGCCATCGCGCGAGTCTCGCGCGACTCGAACTACACGATCCCGTCGAGCTTCCTGAACGACCTGTTCACGATCCTCTAATCAGTCGGGCAGTCGGGCAGTCGGGCGGTCAGCCGATCCGGATCGGATCGCCGACCTCGCCGTTGAAGTGGCGCGACGCGTGGCCCGAGTTGATCGCGATCTCGAGGAAGCCGAACGAATCGACGATGGTGAGCGGGGTCCCGACCGGGACGGACGCGTACGAGGTGACCGGCGGACCCAGATTCTGGCTTCGGAAGGTCACGACGCGCCGTTCCTCCGGCAGCGACTCGAGATCCTCCTGCCGCACGTTCGAGATCAGATTGCCGAACGTGTCGACGTGGATGACCGTCCCGACCAGCCCACCGTCGTCGCGCTGCTTCACGCCGGGGCGATCGAGCTTCACCCAGTCCTTGGCGTGCGGCCCGACGCGCGCGAGTTCGCTCCCCGACACGAGGTGCGCGGCGACCGGCGCGAAGATGTCACGGCCGTGGAAGGTGTTCGAGATCGACTCCGCCCGGAACCAGTCGCGGTTCTCGACGGCTCGCACCTCGTCGCCGTCGGCGATCACGCCGGTGAGCACTCCGTTGTCCGGCGCCACGAACAACCGGCCGTGGGCCCGCGCGGCGAGGATGCGGCGCGACGACCCCACGCCGGGATCGACGACGATCACGAGAACCGTCCCGTCGGGGAAGTACTCGTAGGAGCCGAGCAGCGCGAAGTTCGCCTCGGTCACCGACTGCGGAGCCACCGCGTGGGTCAAGTCGACGATGCGCGCGTGCGGCGCGATCCCGAGGACGACGGCCTTCATGACGCCCACGTAGGGGTCGCGCAGCCCGAAGTCGGTGAGCAGGGCGATGATTCCCGAGCGCGCCATCACACCGGCTTCCCGAGGAACTGCAGGAGCTCCGCCTTCTTCGGCTCGAAGAGCGACGGGTCGCGCGCCTCGAGGTTCAAGCGCAGCAGCGGCTCCGTGTTCGACTTCCTTACGTTGAACCACCAGTCCGGGTAGCGGACGGTGATCCCGTCGAGGTGGTCGATCTCGCCGTCCGAGTAGCGCTCCGCGACGGCGCGGATGACGGCGTCCTTGTCTTCGACCTCGAAATTGATCTCGCCGGTCGACGGGTACTTGCGCAGCTCCGCCACCACGTCGCTGAACGGACGGTCGTCCGCCGCGAGGATGTTCAGCACCTCGACCAAGGCGATGATGCCGGAGTCGGAGTAGAAGTTCTTGCGGAAGTAGAAGTGGCCGGAGAGCTCGCCGCCGAACAACCCGCCCTCCCTGCGCAGCACCGCCTTCATGAAGGAGTGCCCCACGCGCTCGCGAATCGGGCGGCCGCCGAGCCGGGCCACCTCCTCGGGGACGATGTCGCTCGAGCGGAGGTCGTAGACGACGGCGGTCCCGGGCTCGGTCGGCACGAGCGAGCGCGCGATCAACGCGGTGATGATGTCGGACGGAACCCGAACGCCGTGCTCGTCGACGAACGCGCAGCGGTCCGCATCGCCGTCGAAGGTCGCGCCGAGGTCGGCGCCGGTCTCGACGACCCGCCGTGAGAGCTCCTCGATGTTCTCGTCCTTGAGCGGGTTCGCCTCGTGGTTCGGAAACGTGCCGTCGAGCTCGACGTACAGGCTGTCCGCGTCGACCCCGACCTCGCCCAAGATGCGAGGGATCAGGTGCCCGCCCATGCCGTTCGCGTAGTCGATCACGATCCTGAACGGCTTCCACGGCTTCATGAAGCTCTTGACGTGCTGGACGTACGCGTCGGTCACGTCACGCGTCTCGACCGTCCCTGCGGCCCCCCGAGCGGCCGGCACGCCGTCCGTCACCAGGCGCTCGATGTCCTTGATGCCGGTGTCACCGGAGAGTGGGATCGACTGCTCGCGCACCAACTTGAACCCGGTGTACTGCGACGGGTTGTGCGACGCGGTGACGGCGACGCCGCCGTCCGCGCCGAGGTGTCCGACCGCGAAGTACATGAGCGGGGTCTCGCCGAGCCCGCAGTCGAGCACGTCCGCTCCCTGGCTCGTCAGACCGCGGATCAGCGCGGCCTTCACGTCCGGGCTGGACGACCTCATGTCGTTCGTCACGACCACCCGCTTCGCCCCGACGAAGTGAACGTACGCGGCGCCGATCCTCTCGGCGGTCGCGAGATCGACTTCATCCCCGTAGATTCCACGGATGTCGTACGCCTTGAAGATCGACAACTCACTCCTCCTTCATCATCGGTCACCCATCATCGGTCACCCATCGGTCACCCATCATCGGTCATCTCGTCGGTCATCGTCGGTGCCGCCGCGGCGCGATGCCGGTCAGCCTACCGATGGAATCGGCCTCCTGGACACGCACGGACCGGAGAACCGAACCGGAACGCAACGCAACGGACCGCTTCAATCCGTGAGGGCATCCCGCATCGCGACGATCGCGCAGTCGACGTCGTCATCCGAGACGTCGCGGTGGGTGACGAAGCGGAGCCGACGCGCGGCCATCGCCATCGCGAGCACGCCGCGCTCGCGCAGCCGATCGGCGATCTCGCGGGCATCCTTGGCCTCGAGATGGACCATCACGATGTTCGTTCGCGTCGACTCGAGGTCGACGCTCGCGCCCGGCTCGGCGTGGAGCGCGGCGGCGAGCCGCGCCGCCCGCGCGTGGTCTTCGGCGAGCCGCTCGATCCCGGTCTCCAGCGCGACGAGGCCGGCCGCGGCGAGCACCCCGACCTGCCGCATCCCGCCGCCGAGCTGCTTGCGGATCCGGCGCGCGCGCTCGACGTCGTCCCGCCGGCCGCAGAGCACCGAACCGACCGGCGCGGACAACCCTTTCGAGAGGGCGAACCAGGCGACGTCCGCGCACGCCGCGATCTCGCGGGCCCCGACGCCGAGCGCGACCGCGGCGTTGAAGAGGCGTGCGCCGTCGAGCAGGATCGGGATGCGATGCCGGTCCGCGACGGCGCGCAGCCGGTCGAGCGCGTCCAGCGGAGCGACGGTGCCGCCCGCGACGTTGTGGCTGTTCTCCACGCAGATCAGGGCCGTCCGCGGCAGATGGATGTCGTCGCCCCGGATGAGCGACTCGACCTCGTCCGCGTCCATGACACCGGCCCGTGCCGCGACCGATCGGCTCTGGACCCCCGAGATGAGGCCGATCCCGCCCGCTTCGTAGGTCAAGACGTGGCTCGACGCCTCGGCGATGATCTCGTCGCCCGGCTGCGTGAACAGCTTCACGCCGATCTGGTTGGCCATCGTGCCCGTCGGCACGAACAGCCCGGCTTCCTTGCCGAGCATCCGCGCGGCGACCGCCTCGAGCCGTTGAACCGTCGGGTCCTCGCGCATCACGTCGTCGCCGACCTCGGCTCGCGCCATCGCCTCGCGCATCGCCTCGGTCGGCCTGGTCACGGTGTCGCTTCGGAAGTCGGACGGCCGCACGCGGTACTCCTCGGGCTGGACAGCTCGGCGATGCTACGGCCGGACGCCGCCACGTACAAGCGCGCGAGCATTCTCCGAGAATTCTGCCGTTCCCCCGACGACTCCTCGCGTGCCGCGACATCGGTGCTGGAAAACACCGTCCGCGCCGAAGCGCGCGGGCGCCCTTCGGAGAACGACAATGCTCAGAAGCATCGGTGCCGTGCTCGCCGGCTACGCGACCATCGTGGTCGGAACCCTGGTCCTGTTCGCGGTTCTCGGAGCGACCCACGGCCGGCCGGACCCAAAACTGGCGCCGCCGCTCTGGTACACGCTCGTGGTGCTCGCGGCCGGAATCGTGTTCGCCGCGATCGGAGGGTTCGTATGTGCCTGGGTCGCGGCCCAATCCGAGTGGAAGCACGCGCTCTGGCTCGCGGGGCTCTGCCTCGCCCTCGGGATCGCCAGCTCCTTCTCCCCCGAGTACTCGGTCACGCCGGCCTGGTACCGGTTCGGCCTGCCGGTGGTCGGCGCGGTCGGGGTGCTCCTCGGCGCCAGGATCCGGCTCAGTGCATAGCGTCCGGCAGCTCGGCCGCCACCGACTCGGGAACGCGCGACCGCAGCCGGGCGAGGGCACGACGGTAGGCCAGCGACACCGCGTTCTCGGATATACCGAGGCGCTCGGCCACCTCCCGGCCCGACGCCTGCTCGATTCCCCGCAGGACGAGGATCTCGCGCGATCGTGGGTCGAGCTCCTCGAGCGCGTCCCACAGCCGCGCCTCGGCCTCGCGCAGTTCGACCCGCGTGACGACGCCCCGAGTGCGCGCCGCGTCGGCCGACTCGCCGCGTCGGGCGTCGACGCGGCCGCCCGGCGGCCCGCGCCGGATCGCCTTGCGCGCGAGGTTGTTCACGACCTGCACCAGCGACGTGGAGAGGAACCTCAACAGCACCGGGGTCACGCGACGTTCGCGCTCGTCGAGCTCCGCGAGTCTCGGCAACGCCACGACCCAGACGTCGGCGACGACGTCTTCGGGGTCGTGTTCTCGCGCGAGCCGTCCCGCGAGGCGATAGCGGGCCTGCGCGAGCAGCAGGGGCTGGAGCCGGTTCACGAGCCATTCGAGGCTGGCGCGGTCTCCGGCTCGCGCACGCCGCAGGTGGATCGAGGTGTCCGCGTCGCCGCTCATGGGTGGCGAGGATGATAGCCTGCGTGCGGAGGGCCGAACGGTGACCACCGACGATTCCGGAGATCGCGTCGACGTCGAAGCGCGGGTGATCCACGACTTCCTCGGGCGGCTGCTCGCCGACCGTTCGCGCGGAGCGACGCTCACCCTCGCGGAGTACCAGGCGCTCTACCCGGGCCACGAGACGCGTGTCGCCGCCGAGCATCGCGCGCTGTTCGAGGACTCCGACACCGACGAGCCGACGCGCGTACGTCACTACCGGATCGTGTCGCGCATCGGCTCCGGGGGGCAGGGCGTCGTCTACGAGGCCGAGGACGAGCGGCTCGGACGGCGCGTCGCCCTGAAGATCCTGCGGGGCTTTCTCGACGAGGCGGACCCGCGCCTCCGCCGTTTCCTGCGCGAGGCGAGGACCGCGTCGCGGCTCGATCACCCCGGCGTGTGCGCCGTGTACGACAGCGGCAGCGACGGCGCGCTCGCGTTCCTCGTCATGCGGTTGGTCGAAGGGGAATGCCTCGCCGCGTCGCTCGCGAACCGGGCCGCGCCGCCGCGGAATCGCGGCGAGATCGACGCGGTGCTCCGCTACTTCGAGAAGGCGGCGCGTGCGCTTCACGCCGCCCATGCGGCCGGGGTCCTCCATCGCGACGTCAAGCCGGGGAACCTGATGATCGACCAGAACGGCGACCCCGTGATCCTCGACTTCGGGCTGGCGCGCGCCGTGGAAGAGGAGCAGTCCGTCCTGACGCGCTCGGGGGATCGGTTCGGCACCCCCGCGTACATGTCGCCCGAGCAGATCGAGAACCCCGCCGCGGTCGGCCGGTCCACCGACGTCTACGCGCTCGGAGTGACGCTCTACGAGTCGCTCACCCGAGAACGTCCATTCGACGCCCCGAGCGCGCAGGGGCTGTACCGGGCGATCCTCGAAAGCGAGCCGATCGACGCGAGGAGCTTGAACCGCGCCGTGTCGCGCGACTTGTCGGTCTGCGTGTCGACCGCGATCGAACGCGACACCGGCCGGCGCTACGGCAGCGCCGAGGCGTTCGCCGACGACCTGCGGCGGATCATCGACGGCCGGCCGATCGTGGCCCGTCCGGTCACGCCGTGGCGGCGCTTCTCGCGCTGGAGCGCCCGCAACCCGGTCCTCTCGTCGGCGATCGCCGCGCTCTTCGCCGTCGTCACGACGGCGCTCGTGGTGACGAGCCGATTGCTGAGCGAGTCGAACGCGCTCAACCAGGAACTGTCCGACAACCTGACGAACATCCAGGCCGGGAAGGAGAGCCTGCGCGGGCAGCGGATCGACGCGTTGCTGCGGCGCGGGTTCCAGGTCGGCTTCTCGGTCGACTACGAGCCGGGCAAGGCGTGCTTCCGCCAAGCGCTCGCGCTGGACCCCGCGAACCGCGACGCGCTGGCGGGAGCGTTCCTGCTCGAGATGCCCGACGCGCGCGCCGCTCTCGCCGTCCTCGACGAGCTCGGCGGCGCGGCCGGCGACGACCCCGACGTGCTGGCGATGCGCGCGGTGGCGCTCGCGACGGCCGGGGACACGGACGCGAGCGCCGCGGCGAGCGCCCGCGCCGTCGAGACGGGCAGCGCGCTCCGTGCTTTCCTCGCCGGCCACCGCGCCGTCCGGAACTTCATGCCTCCCGTCGATCCAGACGCCGCGCGCCGCGCGATGACGTGGTTCCGGACGGCGATTCGCCGCGCCGCGACCCCCCGCTTCCACCACTGGCACTCGCTCATGATGGCCGCGTGCCACGCGAACGATCGCGAGGCGCTGGAGGAGGCGGAGGACGCGCTCTTCCACCACTGGCCCGACGATCCCGCCACGCACGAGGCGCTCGCCCAGTTCTGGTTCCCGTTCGACGAGGAGCGCGCGGTGCGGGCCATGCGGCGCATCCTCGAGCTCGGGCCGTCCGCGTCCGCTCACCTCGGGCTGGCCCATTGGCACCTGCAGCACGCGCGTGTCGACGAGGCGCTCGCCGAGTTCGCGGAGGCCGAGCGCGTCGCTCCGGACCTGCCCGCCGTCCACCTGACCAAGGCGATGGGCCTAGCCCGGCTCGGCCGCCACGAGGAGGCGATCGGCGCAGCGCGCCGCGCGGTCGAGCTGAAGGACACGCCCGAGCATCGCGCCATGCTCGACGGGCTCCGTCGAGCCGCCGCGCCGGCGAGGCGTGATCCCTGATCGCGGAGGTCCGACGACGCGTGCGGGGGCCGCCGCCGGCCCCGACCTCGCCGAGTCGCGAGGGCGTCTCAGCGACGATAGACGACCGCGATGACCAGCCCGAGCCAGACGAGCGCGGTGACCTGGAGCCGCCGGTCGCTCCAGAAGACGAGCGACGGGTCGTCGGCGCCCCCTCGACCGAGGAGGAGCCGCACCGCGCGAAGGACGCCGTAGACCGCGACCGGAACCGTCCACGCGAGCGCGTACGTTCCGAACATCTGCACCGTCCGATCGGCGACCGTGTACAGCGCGTAGCAGACGAGCAACGCCGTCGCGGTGACCGCGATCGCGGCGTCGAGCATCGGCCCGCGGTACGCCGCGATGACCTCGCGGGGCATCTCGAGCACTCCCGCCTCCCACTGCTCGCGCTCGCCCCGCCGCTTCGCGAACGCGAGGAACAGCGACAAGAAGAACGTGCAGACCAGCAGCCAGGTCGAGACCTCGACCCCGATCACCGCGCCGCCGGCGAGGACGCGGAGCAGGAACCCGTTCGCGATGACGACGACGTCGACGAGCGGCACGCGCTTCAGCCACAACGAGTACAGGACGCCGAGGGCCACGTAGGCGGCGGGGAAGACGACGAAACGGCTCGACGCCGGTGCGCCGGCCGGGCCGAGCACGAAGGCGAGTCCGAGGCCTGCCGCCTCCAGCGCACACGCGAGGAGAACCGCGTCGCGTACGGCGATGTCTCCGCGCGCCAACGGGCGGCGCCGCTTCGTCGCGTGCTGCCGATCGGCCGCGCGATCGACCACGTCGTTCACCAAGTACCCGGCGCTGGAGACGAGGCAGAACGAGACGAACGCCAGGAGCGTCGCGCCGAGCGCGGCGGCCTCGTCCGCGCGCGCCGCGAAGATCAGCGCGGGGAACACCGCGAGGTTCTTCAGCCACTGCCACGGTCGAAGCGCGACGGCCGCCGCGCGGACCTTCATCGAGCGATCCTCGCCAGGAGGAACGCGGCCACCCCGTCGACGTCGTCGCGCGCGAACCGCGGCAGAGGATCGCCGGTCGGCTCGTCGGAGACGATCGCGAGCCGCTCGCCCCCCACGTCGGGCGGGAGCCGCGCTCCGTCCGGGCCGATGATCTCCAGACAGGGCAGGCGCGCCTCCTTCCACGATTCGACGAGCAGCACGTCGTGGCCGGCCACGCGCCGCGCCACGTCATCGAACGAGACCGGCGTGGAGACGGCCTCGACGTGGAGCAGCCGACCCGGGGCGACGAGCAGGACGGCGTCCGCCCCGGCCGCGGCGAATCGAGCGGAGTCCCGGCCCGGGCGATCCACCTCGACGTTCGGATGGTGGCTGTGCTTGACGACGGCGACGCGCAGGCCGCGCGACTTCAGCCGAGGGACGAGCCGCTCGAGAAGAGTGGTCTTGCCCGAGCCGGAGGGACCGATCACCGCCGCGATGAACACGCGGACACTCTAAGGGCCCGCGCAAGAATCGCTTCCCCGTTTCGTGCGGTCCTCTCCGCCCCGGCCACGCGGGCCCCGACCAGCCGAGCGGCCGCGGTCAGGACGGAGTGACGGGATTCCCCGCCAGGACCTCGCGCGCGCGCTCGACGATCTTCAGCGGCGAGAACGGCTTCGTCATGTACTCGTCGACCCCGAGCGACAGCCCCTTCACGCGATCCGCCTCCTGCCCCTTGGCAGTCAGCATGATCACGTAGATCGACTTCGTCGCCTCGTCCGACTTGATCTCGTTCAACACCTCGTAGCCGTTCTTCTTCGGCATCATGACGTCGAGCAGGACGAGGCTCGGCAGCTCCGCGCGGATCATCTCGATCGCCTCCTCGCCGTTCCGCGCTTCCGACACGTCGAAGCCCTCTTTGCGGAGGACGAACGTCAACGAGCGGAGGATGAACGGCTCGTCGTCGACCACCAGGACTTTCTTCGCCGTCATCCTTTCACCTCGTCGTCGTTCTGCACGCTCGCGTGCTCCGCCACGACGGGTCTTATCGGGGCAACTCCGTGCTCGACTTGATCCTCGGCCGAGGTTCTCTCGGAATGGCACGGGCGCGGGCCTCGCTCGAGGTGCACCACGTTCGTCGATCCCCGCCGCTCCCAGCTCACGTGGTCCATCGTGCGTCGCAGCAGGAGAAGGCCGTAGCCGTGCTCGCGGGGGCGCTCCGGGTCCGGAGGCGGGACGCTCTGCGGGTCGAACGGGCATCCGCGGTCGCGCAGGCGCGCGAAGAACCGGCCGTTCTCGAGCCAGACCCGAAGGTCGACGAGAGGATCCCCGTCCGGACAGGCGTGCCGAGTGACGTTGGAAAGGCACTCCTGGATGCCGACGAGGATGTCGGTGCGGTCGTCGAGCGAGAACCAGTCCTGGCCGTCGCCGTCGAGCAACGTCTCGACGACCGCGCGCACGCGGGCCAGCGTGACCCGCGCCGCGCGAAACCGGATGCGGACGGAGAAGCGATCGGCGCTCACTGGGAACTCGTCGGGCCAGCACTCGTTCCTGTCGTCGGTGCGAACGGCGATCGATCTTGAGCCGAATCCGGTGGCCCCAGTGGCCGTCCCCGATAGATGGATCTCGACCCGGTGGTCGCCGTCGCTTCGGCCAGGAACGGAGAAGCGCGCCCGAAACAGGAACGTATTGATGCGCGGACGTCCTTACAATCCGCTCCGCCGAGACCGGTGTGCGAGAAAGGGCGCGCCGTGATCCAACCTTCGACGACGAGCGAGTTCCCGCGCGGAGCCGTCCGCCGCGGTCCACGCCTCGGGCCGTTCCTTCTGCTCACCGGCCTCGCGGCCGGCGTCCAGTTCGGTTGCCACGCGACCGAGGGCTCGAGCGACGGCATCTTCGCGGCCGAGTCGGCCCGCGCGCGAGGCGACCTGCGCGGGGCCGTGGCCGAGTACGACCGATTCATCGCGTTCGGGGCGGCGGACGACCGAGACCGCGTCCGCGCGCTCGTCGATCGAGCCGACTGCCTGGTCGAGCTCGGAGAGCTCGCGGCGGGACGGGCCGGGGCCGCGCGCGCCCTCACCGTCGTGCGCGGGCTCGCCACGCTCGATCTCGCCCAGCGCCATGCCGTCGAGAGCCGCATCGAGACCGTGCTCGGCGACGCCGACCTCGCCGAACGAGACGCCGACCGAGCCGATGCGCGCTACCGTCACGCGGGCCAGCTCGATCCGCGCGGCGGCATCCATGCCGACCTGCTTCGCTACCGCCGCTACCTGGCCGCGCGACACCGCGGCCGATCGAACGCCGATCGCTTCCTGGCCCAGATCGAGGACAGGAATCGCCCGGAGTTCCGCGACCTCGACGCCCGCTTTCCGCCGCCTCTGCCCGCCGCGGCGCCCGTCACGCCCATGCCGCTGGACCCGGGCCCACGCCCGATCGACCTCGGGGTGACGGTCGTGTCGCGCTCGCGCTGGAACGCGAGCCCCATCCGCACGAACCGCGACCCGATGACGCGAATCCAACGCGTCACCGTGCACCACAGCGCGATTGCCTTCGACGCCGACGGCGAAGGCGCCTCGGCCTCGCACATCCGCGCGATCCAGAGCGGTCATCAAAACGGCAACGGCTGGGCGGACATCGGCTACCACTTCCTGATCGACCCCGCAGGCCGCATCTGGGAGGGCCGCAAGCTCGACTACCAAGGCGCGCACGCCGGGAACGCGGACCTCAACCGTGGCAACGTCGGCGTCTGCCTGCTCGGCGACTTCAGCCAGCGAGCCCCCGGACTCCGGCAGACGGAGAGCCTGATGACGTTGCTCGGGCGTCTGAAGCAGCACTTCGGAATCCCGCCGAACGGCTTCTACACGCACCACGAGATCCGCGCCGCCCATGACCACGGCGGCACCGCGTGCCCCGGACCGTACGTGACGCGGCTGCTCGACGGGTTTCGCCGCGGTCCGGTTGCGCACCGAGGCTGAATCGGAGCCAGCCCGGCCGGGGATCACCCGGCGATCGCCCGCCGCGCCTCGTCGAGAACGTCGTCCAGCGTCCGCTCGAGCGTGAACGCCGGCTCGAACCCAATCGCCGCGCGAAGGCGGTCGGCCGACCCGACGTAGACGGGCACGTCGATCTTGCGCAGCCGGGCGGGATCGACCTCGGTCTCGATCGGCCGCCGCGACCGGCCGACGAGGTGCGACACGATCTCTGCGATCTTCACGCCCCGCCCGGAGCAGAGGTTGTAGGGACGGCCCGGCTCCAGCACTCCGCGCGCCGCGGTCAGCGCTCGCTCGTACGCCGCGACGACGTCCCGCACGTCGAGGAAGTCCCGCACCGCGTCCAGGTTGCCGTGCCGGAGCACTCCGTCTCCGTCGCCCGCCTCGAGCCGCGCCACCTGCCGCGCGAACGACGGAACGACGAAGTCGTCCCGCTGCCCGGGTCCGATGTGGTTGAACGGCCGCAGGACGACGACGTCCTGCCCTTCGAGCGCGAAGACGCGCGCCACGTGCTCGGCCGCAGCCTTGCCCGCGCCGTAGTGCGTGGCCGGCCGCAGCACGCGATCCTCGACGAGCGGCATCTCCTCCGGATCGGCGACCGGGCCGTAGACCTCCGCGCTGGAGATCACGACGACGCGCGCGTCGGGGGTGACGACACGCGCCGCGTGGAGGAGGTTCAACGTCCCGACCGCGTTGATGTCGAACGCGAACCGCGGGTTCTTCTGGGCGTCCGGGACGAACGCGATCGCCGCGAGATGAAGGACCGCGTCCGGGCCGACCTGCTCGAGCGTCCGGACGACGACGTGCTCGTCACGAACGTCCAGGCGGCGCGTCTCGATCTCTTGCGGCCCCCGCCCGTCCTCGGTCGCGCCGACCACGTCGTGGCGGGCGCCGAGCAGGGTTCGCACCGCGTGCTGCCCGACGAAACCGCTCGCTCCGGTGACGAGGATCTTCATTCGGCTCAGCCGCCCGGCGCGATCCCGTGGCGCTTCAGATCCTCGTCCACCATCATGTGCACCAGTCCGGCGAAGTCGACTTCGGGCTCCCAACCGAGCTCGGTCTTGGCCTTGCTCGGATCGGCGAGGAGCTGATCGACCTCGGCCGGGCGGAGGAAGCGCGTGTCGACCTCGACGTAGTCCTGGTACTCGAGCCCGACGCGCCCGAACGCCTTCTCGCAGAACTCCTTCACCGTGTGCATTTCGCCGGTGCCGATGACGAAGTCGTCGCCGTGCTCCCTCTGGAGCATCATCCACATCGCGCGCACGTAGTCGCCGGCGAACCCCCAGTCGCGGCGCGCCTCGATGTTGCCGAGGCGGAGCTTGTCGAGCTTGCCCGCCTTGATGCGCGCCACGGCGTCCGTGATCTTGCGCGTGACGAACGTCAGGCCGCGGCGTGGCGACTCGTGGTTGAACAGAATGCCCGACGACGCGTGGATGCCGTACGACTCGCGGTAGTTCACCGTGATGAAGTGCCCGTACACTTTGGCCACGCCGTAGGGGCTGCGCGGGTAGAACGCCGTCATCTCGCTCTGCGGCGTCTCGCGCACCTTGCCGAACATCTCGCTCGACGACGCCTGATAGAAGCGGATCCGCGGATCGACCTGACGGATCGCCTCCAGGACGCGCGCGACGCCGACCGCGGTGAACTCGGCGGTCAGGACCGGCTGCTGGAACGAGGTCGGGACGAACGACTGCGCGGCGAGGTTGTAGAGCTCGTGCGGGCCGGCCTCCTCCAGCACGCGCACCAGGGAGGACATGTCGAGGAGATCCGCCTCCTTCAGCTCCATTCGATCGCGGAGGTGCTCGATGCGCTCGAACGTCTCGGTCGACGACCGGCGCACGACGCCCACCACGCGATACCCCTTGTCCAGGAGGAACTCAGCGAGATAGGAGCCGTCCTGCCCCGTCACTCCGGTCACCACGGCAGTCTTCATGTCTGGCAGCTCGTCCTCGTCAGGCTCGTCCGGCCACGTAGAACGTGACGAGGGCGAGCGGGATCACGTAATAGGCGAAGGCGAACAAGCTGCCCCGCCTGAGCATCAACGTCAGGTAGCGCAGGGCGACGAGCCCCGACAGGAACGCGGCGATCACCCCGAGCAGCAACGCGAGGCGCTCATCGGCCGACGCCCCGAGAATATCGCGCGCCTTCAGCAAGGTCGCCCCTCCAATCACGGGAATCGCCATGAGGAAGGAGAATCTGCCCGCCTCGTCGGGACGAAGGCCGAGGCCCATCGCCGCGACGATCGTGCTTCCCGATCGCGAGATCCCGGGGACCATGGCGATCACTTGCGCGCAGCCGATCAGGATCGCGTCGCCGAGGCTCGCCTCGTGCGCGGAGCGCGTGCCGGCGACAAGGCGCCGCGAGAGCACGAGGACGACGCCGGTCACGAGGAAGCCGCCCCCGATGATCCAGGGCGCGGCGAACAGCGCCTCGATCCGTTCCTCGAACAGGAGTCCAACGACCGCGGCCGGGAGCGACGCGGTTCCGATGAGCAGCACGACCCGCCACGCCCGCGTCCGCTCGGCCGCGTCCGCGCCGCGGCTCACGATCGGGAGGATCACCCGCATCAGGTCCCGGCGCAGGAAGACGAGCACCGCGAACAGGGTTCCGAAGTGAAGCGCGATCTCGAGGGTCGCGCCGGAGTCGTCGTCGAGGTGCACCCCGAGCAGGAGTTCGCCCAGCCCGAGGTGTCCGCTCGAGGAGACGGGGAAGAACTCGGTCAGTCCCTGCAGGATCCCGAGGAGGATGATCTTCAGCTCGAGAATCTCTCGCCCCTCCCGCTCACCGCGCACCCAGGAGCTTCGTCACGCGCGCGAGGAGATCCTTCAGGTCGAGCGGCTTCTCGATGAAGTCGTCGATCCCTTCGGACAGCACTTCCGCGACCTTCGACCCGCGGACGATCCCGGACATGCAGACGATCTTCATGTCGCGCAGCTCGGGCCGTTTCCGCACGGTGCGCGCCACGTCGACGCCCGTCGCGTCGCCGAGGTCGTAGTCGATCAACAGGAGGTCCGGCTTGAACGCGATCGTCTGCGCGCCCGCCTCGTAGGCGTTCGTCGCGGTCTCGACGACGAATCCGTCCTGTTGACGAAAGAAGTCGTCCAGGAGGTCGAGGACATCGGGATCGTCGTCGACGATGAGGACGCGCTTCGGAAGGACCGCCGTCCCCTCGAGCGCGCCGAGCGGAAGCTCGTACGCCCGCATGAACTCGACCAGCTTCTCGCGCGTCACCCGGCGATCGCGTGACGCCGGAATCCGATAGCCCTTGAGCTGGCCGGCGTCGATCCAACGAATGACGGTGCGGATGTTCACGTTGCAAAGCCTCGCGACCTCGCCCGTGGTGAACACCTGCTGATCCGGCCCCGGAGGCCACGAGGATCGTCCCCGTCCGGTCATCCGTTCGACTACGACAAGGCCGCGAGCGGATCGTGGAGGTCGAGGCCGAAGCTCTCCGCCACTCCGGAATGCGTGATCTTGCCGCGCACCACGTTCGCCGCCCCGAGCAGGCTCGGGTCCTTCTCCATCGCGGCCTTTGCGCCGTTGCGCGCCAGCACCCGCGCGTACGGCAGCGTCACGTTGGTGAGCGCGTACGTCGACGTCTTCGGCACCGCGCCCGGCATGTTCGCCACGCAGTAATGCAGCACGCCGTCGACCTCGTACGTCGGATCGCCGTGCGTCGTCGGCCGGCAGGTCTCGATGCAGCCGCCCTGGTCGATCGCGACGTCGACGATCACCGCGCCCTTCTTCATCTTCCCGACGAGTTCGCGCGACACGAGGGTCGGCGCGCGCTTGCCGGTCAGGTAGACGGCGCCGATCAGGAGGTCCGCCTCCGCCGCCCACCGGCGGATCGAGACCGGGTCCGACACGAGGAGCATGACGTTCTTGGGCATCACGTCCTCGAGGTATCGCAGGCGGTCGACGTTGATGTCGAGGATCACCACGCGCGCGCCCATCCCCGCCGCGACCCGCGCCGCGCTGACTCCGACGATCCCGCCGCCGAGGATGACGACCGTCGCCGGCTCCACCCCGGCGACTCCGCCGAGGAGGATGCCGAGCCCGCCCTGCGGCTTCTCGAGGTACTTCGCGCCCTCCTGCGCGGCCATCTTCCCCGCCACCTCGCTCATCGGGGTCAGCAGCGGGAGGGTTCCGTTCCTCTCGATCGTCTCGTACGCCATGCAGATCGCGCCGGAGGCCATCATCGCGTCGGTCAGCTCGCGCGAGGCCGCGAAGTGGAAGTACGTGAACACCGTGTGCCGTTCGGTGATGAGCGCGTACTCCTCGGGGAGCGGCTCCTTGACCTTCATGATCAAGTTCGCCTTGGCGAACAGCTCGGCCCGGTCGACGACCCGCGCGCCCTCTTCCGCGTACGCCGCGTCGGAGATGCCGACGCCGGCGCCCGCCCCCTTCTCGACGAGAACCTCATGGCCGTCGCCCACGAGCGCGTTCACGCCGCCGCGGACGACCGCGACCCGGTTCTCGAACTGTTTGATCTCTCTCGCGACGCCGACGATCATGCCGTGATTCCCTGAATGTAAGGATGGCGGTCGGCTGGGCCCCGCCGCCACTCCACGCGTTTGTGCAAAGCAGCTACCTTAACCAACCGCTCGGGCTTGCTCCAGAGTTCAGACGTCATCCTCCCACCCCTCTCCCCGCCCGCGCCCCTTCGTCACGGGTTTCCTCCTTGCGCCGGCCGCGGTCCAGCCTTAAAAGTCCTGCTTCTTCGTGGGCGATTAGCTCAGTTGGCTAGAGCACCAGCTCGACAAGCTGGGGGTCGAAGGTTCAAGTCCTTCATCGCCCACCACTCCCCCGCTCGCAGGATCGCGCAACGCGCCGCACGGACGTGCGCCGATCGCCGATTCATCGGCGGCGGGCTCCTCGCTACCAACCGCTTCTGCATCGCATCTCGTCGCACCGGAGAGCGGTGGTTCGTTCGTTGTCGCCCTCCCGAGTGGGCGCCAGATGGCACGACGCCCCCCAAAGCCCCAGAACGGAGAGCCGGCACGCCGGGCGCCGCACGCCCCGGAAGCAGCGATTGGGATCGGGAGTTGAGTGCGATCCCCTCGGTAGTGTAAAGGGTGGACGCTCGGATGGAACGACTCGGCGGGAAGAACGCGACGAAGTGGGAGGGCTCCGCCTACCTGCCCGCTTCGCGGCCTTCACGACCCGCCACGGAGAGACATGGAACAGGGACAACTGAGCTGGATCGCGAAGTACATCTGGGGCATCGCGGACGATGTCCTGCGCGACCTCTACGTCCGCGGCAAGTACCGCGACGTCATCCTGCCGATGACCGTGCTGCGCCGCCTCGACGCGGTCCTCGAGCCGACGAAGCAAGCGGTCCTCCAGATGAAGGCTTCGCTCGACAAGGCGGGGATCGTCCACCAGGACCAGGCGCTCCGTCAAGCCGCCGGCCAGGCGTTCTACAACACGTCGAAGTTCACCCTGCGCGACCTCCGCTCGCGAGCCAGCCAGCAGCAGCTCCGCGCCGACTTCGAGGCGTACCTCGACGGGTTCTCGCCGAACGTCCAGGACATCCTCGAGAACTTCGAGTTCCGCAACCAGATCCCGCGCCTCTCCAAGGCGGACGCGCTCGGCACCTTGATCGAGAAGCTGCTCTCGCCCGAGGTCAACCTGAGCCCGAATCCCGTCGTCGACGTCGACGGCTCGACGAAGCACCCCGGCCTCGA
This sequence comes from uncultured Phycisphaeraceae bacterium, assembly GCA_964649825.1. Lineage (GTDB taxonomy): Bacteria > Planctomycetota > B15-G4 > B15-G4 > JADJEK01 > CAZYQW01. The sequence goes on along the minus strand of CAZYQW010000119.1, from coordinate 24,908 downwards.
CAACCACGGCATGGGCACGGTCTTCGAGGAGCTCGTGCGCCGCTTCAACGAGGAGAACAACGAGGAGGCGGGCGAGCACTGGACGCCGCGCGACGCCGTGAAGCTGATGGCCCGCCTCATCTTCCTGCCGATCGCCGACGAGATCGAGTCCGGCACGTACCTGCTCTACGACGGGGCGTGCGGGACCGGCGGGATGCTCACCGTCGCGGAGGAGACGCTCCAACAGCTCGCCGACGACCACGGGAAGGAGGTCGCGACCCATCTCTTTGGCCAGGAGATCAACGCCGAGACCTACGCGATCTGCAAGGCCGACCTCCTGCTGAAGGGCGAGGGCGACGCGGCGGACAACATCGTCGGCGGTCCCGAGCACTCGACGCTCGCGAACGACGCCTTCCCGTCACGCGAGTTCGACTTCATGCTCTCGAACCCGCCGTACGGGAAGAGCTGGAAGAGCGACCTCGAACGGATGGGCGGGAAGAGCGGGATGAAGGACCCGCGGTTCGTGACCGAGCACGGCGGCGACCCCGAGTTCTCGCTGATCACGCGCTCGAGCGACGGTCAGATGCTCTTCCTCGCCAACATGCTCTCGAAGAGGAAGCAGGGCACGAAGCTCGGCAGTCGCATCGCGGAGGTCCACAACGGCAGCTCCCTCTTCACCGGCGACGCGGGCCAGGGCGAGAGCAACATCCGGCGTTGGATCATCGAGAACGACTGGCTCGAGGCGATCGTCGCCCTGCCGCTGAACATGTTCTACAACACCGGCATCGCGACCTACGTCTGGGTGCTCACGAACCGCAAGCCGGAGCATCGCGCGGGCCGCGTGCAGCTCATCGACGCGACGCGGTGGTTCAAGCCCCTGCGCAAGAACCTCGGGAAGAAGAACTGCGAGCTTGCCGACGACGACATCGGGCGGATCTGCGACACGTTCCTCGCGTTTGATGAGACCGAGCAGTCGAAGATCTTCCCGAACGCGGCATTCGGCTATTCGAAGGTCACCGTCGAGCGCCCGCTGCGCCTCGCGGGCGTCGACCGCGAGCGCGCCTACGCCGCGAAGGAGATCAAGGCCCTCAAGGAGACGGCCGCGCGCGCGGACGACGCCCCGCCGGTCATCAAGAAGATCCACAAGAAGGGCACCGCGGCCGATCCGCTCCGCGGCCTGTTCGAGGCCACCATCGGCGGCAAGCGCGCCGTGGTCGAGTACGAGCCCGACCCCGACCTGCGCGACACCGAGCAGGTGCCGCTGCTCGAAGACGGCGGCATCGAGGCGTTCCTGCGTAGAGAGGTCCTGCCCCACGCGCCCGACGCCTGGTACGTGCCGGAGAGCGTGAAGACCGGCTACGAGATCAGCTTCACCCGCTACTTCTACAAGCCGCAGCCGCTGCGCACGCTGGAGGAGATCCGCGCCGATATCCTGGCGCTCGAGAAGGAGACCGAGGGGTTGCTCGGGGAAATCATCGGGGGAGGCGCATCGTGAAGGCCACCGAAGCCAAGCTCCTCGATTTCCTCAAGAAGTCGCCGCAGTTCGTCATTCCGATCTACCAGCGCACCTACAGCTGGACCGAGCGCGAGTGCCGACAGCTCTGGGACGACATCCTGCGCACGGGTAGCAACGACACCATCGCGGCGCACTTCGTCGGCTCCATCGTCTACATCGAGAAAGGGCTCTACCAGGTCTCCAGCCAGTCGCCGCTGCTCGTCATCGACGGCCAGCAACGGCTGACGACCGTCATGCTCCTCCTCGAGGCCCTGGCGAGGCACGTGGGTGACGGTGACGTCAGGGCCGTCTACGAGGCGTTCAAGGCGCACACCCGCTCCCCCGAGGTGGCTACGAAGGGAGTCGACGCCGTGGTCGCCGACATCCACGCGTACGCCGGCTACTACTGCGCCATGGCGCTCGACAAGGAGTCCGACAAGAACCTGGCGTCGGCCTTTCGGGACCTCCGCGAGTTGAAGGTGGACGTGGCGTTTCCCTTCCTCTTGGAGCTTTACCGCGACCACGTGACGAATCACTTCTCGAAGGAGGATCTCGTCCGGGCCGTGCGCCTGGTGGAGGCCTACGTATTCCGCCGAGCCGTGTGCGCCATTCCCACCAACTCGCTGAACAAGACTTTCGCCACTCTTGGCCGCGCGCTCAAGAAAGACCGCTACCTCGAGAGCATCCACGCACACTGCTCGATCGGGTTCAGAAGGGGCAGCGGATCGGGAGGGACGAGCACCGCCGCTTGAAATCCGCCGGGCTCGTCGAGGGGCGTTACCCCAACGTCATCGTGGCCGCCGCGGTCGCCAAGGCTACGGGCGAGGCCGGTCGGCACATCCGCGAGCGGGGATTCGACAAGCAGTACTACTTGGATCTGATCCTCGCCCTGGTCCGTGAGCACGCGCCGGCCAACCGGCGGGAGATCGATCAGGCGGTGATCCCGAAGCTCCCGGACCGCCTGGAGGAAGAGCAGAAGCGGCGCAAGGTGCACAACCTCCTGCAGGAACTGAGGCGGGCTGGGAAGATCGACAATCGCGGGTCGCGGGGCCAGCCGGCGTGGCATCCCATCGAGGAGTCCGCCGATGAGTGAGCAAAGGAACCGGGCTCGAACCGCCCTCCAAGGAACGTTTGGAGGCGCTTGTGAAGCCCCTAACAGCTTGTCGAAGCACGTCTTACGCCCTTTGCTAGATCTGAGTGCAAGGGACCCGCTTAGCAAAGGAATCAGCAAAGGACCTAGCAAAGGCGGCTCGGCGACGCGCTACAGCGCGGCGCGAGGCGCGTTGCTTGATGGGTACTTGATGCTGCGGAACGCCAGAGGCGGGAGCAATGGCGCAAAGCAATGGTATGACAGGCACTTAGAGCGCCATGGATTCCTTGATGGTTGCTTGACTGGCAGGGGAAGCGCCCCATGACCACCGACACCTCCGAACGCGGCCTCGAGCGGCTGATCTGCGCGGCGATGACCGGGTCCCCCTGCGATCCGGGCGGCGGGTTGGCCGACGCGGTCGGCGAACGGCCCGCGACCTACGGCGCCGGATGGATCTGTGGCGCGCCCACGGACTACGACCGCGAGTACTGCGTCGACCTGGCCCAGCTCTCCGCGTTCCTGACGGAGACACAGCCGGACGCGTCCGAGACGCTCGATCTCGGTCGGGACGGACCGACGCGACGCAAGTTCCTCGCGCGCCTCCAGGGCGAGGTCAGCAAGCGCGGCACGATCGACGTCCTGCGTCACGGGATCAAGCACGGACCACTGCATCTCGACGTGTTCTACGGCACGCCGTCGCCGGGGAACGCGAGGGCAGCGGAGCGGTACGCCGCCAACCGCTTCAGCGTCACCCGCCAGCTCCGCTACAGCCGCGACGAGGCGCAGCTCGCGCTCGACCTCGCGCTGTTCATCAACGGCCTGCCGGTCGCCACCTTCGAGCTGAAGAACAGCCTCACCAAGCAGACCGTCGAGGACGCCATCGAACAGTACAAGCGCAACCGCGACCGGCGGGAGAAGCTGTTCGAGTTCGGCCGCTGCGTGGCTCACTTCGCGGTGGACGATCACGAGGTGCGCTTCTGCACCCGCCTCAACGACAAGGGGTCGTGGTTCCTGCCGTTCAACCAGGGGTGGAACGACGGCGCGGGCAATCCGCCCGACCCGGACGGGATCAAGACGTCCTACCTGTGGAAGCGCATCCTCACGCGTGATGGCCTGACCGACATCCTCGAGAACTACGCGCAGATCATCGCGACCAAGGACGAGAAGACCGGCCGCAAGACGGCGGTGCAGGTCTGGCCGCGCTACCACCAGCTCGACGTCGTGCGCCGGCTCTTGGGCGACGTGCGCCGGCACGGCGCGGGCCGGCGCTATCTGATCCAGCACTCGGCCGGCAGCGGCAAGTCGAACTCGATCGCGTGGCTCGCGCACCAATTGATCGGGCTCGCCAAGGACGACGCGCCGGTGTTCGACTCGATCATCGTCGTCACCGACCGACGGATCCTCGACCAGCAGATCAAGGACACGATCAAGCAGTTCGCGCAGGTGGGCTCGACCGTCGGGCACGCCGATCGGTCGGGCGACCTGCGCCGGTTCATCGCCGAGGGGAAGAAGATCATCATCTCGACGGTGCAGAAGTTCCCGTTCATCCTCGACGAGATCGGCGGCGACCATCGCGGGCGGCGATTCGCGATCATCATCGACGAGGCGCACTCGAGCCAGGGCGGACGCACCTCGGCGGCGCTTTCGATGGCCCTCTCGGGGGCCGGGGCCGAGGAAGACGACGAGACCGTCGAGGACACGATCAACCGGCTGATGGAGGCGAAGAAGCTGCTGCCGAACGCCAGCTACTTCGCGTTCACCGCGACCCCGAAGAGCAAGACGCTCGAGCTCTTCGGCCAGCCCGACCCGCAAGCCGACGGCTCGGTGAAGCACCGGCCGTTCCACGGCTACACGATGAAGCAGGCGATCGACGAGGGCTTCATCCTCGACGTCCTGCGCCACTACACGCCGGTCGAAAGCTACTACAAGCTGGTCAAGAAGGTCGAGGGAGACCCCGAGTTCGACACCAAGCGGGCGCAGAGGAAGCTCCGCCGCTACGTCGAGAGCCACGAGCATGCCATCCGGCTGAAGGCCGAGATCATGGTCGACCACTTCCACGAGCAAGTGCTCGCGCTCCGCAAGATCGGCGGGGAGGCGCGCGCCATGGTCGTCACGAGCGGCGTCGAGCGCGCGATCCAGTACTACCACGCCATCCGCGACTACCTCGTCGAGCGCAAGAGCCGCTGTCGCGCGATCGTCGCCTTCTCGGGCGAGCACGAGTACGGCGGCGCGAAGGTGACCGAGGCGTCGCAGAACGGCTTTCCGTCCAGCACGATCCCCGACAAGATCCAGGAGGATCCGTACCGGTTCTTGATCTGTGCCGACAAGTTCCAGACCGGCTACGACGAGCCGCTCCTGCACACGATGTACGTGGACAAGACGCTGTCGGGCATCAAAGCCGTGCAGACGCTCTCGCGGCTGAACCGCGCGCACCCCAAGAAGCACGACGTCTTCGTGCTCGACTTCTCGAACGACACCGACACGATCCAGAAGGCGTTCGCCGACTACTACCGCACGACGATCCTGGCCGACGAGACCGATCCCAACAAGCTGCACGACGTAAAGGCCACGCTCGACGGCTACCAGGTCTACGCCGCGACACAGATCGAGGAGCTCGTCGCGCTCTACCTCGGCGGGGCGGACCGCGATCGGCTCGACCCGATCCTCGACGCGTGCGTCGCCGACTACCGCGAGCAGCTCGACGAGGACGGCCAGGTCGACTTCAAGGGCAAGGCCAAGGCGTTCCTGCGCGCCTACGGCTTCCTCTCGTCGATCCTGCCGTACACCAACGCCGAGTGGGAGAAGCTCTCGATCTTCCTCACGTTCCTCGTCCCCAAGCTGCCGGCGCCGGTCGAAGAGGATCTGTCGAAGGGCATCCTCGAGGCGATCGACATGGACAGCTACCGCGTGGAGAAGCAGGCGGCGGCGAAGATCCTGCTGCCCGACGCCGAGGCCGAGATCGAACCGACGCCGACGACCGGCGGCGGCCGGAAGCCCGAGCCCGAGCTCGATCGGCTGTCGAACATCCTGAAGACGTTCAACGATCAGTTCGGAAGCATCGAGTGGGCCGACAACGATCGCGTGCACCGGCTCATCACCGAGGACATCCCGAATCGCGTGGCGGCGGACCCGGCGTACCGGAACGCCCAGAAGAACTCGGACAAGCAGAACGCGCGCATCGAGCACGACAAGGCGCTCGCCCGCGTGATGACCAACGTGCTCAACGACGACACCGAGCTGTTCAAGCAGTTCATGGACAACGAGTCGTTCAAGCGCTGGTTGACGGACACCGTGTTCGGGCTCACGTACGCGTCGGGAAGCTAGCCGAGCCCCTCGATGAACCACTCGACGAGCGACGACGCGAGACGCTCGGTCGTCGTGCGAAGCGCGTGGAAATCGAGGGTGTGCTCCGACTCCTCCCGGGCGATCCCAGCGCGCTCCAGGTCGAGCCGAACGGTCTCGACCGTCGGCATGGTCGGGAAGACCCGGGAATGCCTCTCCGTACGCTCGAGGCCTCCAGCTCCTGGGGAGAGAACGGGACCACTCCAAACTCGCCCGGCCCGGAGGCCCGGAGGATCGGGAGCTCCTGGTAGTCGCCTCACCGGTTGACAGTCGGAGCCGCGTTGCGACACTGAGCGTCCCCGAGGCGGGAGCGGAGTCGACATGGACGCGGGAATGGAGCAGGCGGCGGGCGACGAGGGGAAGGACGAGGCCATGACACCGGAGCGCGTGTTCGTGGTGTGGGACTCCACCATCGACGGGATGGAGACGGTCCTCGCGGTTCTCAAGGACGATCCGCCGCCCGGGTTCGCGGTCCACGTGCTCGGCCTCGAACCCGGCTCCGACACCGTCTGGGCCGGAAACGTGGAGCCGGGGATCGCGAAGGCGGCGAACATCCTCGCGATCGTGAACAAGCCGAACGCGAACGTCGGGTTCGAGATAGGCTTCGCGCTCGGGAAGCAGAAGGGGATGCGGCTCGTCGCGTGGACGAAGAAGAAGGCGGTCCCGGCGTGGGTCGACCGGCCGCCGTTCAAGACGCAGCTCATCCCGCGGGAGTACGACGTCGACGCGCTCGGTGCGCGGATCGCCGAGCGCAAATGGGTGCGCCTGGACGGACGACCGGTGAAGGGCGACGACACGCTCCTCCTCTGCCCGCACGACGGCGAGGCGAGCGCGATCCGGAAGATCGTGCGCAAGGCGTCGGGTTGGCGCGAGCTCGACGAGCACGGCTGGACGCTGAACGACCTGCCCGTGCAGTTGAACGGCGTCGGCCGCGTGGTCTGGATCGTGATGCCGTTCCTCGACGACGACGAGTGCGAGGAGGAGCGCGACGGCCAGGAGAACGCGGCGATGGCCGCCGTCGCGGGGTTCGCGGTCGCGTCGGGAATCGAGCTGCGGGTCTGGCAGAACCGGCGCGCGCGCGAGATCCTGGACGTGGGTCACGTCGCGACGCCCTTCGATTCGAAGACCGACGTCGAGAAGCTCGTCGCGGCGATCGTTTCGCCGAAGCCGGCCGCAGCGTCACCGCCGAAACCCCGCGACGCCGCCGCGCTCCTCTCCGACTACCGCGCCCACGTCCGCGCCGTCCACTCGTCCCTCGTGCCGTTCTTCGCGGGGACGTCGAACAAGCTCCTGTCCGAGATCTTCGTCGAGCTCCAGATCCAGTCCGCATGGTTGGAACGCGCCGCCGCCGGCGAGCACAAGTCGCACTGGTCGCTTCGCGAGTTGCTCCATCGCGAAGGCCACCGCCGCTTCGTCGTGCTCGGCGACCCGGGCGCGGGGAAGTCGACGGTCTGCCGGCACCTCGCGTACGAGCTCGCGGGCGATGAGACCGGCAATGAGCCGTTCCCGCTGTTCGCGTCGCTCGCGCGCCTCGCGGACGCGCGCGGCGACGTGTTCGACCTGGCGGAGGCCGACCTGCGCGGCGCGAAGGGCGAGGCGGCGGCGAAGGGACTGGCCGAGGCGCTGCGCGCGCGTGCGACCGCGAAGGCGGGCGAGGGGCCGGCCGTCTGGCTGCTCCTCGACGGGCTCGACGAGGTGCCGAGCGCCGCGTCGGCGAGGCTCGTGAACGAACGACTGCCGGCGATGCTCGACGGGCTGACGAACGTCGCCGTCGTCGTCACCTCGCGGGCCATCGGCTACCGGCCGATCGGCCACCGCTTCGAGTCGGCGAAGCTGCTCGAGCTGGAGCCGGAAGACGGGAAGCATCTCCTCGAGAACTGGATCGGCGCCGATGCCGAGCGCGTGTGGGGGGACTTGCAGGCGCATCCGCTCTTGCGCGAGATGTCGCGGAACCCGCTCATGCTCACGCTCATCGCGAAGCTCGCTCTCGAGGGGAAGCCGATGCCGCGCACGCGGATCCGCCTCTACGAAGCGGTGCTCGACGTCCTGCTCCGCCGCGGCGCGGGGCTCGAGCCGAAGGGGATCGAAGACCCTGAGACGACGATCGACCTCCTGGCGCCGCTCAGCCTCCAGCTCCACGAGGCCGAGGGCGAATGCTGGGACAAAGCGGACATCGCCAAGTGCGTGTGGACACGCTGTCGCGCGGACGCCGACTACGACTTCCGGCTCACGAAGGCGTTCGAGACGCCCGAGCGCTTCTTGAAGGCCATCGCCGAGCAGACCGGCATCCTCGGCCCGCTCCACGGCGAGAACGAGCCGTGGCGCTACCTCCATCGGTCGCTGCGCGAGTACCTCGCCGCGCGCGCGTTGCTCTCCGACGATCGTGCGGAGTACGTGACGAAGGCGAAGGCGAACGTCCAGCATTGGGGCGAGACGTTCGCGTTGCTCACGGGGATGGTGCCCGAGGCGGAACGCTTGCCGATGCTCGAGAGCCTGCGCGAAGCCGACGACGCGCTCGCGCTGCGCGCATTGCCGCACGTCGAGGGCATCGAGCCCGAGGCGTTGTTCGGCTTCCTGAAGAAGGTGAAGGACTGGAGCGGCGACTACCTCGCGAACCTCGTCGCGACGTGGCTCGAGGAGGGCGTCGGCCGTGGTCAGGCGAAGGAGGTGCTCTGGAAGTGGATCTCGCCGGAGCGGAGCACGGAGGAGCTGTCCTACCTCGACTACGCGATGGAGCGAAACGGCATCGACGTCGAGCGCGAGCCGTTCTTCCGCGCGTGCGGTCGGTGGCTCGAGGAAGGATGGCCGGAGGTCGAGGTCGTGGAGCTGCCGCCGGACGGGAAGCCGGCGACGTTCGAGATGGGGAGTCCGGAAGGAGTTGGTCACGGCGACGAACGGCCGCGCCACCTGGTGACGCTGTCCCCGTTCGCGATCGGAGTCACGACCGTCACCGAGGCGCAGTACGCGGCGTTCGATCCGACGCGCGAGTCGAAGAAGCGAGCAGACCACCCGATCGTGAACGTGAGCTGGTGGGACGCACGTCTCTTTACGCGCTGGCTGCCTCCGCGAGCCGACCGTCCCGCCGCGTTGCCGACGGAGGCCCAGTGGGAGTACGCGTGCCGCGCCGGCTCCGAGGCGAAGTGGTGTTTCGGAGACAGTGAGAAGGATCTGAAGAAGTACGCGTGGTTCGGCGAGGGCCCTTCGGGACGCGCCCATCCCGTCCGCAAGAAGCGTCCGAACGACTTCGGCCTCTACGACATGCACGGCAACGTCTGGGAGTGGTGCGCCGACTGGAAGGGCGACTACGCGGCGGAACCGGCCGAGGATCCGGCCGGGCCGGTTAGCGGCTCCGACCGCGTGTGCCGCGGCGGCAGCTGCTGGAGCGACGCCGGCCTCGCGCGCTCGGCCTTCCGCCTCGGGTGGAGGCCCGGCTTCCGGTTCCATGTCGTCGGCTTCCGGGTCGCGTTCCCGGCGCCCCGCCCCCGATCTCGGTAATTGACCATCGATCTTCGATCCTTGAGATGTGTGCTTTCCCCGGCCACGAACGACACCCTCGGCCGTCCTCGCCGTGGCGCGGCCAACCTTGCCGTACGCGTGGCCGCGCGTGGCTCGCCGCCCGGCCATCACCCGAGCACCAGATTCCCGACCCGCGACGCGACCCCGCGCCGCAGATCGACTCGCCGCTCGCCGTGCTCCCACCACACGTGGCGCGCCATCGCCGCGCCGAGCCGCCGGTACGCCCGCCGGCGCGGCTCGATCCCCGTGCGCGTGATCTCCGCGCCGAGTCCGTCGAGCCGGCCGGCGCACGACAGCACCCGCGCGTGCGGTGACTTCAGCCGCAGCGACCGCTCGCCCTCGAGCCAGCGGCCGATCTCCCCGCGCCAGTGCCGCAGGTCGGCGCGCCGGTCGCCGAACAGGTAGAGGTCATCGACGTAGCGCACGTACGCCGGCGCCTTCAGCGTCCGCTTCACGAAGTGGTCGAGCGCGCACAGGTAGACGTGCGCGGCGAACAGCTGGCTCGTCAGCGCTCCGATCGGCAGGCCGCGCCCGGGCGGCGGCCAGTCGGCGTCGACCCGCGCGTGGCGGCGCATCGCGGGGTCGTCGTACAGCCCGGCGCCGGACTCGAGCACACGGTCGACGATGTCCAGGAACCGCCGATCGCGGATGCGGCGGGCGAGCCGGCGGCGAAGAATGTCCAGGTCGATACTCGGGAAATAGCTCTTCAACTCTTCACGTCGAGGTGAATTGCGAAGCGATGGCGACGCATCGCCGCGAGGAGGGCGAGGCGCGCCCGATGCGTTCCGCGTCGTTTCCGGCACGCGAACGCCTGGTCCACGAGCGACGGCAGGAAGATCGGCTCCATCAACGACACGAGCGCGGTGTGCAGCACGCGATCCTCGATCGGCGCCCGCGCGATGACGCGCGGCTTCGGGTCGTGGATCGCGAGGAGCTCGAACCCCGCCGGATGCCAGAACCCGCGCTCGAGCGCGCGACGCATGCGGCGCAGCACGTCCTCGCGGCGGAACCAGAACCACGCCACGTCGGCGCGGCGGAGCTTGCCGCGCACCGTCGTCCGCGCCGCGCGCTCGAGATGGTCCCGGTCGACGAGTTGCTCGAAGAGACGTCCGCGTGGGTTCATCGCGGCCTCCACAGGTCGCGGGAAGAAGAGCGGCGTCCCCGGACGGTCGGGCGCGGTCGCGAGCGGCGGCGCGCCGTAGTGGAACGGGGACGCCCAGGTCGGGCGGCAGGTCGCCGCCGCCGGAGCGTGGCCTTCTCGGTGGCGGGGTCATCCCCCGCCGGCGGGATCGGGGGCGGGGCGCCGGGAACGCGACCCGGAAGCCGAGGTTATGGTTCCGGTTGCCGGGCCTCCTCCTGTTGCGGTAGGCCGAGCGCGCGTTGTCGGCGTCGTTCCAGTAGCTGCCGCCGCGGTACACGCGGTCGGAGCCGCTTGGGCCATCGCTCCTGATTCGGATCGTTGTGCGTGCGTCGATGGCGCACGTCGTCGGGCCGCGTGGAGCTGCCATCCGCCGAGCATGCGGCCGATCTCGTCGATGTGCTCGATCGCGTGCCGCGCCTGCGCATCCGTCGCGCCGCCGAGGTCGGCGAGCAGCCGCACGCGCACGCGCAACGCCACGACCGCTGCGTCGGCGTCCCGCTGGCGCGCCTTGCGCTCGCTCGGAAACGTCAGCGCGAGCGACAGCGCGGTCAGGAGGTCGCGCGCGAGCCCGGCGACCTCGTCGGCGACCGGGCGCGCCGGGGGCGAGGTAGCCGCGGCGTGCCGGCCGAGCCAAAGCGCCAGGTCGTGCGCGCGAACGTAGAGGGGCGCGCGACGCCAAGTCATCGAGCCGCCTTTCGCTCCAGCCGCTCGGTCCACCGCAGGAGCCCGGAGATCGACGGGATCAGCTCGCGTTCGAGCCGCGCCGCCCAGCGCACGCGCGGGTCGAGCAGCGGATCGGCCGAGAGGAGCACGCGCGCGAGACACGCGCTGAACCGGTCGCGCGCGTCGTTGAGGATGCGGCGCTTCTCGTCGGCCTGGAACGCGAACTTGCCGCGCGCGAGCACGCAGAGCGCGTCCTCCAGGCACGCCTCGATCGGCTCGTCGCGGTCGTCCGTCGCGCGACGCATGTCGAACAACAGGTCGCGGCCGATGCGGAAGCCGTCGAGATCGAGCAGCGACTTCGGCGTCCGCGCCGCGGTCACCGCGAGGCGCGACGGGAGCGCGTCCTCGACCGCGCGGCGGGCCTCGTCGGCGCGGCCTTGCAGCGCGGCGCGCTGCGCGTCGGTCATCGGCAGGTGCTCACGCGGGATGCGCCAGGCGCCGTCCCGCATCACGCCGCGGATCTCGCCGCGCTTCAACTGGCCACGCAGCGTGCGCGCGGGTCGGCCGAGGAGGGTCGCGGCTTCGCGAACGCTCAGCTCCATCTTCATGGGTCATCCTCGCCTCGGGGGTTCGTCCGATGGGAAGGACGCCGAAGCCGCCAAGACATGAAGAGGATTCGCGGGGAATCTGCGCGGCACGAATGGCCGGCGCGTGGCCGGGCGTTCGGTCGATTCGGCCATCGCGTAGCTTCGAATGGCCAACGGTGGCCCGCGTGGCCGGGGAAACCACACATCTCAAGGATCGAAGATCGATTCTCGACTACCGAGATCGGGGGCGGGGCGCCGGGAACGCGACCCGGAAGCCGAGGCTAAGGCTCCGGCTGCCGGGCCCCCACCTGAAGCGGCAGGCCGAGCGCGCGACGTCGGCGCCGTCCCAGCAGCAGCAGCCGCGGAGCACGCGGTCGGAGCCGCTTGGTGCGCCGGCCGGGTCGGCGGCCACATCGGCCGCCGCGTCAGGCGAATCCCCGGGGTACGGACCGAACCAATCCGCGCACCACTCCCAGACATTCCCGTGCATGTCGTGCAGGCCGAACTCGTTCGCCGTTCTCGTCGCCACGGCGTGGACCCTGCTCTGCGCGTTCTTGTTGAACCACGCGTACTCGGAAAGCATCGCATCGTCGTCGCCGAAGCACCACTGCCCCTCGGACCCGGCCCGGCACGCATACTCCCACTGCGCTTCCGTCGGCAGCGATCCGCCGAGCCATCGACAGAACAGTCGCGCGTTCCACCAGCTCACTTCGACCACCGGGAAGTCCGCTCGCTTCCTCGACTCGTGCGTCGGATCGAATGCCGCGTACTGCGCCTCCGTGACCGTCGTCTTGCCGATCCCGAATGGCGTGAGCTTGACGCGATGGCGTGGGCGCTCCCATTCGTGTCCCACGCCCTCCGGGCTCCCCAGCCAGAACGTGTCGTGATCTTCTCCGTCGGGCGGAAGGCGGATGGCGTCGATCCAGTTGGGCTCCGGCCGTGGCGGTAGGCCGGACTCGGCGAGGAACCGATTCTCGTCGAAAGCGATCGGCGCGGTCGTGAGCGCGTAGTGGACGCACGCGAGACGATCGACGTTTGGCGTCTGCTCACGCTTCGGCCAGAGCAGGGTCCGGATCTCGTCCTCGCCATGACCGTCGAATCGCCAGCCTCGGACCATGCGCAGCAGGTGGTCGCCGTCCCAGCCGTCCGTGGAGCTCAGCTCGGACCATCCCACCGGCGGCGCCATCCCCTCGACCTGCGGCAGGATCCTCAGCACGAGGTCGGCGCCGTTCTTCTCGCGAAGTCGACGAATCAGCTCGGCGCGATCCACGTCGTTCGGGAGCAGCCCCACGAGGAGCGCATACGTCTCGCCCCAGCGGGACAGCATCGCTTCGCGCTTCTCGGCGTCTCGCTCCGAGTGCGTCGGGAGGAACCGGAGCCGCGTGGCCTCGGGCTCGTCGAGCAACGCCTTGGCCGCGAGATACTCGCGCAGCGACCGATGCATGTAGCGCCACGGCTCGCCCGGCCCGCGGTAGCCCCCGATGATGCCGGACTTCCGCTCGACCTCGCGCAGGAACTGCTTCGCGGTCTGGTGGCACGACTCGAGGTCGCGCCGCACGGTCTCGTTCTGCCCGGTGAGCTCGCGCAGGATGCGATTCACGTCGTCCTCGCTCCACGCATCCTCACCGGTCTCGTTCAGTCGCAGGCTCAGCGGTGCCAGGATCGCCTCGGCCGCGAACTCGTCGGCCACACCGTCCGCGTCGCGACCCTGGCCGCGCGTCAGCAGCAGTCGCACCGCGCGCGCGTAGAGCTTGACGCGCGACGGCGGCAGCTTCGCGTCCTCGAGCGCGATCATCGCGAGCAACGTGAGGAGGAGCGGGTTCCGCGCGAGGTCGACCACGCGCGGCGACTCCTCGATGCGACGCCAGACGTCCGTGGCGCGCTCGTCCTCGAGCCAGCACTCGAGCAGCTTCCGTTGCTGCGACCCGTCGTCCGACAGCGGCCGCACCTTCGCATGCACGAAACGCTCGCCGAGCCGGTCGTAGCCGACCTCGCGGCTCGTCGCGACGACGCGCGCGACGCGGTCGTCGTTCGCGAATGCCTCGATCAGCCCGCGCACGCGCGAGCGGTCGGTCTCGCCCGACACCTCGTCGAGGCCGTCGAGGAAGAGCCAGACCTTCCCCTTCGCCGCGAGCTCGCGCAGCTTCTTCGCCAGCCCCTTCGCCGCGTCCTCGCCGCAGTGGAACGCCGCGTCCTCCTCGGCGAGGTCGAACACGTCCCGCGAGCGCTCGCGCGCGAGGCGGGCGAGGCTGACGAAGACGGGGATCGGCCCCTTCGACCCCTTCGGCCCGTTCTGATCGTCCGCGAGCCTGAAGCAGAGGTGGCGGCAGAGCGTCGACTTGCCCGCGCCCGGCTCGCCGAGCAGGACGTAGCGGCCGGAAAGCGACGCGTTCGGCGCTACCTCGAGCAGCGCGGGCAGGGTCGGCGCGGACGGCAGTCCGTCGGGCAGCTCGCGCAGGGCGAGCTTCTCCATCACGCCGCGGCCGCGCTCGTCCTCGTCGCATGAGTCGGGCTTCAGGTCGAGCACCAGCTCGACGAAGACCTCGCCGAGCGGCTGCGTGACGTGGGCGAAGAACGGCACCAGGTCCTCGTGCATGATCCGCAGCGTGCGGCGGTGGACGTCGATGAGGTCGAGCGGGGCGGGCGGCGCCTTGTCGTCGAGCTCGCGCAGGAGCCGCTCGAGGTCGGCGATCGTCGTCCACTTCCGCCCGTGGACGCCGACGTCCAGCACGTCGCGCGCGTCCTCCTCGTGCCATGCGCGCAGCTCGACGCCGTGCGCGAGCGCATAGCCCGCGATCGCGGCCGCGGCCGCGTTCTCGGCGCCGTCGCGTTGGACGTCGCCGGGGAACGAGAGGATGACCCAGACGACGCGACCGATGCCGTCGAGGACAACGGGGAGGTCGCTGCTCTCCCATCCCTCGGTCTGCGGGCGACGCCAGTGCGACCGCAGCTCCATCAGATGATCGCCGATCCCCTCGCCGCTGCCGCTCGTCGGACAGAGGAGGAGCGTGCCGTCTCCGGGCGGCGGCGGGCCGGGGATGACCATCGACCGATCGGCGACGATGAGGGCCTCGAGCTCGCTCTTCTTGCTCGCCGACGCCACGAGCTGCCCCGCGAACGGCGGCTGCTCGAGCCACTTCGGCGCGGCCCCCGCGGCCGACGCGAGTCGGACGCGCTTCGTCTTCACGTCC
The DNA here is from genome assembly GCA_964649825.1 of uncultured Phycisphaeraceae bacterium. GTDB lineage: Bacteria > Planctomycetota > B15-G4 > B15-G4 > JADJEK01 > CAZYQW01. Next base: position 9,904 of record CAZYQW010000119.1, on the reverse strand, counting down.
GCGCCGCCGGATCCCGCGACACCGAGCGCGAAGCCGATCTCGAAGCCGACGTTGGCGTTCGGTAGGTCGATCAGCGCCACCGCGACCTCGGCCGCGCGGATCTTCGGCGCGACGTTGTCGCGCCAGATCGCGCCCGCGCCCTGGCGGTCGAGGCCGAGCACGTCGACCTCGAAGCCGCCGGGCGGCTTGCGCTGCAGCAACTCCAGGGTCGGCTTCACCCCGCGCGCCGTCGAGTCCCACACCACGAACGCGCGCCGCTTGCCCTCGCTCTCCGCCATCTCGCCGTCTTCTCCTCGTCGTGACCGTCCCGCATCGTAGCGACGCCCGCGTCGGACGTCGCCGAGCGTCCCGCCCGATCGCGATCGCGCGATTCGTGACGCGAAGGCCGAGCGGGATTCGTCGGCCGATCTCGCCGGGCGGCTGGCGCGTTGGCCAGTGCGCCGGAGAGATTCGCCGAAGGAGAGGCGTCGATGGCCGATCGAAGCCGCAGTGGCCGGGGAAACCACACATCTCAAGGATCGAAGATCGATTCTCGACTACCGAGATCGGGGGCGGGGCGCCGGGAACGCGACCCGGAAGCCGACGAAATGGTTCCGGAAGCCGGGCCTCCTCCCGCCGCGGTAGGCCGAGCGCGCGTCGTCGGCGTCGCCCCAGAAGCTGCCGCCGCGGTACACGCGGCCGGAGCCGCTTGGCGCGCCGGCCGGGTCGGCGGCCACATCGGCCGCGGCGTCAGGCGAATCCTCGGGGTACGGACCGAACCAATCCGCGCACCACTCCCAAACGTTGCCGTGCATGTCGTACAGGCCGAACTTGTTCGCGAGCTTCTTCCGGACGGGATGAGCGTTTTCCGCAAGGGCCTCACCGAACCACGCGTACTTGGCGAGCGTCTTCTCGCGGTCGCCGAAGCACCACTTCGTCTCGGAGCCCGCGCGGCACGCGGACTCCCACTGCGCCTCGGTCGGCAGGGATCCGCCCGCCCAACGACAGAACAGACGGGCGTCCCACCAGCTCACTTCGACGACCGGGTAGGCCTCGCGCCTCTCGCGGTCGCGACTCGGATCGAAGGCCGCGTATTGCGCTTCCGTCACCGTCGTCTTGCCGAGCTCGAACGCGGCGAGGCTCACGCGATGACGAGGGTGTTCGTCATCGTCGCCGACGCCCTCTCGGCTCCCCATCCAGAACGTGTCGCGATCACGCCCGTTGGGCGGCAGTCGGACGGAGTCGATCCATCCAGGCTCCGGCCGTGGCGGTAGGCCGGACTCCGCGAAGAACCGTTCCTCGTCGAACGGGATCGACGCCGTCGCAAGCGCGTAGTGGACGCACGCGAGGCGATGGAGATCGGGCGTCTGCTCAGACGCCGTCCAGAGCAGCGTCCGGATCTCGTCCTCGTCATGACCGTCGAACCGCCAACCACGGACCATGCGCAACAGGTGGTCGCCGTCCCACTCGTCCGTCGTCGTGAGCTCGGCCCATCCCGCCGACGGCGCCATCCCCTCGACCTGCGGGAGGATCCGGAGAACGAGGCCGTGGCCGTTGTCGCGTAGCCGGCCGATGAGATTCGTCCGCGCTTCGTCGTTCGGGAGCAGTCCCACGAGAAGCGCGTAGGTCTCGCCCCAGCGGGAAAAGACCACTTCAGGTTCCTCGTCCGTCTCCGAATCGAACTCGCCGGGCTGGACGATCGACGACAGGAATCTCAGCCGCTGGTCTTCCGGCTCCCCGACGAGCACCTTCGCCGCGAGGAACTCCCGCAGCGAACGATGCATGTACCGCCACGGCTCTCCCGGGCCGCGGTACGCGCCGAGCAAGCCGGACCTCGTCGCGACCTCGTCGAGGAACTGCATCGGCGTCTGCCGGCACGCGTCGAGCGCCTCGCGCACTTTCGCGTTCTCCGTCAGGAGCGTCCGGAGCGCGCCGTTCACCTCCTCCTCGCTCCACGCGTCCTCTCCCGACGCATGCAGCCGGAGGCTGAGCGGCGCGAGGATCTCCTCGGCCGCGAACACGTCGGAGACGCCGCACTCGTCGCGGCCGTGGCCGCGCTTCAGCAGCAGCCGAACCGCGCGCGCGTACAGCTTGGCCCGCGACGGCGGCAGCTTGTCGTCGTCGACCGCGATCTTCGCGAGCAGCGTCAGCAGCAGCGGGTTCTGCGCGAGCTCGGTGACGCGCGGCGACTCGGCGATGCGCCGCCAGACGTCGGCCGCTCGGTCGTCGAGCCAGCAGACGAGGAGCTTCTGCTGGTCCGACCCATCGCCCGACAACGGCCGCACTTTCGCGTGCACGAACCGCTCGTCGAGGCGCTCATAGCCGACCTCGCGGCTCGTCACGACGACGCGCGCGATCCGCTCGTCCGCCGCGAACGCGGCGATGACCTCGCGCACGCGCGAGCGCGCCGTCTCGCCCGAGACCTCGTCGAGGCCGTCGAGGAAGAGCCACGCGCCGCCCGATTCCGCACGCTCCCGCAGCCGCGCCGACAGCCCGGCCGCGCGCTCGGCGTCGAAGTGGAACGCGGCGTCCTCCTCGGCGAGGTCGAAGACGCTCTTGGCTCCGTCGCGCGCGAGCCGGGCGAGGCTCGCGAAGATCGGGACCGGACCGTCTTCGTCCTTCGCGAGCGCGAAGCAGAGGTGGCGGCAGAGCGTCGACTTGCCGGCACCCGGCTCGCCGAGCACGACGTAGCGGCCCGACAGCGCCGCGCTCGGCTCTGCCGCCAGGAGCTCGGGCAGGGTCGGCGTCGTAGGGAGCCCGTTCGGGAGCTCGCGGCGCGCGAGCTTCGCCATCATCCCGGCCGCGTCGTCTTCGTCCATGCCGGGACGCAGGTCGAGCATCAGCTCGACGAACACGTCGCCGAGCGGTCGGTCGACGTGGGCGAAGAACGGGACGAGGTCGCGGTGGATCTTGCGCAGCGCGGCGCGGTGGAGACCCAGCACGTCCCGCGGCGCGCCGGGCGCCGCGTCGTCGGCGAGGTCGAGCACGAGCGTCTCGAGCTCCTCGTGGGTCGACCACGTGTGGCCGTGGACGCCGACGTCGAGCACGTCGCGCGCCTCGCTGTGCTGCCAAGCATGCAGCTCCACACCATGCGCGAGGGCGTACCCCGCGATCGCGGCGGCGGCCGCGTTCTCGGCGCCGTCGCGCTGCTCCGGACCGGCGAAGGGGAGGATGACCCAGACCACGCGGCCGATGCCGTCGAGCACCTTCGCCAACTCGCGGATCTCCCACCCCTCGGTCTTCGGGCGGCGCCATCCGAGCTCGAATCCCTCGAGATAGCCTCCGATCTCCTCTCCCGGACCCTCGATCGGACAGAGAAGAAGCGTCTCGCCCCCTCGGTTCGGTCGAGTCGGAATCTCCATCGAGCTCGATTCCGTGATCAGGTCGACGAGCTGAGTTCTGCGGCTCGCAGTGGCGACGAGTTGGCCCTTGAACGGCGCTTGCTTCAGCCATTCCGGAACCGTCCCACCCACCGAAGCGAGCCGCACCCGCTTCGTCTTCACGTTCTCGTCGCCCGATCCGGCGAGGCCGAGCGCGAACCCGATCTCGAACCCGACGTTGGCGTTCGGAAGGTCGATGAGCGCCACCGCCACCTCCGACGTACGGATGCTCGGCTCGACGTTGCTGCGCCAGATCGCGCCCGTTCCCTTGCGATCGAGGCCGAGCACGATGACCTCGTCGAACCCCTCGGGCGGCCGTCGCCGCAGGCCATCGAGGTTCAGCTTCACGCCCCCCTGCGCCGTCGAGTCCCAGACCACGAACGCACGCCGCTTGCCGTCGCTCTCCGCCATCTCGCCGTCTTCCGTGGGTTGAAGGCGGGGGACATCGTAGCGTCGTCGAGCCCATCGGCTACTCATGAGCGGCCGGCGGCGCTGGTACGCGAGCGGCCTACTCGCCTACTCGGATCGCAGAACGGCAACCTCAGCGTGTCGACAGGACGCCGCGCACACCGTCATCGAGGTCGAGGACGAACCCCCGCTCATCGTCGGATGGCGCAACTCCGACCGCGCCGCGAAAGATCCCAACGGCGCACGCGAATCCACCCGATTCCGAGCTCGGTCGAGGAGCGTGAGCGTCCATGGGTTCCCGCCGCTCGGAGTCCCGTTTCCTTTCGGGTTCCCGGAAGTCCACCCGCAGGGCACCCGAGGAGGCACGTCAGCCGCGAGTTCGCTGCTCGGACGCGGCACGCCGTCCCCGAGCAAACCGAGGGAGGGCGCGCGGGCGTTGGCGCAGCATCCTCGAACGAGCGCGCGCGAACGACCACGCTCGCGATCTGTCCGGTGACTCGATGTCGAATCACGATCGTGTCGTCGCTCGACGCGGTCGCGTCCCATCGATCCGCCGAGTCGGAACGCGCGCGGCGTCCGATCTCGAGGAACTGGTGTCCTTGCCCGTCCGACGGAGAGGCTCGGAGGGCCTCGGAATCGATCAACGTCCGCCTTTCTCTGCCGAAGCGAACTGTCGATGGCGTCGAACGCGAGACGACGAAGGGCTCGGCCACGCCAGAAATCGACACGAAGGTCGTCGCTTCGGCCGAGCGGCGCTCGCCCTGACTCGCCCGGCGCCGCCGCGGCCGCCACGCGTTCAAGACTCCGGCGCCTTTCCCATCTGCCGAAGGCGATCGTCGGGGTCGAGGTCGAGCAGACGTCGGATGTGGCCGATGACGGCCGCGCGGTCGTCGGCGCCGAGTTCGTCGAGACGAGCCCCGAGCGCGGCCCACGCGGAAGCGTCGAGAGTCGCGTTGCATCGTGTGTTGCAGCGTCGGCTGTCGATGCGGTCGTAACCCGCGGAGGAAACCCGCGACCCCGTCCGCGGTCAGATCGGACAGACGACGTGCCCCGAGGAACTCGACCGCCCGCCGCAGGTACGTCTCCTCCTTGCGCCACGTGTTGCGCCACTCGTTCGCGCCCGATTCTCCGTCATCGCTTCCTCTCCCGCCTTCGCACTTCAAGAGACCCCAGATGACCCGTCATGACTGCCGATCGTTTCCACCGGTTCCGTGCGCCTCCTCACGAGAGGAGACGACTGCGAATCTCCTCCGGCGTGGCCGCTTGCCTTCGTCCATGCCGTACATGAAGCACGATCACCGTGCCATCCACCAGGGTGAACAGGATCCGGTAGTCTCCGAACAGGCGATGCCGGATGACCGTGTCGGCGAACGACTCGGCTTCCGGCGCGAGGGGATGCCGCTCCGGAAACTCCCCAAGGCTGTCGAGATCAGCGAGAATCCTCGCGATCCAAGCTCGGCGTTCGCCGACGCTCCCTCGGAGGCGATCCAAAGCCCTATCGCGATCGCATCCTCGAGCGCGGCAGGCGTTATCCGGACGGCGAACTTCACTTCTTCGGCTCGACTCCCACGCCTTGCCTCAAACGATCACCGAACTCTTCGAGTGAAAGCGTGCGGCCCTCCTTGAAGTCTTCGATTCCGCGGCGGATGCCCTCGATGGTCTCCGCGCGCTCGACGATCTCGGCCATTCGCTCGAACGTCACCACGTCGACCAGCACGACCTTCGGTCGCCCGTCAACCGTGAGCACCTTCGGGCGGTGCTTGGCCTCCAGCTCGTCGATGAACCGCGTGGACTCGCGCTTGAATTCGGTGAGGGGATGAATGTCAGTCGGCTGAAGCATTATTGGTGCACTCCTAAAGCATCGTTCAAGATGCTAGAACAACTTTCGGCTCCAGGCAAGCCCAGCTTAAGCCAAGAACCGTCAGTTGCTTGTGCGCACAGCTGTTCGAGTTCGGCCGCTGCGTGGCTTACGTCGCGGTGGACGATGAGGTGCGCTTCTGCGCCCGCCTCAACGACAAGGGGTCGTGGTTCCTGCCGTTCAACCAGGGGTGGAACGACGGCGCGGGCAGTCCGCCCGACCGACCGACGACCGCGCCGCGACCGCCTCGGGGTGCAGGTGGAGCCGCGCATCCTTCCGGTTCTTCGCGACGCTCGCGCGCACCGGGATGGATGCTGCGTCGAGGTCGACGTCGCGAGGAACTCTCGCAGCGAGCGGTGCATGTACCGCCACGGCTCTCCCGGGCCGCGATACGCGCCGAGCAGGCCGGACCTCGTCGCGACCTCGTCGAGGAACTGCATCGGCGTCTGCCGGCACGCGTCGAGCGCCTCGCGCACCCTCGCGTTCTCCGTCAGCAACGCCCGCAGCGTGCCGTTCACCTCCTCCTCGCTCCACGCGTCCTCGCCCGACGCATGCAGCCGGAGGCTGAGCGGGGCGAGGATCTCCTCGGCCGCGAACACGTCGGAGACGCCGCGCTCGTCGCGGCCGTGGCCGCGCTTCAGGAGCAGGCGCACCGCACGCGCGTACAGCTTGACGCGTGACGGGGGCAGGCGGTCGTCGTCGACCGCGATCTTCGCGAGCAGCGTCAGCAAGAGCGGGTTCTGCGCGAGCTCGGTCACGCGCGGCGACTCGGCGATGCGCCGCCAGACGTCGGCCGCGCGGTCGTCCAGCCAACAGGCAAGGAGCTTCCGCTGCTGCGACCCGTCGTCCGACAGCGGCCGCACCTTCGCGTGGACGAACCGTTCGCCAGGCGTTCGTAGCCGACCTCGCGGCTCGTCACGGCGACGCGCGCGATCCGCTCGTCCGCCGCGAAGTCCGCGATCATGGTGCGCACGCGCGCGCGCGCCGTTTCGCCCGAGACCTCGTCCAGGCCGTCGAGGAAGAGCCACGCTCCGCCCGCCTCGGCGCGCTCCCGCAGCCGCGCCGACAGCCCGGCCGCGCGTTCCGCGTCGAAGTGGAACGCGGCGTCCTCCTCGGCGAGGTCGAAGACGCTCTTCGCGCCGTCGCGCGCGAGCCGGGCGAGGCTCGCGAAGATCGGGACCGGGCCGTCCTCGTCCTTCGCGAGAGCGAAGCAAAGGTGGCGGCACAGGGTCGACTTCCCCGCGCCGGGCTCGCCCAGCACGACGTAGCGGCCGGAGAGCACGGAGAGCGACGCGCTCGGCTCGGCGGCCAGGAGCTCGGGCAGGGTCGGCGTCGCGGGGAGCTCCGCCGGGAGCTCGCGGCGCGCGAGCTTCGCCATCATCCCGGCCACGTCGTTCCCGTCCGCGCCGGGACGCAAGGTCGAGCATCAGCTCGACGAACACGTCGCCGAGCGGCCTGTCGACGTGCGCGAAGAACGGCACGAGGTCGCGGTGGATCTTGCGGAGCGCGGCGCGGTGCAGATCGATCACGTCCCGTGGCGAGCCGGGCTCCGCGTCGTCGTCGAACTCGTGCACGAGCGCCTCGAGCTCCTCGAGCGTCGCCCACGTGCGGCCGTGGACGCCGACGTCGAGGACGTCGCGCGCCTCCTCGTGTCGCCACGCGCGCAGCTCGACCCCGTGCGCGAGCGCATACCCCGCGATCGCGGCCGCGGCCGCGTTCTCCGCGCCGTCGCGCTCCTCGCCCGGGTACGCGAGGATCACCCAGACCACGCGGCCGACGCCGTCGAGCACGCGCGGGAGGTCGTGGATTTCCCACCCCTCGGTCCGCGGTCGCCGCCAGCCGAGGTCGAGCCCCTCGATCAGTTCACCGGTCACCTCGCCTGTGCCGCTCTTCGGACAGAGGAGGAGCGTGTCCCGGCCCGAGCGCGGCCGGCCCGGGATCTCCATCGAGCGTCCGTCCGTGAGCAGCGCGGCCAGCTCGCTCTTCGTGCTCGCGGCGGCCACGAGCTGACCCGCGAAGGGCGGCTGCGCGAGCCACTTCGGGATCGTGCCCGACGCCGCCGCGAGCCGCACCCGCTTCGTCCGCACGTCCGCGTCGCCCGAGCCCGCGAGGCCCAGCGCGAACCCGATCTCGAACCCCACGTTCGCGTTCGGCAGGCCGATGAGCGCGAGCGCGATCTCCGCCGCGCGAATGCTCGGTTCGACGTTGCTGCGCCAGACCGCACCCGTCCCGTCGCGCTTCAGCCCGAGCGAGACGACCTCGTCGAATCCGCCGGGCGGTTTCCGCTCGAGCCCCTCGAGGTTCAGCCGCACCCCGCGCGCCGTCGAGTCGAAGACCACGAACGCGCGCCGCTTGCCGTCGCTCTCCGCCATCTCGCCGTCTCGCCGTCTTCCGTGGGTTGAAGGCGGCGGTCATCGTAGCGTCGTCGAGCTGATCGGATGCTCGTGTTCCTGAGGGGGCGGCGGCCCTGGTACGCAAGCGGCACTCTCGGGCCTCAGATCGGCGACGCCGGCGTTACGCCGCGCCCGACCGCCCGACCTGAGAACGATCGCCGCCAGACCTGTCTTCCCCGCTTCGATCACGGACGCGACGCGTCGACCGCACCGTGAGGAGCATCCTTCCGAAGTCCTGTCCTGCCAGGTCGCGACCTCGCCACTCCGCAGGTCTTGTGACAGACGGTCGAAGAAGGCACGACCCTCGCGACGCGAGGGTCACTGATGAAGACGAAGTCCTTCGTCATTCTCATTCCCTGATTCCTTCGGCCGTGTGCTGTTCGCCTGCACCCCGTCACGCTCCCGGTTTGTCCGCCCCAAAGCCATGCCGCTCAGCCGCGGCCGAAAGCCCGCGGCTGGAGCGGCTTGTCAGATGCCACGGTCACCCGCGCTTCCTCGTGCGACCAGCTCGCGGAGCCGCCTCGGCGAGCGCTCGAAGGGCACGGTTGACCGCCTCCGCATCCGGGTACAACTTCGCGACGTCGGGATCGAGTACGACGACGTTGCACCCCTGTGCGTAACGCTTGGCGTACTTGCCGCGGACGCCTTCGGAGAAGTCGTACTTCTTCTTCGTGTCGTTCACGTTGTCACCCTTGGGCTTCGGCATTCGGTCGCCCTTTCACTTCTCGTTGCCTTGCGAGCGGCCGATCTCGCTGGCAGCATCGGCGTCCGCACCCTGGGCCGGCTGCGAAGCGGTAATAGCTATGGCGGACCCGCATCGTGTTCAGCCTATCGATCGAGCCGGACACGAAGCCGCCGCGCGCGCTCGCGGAGGGCGGCTTCGCCACCTTCAAGGATGTCGCAGACCGCCTTGCGGATCGCCGCGTCTTCCAATCCACCCGCCACGTAGCTGATCGGCGGTAGGCCGCCTGAGGGATGCGGGCCGGCTTCCGCCACCAGGATCTGATCCGCGTCGGTGTTGATGACCAGATTGGCGTTGTGCGTCACCATGATCACCTGGCGCTTCGCCTTCGCGGCGATGATCGGAGGGCATCGAACTCCAGGGCGCCCTTGATCCACGAGAAGCGATTGTCGACGGGCTGGCCCACGGATCTCTGGTCATGGGAGTCGCTGCCATGGAGACAGGGCTTGCACCCGTCATATCGCGCGCGCAGGTCCTCGATCGTCACGCCCCGCTGGCCGATCCAGAATTCGCGCTGCGCCCCACTACTCGAGAAAATGATGTGGGCGAACTTCTCGATCTCCTGGCGGACGGTGGCGTCGGCGGCGTCGCGGACGCCAGACGTGCCATCTCCGGCGCGCCGGCGACGGCGATCAGGATGTTGTTCTTCGCCCATTCGCTTTCGTGGATAACCTTGCGCAGTTGGTCAAGATTGACTTTGAACTGCGTCGCGCCGTGTCGGAGAGCCGCGCCGTCGTCGGTTATTGCCGAATCGGCACGCTTGCCCAGCTTGATCAGCTCCTCGCGCGTGCAGTCGAAGCGGTCGTTGAACGCGTGAAACTGCAGGCGTTTGAGGATCCGCTTCACCTCCAAGAGGTGGTCGGGATCTTCGGGGCTGACCAGCAGATGGACGTTCACGAAGCCAGACTTCGCGGCCACGTCGAGGCGCAGCTCGATGTTCGGGAAGAGCAGCGTCACGCCGGGCAACCGGCCGGCGGCCTTATGCTTGAGGAACTCCTCGTAGCTGGAGAGTGCCACGTTCTCAGCTCCTTTTGGCTGCCTTGAGGGCGACCCTGGATCGCTCGAGTTTGAGATCACAGATCTCGATGGCGGTGTCGATCCACTGACCGACGAGGTCCAGTAACTGCTCGTGGGTTCTCAGTTG
>CAZYQW010000118.1:0-19213 GCA_964649825.1 uncultured Phycisphaeraceae bacterium | reverse complement strand
ACGTTTCTCCGGGGCCCTCGTCATCGCTTGCTGCGTTGCTCCTCCTCGACGTATCTCGAATACGCGGTCGTCGTCGCGCCTTGCCAGCGACGACGATGACCTCCGGATAATCCACCAACAATCTGAATCACACCACTAGGCGGCTCGGCCCAACCGCCGGAGGTGGCGAAGGTGCGACGCGAGCGCCGATCCGAGCGAGGGATGCGATCGGTACGGCACCCCGTGGTCGTGGCAGACCGATTCGACGATCGGGGCGAGCGAAGGATAGTGGACGTGGCTCACGTGCGCGAAGAGGTGGTGCTCGATCTGATAGTTGAGCCCGCCGAGGTACCAGGTCAGGAAGCGGTTCCCCCGCGCGAAGTCGACGGTGGTGGCGAGCTGATGCTCGATCCACGGTTCGGTCATCTTGTCGCCCGACTTGGGAATCGCCCGGAACGACGCCTCTTCCACGCAATGGGCGAGCTGGAAGATCGTGCCGATCAGCGTGCCGCAGATGAGCCCACAGAGCGCGTAGACCGCGAGCACGTCGACCCACGAGTGGAGGAAAAGCGGCAGGATGAGGGCCCAACCCAGGAAGGTCGCCTTGCCGGTCAGGAGCAGCGCGAGGTCGCTGCGCCGCGGACGTCGGATCTGGTGCGCTCCGACGCGCCCGAGCATCAGGTCGCGCGCGTCGTCCCAGAGCTGCCACTTCGGCAGGAAGGCGAGGTAGAGGAACCAGACGTAGACGTGCTGGTACCGGTGCCACCGGCGGCGCGGCTGCATCGGGCAGAGGCGCAGGAACGGGCTCGAGTTGATGTCGTCGTCGAGGCCGTCGACGTTCGTGAACGTGTGGTGAAGGCGGTTGTGCTTGATGTTCCAGACGTAGGAACTGACTCCCAGCAGGTCCATCGTCAGGGCCGAGAGTCGATTGAACCGCCCGGATCGCGACGCAGAGCGGTGGCTGCCGTCGTGCTGGACGTTGAACCCGATGCCCGCGATCGCGGCGGCCAGCGAGACCGAGAGCGCGAGGACCTGCCAGACCTCGGTCGCCCATCCGACGAGGAGCACGTAGGAAGTCACGAACCAGGCGAGGATCACCACCGACTTGGTCGCGATCCGAGCCCCGCCCGTCATGGAACTGCCTTCCGAGCGGAAGTAGGCGGCGACGCGGAGGCGAAGCTCGTCGGCAAGACTCGTCGCCGTCGGGAAGGTGGCGCGAGCGGAGGTTGGCGCGAGCGTAACGTCCGTGGTCAATCCCGATCTCCGGAATGGGGTCGGTTTATGGGGTGGAGTGAAACGAGTCGGCGCGGATCCCTGCCGATCTCGCGCGGCAACCGAAACGGCAGGGCTCATCACGCTACCGAGCCGGCGTCCACAAGGAAGGCATTTTCGATGAGTGCCGCAAGACTCTTTTAGCGCTCGTCCCGCGCGGGTTCGATCCCCTTCCCCAGATCGGCGACGCCGAATCCGGACCTTGAGGCCGGTTTCGAGGGATCCCGCGCTAGAATGCCGGACGATCTGCCGCCTTCGCTATCGATTCGCAGTCGGACGTTCTCCGACTGGTGCCAAGGAGGCTTCGTGCGACACATCCCCTCGATCCTGATCCTCGTCGCGCTCCTGGCCGCACGGTCGCCCGCCCAGCCGGACACCGTGAACTTCGAGAGCCCGGCGACGCATCCCGTGCGGCTCTCGCCGGACGGAACCCGCGCGTTCGTGGTGCAGACGGCAGACGGCCGGCTGTCGGTCTTCGACCTCGCGAACCCCGACCTTCCCGTCCTGGTCGCGGAGATCCCGGTCGGGCTGGAGCCGGTCTCGGTGCATCCGCGGACGGACGACGAGGTCTGGGTCGTGAATCACGTCTCCGACTCGGTGAGCGTCGTATCGGTCGCGGCGGGTGTGGTCCTCCAGACGATCTCCGTCGGCGACGAGCCGGCGGACGTCGTGTTCGCGGGCGAGCCGATGCGCGCCTTCGTGAGCGTTGCCGGCCGTCACGAAGTGGTGGCGATCGACCCCGCCACCCGAGACATCGTGGCGACGGTTCCGCTCGACGGGGAGCACCCGCGCGCCCTCGCCGTGCGGCCGGACGGAAAGGCCGTCTACGTTGCGTTCGCGCTCTCCGGTAATCGCACGACCACGATTCCGCCGGCCATCGCTCCCGCGCCGCCGCCGCCGACGAACCCGAACCTCCCGGCCCCGCCGAAGGTCGCGCTCATCGTCGACGCCGAGGATCCGATCTGGTCGGCCGCGATTCCGTACGACGTGCTCGACCACGACGTGGCCGAGATCGACGCGCAGACGTTCCAGGTGATTCGGACCTTCGCGCGCGTCGGCACCGTCAACTTCGGGATCGCGGTGCAGCCGACGACGGGCGATTTGTACGTCGCCAACACCGACCATCGCAACCTCGAGCGCTTCCTGCCGAACCTGCGGGGACGTGCGGTCGTGAACCGCGTCACCCGCGTCACGGTGGGGCCCACGCCGTCGATCACGCCGTTCGACCTGAACCCCACGATCGATGACTCGATCCTCCCGAACCCGGCCGCGCAGGCGATCGCGCTCGCGCAGCCGACGGATCTCGCCTTCGACCCGGGTGGCCAGCACTTCTACGTGGCGGCGTTCGGCAGCGACCGCATCGCGCGGCTCGACGCGGGCGGCAACGTCCTCGCCCGCATCGAACTGCGCCCGCCCGGCATCGATTCCACCGGGGCGCGCGGGCCGCGTGGCCTCGCGCTCCACTCCGCCGCGCACCGGTTGTACGTGGCGAACCGGATCGCGAACTCCCTGATCGTGATCGACACTCGGACCGACCAGGTGGTCGGCGAGGTCCCGATCGGATCGTTCGATCCGACGCCGGCCGCGGTCGCCGCGGGGCGCGGGTTCCTGTACGACGCGCGCCTGTCCGGGAACGGCCTGACGTCCTGCGCCTCCTGCCACGTGGACGGTGACGACGACCGGCTCGCGTGGGACCTCGGCGATCCCGGCGGTTCGATGGTCGACGTGACGGACCCGCAGACCGGCACGGTCTGGGCGATGCATCCGATGAAGGGTCCGATGGTCAACCGGACGATGAAGGGGCTCGCCGGGCTGGATCCGTTCAACTGGCGCGGCGACCGGCCGCACTTTCCCGCGTTCAACGAGGGGTTCGCGTCGCTGCTCGGCGGGTCGACCCTCGATCCCGTCTCGTTCGCGAAGTTCCAGGCGTTCTTCGAGTCGTTGACGCTGGCGCCGAACCCGAACCGCCTCCCGGACGGGTCGTTCCTGCCGCTCCTGAACGGCGGCGATCCCCTGGCCGGTTCGAGCATCTACGCGTCGAGCTCCTGCCTGACGTGCCACGCGCTCGAGAACCAGACCAAGATCTTCGTCACGAAGGAGAATCCGAACGGCCTGCCGTTCAAGGTGCCGGACTTCCGCTCGTTCTATCGCAAGGCGGAGTTCAACGTCGGGTTCGGGGCGAAGAACCGCATCGGGTTCGGCTCATTCCACGACGGCACGAAGGGGTCGACCAGCGCGACCGGCACGTTCGCGCCGACCACTGCGTTCTTCGCGAGCTTCGACACCGGGACGCCGCCCGTCGTCGGGTTCGCGCGTACGATCGACGCCGCGAACGCGGCGGGTGCCGCGTTGCTCGCCGACGTGGCGATGCTCGAGGCGCAGGCCGGGCTCGGGAACTGCGACGTGACCGGGCGCGGCCGCGTCGACGGCGTGCCCCGGGGCCTCTTCTTCGACGTCGGGCTCGGTGCATACCTGAGCGACGAGACCGGCGTCGGGCCGTTCACGTTCGCCGAGCTGGCGCAGAAGGCACTGGCGGGGAACGCGACGTTCACCCTGCTCGCGACGCCTCGCGGCACCGGCCGCCGCATCGGCATCGACCGCGACCGGGACGGGGTGCTCGACGGCGACGAGGCCGGCCCCGGGTTCTTCCCGTTCGGCAACGGCTGCGCGGGGACTGGCGGGACCGTGCCGGCGCTCGAGGGGCTCGGGGTGCCCGCGCCCGATCAGAACGTCGCGCTGGTCCTCTCGCTGGCGCGACCAAGCGCCCCCGGCCTTCTTCTGCTCGGCCTCGGCTCGACGCAGCTCCCGCTCGACCCGTTCTGCGACCTCGAGATTGCGCCGCTCGTGCCGTCCTTCCACCTCTCGTTCGTCACGACGGGATCCGGTGGACTGGCCCTGGCCGGCGCACTCCCCGACACGACGCCGATCGGAATCGACGTCTATTTCCAGGTGCTCATCCAGGACGGCGCCGCGTCCGCCGGGATCGCGACGTCGCGGCCGTTGCGCATGCGGCTGGAGTAGCCGGCGGGCCGCGCCGCGATCAAAAGAACTCGAGGCGGATCGCGTTCGAGAGCTGCGCGCCGAGCGGTTCCATCGGGTCGATCGCGATCGTCTGCACGATCACCGACGCGACCACGCCATTGGCGACCAGCGGTAGATCGAAGCGGCCCATCGGGTCGAGGCTGCCGAAGAGCATCGTCATGATCGGGAACGGCACGAACGTGCCCCCGAACGTCGACACGGGTTGCTGGTTCAGGCTCGCGAACACGCCGAAGGGAGCCGAGGGCGGCCCACAGCCGACATGCAGCGTCGCCTTGCCGCCCATCGCGAGGGGTTGGCCGCACATCGACGTCGACAGCGTGCCCGGCCCCTGGAACCCGAGGTTGGTCTGGCAGGTCGCGCAATCGTCGCCCACGCCGTCGCCGTCGGTGTCGACCTGGGCGGCGTTCGCGACGAACCGACAGTTGTCCCAGTCGTCGGGGATCCCATCCCCGTCCTGGTCGAGCTGGCTGCGTCGGACCCACGACACGCGGACGTCGTCGAAGGCGACGCCGCCCGCGTGCGCCTGGTTTCGTGGATCGGACCCGATCCGGAACACCGGGTCGATGGCGCCGATCGCGAACGCCGGGCCGACCGTCTGGTGAATGTTTCCGGCGGTCCCCGCGTCGCCGACGATCAACGCGACGACGCCGTCCGGGGCCGACCACTCGGCCTGCACGTGGTGGAAGCCGTTGACGTTGCCCGCCGCGCCGCCGGCCGGCAGCGGCGCCGTCACCTCGTGCCGGACCCACGCCTCGTCGATGATCGCGAAGTGAAGCGTCGCGCCCTCGAGCCAGAGCGAGAACGAGTTCGGCTCGGCCAGTACGTTGCCGTACGCGCTCGTGCCGGTCACCGACGCGTAGGTTCCGGCGCCCTCGCCCGACGGGTTCAGTTTGGTCGGCGCCGTGGCGATCGAGTAGCTCGGTTGGTGGCGACCGAGGACGTCGACGCCGGCCAGGGATTGTCCGTTCTCGTCGAGCAGGAACACCGGCGAATCTGGCGCGGTCGAGGAGTGGAAGAAGAGGTCGTCGATCCCGTCGCCGTTGAAGTCGCCCGCCGCGACGCTGACCGCGTTCTCCACGAGGAACTCGGCGTACGGCGGCGTGCAGACCGGTGGGAACGTCTGGGGGCTCGCGGGCGGCTCGATCGGCCCGTAGTAGACCGTCGAGACCGGCGAGTTCGCGGCGCCATCGCGCCAGTTCGCGACCGCGACGTCGATGAATCCGTCGTTGTCGAGGTCGCGGTACGACATCACCGTGAACGGCCGCGGCGTCTCGATCACGCAGTCCGGGTCGCCGGGGAACGTGCCGTCTCCGACGCCCAGGTGGATCGCCAGGCGTCCGGCGCCGTGCAACGTCTGCGCGAGGACGACGTCGAGGATCCCGTCGCCGTCCACGTCCGACAGCGAGCAACCGAGGGACTGTTCCGAACGAGCGGACGCCATGCCGGGGACGGCGGAGAGGACGTAGTCGCCGTTCGAGATCGCGCCGAGGAAGAGTGCGCTCGGGTTGGCGTCGAAGCTGCCGTACAGCACGTCGAGCACTCCGTCGCCGTTCACGTCGCCGGCCGCGAGACCTTCGGCGGCGGCGGTGAGCGGACCCAGGTTGAAGCTCATCGGCGTGAAGGCGCCCGACCCGTCGTTGGTGAACCCGGCGAGCGGAGCGGTCGTCGGGTCGAACGACGCCACGATCATGTCGAGGCCGGGGTGCTGGTCGAAGTCGGCGAGGACCAGACCCTGCGGCTTGTCGACCTCGAGTACGACGTCGGGCGCACCCAACACCGAGCCCTTCTGGATCGGTCCGAAGAACACGTGGACCTCGCCGACCGAGGGCGTCGCGGGGTTGACGAGCGTGTCCGCGAAGTTCTGGCAAACGACCAGGTCGAGCGATCCGTCGCCGTCGATGTCTCCGGCCGCCATGCCGCGCGGCGCCACGGTCTGGATCAGGGTTGGGTTCGACAGGTCGAGACCGGCGCCGGTTCCGTGGTAGACCTTCGAGAAGAACGGGGACGCGTTGCCGCTGGTCTCGCCGACCACGAGGTCGATCGCGCCGTCGCCGTCGAGCGACTGGCGGCCGCCAAGGCTGAACAAGACCCGCCGCGCGGCGCCCGGCGCGGCGGCGCGGACCCAGAACTCGATCGTCCCACCGTTCGCGGGGAACGCGGGCGTGCGGTAGATCCCGACGGCGGGCGTCACCGGCACCTCGATGCACGCGGTTCCGAACAGACCGTTCGGGCTCGTCGAGTGCGTCGACTTGATGAGGTTGCTTCCGCCGGCGTCCTCCATCGCGGCCGAGCCGTCGAAGGAGCCGAGGACGACCGTGAATGGGTCCCACGACGCGATCGGCGCGTGGGTGAACGGCGGGGCGTCGTCGCAAGTCTGGGCGGAGAGGATGCGACCGGAGACGAGAACGGCCGCGGCGACGATGCGCATGCGCATGGTGGATCCTCTTCTTCTGGTGGGGCTCGTGGGGCTCGTGGGTGCGGAGGCCGAAGACGAGCGAGATGGTACCAGATCCGCCGCGCGTCGAGCGCCCGGCGCGACACGAACTCGAATCGTCCCACGACCCGCGTCTTCGCTCGCCGGGGCGCGACTCCCATGTGCCTCGTCTTAGGAGTGTGTCCGAGTACTCGGCGGCCGCGCGCAGATCCCCCGCTCCGAGCAGAACCAGGCGGCGTCGTTGTTCCGATCATCTTGCCCACGCTTCGCACCGACCATTTATGAGAGCGCGCAGCGCCACCTTCTCTTCTCTTCTCTTTCTTCTCGCCCCTTCGAGCCCGCGCACGCATCGTGGCGTCCAGGCGGGCGGAGCGGGGCGATCGGGCCGCGCCGAGCGAGTTCCGCAGCGAGCCGCCCACGCATCACCCCACCAAGGCTCCCCAACGCAACCCCTTCGCCCGAACCCCGAGCGAGGACTGTTCGAGCGAACGCGGCCCGATCGCCCCGCTCCGCCCGCCCGACCCCGCAATCAGCACTCTCCCCGCAATCAGCACTCTCCCCCTGCTCACGCGCCACAGAGGCTCAGAGTCGATCGCGCGGGATGTCGGACTTCGCGAAGTCGCGCAGGATCGGATCGAGCTCGGTGACGGCGCCCCCTTTCATCACGGCGACCGCGGCGTCGAGCGCCCCCTTCACCGCGGGGTCGGACTCGGTGGACGCCGCGTCGGCGAGCGCCGTCTTCAACGAGTCCTCGCGACGAACCGCGATGACGTAGGCGGCCGCGGCGCGGACGCCGGGCACCTCGGACAGTAGACCCGACGACGCGAGCTCGAGCACGACTTCTCGATCCTCGAGGAGCGCGGCGCCGATCATCGCGTTGACGCGGAGCAGGTCGTTCCTCGCCTTGGTGGCGTGCTGCAGGACGACGCGCGAGGACTTGCCGGCCCGCCCGCACGACGCGATCGCGCGGATGAGCTCCTTCTGCACCTCCGGGTCCTCTTCCTTGCCGAACTGCTTGGTGAGATCGGCGAGCGCCTTCGGCGACGCGAGCTGCTCGAGGGCGACGGACGCCTCGCGACGGATCAGCACCTCGTTGTCGCCCAGGACCGGGACCACGATCTCCCAGTACTCCTCGGGCGAGTAGCGGCCGATCTCGTGAAGCAACGTCGCTTTCCACCGCATCGCGAGGCCGCCCTCGCCTCCTCCTCCTCCTCCTCCTCCTCGCCCACCTCGGCCGCCGCCGCGCGCGAGCACGAGCGTCTTGACGAAGTCGATCGCCCTTTTGTCGTCGCTCCGCAGGAGCTTGAGGATCTCTCCCTGCATCTCCCACGGGCGCCGTTCCTTGCGCAGGGCCTCGATGATCTCGGTGACCTCGTTCTTCGTCGGCGGGGGTGCCGCGAGATCCGGCGTGCTCGCCGCAACGCCTCCCATCACCACGCGACGCGGCGCGTGCGTGTTCCCCGATGACGGCAGCGAGACCTCCGGGTCGACCGCGCGCAGGGCGGCGGCGAAGCACCACTCCATCTCGCCCTTCGTGATCTTGTAGGGCACCGAGAGGATGATCTTCCCTTCGGGGTCGACCCAGATGTGCTGCGGCGCGACGACGTCCCCCTCCTGGTTCGGCATGAAGCGCTTGCGCATCTCCTTCTCGATCGCCATGTGATCCGCGCACGTGACGACGCCGGCGCGCGGGCAGGGTCGAGTGCCGCCGTCGTGATCGTGCTTCGAGGCGAAGACGGCGGCCGTCTTCGCGGCGACCTTCTTCAGGGCCGGGTCCGTGTAGTAGGAGCGCACCATCTCGTCGTTCGCGCGCTCGCCGTCCATGTTGATCGCGATGAAGACGGGTTTCTTCTCGAGCTTCGCCGCCTCCAGCGCGGCGTCGAGCGAGGGCAGCCACTGGAACGTGTCGGCGGCCGGTGCGGAGGAGGCAAGCAGGGCGATCACGAGCGGGGCGAGGGGCTTCTGACCGAGCAAGTTCGTGGCTCCGGCGGCGGCGGCGAGACGGCAGAGTAGAGGAGGAACCGGGATGGTTTGTTTCGGATTTTTGGCGCTCTCTCCGTTCCGGAGGGGGCCGAAGCGGTCCCTCGCGCGGCCGTCAATCGTCGGGCGCCTGGGCGTAGGCGCGGGCGTCGTCGGGTCGACCGAGCGCGAGGTAGACGCGGTGGAGGGCGTCGGCGGCGCGGCGCAGGTGAGGATCGCGGAGGCCTCGGCGGCCGGAGACGTAGCGATGCGTGGCGAGGAGGAGCGGCTCGGCTTCCTCGTTCCGGCCGAGCGCGGCGGCGGCGACGCCGAGCTCGAGGGCGGCGCGAGCGTACGCGCCCGACACCTCGCCGAATCGAGATCTCGCGATGTCGACGGCGCGGCCGGCGATCTCCACGGCTTCCAAGTGCCGGCCGAGCGCGTTCAACGGTTCCGCGACGTTGGCGAGGTCGGTGCATGCGTCGTTGCGGTCGGGGCCGTAGAGAGCGTCCTTCGTCTCGGCGAGCTGTTCGAACGCGGCGAGCGCACCGGCATGGTCGGCCCGCTCGCGCGAGGCCACGCCGAGGTGGTAGAGCGCGAGCGCGATCGCCTGGTGCGGGCCGTCGAACGCGGATCGCAGGAGATCGATCGCGCGGGCGTGGTTGGCGACCGCCGCGTCCAGGTCCCCGCGCCGGCGGAGGACCGTGCCGAGCTGGTCGACGTGCACGGCAAGGCGGGCGGGGTCCGCCTTCGATCGCTCGACGTTCTCCTCCGCGAGTTCGAGCGCGCGGTCGAAGCGCCCCTGGCGGAGGAGGACCTTGACGAGGTCGAAGCGGGCGCGCAGCACGCCTTCGTACGACGGGCCGAACCGGCTCTCGAACGTCGTGGCGGCCCGAACGATCTCGGCCTCCGCCTCGTCGAGCCGTTCCGCTTCGATCAACGCGTTCGCGTGGTCGAGCCGCGTGCGGGCCGTGAAGTCGTCGTTTTCGCCGAAGACGCGGGTCGCCGCCTCGACGAGCTCGCGGAGGATCGACTCCGCCTCGGGGAGTTCGCCGGCGCGGATCAGCATCGAGGCGAGGTCGGAACGGGCGATGATGGCGTCGGGCGCGTCGTCGCCGCGCGCGGCCCTCGTCGTCTCCCAGACGTTCCGGAGGATCTCGGTCGCCTCGCGCGGCCGGCCGCGATCGTGAAGGAACCCCGCGAGGGCGGAGAGCGACCGGTGCGTATCGACGGAGCCCTCCCCGAGGACCGCGCGCCGCAGCTCGGCGGCGCGTTGCATCCAATCGATCGCGGCGTCGACGTCGCCGAGCTTCCGGTGGGCCTGGGCCACGGTGTGCATCGCGGCGAGCGTCTCGGGATGACGTGCGCCGCGGGTAGCGAGCATCGCGTCGTACGCATGCGTCGCGAGGGGCAGCGCTCGATCGGCTTGGTCGACCACGATGAGCACCGCGGCGAGGTGCGAGGCGGCCTCCACGGTCGACGGGTCGTCGTCGCCGCGCGTGCGACGACGACCCTCGTACGCGGCTTGCACGTGGCGTTGTGCCTTCTCGAACGCTCCCTGCGCCAAGTAGCTCATGCCGAGCGCGTCGCGGACGTCGGCCTCGATCTCCTCGTGCCCGGCGAAGCGTCCCTCGATCGCCGCTTCCGCTCGGTCGAGCACGTCCTGGACCTCGATGTCGCTCCCCTCGCGCCACGCGTCGGCGGGACGGAGCACGTCGAGCAGCAGGAAGCGGCTGAACGCCTTCGTGAGCTCCGCCTCCTCCTTCGCCGCGGCCTCGGCGCGACCACGCTCGTGCGCCTGCCAGAGCGTCGCGGCGAGGCCGGCCACCAGCGCGAGAATGGCGCCGCCGAGCCCGAGCACGAGAGCTCGATGCCGGCGCGTGAACTTCGCGACGAGGTAGAGGGAGCTCGGCGGCCGGGCGAGCACCGGCTCGTCCGCGAGGTAGCGCAGGAGGTCGTCGGCGAGCGCGGCGGCGCCGGCGTAGCGCCGTTCCTTCTCCTTCGCGATCGCCTTCCCGATGATCGTCTCGAGGTCGCCGGCGAGCCGCGGGGCGATCGATCCGAGCGGCCGCGGCGTCTCTTCGTGGACGGCGCGGATCGCCTCGGTGAGCGAACGGCCGCTGAGATCGAGGGCGCGCCGCTCCACCAGGATCTCGTACGCGATCAGGCCGAGCGCGTAGACGTCGGAGCGATGATCGACCTCGTCCGACCGGCCCGACGCTTGCTCGGGACTCATGTAGGCCAGGGTGCCGACGATCTCGCCCTCGCTCGTCCTCAGGCTCGCCACGTGGCCGCCGTCCGCGTCCGCGAGGCGGGCCACGCCGAAGTCGAGCACCTTCGGCTGTCCGGATCGATCGACGAGGATGTTCGACGGCTTCAGGTCGCGATGGACGACGCCCTTCTGGTGGGCGTGCTCGAGCGCGTCGCAGATCCTCACGATGAGACGGACCCGGTCCTCGACGTCCGGCGCCCGTTCACGGATGAACCGATCGAGGGACACGCCCTCCACGAGCTCCATCGCGAAGTACGGCTGGATCCCGAACTCGGTCGTCGTCGACCCGGCCTCGAAGATCTGCGCGATGCCGGAGTGCTGCAGGCGGCCCAGGATCTGGGCCTCGGTCTCGAACCGCCGCCGCGTCAGGTCGTCGGTAATGCCAGCCCGGATCACCTTCAACGCGACGGAGCGACGCGGGTGGTCCTGCTCGGCCTCGAAGACGATGCCCATGCCGCCGCGACCGATGCAGCGCACGATGCGGTACGGTCCGATCCGCTCCGGGAAGCTCTCCGGCCGCTCGCTCGCGGCGCCGACCAGGGTCGACGTCGCGTCGAAGAATCCAGTCGCGGATTCGCCGCGCAAGAGCTCGAGCACCATGGATTCGAGCTCGGCGTCGCCGCCGCAAGCGCTGGCGACGCGCGCGTGACGCTCGGTGTCGGGCATGTCGCACGTCGCAAGGAAGATCTTGGCGGCGAGCAGATGGCGCGTCGGATCCATGAGGGACGTGATCGTAACCTCCCCGCGTCTTCGAGACGCCGGAGGATCCAACCACTCCGTCAGGCGCGGCGGCTGCGGAGGCGGCGCTGGAACGTCGCGCGTTCGGCGAGGATGCGCACGGTGCGGATGAACCGGCTCGTCGTGATCGGTGCCTGATGGAACGCCTGCGCGCCGACGTCGTTCGCGACGTCCCGGTACGCCGGCCGCTTGAAGACGCCGGCGCAGATGATCACCGGGAGCTCCTCGGGCGAGTAGAGCTCGCGGATGCGGCGGCAGACCTCGAACCCGTTCGGTCCGTGGAGCAGGACGTCGATGATGATGACGTCCGGCGCGTGCTCCTCGATCAGCTCGATGCACGTCTCTCCGGACTCGCTCGCGGCCACGTCGAACCCGACGGTCTCGAGATACTGGCGCCTCGTCCGCGGGTTGGTCTGCTGGTCGTGGAGGAACAGCACGCGACTCATGCCGTCGGACCTCCGTGGTGGTCTTGGCGGGCGCACGCGAGCGCCGCCTCGAGGCTCGTGATCCCAGGCTCGATCAGGCGGATCGCCTGGCGCCGGGCGGTGTGGACGCCGGCGCGCTCCGCCGCCGATCGGACCGCCTCGGCGTCGCCGCCGCCGCGAACGACGTCCGCGATGTCGCGCTCGATGCGCAGGATCTCGGTCAGCTCGACGCGGCCCCGCGAGCCGGAGCGATCGCACGCGTCGCAGCCGGCGCTGGTGAACGTCGGGAGATTCGGCGGCAGTCCGAGGCGGGCGAGATCGCGCGGGTCCGCCGACATGGCCGGTTCGCGGCAATCATCGCAGAGGCGGCGGACGCTGCCTTTCGCGACGACCGCGCGCAGGACCCCGGCGATCACCGAGCTCTCGACACCGAAGGTCCGCAGCACCTGGGTCGCGGCGGCCGCGTCCGGCGCGGCCAGCGCGGCGAGCACGAGCTGGCCGCCCATCGCGGCGCGGACGATGTCGCCGGTCGACGACGGATCGTCCAGCGGGTCGCGGATCACGACCGTGTCCGAGTCCTCGGCGACGCAGCGGTGAAGGCGCTCCCGCAACGCAAGCGGCGCGTCGTCCCCTTTTCGCAGCCGCACGACCGCGACCCGGCGCGCACGGTCGCGCGATAACGATCGAACGGCGCAGGTCAACGCGCCGTCCAGCCCGACCGAAGTCGGCGACGACAGCAGGATGAGCCCGTAGCCCTCGCGGAGGACGCGCGTGAGCTCGTCCCCTTCGTCGCCCATCGCCTGCCAGGGGCTGGTCCAGTCGGGCGCTTCGATCAGGTGGATCACCGCCTGGTCATCGTTCGCGCCGTTGGGGATGACGACCATCAGCTCGCAGATCAGGCCGTGGCCGACGTCCAGTCGTACGCGGCCCTCGCGCGAGATCTCGTCGCCGAGGTCGGCCTCGTGGACGAGCCGCTGGATGTGGGCGAACGTCGGCTTCGCCCACGTCTGGCTGAGGCGGAAGAACTCGACCAGCCGTCCGTCCACTCGGAGCCGCGCGCGGAACCCGTCGTCGCTGGAGTCGAGGTGAATGCACGTCGCGCCCCGCAGGTGGCACTTTCGGATCAGCTCCGTGAACGTCTGCTCGGGAGAGTCGCCGGAGCCGGCGGCCGTGGTCGGGGCCGTGGCCGCGACCGGCGGCGGCGCGAGCGTGCTCGAACCGTCCTCGGGGCGGGTCTCCTCGCGTTCCACCGCGGGCGCATCGATGTGCGAGGCGCCGGGCGGTCCGACTCGGCCCGCGACGTTGGTCTCCTGCCACGGATCGCGGCAGAGCGCGTCGATGCACTCGAGGATCGCCGTTCTCTCCGCGAACACGGGAAAGATCCGACCGCGCAACGCCCGTGAGATCGCGTCGATTGCGACGAGGTTCTTGGGATCGGCCATCGCAACGGTGACCACACCCCCGATCTCGTTGACGGCGATCGCATCCAGGTCGATCCACGATGCGCGGTCGAGCCGTCTCGCCGTCGCGGGCTCGATGATCGGTGGATAGAGCCGGATGCACGGGATCTTCCCCTGGCGATCGAGCGCGGCGGCGATGGCGTTCTCGTCCATGACGCCGATGTGGATCAGGGCCTGGCCGAGATGAATGCCGTCGCGTTGGGCCACCCTGAGGGCCGCGGCGAGCTCGTCCGGCGAGATCTCGCCGGCCTCGAGCAGGAGGTCGCCGAGTCGTTCGGGCTTCGTGGCTTGGATCATCGATCGGACCAGGCGGTTTGCACTCTTCTTCTTTCGAACCGGCGGCCGGCCGAAGTTGAGGTCGCGAGTCGAAGTTCGTCGCGGCCGTTCATCGCGGTCATCGCGGGGAGCGTTCCGATCTTCAGATAGGGCGCGCGGATACCGATCAGGGGAGGGCGAGCGCGGTAGAGAAAAGGCCTACGTGGCGAATGAAGACGATCCCCGCCTCCGTCACCGGCGTCGAAGCGATGGTTCGGCGATGGAGTCAGTTCACCAAGAACCTCTCGCTTCTCCCGCCCACGAACGAGCGGGTGGCCGCGAGCGCGAACGAGCTGTTGTCCGGCAGGCGCGCGCTCCGCTCCGGGTGATCCGAACGTCACCCAGTGGGCGACCGCGACGCGGCGCGAGATCGTGAACAGCTCGACGCGGATCCGGAGCTGGCGGCGCGGATCAGCGGACTCGAGGAGCGGTCCGCGCCCCTACAAGGACGCGATGTCGACGGTACGCGCCTACCGCATCATGGTGGAAATGGGCGACCACCTCCTGCCGCCGATGCTGCGACGCTTCATCGCGGTGAACGGCCTGTTCCCGACCGGCAGCCGCGTCCAGCTCCAGACCGGCGAGATGGCACGGGTGGACGCCCAGACGGATCGCCCCGAGCGTCCACGCGTGGAGATCGAGACCACGCCGGACGGCGCGGAGCTCGCCGTGCTCGATCGCCGTCTCGTCGACCTGCGCCGCCCGCCGGGCGGCGTCGACCGGGTCGTCGTGCGGTCCGAGACGCGCGCCCCGACGCTCCTGGGGATCTGACGCCGGAGGCGCCGCGCGCCGGTCACGGCCGCGGGTTCACGGATCCTTCGAGGCGGGGGCGGGGGTGGCGAGCGGCGGGGTGATCGCCAGCCGTGTCGTCACGCAGGGCACGATGGTGATCACGGTTGGAGGCCAGGGCATCCAGGAGCCGCCCCCGTCGACGAGCGCGACGCGCCAGTCCCCGGGGGCGAGCGGACCGACGTCGGCCCGGTCGCGACGGCCGAGCGGAACGGCGACGTCGGGGGCCGGCGATCCTCCGAGACGTTCGACCTGGAGGACGAGGTCGAGCGATCGCACGCCCGAGGCCTCGCCTTCGACGGTGACCGAGAGGCGACCGGGTAGGTGCCGGGACACGTCGATCTCGACGTCCAGGACTGCGTTCGCCTTGACATCGATCGTGGCGACATCGATCGCCAGGAACGGCGCGAAGCCGTTCAGCACGGCGAGGGGAGCAGATGACTCGTTCACCGGCCGGTTCGGGAGCTCCAACCACACCGTCGCCGGCCCGGCGCGCACGCCGCTGGCGATGAACCAGCCGAACGCGTCGGGAAAGGCACGGCCGGCCGGGGTCGCGGTCGGATCGTCGAGCACGACGTCGTTCGCGAGCGCGGTCGGGACGACGCGCACGCGGAGCTCATTCAGGTTGGTGGAAGACGGGCCGACGAGCCGCCCGCGGATTCCCCCCTCGGGCGGCAGGTCGATCGTCACGTCGTGCGTCGCGCCGAGCATCAGCTCGACGCCGGCGATCGTCGCGAAGACGGTCGGCCCCTTGAGCACGGACACGTCGTAGCGGCCCGGCTCGGTGCGCTTGAACTGGAACGATCCGTCGAGCGCCGTCGTCGTCGTCCACCCGCTCGTGAAGGAGTTGGCGCGGCGGACCGCGTACGCGTCGCCGAGGAGGACCGCACCCGCGTCCGCGTCGCGCTCGACGTGCCGGTAGAGCCGGACGTTGACGCGGCTCGTCGGCCCGCGGCCCTGCGTGACGCGCCCGCGCAGCATCGGCGCTTCCGCGGCCGCGTTCGGCGCGGCGGCGACCTCCGGCTGGACCTCGCGCGCCGGCGTCGAGCCGGCGGCTGACGGCGCGTCGGCGCCGGCATCCGGCGTCGAGGGCGGCGGCGTCCGGGGGGAGGCGGCGGGTTCGGAGCGCGTCGGGGCGTCACCGTCGAGCGCGTCGCCGGCGAGGAGCCAGACCATCGCGGCCGCCGCGACGGCGAGGAGGAGGAAGGCCAGCCAGCGACGCCGCAGGGCCGCCGTCGTCATCGCGAATCCGACTCGCTCGAGAGCGATCGAAGCTCGTGGCGCGGATCAGCCGGCGCCGGCGGACGTCGCATGCTCGTTCCTTTCGATTCCAGCCGACCGTTCGGCGGCCATGGACCCGTAGTCTAACCGAGCGGCGACGGATCCGATTTCCGGAACGGGCGGGCGCACGAGGGGGTGCATCCACGTCCAGGCGCGAGAGAGAATCGGCGGCGGCGCCGGGTCGGTCGTCCGGGTCGCGTGGACGTCTACACCGTCCGTTCCACGCCGAGGATCTCGAAGATCCGGTTCTTGATCGCGCGGTACTCGCGCGCGTCGGGGTCGCGCGGGTGAGGGAGCGGATTGTCGAGCACCTCCTGGATCCGCGCCGGGCGGCGGGTCATCACGGCGACGCGGTCCGCCAGCTCGATCGCCTCGTCGACGTCGTGCGTGACCAGGATGCAGGTCTTGCGCGTCTGCTGCCAGATGCGCACGATCTCGCGTCGCATCTCGAGGCGCGTGAACGCGTCGAGCGCGCCGAACGGCTCGTCCAGGTAGAGCACGTCGGGATCGACGGCGAGCGCGCGGGCGAACTCGACGCGCTGCTTCATGCCGCCGGACAGCTCGGACGGGAACGCCTTCTCGAACCCGTCGAGTGCGACGAGCCGCACGTACTTCATCACGATCTCGTGCTTCTGCTCGAACGACATGTCGCGGAGTCCGAAGCCGATGTTGTCCCAGACCGAGAACCAGGGGAAGATCCCCGTCTCCTGGAACACGAAGACGCGCTTCGGCGACGGCCTGTCCACGGGCTTTCCATCGATCGTGATCGACCCGCTCGTGATCGGCTCGAAGCCGGCCATGCAGTTCAGGAGAGTCGACTTGCCGCATCCGGACGGCCCGACGATCGCGATGAACTCGGTGTCGCGGATCTCGAGCGAGACGTCGTCGAGGACGTGCACGTCGTCCTTCTTGGTCGAGAACGACTTGTGGACGCGTTCGACGCGGATCTTCGTCACGGAGGAGGGAGGGGCCGAGTCCGTCATCGTTGGGTCCGCAGGCCGCGCTTCGTGAGCGTCGCGTGCTCGACGCGGGCCATCACGCCGTCGAGGATCACGCCGATGATCGCGATGACGACGATCGCGGCCGCCACGTAGTCGTAGCGGAGCTGCTGTCGCGCGATGTTGATCTGGAAGCCGAGCCCCTGCTGCACCCCGAGCATCTCGGCCGCCACGACCACGACCCACGAGATCCCGAGCGCGAGGCGCAGCCCGGTCAGGATCTGCGGAAGCGCGGCGGGGACGACCACGCGGCGGAAGAGCGTCACGCCGGACACTCCGAAGTTGCGCGCGGACCGCAGGTACTTCTGGTCGATCGATCCGACGGCGGAGTTCGTGGCGGTCACGATCGGGAAGAACGACGAGAGGAAGATCAGGACGATCGCGGACTCGTCGTCGCCGTTCAACAGGTGGCCCTTGCCGATCGCCAGCACCGTGATCGGGATCCACGCGATCGGCGAGATCGGGCGAAACCCTTGCACGACCGGATTGAAGGTCTGGCGAAGGGCCGGCAGCCAGCCGAACGCGACGCCGAGCGGAATACCGATCGCGGCCGCCAGGCAGAAGCCCCACGCGACGCGGAAGACGGAGGCGATGACGTTCTGCCAGAGGACGCCGGCGCCTCCGATCTCGATCAAGGCGCGAAGCGTGAGCCACGGCCCCGGAATGTCCGTGACGGAGTTGCCAAGCGTACCGAGGTGCCAGACGAGGACGAGGAGCGCGAAGCCGAGGAGCCCGCGCCCGGCCGAGCCGAGCCGCATGAACGTCACTTCTCCTGTATGGGGAGCTCCCAGACGCCGGACCGCTCGAACGAGGGATCGCAGTAGTCCGCGAAGCCGAACGGGTCCGCGTCGGTGACCGGACGGAAGCTGAAGTAGCCGAGGCGCTCGGCATAGCGCTGGATCTCGGCGAAGTCCTCCTCGGCGAGCTCGAGCTGCGTGTAACGCACGCGATCCACCGGGCGAGTCAGGACCCACTTCAGGAGCTCCGGGTCCTGCGAGAAATACTCCCGTCGCGCCGCGATGAGCGCGGCCTGCATGCGCGGCGTGCGCCCGAACGAATCCGGTACGACCACGACCCGCGAGCGTTCCCGCGTTCCCTCCGGCGGCGCGTCCTGCTCGGTCACGACCCCGGCGAGCAGGCGGTCGTCTCCTTCGTCGATCCAGTGGCCCGACGCGGTGATTCCCTGCACGAGCTCTCGCACCAGCTCGGGCTCCGTGTCGATCAACTTCTGCGTGACGACCAGGACGCAGGAGATGAAGTTCGGCCAGACGTCCTTCGTGAACGCGAGGATCCTCCCGAAGCCGTCCTTCTCCGCCTTCGCCGCGAACGGCTCGCCGACGATGTACGCATCGAACGCGCCCGCGCGCAGGGCCGCCGGCATCTCGGGCGGCGGGTAATCGATCGTCGTCACGTCGTCCTCGGCGAAGCCGTACTCGTCCATCAACCGCGAGACGAGGATCTTCTGGTTCGAGAACCGGTGCGGGACCGCGATCCGCTTCCCCTTGAGGTCCGCGAAGGAGCGGTACGTCGAATCGGTGGGCACGACGAGCGCCGTGCCGTCTCGGTGTCCGAGATGGACGATCTTGACGGCGGACGTTCCTTGCCGCGCGAGCACCATCGCGAGCGGCGCGAGCAGGAACGTCGCGTCGAGCTTCCCCGCGTTGATATCCTCGGTCATCACCTGCCAGTCGGTGTACCGCTTCGACGTGAACAACGTCTTTTCGGCGGAGTGTTCGGTCACCCAACTGGTGACCGGGCAGGTGAGGTGTCATGTCACCGGCAGGAAGCCCACGATGAGCCCGGTCGCGGTGAGGCTCTCGGTGAGGTCGTCGAAGCGCTTGGCGATGCCGAAGTCGGCGAGCTTGGCGTCGCCGCGAGCGTCGAGGAGGATGTTGGCGGGCTTGACGTCGCGGTGGACGATGCCGGCGCGATGGGCGAAAGCCAGTCCCTCGCAGACCTGGCGGATCACGCTGAGCTTCCACGCGATCGGGTGTGGCTCCCGGTTCTGGATGATGCGCTCGAGGTCGGTGCCCTCGATCAGTTCCATCGCGATATACGGGCGGTCCTCGTCGTCGGCTCCGAAGTCGTAGACGGTGACGATGTTGCGGTGCCGGAGCCGGCCGGCGGACTGGGCCTCGCGCATGAAGCGCTCGCGCAGGTCGGGGTTCTCCGCCAGGCCCTGGATCATCATCTTGAGGGCGACGGTGCGGTTGATCACCGAGTCGCGGGCCTCGTAGACCATGCCCATC
>CAZYQW010000117.1:0-68322 GCA_964649825.1 uncultured Phycisphaeraceae bacterium | reverse complement strand
GCATCCCGCGCGCAGCGTCGGCGACCTGATCCCCGCCCGATGGGCGAATCTCTACGCCGCCGCGCTACCCGCCTGACTTTCGGCGATCCCCGCCGCCACCCGAAATCCAGCATCGCTCGCGACCCACGCCGGACGCTTACGGAGAACCGACCGCCGCGGTCGCTCTCTACCGCGACGACGCGCCGGCCGGCGGGGTCGCACGCTCGAGCGGGAGCTCGTAGCAAGCCGCCGTCCGCTCGGTACGCACGAGCAGATACGGCGCGGCAAGGGCGGGGCTGTTCCACGTCTTCTCGTCGAAGATCTCGAAGCGGGCGAGCTCGTGGTGCTCCTCCGGCGCCGCCGCCACGAGCAGGAGCTCGCCCTGTTCGCCGGTGACGAGCAAGCGGTCCTCGGCGAGGATCGCCTGGCCGTGCCCATAGCGACCGCCTTTCCACCGCCGTTCGCCGGTGGCGACGTCGATGCAGACGAGGATCCCCTCATCGAGCCCGTAGACGTGGCCGTCGCGGTGCACGAAGTTCGCGAACTTCGCCTTGAGGGCCCGGTTCCGCCACACCTCCTCGGCCCGCAGCGCGCCGCGCTCGTCGCGGGCGACGTGGAGGAGGGCGCACCCGACGCCGTAGCCGCTCGACGCCAGCAGGCGGTCGCCGGGAAGGACCACCGGCTGCGCGACGTTCGGGTTCTGGTGGGACCACGGGAACGTCCAGAGGACGCGGCCGTTCGTCGGGTCGTGCGCGCTGATCGATGCACCGTTGAACGAGACGATCTGGTCGACGCCCGAGAGCCGCGTGAAGAACGGCGACGCGTAGCCGGCGCGGTCGTCGCCGCCGCTCCAGGCACGCGCGCCGGTGCGATGGTCGTAGGCGACGACCGAGCGACCGTCCGGCCCGCCCGCGCCGACGATGACGAGGTCGCCGTGGACGAGCGGCGAGCCCGCCATGCCCCATCCGTTCACGGTGGCACCGTTGTCCTGGACCGCGTCGACCGACCAGACGGCGACGCCGCTCTCTCGATCGAGGCAGGAGAGGATGCCGGTCGCGCCGAACGCGTAGACGCGATCCGACGTGATCGCCGGCGTCGCGCGCGGTCCGGTCCCAGCGACCGTCGTCGAGTAGCGGGCGCGGTACGCGTGGATCCAACGGAGATCGCCGGTCAGGAGGTCGTAGCAGACGACGCACTCCTCCTCGCCGCGTTGCTCCTGCGTCACGGCGTCACGACCTCGCACCGCGAACCCGGACCACGCCGAGCCGACCTCGCGCTCCCAGACCTGCCGCGGTGGTCGCGCCTCCCAGTCGATCGCGAGCCGGACGCCGTCGAGGGTCGCGTCACGGTCCGGGCCCAGGAACTGGGGGTAGTCGCGCCACGTCTGCGGAGGCTCGACGTCGATCGTGCGGTCCGGCGCGCCGTTCGCCGTCTCCTCGGCCGCGTCGAACTCGGCCGGCGCGACGAACCGGAGGCCGAGGATCGGGACGAGGTTGCCCGTCACGCCGCGCACCTCGAAGAGGAGCGGCGCGATCACCGCCGCGAGGAGGACGACGGCGAGGATCGTGACGCGGCACTTGACGCGGAAGCCCGAGAGGAGGACCGCCCACGCGAGGAGGGCGACCGCGGCGAGGCCGAGGATGGCTCCGCTCAGCACGACCTTGCGCTGCGGATCGGCGTCGAGGCCCCACCCGACGACGGCGAGCGCGATCGACGCGGCGACCACGAGGAAATGCGCGATCCACCACCGATGTCGGGGGTTCGTTCGAGACGGAGACGTCACGTCGGCTCCATCGGTCAGCCCGACACGTGCGCAAGCCCCGCCGCGAGCGTCTCGACGGTCTGCTGGCCGCGCAGGCTCGACCGGATGACGCCGCTCGCGTCGACGAAATAGGCGATGGGCGTCACCTTCGCCCAGCTCGTGCCGTGGAACGCGTCGACGAACGCCTGGTCGGCCATCAACACCGGATGGCGGAACCCCGACTGCTCGATCGTCCTCGCGGTCGCTTCGGGCGGAAACCCCATGACGCGGTCCATCATGACCGACACGAAGGAGACCTGGTTCGGATCGAGCCCCGCGACGAAGCGGCGGATCTCGTCCTTCTCCGCCACGCAGTTCGAGCAGAACGAGCGGGTGAAGTGGAGGATCGCCGGCTTCCCCGACAGCGAGCGGCTGTCGAACGTCCCGCCCGCGTAGAGATCGAGCGTGAACGCCGGCAGCGGACGGTCGTGGCTCTCTTCGATGCGCGCGTCCACGTGCCGGCGAACGAGCGCCGTGACCCCCTCGTAGGCGCCGTAGAGACCGAGCGCGACGAGGAGGATGACGAGCCTGCGCACGTCAGACCTTGCCCGTTTCGTCCGCGTCGACCGCCGTCCAGCGGGTCAGGATGAACGTGTTGTTCGTCACCACGCCGTCGGCCTCGATCCGCTTGCCGGTGAGCGCGGCGAGCTCGGGGTCGGAATAGGGGTGCCCGCCGCGCCGCCGCAGGATCAGGTCGCCGTCGGGCGTCTCGAGGCAGACCGCGTCGCGCTCGCTCTTCGAGCCGGGAGCGACCTTGCGAACGACGACCCATCCGGTCTTGTGGACGAACTGCATCGGCTCTTTCGGTGTCCGTGCCGCTGATACTCGACGTAGCCTACCAGCTTTCCTTTCACCTCCCGTGCGACCACGACGCGACCCGCGCGGGGACCGGTCTCGTCCTCGGCGCCGAGATCGTCCTCCAGCGGGAAGAGCAGGTGATAGCGGTTGACGGCGGCGCCGGCGTTCTTGCGGAGGGTGTCGGAGACGGCCGAGACGAACGAGGCGAGCGCGGCCCGCGAGCCGTGGGCTTTGTACGTACGGACGACGCTCCGGCCCAGGCCGAGCTTCTTCGCGAGGTCGTCGAGGGCGGCGCGGACGCCCGGCGTCGGGCGGAGCGACTCGTCGAGCTTCGCGTAGATGCTGGCCTTCGCGACGGCGGCGGCGCGCTCGAGCAGCATCAGCCGGCGGCTCTGGCGCCCCTTCGGGATCGCCTTCGGCCCCGCCCCCTTCCTGCCGATCCTTCCGTCGCCGATCTGCACTCCCAGGACCTGATTGACCAGCGTCGGATCGACGGGGTGGATCGACGGGTCGCCCATCAAGTTGAACTGGATCAGCGTCTTCAAGTTGATCGGGTCGAGGTCGCCGACGTTCTGGACGAACTCGATCCGTGCCTCCAGGGTGGCGCGTCCGAGCGACGATCCGGCGAGCACGCGCTGGAGGAAGTACTGGCAGATCAGGTCGGCGCAGGCGTTCCCCTCGCCGAGCCCGTACGCGATCGTGGAGCTGCCGAAGAAGCCGTAGGCGCCTTCGCTCAGGTACGCGTTGCAGATGCCGGGGTGATCGGCCAGCCGTTCGTCGTAGAGCTCGGCTCCATAGCAACACTCCGCGCTCACGATCGTCCCGGGCGAGATCTTTCCGGCGAGCTGGCTCGCTGCATGGGACATCGGGAGAGGCGCGCCGGGGTCGCCGTAGAAGGACGGGTCGGCGACCGCGCCGTGGCAGTTGATGAAGTGCGAGAGCGGAGCGAGCTGAGCCTTCGTGAAGGCGCCGCCGTTCTTCGGCGGCGACGTGATCACCCCCGAGTGCGAGCCGAACGTCGACTTCAGGCTGAGCTCGGTCGACGCCTTCCACGCGTGCGCGGTCAGGCCGAAGAACCGGCGGTAGTCGTCGTCGTCGCGGCTCTTCCACTTCGACGCGAGGTCGAGCAGCTTCACGAGCCCGGCCGGGTTCGTCGCGCCGGCGACGTCGGGGAGCCGGCCCACGACGCGGGCCGGCGCCAGGAAGCGATCGGCCGACAAGCTGTGCCCGGCGTCGCACGCGTACGGAAGGTCGCTGTCGACGTGAGGGTCCTCGATCTCTCCCTGGGCCGGCTCGATCGGGTTCTTCAGCGGCACGTGCGGCACGACGTCGGGCGCGCCGAGGATCATCAGGTAGTCCGGCGCGACCTTCTTCCAGACCGCGTCGATCGCGTGCTTGTTCTGGCTCGCCGACGCCGAGTCCGCGACGACCGGCGCGTTCAACCGGCTCATCGCCGGCGCGTCGTCGAGCGCGACGAGGATGGTCTCGATGCCCCGCCCCGCGTCGGCCGTGATCAACCGTGTCACGGCCGCCTCGACCTTCGCCGTACCCGCCGCCTGGTAGCGCGCCGCCAACGCGGACCGATTCGTGACGATGACCTTGTCCACCATGGATCGCCTCCTTCGACGTCCTTCCGGCGACGTCCTTCCGCCTGGAACGCGGAAGCCTACGAGAGCGGCCGGCGGAGCGCCAGGGAGCGCGTCGGCCGGTCGGGCCGACGACCTCAGCGCGACGTCTGCAGCTCGCGCGCCGCCTCGGCGGCGCCGGCGCCGCGGTCGGGGTGCTCGGCGAGGAACGGACCCATCGCGAGGGCGTCGATGCGGCCGAGCAGGAACGCGCGGACCGCGTCCTCCGGAGAGCAGACGATCGGCTCCTCGTGCATGTTGAAGCTGGTGTTGATGAGGCACGGGATGCCGGAGAGCTTCTCGTACTCGGCGATGATGTCGTAGTAGCCCGGGTTCGTGTCGCGCTGGACGAGCTGCGGCCGCGCCGTCCCGTCGACGTGAACGGCGGCGGGGCAGCTCTCCTTCATCCAGTCGGTGCAGTCGAACGTGATCGTCATGAACTGCGCCGTGTGCTCGGCTCCCCTCAGGTTCAGGTAGCAGCGCTCGCGCGCTTCCCAGCGCGTGACCGGAGCGAACGGCATGAACTCGGTCCGCCCGAGGCGGCGGTTCAGCCACTGGTTCACGTCGGGCTCGCGGGCGTGGTAGAGGATCGACCGGTTGCCGAGCGCGCGCGGGCCGTACTCCATGCGGCCGTCGAATCGGCCCACGACCTGCCCTTCGTGCACGCGCCGCGCGACCTCGGCCGCGATCTCCTTCGGTTCGGAGTACGTGAGGTCGGCGGCGTCGAGCGCCCGCTGCATCGCCGCCCGGTCGAAGCTGGGGCCGAGGTACGCGGTCGGGATCGGCGCGCCGGCGCCGCCCGGCCAGGAGAGGTGCATCGCGAGCCCGGTTCCGCAGCCGCCGTCGCCCATGTTCGGGTAGACGAAGATCCGCTCGACGCCTTCGATCTCGTGGATCCGCTGGTTCATCTTCACGTTCGCGGTGACGCCGCCCGACAGGACGACGGAGTCCGTCCCGGTCTCGCGCAGCCAGTGCCGCACCACCGAGCAGGCCGCGACCTCGAGCACGTGCTGCCAGGCCGCCGCCACGTCGATCATCGGGAAACGGCTCGCGAGGTCGCGCGAGAAGAAGACGTTCAGGTTCTGCTGGATGCGGATGTCGCCGTCGCCGAGCTCGAACCGCGCGAGCAGGACGTCGCCGAGCACGCGCGCGTCGCCGTACGCGGCGAGGCCGACGATCTTGCCGGCGTGCCGGTCCGGGTGGAAGCCGAGCGACGACGTGACGCCCTCGTAGAACGTGCCGAGCGAGAACGGGAAGCGGAGGCCGTGCTTGCGCGTGATGCGACCGCCCTCGCCGACGCTGATCGAGCCGCAGAGGCCGCTGCCGTAGCCGTCGAGGGTGACGATCAGCGCGCGATCGAAGCCGCTCGCGTAGTAGGCGTTGGCCGCGTGGGAGACGTGATGCTCGGAGCGCTTGAGCGGCGCGGCGATCCCCGCGTCCTTCAGGCCGCGCTCGAGCTCGGATTGCCACCGGCGGTGCTCGGCGCTCGCGACCTCGAACCAGCGTCGCGAGAGACGGTGCGCGACGGTCGTCGACAGCCCCGACTGTCCGAGCACGCGATAGAGCCGCTCCTTCAGCCGTCCCTTCTCCATGCGCTGGCCGCTGGAGCGCAGGCCGTGGACGGGCGGCCGGTCGCTCGGCACGCGTCGCAAGGCGTCCTTCACCAGTTCCGCGAGGGGCGGCGCGCGGTGGCCGGCGTGGAACTCGCGCTCGGCCCGAAACGCCTCCTCCATGAGCCGCGTCTCGCCGGCCGCGTCGAGGAACGGGTACGCGACGAGGTCGAGGTCCTTCGCGTCGGTGCCCGTGAACGCGAGCGCGTCGGCGATGGCGCGCGCCGGGAACCCGGCGTGCTGTTTCACGCGGCTGAACCGTTCCTCGGCCGCGGCGTAGACGACTCGACCGTCCTCGACGATCGCCACCGTGGCGTCCTTGTCGAGCGGCGAGATACCCAGGGTCTTCATGTGGACGCCTTCGTCTTCACCGGAGATGGAGGCGGGCAACGCTCGAGAAAGCGTGTGTGCACCTGGAGTGGAGTCATCGACTCTCCGCCCAGCTCGCCGAGAAAGAACTCGAAATAATCGGAGAGCGTGCGCAGGAACGCGGTTCGATCCTCCTCGTTGCGAACGTACGACGTGCAGCCCGGCTTCAACGTCGGCGAGTGGAACGTGAGGAGGAAGACGCGCACTCCGCGGTCCATCAGGCAGCGAGTCAAGCGCTTCATGTCGCTGGCGCTGTGCCCCTCCGGCGACAGCCGGATGCGCTCGACGACGCCGAGCCGCGACAGGATCCCGCCGAGCCGCGTCCACTTGAGCGGGTCCGACGTCGCCGCCCGATGGAGCGACGCGGACAACACGCCGGCCGAGCCGATGAACGCCCCGGTGACCGGGATCTCGAGCAGCGGCCGCTCTTCGCCGAACCAGAACGGCGAGGGGCTCTCGTTCGAGAAATCCGGCCCTCCCTCGCTGGTGAAGTCGAACGGCGGGTTGATCGTCGTGCTGACCTGGTAGCCGGCGCGCTCCAGGATGCGCGGGGTGTTCGGACCGATCCCGTACCGTCCGGCCTGGTAGACGCGCGGCCGCACGCCGAGACCCTCCTCGATCCGGTCGGTCAGCGCGAGCAGCTTCGCGGCCTCGACTTCGGGATCGAGGTTGCCGGGAAACGAGTTGTGCGCGTTCACGTCCTCGACGAACGGTGGGTTCACCCACGGGTGGAGGTGGGCGCCGACCACCATGCGGCCCGCGTCGAGGAGCGGGCGCAGACGTTCCGAGGCGGCCGCGGAGTTCGCCACCGGGTAGCTGACGACCCCGATCGGGACGATGCCGAACGGCTCGAAGACGACGAAGCCTCGGACCAGCTCGTCGACGTGGGTCACGGCGGTCGCGCTTCGATCGAAGTCCGCCGTCCAATCGAATTCCTCCTCGACGTCGATGAGCACGACGAGGATCGGTCGCTGATCCACAGAAAGTTCGATCGGCTGGCGGCTGGCCACGCTGACTCCGGGGCGTCGTTCGGCGTGCGGTCGGATCCGACGGGATATCGGCGGGACGACCGATTCGGACCGAAGCCTTTCAGGTGTAGCGATGTACGGCGATCGATTCCAGCATTTGCGTGCGGTCTCAGGACCGGAACCGCTCGACCCGTTTCGCCAGATCGTACAGCTCCTTGCGCAGCCCGCCGCGACGCATCGCGTTGTACAGCAAGTCGATGGAGTGGAAGGGAAGGAGGAGCGCGTACGCGTAGAGCAACGCCAACGACGGAGTCAGGAAGATCCCCCCGATCTCGAACCGGCCGACGAAGCGGTCGGCGATGGCGGTCGCCAGGAAGGTCGGCGCGACCATGTCGAACGAGACCAGGAACGTCCGGATCATCCACGGCCGGAAGCGGAATCCCGAGCCCCACAGCTCTGCCCCCGACGCCGGCTCCTCCCGTCCGTCCGGATCCTCGCGACCGTCGATCTCCTTCAGGTTCTCGACGAGCCGCAAGTAGGCCGGATTCCGGTCGCGCCGGTCGTTCATCACGATCTTCTTCGTGAAGAGCGACGTCGCGAGGTCCCGAACGATCATGAGGACGAGCCAGAAGATCGAACCGAGACCGCCCGCCGCCATCGCCCACGGCGTGGAGAACTCGATGAAGAGACCGATGCCGAGACAGACGAACGAGAGCGCCTTCACCGTCAGGTGATGGATGTAGTCGAAGGCGGCCCAACGGTAGGAATCGATCTTGAAGTAGCGCGCGATCTCGCCGTCGACGCAGTCCATGATGAACGCGAGCGTGATGAGCGCCATGCCCGCGATTCGGCCGTAGCCCGGGAGGAGCAGGAGGAGCGAGCCGACCAGCCCGAACAGCCACATCAAGACCGACGCGTGGTTCGCGGTCAGCCCGAGGCGCAGGAAGAAAGACGTGATGTAGATCGAGAAGCGCCACCCGTACAGGGCGCCCGCGAGGTCGTTGTACTCGCGGACCGGGTCCTGGCAGATGCGGCGGAGCTCCGCGATCGAGGGGACGTTCCTCAACGGGTCTCCTTCGAGCAGCTCGGTCGAGTTCGCGTGACTTCTTCGTCCGTTCAGACGTGCGTCCATTCTTCTTCGTCGCCGCGGTCTGTCAATTTGGTGTTCGCATCCGGTTCACCAATTCTTTGCACTTCGAGCTCCCGCGCCCGGCGGTGCATCGGACGACCCGGGGCCCCGGCTGGAAGGAGAAAACGCGGTGCGGGAGCGCTCCGGACGCGCCGGCGCGCTCGCAGCGACGCGCGGGCGGCGTCCGTTCGTACCGATGCTCTCGCGACGGGACGAAACTATCCGCGCGTCCCGCGACGCCGACATGGACGGATCGACTCGCCAACCGGGCTGGTCGTACCGCCCGCGCGGAGGCGTTGCAACATGAGGTTCTCTCGAAGCGTGGCCGGAGCGCTCGCCGCCGCCGCTCTCGTCGGTGTCGGCGCCGGCGTCGCGCCGGCGCAAGTGCGGTACGTCGAGCACGAGTACCCGCTGGTCAAGCCGATCGACGTCGCGTTCGTCGACGGCCGCCACTACGTGCTCGCCTGCAACGTCCCCGACAACTCGGTCGAGATCTACCTCGCCACGAGCAGCGGCGAACTGCAGTTCCAGCAGCGCGTCCTCGTCGGGCTCGGACCGGTCACCGTTCGTTGGTTTCCGCAGTTGAATCGCTTCTACACCGCCAACTACGGCGGCGACACGATCTCGGCCGTCGAGTTCCGCCCGGGTCCGCCGCCGCGGGCGAAGCTGATCGCGACGAGCTGGGTGAACCTGAACGGACCTTGCGACCTCGCGTACGCGCCGTCCCTGGGTCTCCTCCTCGTGCTCGGCAAGGACAACAACAAGCTCCAGTACGTGAACCCGACGAGCGTGACCGCGGTCGGTGCGCCGACGCTCCTCTACAACCTGCAGAAGCAGACGGCGCCGCTCCTGCGCAACCCACATCGGATCGATTTCGTCCACGGCGAGCTGTTCATGCTCCCGCTGCGCGGAGACAACGGCGTGATCCCGGGCGAGCCGGGGACGCCCGGGCACAGCGAGCAGTTCATGGCGATAGACTTCGGGTCGCCGGGCACGCCGATGGAGTTCATCTCGAATCGGCTCGGTACCGCGAGCTACGGGCTCGCCGTCGCCGGCGACGGGACGGTCTTCGTGTGCGGAAGCGCCGCGCGCAACGAGATCGTGGGGAAGCAGAACCTGCTCGACGTCGCTCAGGCCCCGACCGGCTTCGTGGAGAGCCACCTCTACACGATCGACGATCTCTACACCGGCAACCCGACGATCGAGGATCGCGACCTCAACCGCGACGGCGCCGGAGCGGTCGTGCCGAAGGAGGCGGGCACCGACCCGGGGATGCGCGTATCGATGCCGACGGACGTCGTGCTGCTCGAGGCGGAAGGCGTCGTCGTCCGGGCGTTCGTCGCCGCGTTCCAGAGCGACCGCATCATCGTCCTCGACAACGACGCGCCGAGCGTGACGAACTGGAGCCATCAGGTGATCGACCTCGCGGTCTCCGTGCCCAGCTACTTCATGGTCGGTCCACGGGGTCTGGCGTTGAAGGAGGCGCTCGCCGATCCGGACGATCCGGGGGCGCGTCTGTACTGCCTGAACCGCATCGAGAACTCGATCAGCGTCATCGATCCGCTTCCCGCCGCGCCCGTCGAGGTGGCGCGCGTGCCGCTGCAGTGCGATCCGACGCCGGACGTGATCCGGCAAGGGCGCCCGCTGCTGTACAGCGCGCGACTGACGTCGCGCGAGCAGAACGTGGCCTGCGCGTCGTGCCATCAGGACGGCCGGACGGACGGCCTCGCGTGGCGGCTCGACGCCCCGACCGACACCAAGACGCCGCCCGTTCCGCCGCATTTGGTCGACGGAGTGACCGGCAACGCGGACGGTTGGTTGTCGAATCCCGTGTTCCCCGCGGACAAGGAGCTGAAGACGACGCAGACGCTGCAGGGCCTCGTCAATCATCCGATGCGGCCCGAGGATCAGTCGTTCTTCTCGAACGAGCCGTATCACTGGCGCGGAGATCGCAACACGTTCCTCGACTTCAACGAGGCGTTCGTGAACCTCATGGGGTTGCCCGACCTGAACCCCGACCCCAACGTCGAGGAGGGGCTCGCCCCCGCCGTGATGACAGCGTTTCGGAACTTCATCAACGAGGTGATGTACGAGCCGAACTTCCGCCAGGGCTACGCCCGGAAGCTCACCGGCGCGCTGGGCACGCCGAACGAGACGACCGACGGCACCGGCGGAGAGCTCGGGTTGAAGCTGTTCCACATCAAGGTGCTCTTGGGGCTGAAGGCGGGCTTCCCGCTCTGCGCCGGGCGGTCCTGCGTCGGATGTCACCAGCTTCCCGACGGGAGCACGAACCGCATCGTCCTCCGGGACTCGACGGCGGCGCCGGGGACGCAGAACCCCCAGCCGCTGGAGGCGTCGGCGATGCGCGGGCTCGATTCGCGCGAGGGCACGTACCACGAAGCCTCCGTCATGCCGCCCGCGAACCTCGGCCCGATGGGGGGCGCCGAGTTCCCCCCGTTCAACCGCTGGAGCACCGCGGGCCTGACCCAGGGAGGGCTCGGCAATCTCTCGATCAACCAGTTCATCACCTCCGTGTTCGGCGACTCGTTCGGAGTCGGGTTCCAGCCCGGCCAGCCCGACAACGGCCTGACGGCGCGCGAGAAGGAGGAGCTCGAGGGCGTCATCGCGATGTCGCGCGAGTTCGACACCGGGACCGCGAACAGCGTCGGTCCCGCCGTGACGTACACGGCCGCGACGATCGGCGCCGCGTCCGGTGTGCTCGCGAACTCCGAGCAGCAGGCGAAGGAGGCCGAGTGCGACGTGGTCGTGTTCCGCCGCAAGGCCGGCGTCGAGGAGACGTTCTGGTACGACGTCGTGCAAGACCTCTACGTCGACGGCGCGACGGGGATCGGAATCGATCGCACGACGCTCCTCTCGATCAGCGGCGCCGACGACGTCGTGATCGCGCAGGGGACGTGGGTCGGCAGCGGCCGGCGCGTCGCGCACCCGACCGGCTGTCCGCCGGCCCAGACCGGCGTGGCTCCTCCGACGAACGTCGAGCTCCTCCCGATGGTGGTCAGCGATCCGTGGCGATCGGTCCCGCTGTTCGAGCGGAATTGGGACCCGAACCATCCGACTCCCACGTGGGTCTTCTTCTGGTTCGACAATGACCCCGAGCCGAAGAGCCTGCGCGCGATGCGCGACTATCAGGACGCGCTCCTGGCCGCGCCGATCGGGATGGGATTCGGCCTACCCAAACGCCGGCACGAGGCGCCGCGTCAGTTCTGCGTGAAGGGAGACGGGATTCGCCACGGAGCGACGCTCGACTTCCACCTCCCCGCGCCTCAGACGCCGGGAACGCCGCCGCCGTACGCGGCGGGCCAGATCGCCGCGAACACCTTCGCGGTCGAGGTCCCCCTCTATCCCTCGTTCCGCGACGATGAGCTCGTCTGGATCTCGGCCGTGATGGTCGAGCCGATCATCACCTACATGATGATGAACGGCGGCCCGTTCGCCCCCGGCGTGTTCCCGGTCTTCCTGGGGAACACCGCCTCCGCGCCGCTGCTCGACCCCGACGTCTGGAACCAGCACTGGATCACGGTCGAGAACGAGGGCTCCGCGCCGTCCGCGGGGGGATGGGCCCCGTTGAGGCTCGAGTAACGCACGTTCCTAGTTCATTGCTCGGGGAGAATCCCTTCGGCGGTTCGAACGAGCAGCGCCTGAAGCCGCTGGCGGCGACGCCGGCGGCTTCTCTTCCATTGGTGTTGCACGCTTCGAGTCCTTCGCGGGACGCGAAGCACTCGAAGCCGGGATCCACCCGACACGTGACCGCGTCGGGTGATCGAGGAAGAAAGTGCCGCCGAGGTCGGATTCACGGTCACATCCGGCCCGGTCGTGCCCTGGTTGGTTCGTCCTGTGCGCCCGTCGACGTCGGCTCGAAGTCGAGTCGATCATGCGCCTACTCCGTCGCACCAGTCGCGCGATTGGGAAGGGGGAGGCTCCGGGCGCCGCGTTCCAACCAGATGGAGGAGTGTCATGAAGAAACACCGATTCCTGATCGGCGCCTTGCTCGTCACGAACGCATCCGCGTTCGGCCAGTTCGTCGTCCCGTCTCCGGCGACCCCGACGATCCAGAGCGCGATCGTCGCCGCGTCCAATGGCGACACGATCACGGTCAATCCGGGCGTCTACGTGGAGAACGTCGACTTCCTCGGCAAAATGATCAC
The DNA here is from genome assembly GCA_964649825.1 of uncultured Phycisphaeraceae bacterium. GTDB lineage: Bacteria > Planctomycetota > B15-G4 > B15-G4 > JADJEK01 > CAZYQW01. The sequence continues at coordinate 55,877 of CAZYQW010000117.1, read as the reverse complement.
GGTCCAGAGCGTGGGCGGCCCCGGCGCGACCTTCATCGTGGGACCGCCGGGCGGAGGAAGCGTGGTCTCGTTCGCCGGCGGCCAGACGCCGGCGACCGTGCTCCGAGGGTTCGACATCTCCGCGGGAAAGGCAGGGTTCGGAGGCGGGATCGTGTGCAACGGCGCGTCGCCGACCATCGACAACTGCGTGATCCACGACAACACGGCGACCAGCGGCGGGGGAGGGGTCGCCTGTCTCGGCAGTGCCGCGCCTTGGATCGAGGACACGGTGGTCTCGAACAACTCCACGGGCAACGACGGGGGTGGAGTGTTTGCCAAAGACACGTCCGCGCCGCGGTTCACGCGATGCTTCGTGAGGAGCAACCAGGCCCTCCGCGGCGGCGGCTTCTTCGTGACCGACCAAGCGACTCCGGAGCTGCGCGAGACAGAGATTCGCGAGAACAAGGCCCTTGGGCCGGCCGCGAATACCGTGGGCGGAGGCGTCTACTGCGACCAGATGTCATCACCGCTCCTCGAATCGTGCGACGTCGTCGGGAACCGGTCTCAGGCGCACCCCGGCAACGGGACCTTGGGTGGAGGGATCTACTGTGCGGGAAGCTCGGAGCCGAGAATCGATTACTGCTTGATCGCCGGCAACTTCGCCGAGGCATTGAACAACGGCTATGGGCGCGGCGGCGGGCTCTACTTCACGGGATCGTCGTTTGCCTGCGTCCGCAGCTCGATGATCTCGGAGAACGTCGCGTTCACGTCGAACGGACACAACGCGAATACGGGCGGCGCCTTGTACAGCAACAGCGCCGGAAAGGCGCAGCCGCAGCCGCAGCCGTTGCTGGTTCCACAGCTCTTGAACTGCACGATCGCGTTCAACGATGCCGGACCGGGCATCGGCGGAGCGGACTTCGACCACCCGAGCGGGCAGGGGCAGGGCATCATCCAGAACTCGATCGTTTGGGGGAACACCCCGGCGACGCAGCCGCAAGCCACGGCGAATTCCCCGACCGTTCGCTTCGACGCCTGCGACGTGCAGGGAGGATGGACCGGGACCGGGTTCCTCAACGTCAACCTGGACCCGCTGTTCCTGGCTCCTCCCACCGACCTCCGCTTGACCGCGGGTTCGCCGGTCATCGACGCGGGCATCAGCACGCCGTTCCTCCCGTTCGACTTCGACGGGAATCCCCGCACCGTGGGATTCGCTCCCGACATGGGAGCCTTCGAATTCCCGGGCCAAGGCGTCCTCTACGGAACGGGACACGACTTCGCGATGGGGACGCTCGTGAACGGCACCGGGAACGCCGGCGTGCTCGTGAAGCACGCGGCCCCGGGTTCGATCCTCTCCGTCGATCTGTTCTCTCCGAACGGGACGTTCGACACGAGCTCGCCGACCGGAGGATCGATCCCGTTCCTGGTGGGCGAGACGTACCCGACCGGCGGCTCGCCACCGGCGGGGCTTGCGCATCCAGCCCTGCACATCTCCGCGGCCGGGTTGTTCGTGCTGTTCAACAATCCGCCTACGCCGCTCGGGTTCATGCTGCTCCCACCGGGAGGTCTGCACCTCGACTACAAGCTCCCGCCGGCGCTGCTCGGAATGACGTTGCGGATCCAGGGCGTCGCGATCAAGTCCGGCACGGTCGCCGCATCGGACGCTCACGAGATCATCGTTCCGTAGTCGTTCGCCGAGTCACGAGCCGGTTTCGATCTCGTCGTCCATGTCGTCGTCCATGTCGTCGAACACGGAGCGCGGAAGATCCTCGCGCAGGCGCTGCAGAAGACGGCGGTATCGAACGGTCAACGTGTTCGGTTGGATGCCGAGCACCCGCGCGGTCTCGTTCACCGGGCGGTGCTCGATCCCGCGAACGACGAGGAGAGCGCGATCGGCGGGAGGCAGCATCTCGAGGTGCTGGAGCACGATGCCCTCGCGCTCGCGACGCAGCACCGAGGTGACCACCGATGCGGTTTCGGCCGGCATCGGTGGCACCGTCGCAAAGCTCGCGGTATCCACCGAAACGAACGTCGGCTTGCCCGCGATGTGCCGCCTCACGATGTCGCGAAAACGATTGAGCAAGATGGTGCCGAGGAATCGGATCAGCACCGGCGTGTAGCGTTCGTCGCGAGGCCGAACGGCCGACAAACGGGGCAGCGCCACGCACCACGTGTCATTGACCAGATCCTCGGGAGCATAGATCCTCGACAGGGTCGGGGTCCGGTCCCGGAGCCGGTGCGTGGCCTGGAGAAGCAGGAGCGGGGACAGCCGGCGCACCGTCCAATCGAGGCTGTCCATGTCGCCGTTGAGGGCGCGTCGAACGTGAACCGATGTCTCGTCCATCCCCGTCTTCCGTTCCATCAACCGAGGACCGGTGCTCGTGCGAACACACGAGTACCTCGGATCGACCCCGAGCAAGCGCTATCCTAGCGATCCGAGCGAAACCCCACTTCTCCAGGGGGAAGAAACATGCTTCCGGCGGAAGATGCAAATCTCGGAATCCTCGTCGAGTTCGACTGCTTGTATCTCGAGGACCAGAACGTCGGCCGGGTTCGGCCTCTCGGCGACTATCAGCGGCGATTCGCGGGCTACGAGGCCGCGATCGCGGCCGAGTACGAGCATCTCCGCGCGGCGACGTCGCCGGAGTCGGCCGCGCGCGAGCTCGGCGGCTACCGGGTCCGGCGCGTGCTGGGGCGCGGCGGAATGGGAGTGGTCTACGCGGCAGAGGACGTCGAGCTCGGACGCGAGGTGGCGATCAAGGTGCTCTCCTCGGCGTGGTCGTGGGATCCGCTCGCGGAGCGGCGGTTCGAGCTGGAGATCCACGCGCTCGGCCAGCTCCGGCATCCGGGCATCGTGACGATCCATCGTTCCGGTCGCGCGGCGGAGGGCGCGCGGTACTTCGCCATGGAGCTGATCGATGGCGTCGACCTGGCGTCGTTCCTGCGACGGACCGACGTCGATCTCCGCACGCGGGTCCGTCTGATCCGTGACGTGTGCGCCGCGGTGGCGTACGCGCATCAGAACGGCGTGATCCACCGCGACCTGAAGCCCTCGAACGTCCTCGTGACGTGGGACGGGTACCCGGGCGACCCGGAAGCGACGCACGCGCGCGTCAAGGTGGTCGACTTCGGTCTGGCGCGATGCGCCCGCGATCGGGCGGACGGCGCGACGCTCACCGGCAGCGCGGTCTGGCTGGGCACGATCGCGTACATGGCCCCCGAACGGCTCGAAGACGCGTCCGATCGCGCCGACGTCCGGAGCGACGTCTACGCGCTCGGGGTCGTGCTCTTCGAGGTCCTGACGCGAGAGCGGGCCTTCGGCGGGGGCGATCCGCTCGAGATCGCTCGGCGGGTTCGCACGACGGAGTCGCTGCGGCCGCGGCGCATCCGGCGCGAGCTGCCCGCCGACCTCGATGCGATCGTGGCGAAGGCGACCGCGAACGATCCGGAGCGCCGGTATCAGACCGCGAACGCGTTGATGGAGGACGTCGATCGATTCCTCGCCGGCCGTGCGGTCGCGGCTCATCCGCCGAGCGTGGTCTATGCCGCGCGCAAGTGGGTCGTCCGGAACAAGGCGGGCGCTGGCGCGGCCCTCCTCGTCCTGCTGTCCATCGCCGCCTTCGGGCTGCAGCAGTGGAGGCATGGCCGCGCGATCGTCGCCGAGCGAGATGCCACGCGGAGCCTCTTGATGGTCGCTTGGCAGACGATCGCCGAAGCGAATCCGAACCTCACGGGTCGCCGAGACGCGGGGGAGCTGCAGCGCTTGAAAAGGCTCGCGGAGCAGGTCTCGGATTCGCCGATCCCGCCGCTCGAACGGGCCGCGCTCCTCAACATCGCGGGAAAGAGCCTGCTCGCTTACGACGAGGTGGAGCTCGCGGGCGCGTACCTCGAGAGAGCACTCGAGATCCGCGCGCGCGAGCTCGGCCCGAACGCGCCCGCCACTCTGACCACGGCGGGAATCATCGTCACCATCCGGTGGAGGCAAGGTCGCCTCGAAGAGGCCGAGAGGAGCGCCCGGTCCATCGTCGATGCGATTCCTCACGCCGAGCCCGGCGATGGGCTTGCGAGTCTGCGATTCAATGCTTTCACCGACCTCGCGTCGGTCCTCGCCAGGCAAGGATCGGCCGAGGCGATGGGCGAGGCCGAGGACACGATCCGTCGCGCCCTCTCGATTGGAGTCGTGGAGGACGGATCCCTCGCATTGTTCGGGGCACGACGGCTCCTCGCCGAGCTTCTTCTCCGGAAGCCGGACGGAGCGAGCCATCGGGAGGCCCAATCGCTCATGGAAGAGTCGCTGGACGATCTCGTGCCCCGGCTGTCGCCCGACGTGCCGGCGTTGGCGAGCGCTCGGTACGTCCTCGCGCGGGCCTTGACCCGGCAGGATGAATGGGAAGCGGCAGAACCGCTGGCTCGCGAGAGTCGTGATCGGCTCCTGGCGACGTGCGGGCTCTCGGTGCCGGACGCTCGCGACGCGCTGCTCTTGACTTTCGGCTGTCTCTGGGAGCAGGACCGGGCCGCCGAAGCCGTCGCGGAGGGACGGCGGCTGCTCGAAGCGCGCGTCGCGGCGGGCGATCCTCGGGCCTACCTCGTCCGGACCTACCTGGGGCACTCCCTTCATCTGTCGGGCTCGCCCGCGGAAGGGGTGCTGGCACTTCGAGAAGGGTACGAAGAGCTGATTCGAGAAGTCCGGACGGACTCGCAGTCGGCGCAGACCGTACGAAGCTGGATCGAGGAAGCGGAAGCCGCGGCTCGCGGACCGTGACGGGGGGAGCCGGCTCCTCGGTAGGCCAGAGTCGTACGGCTCGGCGCCGTGATCGTCGTCGAATCGAGATCGCGGGAACGCCGCCGCCCGGATCGGCGATAGGGAGCGGCTTCGCCGCGAGTCATGAATGGGGTCGCGCGAGCCTTGCCAGGTCCCAATACCGGGACCCTCGGTGCCGCCGCACTCACTCCGGTTCGAGCGCCCGAACCGCGACCGCCAACCGATGTTCGCGAAGGACGACCTCGACCCGCGGCTCCATCTCGCCGTCTTGGATCGTCACGATCCGTGGCGGATCGGCGGTGAACGTCACCGCGGAGCCGACGCGGTCGAGCACGCGCCGGTAGACGGTGATCGAGACGACGTAGGCGCCCGGCTCGCCGATGCGGAGTCGGTCACGGTCGAAGCAGGGTTGGGAGGGAGTCCCGTCCGTGGCGATCCGGACGGGGTCGTCGGCGATCGGCGCGGTACGGCCGGTGGGAGAGAGGGACGCGGCGAGAAGGTAGCGGTCGCTCGGGGGCGCCGTGCCCGAGAGGACGAGCTCGACGAGCGGGCCGCGGCGGACCGTGATCGTCCGCGAGTCGGTGACGTTTTCGACGCGAGTGGTCCGGCGCCTCCCGTGGCTTTGCGCGTCGTCCTCGTGCCCCTGCCCGATGAGGAGGCCAGTCGTGTCAAGGCGGGCCGCCGGTGCGGATCGTAAAGGGCGCTCCCGGCCGGGATCCCCGCGCGCTCGTCGCGCGGTGGACCGGCGCGCGCGGGGCATGGAGACGGTGGGAAACCCGGTCTTCGGTACAGGTGGCGAGAATGGAGGGTGTGGCACGCTCAGGAGCGCCACACCTTCGCCCCTATCATCTGGCCGTCGCGAGCGCCGCGCTCCCTCGACGACCCTCCCCTTGGTCCCTACCCCGTTCTTTTTCTCGTCCGCCTGAAACCCGAATCCCGGGTTCCCCACGTTTGTGTCACCTTCCCAAACGATGTCGGAGGACGCGGCCGCCACCGTTTCTCTGGAAATCTCTCTCGCGGGTGGGACTCCGCCGTCGCGGCGAGACGTTCCCGCATCGGTTCCTCGTGAAGTAAAGGGGCTCGACACGCGGGAATAGGGCGGTCGGAGCCGGCGCTGGAGATCATGCGGCGAGCTTCCAGCGCGAGCGGCATCGCGAGACGCTCCCGAGGAATTGCACGCGATCGGGGAGACCGACGCGAGTTCCATCTGTGCGCACGAGCGTGTGCGACTCCCTGGGCGGCTCCCATGCTGGGAAGGCGCCGGAGATCGCGCCACCGGATTTCGCTCGGGCCACGTGCTCGGGAATCGGACACAATTCGGTGACCACGTGACCCACCCGCGGAGTGTCGAGACCTGGAGATCGACGGAGCGAGTCAGTCCGGTTTCGAGCCGCGGATGGAGATCACTCCCAGCGTCTATGCGGAGATGCGCGAGCGCGGGGCGCAGATGCTCCTTCGCTGGCGTAATCTCGCGGGCGCGCCACAGCTATCCTCGCTGGTCGATCAGACGTTCCTGCGGATGCTGGAGAACCGGGGCACCGTCGCACAGGGGCGGGACCACTTCCTGGCGATGTGGACGCGCGCGATGCGGTGGGTCCTCGTCGACCTGGCGCGCAGCCGAAAGGCACAGAAGCGCGGTTCCAATCGAGGCAACGTCTCGCTCGAGGAGGACCTGGTCGCGACGCATTCGACCGACGCCGACGAGATCCTCGACGTTCACGAAGCGCTCGAGCGCTTGGCCCGGGAGGACGAGCGCGACGCCCGCGTCGTCGAGCTCCGTTACTACGGCGGGTGCTCCTGGCAGGAGATCGCCGAGGTCATGGGAGGTTCGTCCCAAGGCCTGCGGAACGAGTGGAGGGGGATCAAGGCATCGCTGCGCCGTCTCATGAAGAGCGACCTCGGCGCACCGCGCCTCGATTCATGAGCCTCTCGGACGAGCGCGACCGACCCTCTCTGCCCCTGGCTGCGTGGCTCCGGCTTGGCGTGTCTCGAAGACGCGGTCGTCGTCGCGCATTGCCCCGGACGGAGATGCCTCGCCCAAGAGCAGGAACTTGTCGTTGCGCGGGCCCCAGGTGGACGGACGAATGAGATGCGAGTCGCACTGACGGGAGGTTCAGGACTCGTCGGACGCCATCTGGCGCGCGAGCTAGCGGGGCGCGGCCACGAGCTCGTCTGCCTCGTTCGGCCGACGAGCCGGGTCGAACCGCTTCGCGACCTCGGCGCGAAGCTCGTTCACGGCGACATGAGCGATGAGGTCTCGCTCCGCGCGTTGGTCGACGGCGCCGAGCTCGTGGTTCACGCGGCCATGGACCATGAGCAGCGCGTTCAGCCGCCGAGCCGTACGTTCCGCGAGACGTATCTGCGCAAGAACCAGGCGGGCGGCGCGCTCCTGATCGAGTTCGCGGTGCAGGCCGGGGCGACGCGGTTCCTCCTCGTCTCGACCCTCGAGGTCTACGGCTCGACGCTCGACCCGCCGATGCCGCCGCGCGACGAGGAGACTCCGCTCGCCCCTGACAGCCTCTACGGATCGGTCAAGTACGCGCTCGAGCGCGTCGGGCTGGCGTACGGCGGCGACCTCGGTTTCCAGGCGATTCGCCCGGGCTGGGTCTTCGGCGATCAGACGCCGCGGGGACGGAACTGCTTCCACCCGATCGTCGACCGGCTCGAGGCGAACGCGCCGATCCCCGAGCGCATCGGCGCCTTCATGATCTGGGTCGAGGACCTCGCGCGCGCGGCGATCGCGTTGGTCGAGTCGCCGATCGAGCACGGCATCTACAACGCGCACGCCGGCTACGTCGATTGGGCCGAGGTGTCACGGATCGGCCGCGACCTCCTCGGCTCCGCGTCCGAGGTCACCGGCGAACCCCCGCCACCGTCGCCTCGCCCGATCATCGCCGAACGGATCCACGAGCTCGGCGTCCCGTTTCGCACCGAAGAGGGGATCCGTCGCACCCTCGAGCACATCGCCCGTCTGCCACGGTGAGGGCGCGCGCCTCGCGTTGCTCGCCCTACTCGATCGTGATCGAGAGGCCCTGGGTGTTCGCGAAACCGCCGCCGACGCCGGAGGGGTCCTGCACGAACGCTTGCACCGTGGCCATCGTGCCCGATGGAACGCCGGTCGACGGCAGCGTGAAGTGGAGCGTCGCGACGCCGGTGCCGGGTCCGACGCCGCCGAGCGGGAACGCGAACAGGGGCGGCAGGACCGGCGCGAGGAGGTACGTGCATCCACCGTTCATCGGCACGCTGCCCGGCGCGACGCCGGCGAAGAGGAACGCCGTGGCGCCGCCGAGCGCGTTCTCGAGCGCGATCTGGAACGAGCCGCCGAGCGTGGCGCAGTCGCCGGCCGTCAACGCCGGGACGAAGCCGCCCGTACCCGCGCATCCCGCGCCGTAGCTCTGCGTGGGGCTCTGGCAATCGGCGAGCACGATCGCGAGGGCGCCGGCGTTCCATCCGGACGGGCTCGTGTAGATCCTCGTCGCGTTCGAGCCGTCGAGGTTGGCTCGCCAGACGCCGCGCTCCGTCGCGCCGATCTCGTCGGCCCAGTACACGGAGCCGTTCGCCACGTCGAGCTGGACGTCCACGAGGCCCGACGACGCGACGCCGAACGAAACGAGCACTTGGAACCCGGTGCCGTCGAGGTTCGCGCGCGCGACGTAGTTGGTCACGGTCTGCGCGTCCACCCAGTACAGCTTGCCACCCGAGAGGTCGAGCGCGATCGAGTTCGGATCGTCGCCGCCCAGCACGACGAGCTGATCGTTCGAGCCGTCGAGGTTCGTGCGGCGGATCTCCCCGGTCGCGAAGTCGCCGTAGTACACGTGTCCGTTCGCGAGGTCCAGGGTCGGTCTCCCGGTCTGGTTTCCCGCGTCGACGATCGCCTGCAACCCAGAGCCGTCGAGGTTCGCGCGGTAGATCCGCCGGTCTTGCGTGTCGGACCAGTAGAGCTTGCCGCCGGCGGCATCGAGCGCGAGCCCGCGCGGGTTCGACAGGCCCGACACCAAGGTCTCGACGTTGCTGCCGTCTTGGTTCGCGCGCCGGATCGCGCCCTGCCCGAACGAGCCGTGGGTCCAATAGATTTTGTTCGTCGTGACCACGAGCCCGACCGGCAGCCAATCCGCCGACGGGAAGAGGTTGGTCGTCTGCACGCCGCCGCCGGCGCCGTCCATCGTGCGAAGCAGCGGATTGCCGAACTTGTACTCCGCAAGGTAGAGCTCGACGGCGCCGGCGCACGTCGCGGTGCTGATCGCGAACACGATCGTGGTCATCCAACGAGGGAACGACATCGACGACTCCTTCTCGAGCGCGGCGCTCGGCCCTTGCTCATTCTCTGCTCATGCACCCGCGGCAGATCGGCACGCGCTCGATCTCCTCTTCGATGTTCCGCCGGAGCGTCGCGTAGCCGGAACCGTTCCAGACGTCCGCCACGGGCCGCTCGATGACGTTGCCGAGCGGGTTCGTCTTCGAGACGCCGGGGCACGCGCAGATGGCGTCGCCGTCGCTCAAGACGGTGAGCTGCCGCCACGGGCGCGTGCAGTGCGGTCTTCCCGCGTCCCACCGAACCCACGTCGCGATGCCACTCGGATCCGCGGTCTGTGCCAACGTCGTTCCGTTCCTTCATCGAATCGCTTCCGTCCCAGCATCCTCTGCCGGGCCAGAGCTGTCAACGCCCCGCCGCCGACCGCCTTCACGTTGGAGATTGGTAGGCTTGGCGAGGACCAACACGCGGAGGGTCGACAATGCCCGATGGAGCCGATGGAGCCGATGGAGCGGATGGAGCCGGTCGAATGGTGACGGTCGTGGCTTACCTGCGGGCGCGCCCGGGGAAGGCCGAGGCGCTTCGACGCGAGCTGCTTGGCCTGCTGGGACCGACGCGCGCCGAGGACGGCTGCCTGAACTACGACCTGCACGTGTCGCAGGACGCCCCCGGCACGTTCATGTTCCATGAGAACTGGACCTCCAAGGAGCACCTCGACCGCCACCTGGAGTCGCCGCATCTGACCGCGCTGAAGGCGAAGCTCGACGATCTCGTCGTCGGGCCGCCGGAGATCCTTCTGTACGACCGAGTCGGCTGACCCTCGGTGAAGCCTTCGCCGTCCCGTGAACTGGAGATCCCGTGAACTGCGCGCGCCACGCCTTCGTGTCCTTCCTCGCCGGCCTCGGTTCGTGCCTGATGCCGTCGTTGGCGATCGCGGACCCTCCGGACGCGGTCGTGAGGCGGCCCGACCACGGGTTCGCGGTGCGTCCGCCGGAGGGTTGGACGATGGTCGAGCAGGAGGTCGGGGGCGCAATGAAGCTCTCCTTCCGCCCGCCCGGAACGATCGGGGAGACGACCGTCTCGATCGAGTCGGCGCCGCGCGGCGAGGTGCGCTCGGCCGCGCAGATGGTCGACACCGCGCGTCGCTTCGCGGAGACTCGAGCGGACTACACGCAACGTGCGTACGGTCGAATCGTCCTGGGCCGCGACGCGCCGGGAATCGAGGTCGACATCGAGCGCACCGGAACGACGTACTGTCTCCGGCAGGTCTACGTCATCGAGGGCGACCGCCGCTTCACGCTCGAGTGCCACGCTCCGAAGCGATCGTTCGCGGCGTACGAGCCGTCGTTCGACGCGACGTTCGACAGCCTCGCCGTGCTCGAGATTCCCGAGTCGGCGCGGGCGGACGCGAGGATGCATGAGCTCGCGGCGCGGTGCGGCCGGGAGCTCGGCTGGGTCGGTTCGTGGGACGAGGCGGCGACCGTGGCGCGGGCGCACCGCAAGCTCGTGCTCGTGTACATCCGCCAGCACTCGGGCATCGCGGTGACCGACGCCATGTTCGTGGGGCCGTTCATGGACCCGGAGTTCGTCGACCTCGTCCGCGAGCGCTACGTCGCCGTGAGGCTCGCCCCGACGGATCCTTCGCCGCTTCGCGACGCCGCCAAGTACGGGCTCGGACCGCACACGTTCGGCCAGTCGGTGTTGCTCGTGACACCCGACGGGGACGTCGTCCGCGACGCGGCGCTCCACGACGTGACGGCCCTTCACGACGTGCTGATCGACGCGCTTCGCCGCCGGCCGGAGTTCACCGGAGAACCACCCGCCGCCGACGCGGCGCCCATCGATCGCGCGCGCGCGTGCCTGCGGCGCGGAGAGCTCGCGGAGGCGGCGCGGTTGGTCCGCGGCGACGAGAGCGGCGAAGCGCATCGGGTTCGCGCGGCGGTCCATCGGCGCCTGCGCGAGTGCGACGCCGCGATCGCTTCGATCGAAGCCGCTCGCGTCCAGGCGGGCGGCGGCGATCCCGACCTCGACGTCGAGGAGGCGCTGGTTCGGGCCCGGCGCGGCGAGACGGCAAGCGCCGAGCGGTTGTTGCGCCGCGCGCTCGAGGGCGACGTCGCGTTCGCTCGTCGGACCGAGGCGGAATACCTCCTCGGCGCGTTCGAGCTGTCCGGCGAGCGCCGGGCCGACGCGGTGACGCGCTGGACGCGGCTGATCGAGACGGACCCGGACGATCGCTGGGCGTGGAAGGCGGCCGGCATGATGACCAGCTCGACATTCGAGATCGGACTTGGCGAGGACTTCCGCTGGCCCGACGAGAGCGTGCTCGCGTCCGCGCGGGTGCCGGCCGGCGGCGTGCTCCCCGTCGAACGTTCGCGCTCCGCGCGACGCTCCGCGATCGAGTTCCTGCTGAGCCGCCAGCGGGAAGACGGCTCGTGGGTCTCTCCCACCGAGCTGGGCGATCCCGAGCGGAAGCGTCCGAACCCGTTCACGCGCGCGATCACCGCGATCTGCGGCCAGGCGCTCCTCGCGGTCGAGGGCGACGCGGCGTCGCGCGCCGTCGCGAAAGCGATCGAGTACCTGCGGGGCGCCGAGCGAACCGCCCTCGCCGACGCGACCCCGGCGTTCGTGATGGACTACACGGTCTGGAGCGACGCGTACGTGCTCTGGTTCCTCGCCGACGCGCAAGAGCGGGGCGCGTTCGAGGGTGATCGCGACCTGATGACGGCGCTCGTGGACGACCTCGCGAAGAAGCAGCGGACGGGGGGTGGTTGGAGCTACTTGATCGCGACCAGCGTCTCCGCGACGGAGGAGACGCTGCCGATCTCGATCAGCTTCTTGACCGCGCCGGTGGCGATCGCCCTGACGCGGGCGCGCGATGCCGGCGTCGAGATCCCGGCGGGAATGCTCGACCGCGCGCTGTCGTGCCTCGAGCGGATGCGCAACGACGACGGGACGTTCGAGTACATGCTGAACCACGAGAGCGAGGACGCGGCACGGACGACCAACCGTCCCGGCGCGGCCGGGCGCGGGCCGGTCTGCACCCTCGCCCTGCTGCGCCACGGCCGCGCGAGCCTCGATGACCTTCGGGCCGCGCTCGATCTGTTCGTCGAGCACCTCGAGCTGTTCGCGCGCGAGCAAGGTAAGACGCTCATGCACGCGGGCCCCGACGGCCAGGGATCGCACTACCTGCTGTTCGACTACGCCACGGCGGCCGAGGCGGTCGCGGCGCTGCCTGGTCCCGAGCGGGGCCGCTACCGCGACGTCATCCTCGACGTCTTGATGCGCGCTCGCACCGCGGACGGAGCGTTCCTCGACAACCCGATGATCGGTCGCGAGTTCGGCGCCGGCGCGGCGCTCCGCACGATGGAGCTGCTCGCGCCGTTGCCGTACGAGGAACTCTGAGCGGCCACGATTCGGCCGGGTCTTCGACGGGTACGAGCCGCGTCAAAGCGTTTCGGTCGCGGTCGTGTCCGGGCTCTCGGGCCACTTGAATCGCGACGACGTGTTCAGGAACACCGACAACGTAATGGCTCCCGTGGTCGGATGGACGACGAACATTGGTACGTCGAAGCTCATGCCGTCGCCGACCGTTTGCCCGGCGGGCGGCGCGATCTGCGCGCGGTAGGTGCCCGGGTTCCCCGCGTCCTCGGTCAGGACCACCGTCGTCTGGGTCGTGGCGACGCCCTGCGTGAGCGTCGTGAACACCCCGAACACCACCGCCTGACTGATCGGTTGGCCGTGGTTGTCGTCGACTTCGACGGTAGCGACCCAGTCCGGCTGACCCGTCGTGGGCTTCGCGAGGGTGACCTCGCGCACGACCAGACCCGCCAGCGGCCCTACCGCGTCCGACTCCGTCGCCGCCGACATCGTCCCCGAGGAGCCGGTCGCGCCGTTCTGTCCGAACGTGTCGATGCGGAAGTCGTACGCCGAGCCGTCCTCGAGGACGCGGAGCAACGCGGTGTGGCGACGCTTCCAATGGTTGCTCGCCGGGGGCGGCGGACAGACGTCCCCGTACGACTCGGTGAGCGCCTGCCCGGCCTTGCCGTACTTGACGCACGTCGGCGAGAACGTGCTCGTCTCGTAGGTGATCTTCACCACGTTCGAGGTCGCCCACTCGACCTGGATGGACAGCGGGACCGGCGCGCCGACGGGCGCAGCTCCGCCCGCGGCGTGCGGGTTGGGGTCGTAGCCGTCCCAGAACCCGTCGTCGTCGAAGTCGGGGTCGACCGGGTCGAGGCTCTGCGCGATCTCGTCGACGTCCCACACGCCGTCGCGGTCGCGGTCCACCGCGATTCGTTCGCCGGAGCCGAGGGGGACGCCCAGGAAGAGCGACTTCATCCATCCGAGCGACGCGTAGTACTGAATGTGCCACATCGTGAAGTAGACGTTCTGGTCGTACCAGAAACGGTCGCCCGCTCCGGACGGGTCGTACAGCAGGCTGAGCGGCATCCACGTCCCGCTGACCTTGAACCACGCGCTGACGACGAGATCGCAGTTTCCGAAGTCGGCCTGTGCCTTCAAGAAGTTGCCGGTCGCCGGCGTCGTCTGGTCGCAGAACTCGGAGTACGTCGTCGCGTACCCGAGGCCCTGATCGAACTCGCGCACGAACTGCATGATCCGGTCGAAGTTGGTCACGTGAGGGAACGTGTCCTGGAGAAAGTCGTCCGAGCTGAGGTGGCGAGAGTCGTGGAGGAAGCCGCTCCCTTGAATCGGGAAGAGATCCGGGAACGTGCTGCTGGCGGTGGCAACGTCGCTCGTCTTCTCCCACAGGCCGCGGAGCTGTGCGGTCTCGATCCCCAGGATGTACGGATGACCGAGGATCGGGACGACGGAGATGCTGTCGTCGGTCCCGATCGGCAGCGTGTGGCAGTTTGCGCACGTGCCGCCTCCGTCCTGGGTCGGCTCGGTCCGGTAGGCATCGAGTCCGATCTTCGCGGCGTCGCTGAAGACGCGGTTCACCGACTGGAACGGGTTGGGCGGATAGACCGCGCTGAACACGAACTTCTCGAGCTGACGGAGAGGCTCGGGCGTGAGCCTCGTGCCCTTCAGGAGGTTGATGAACGCGCCGTTGAAGGCGTCGAGGTCATGCTGCTCGCCGCGCCAATGGTACGGAGGCGTGTCCTCGATCGATCGCAGGTCCTGGGTCTGCATCACGCCCTTGCGGTCCTGCCAGAACTGCGGCGGGCTCGCGAGCGTGAAGCCGTCGCCGTCGTCGTGATACTTGGAGAGGTCCCACGCGAGCCCGTCGTTGCGGAGGAACTGGTGGCAGGAGTTGCACGACGTGGTCCCCTTCGCCGAATGGCTGGCGTCGAGCCAGACCATTCGCCCCTGCTTGACGTCGTCGAACGTCGGATCCGGCAGTGGCACGGCCGCAGGGCCGGGCGCCGGCGTGGCGGTCGAGAAGTCGTACCACCGGACGCTCGCGCTTCCGCGGTTGTAGCAGTAGAGCCGCTTCGACCCCGTCGCGTAGGCGAGTCCGAGCGGGCCGACTTCGGCCGGAAGCGTGCTCACGAACGTACCGTCGTGCCGGAAGATGCCGATGTTCGCCGAGCCGTAGCCGGCGACGAGGACCCGGTCCTGGTGATCGATCGCGATGTCGGTCGGCTGCACGACGTTGAGCCACGGTGCGCTTCCCGCCGCTCCGGTCAGGTTCTCGGTCAGGCGATGCTGGACCACGGCGCCGGAAGCGAGGTCGAAGTAGGTCAGGCGGTTCAACGCGACGCGACCGTCGGGGAACGCGCCTTCGCCGAGGAACTTCCCGTTCTGCATCTCCTGGTTCGCGACGACGAGACGGTCCGCGCCGGGAATCACCGCCATGCCCGCGAGCAGGGTTCCGGCGTCGCGCATCACCTGGACCACGGAGAGCGTGGCGGCATCGATGACCATCACGTCGAAGTCGGGCAAGGACCGAGACGGGACTTGCGTGAGGTCGGTGATCTGCGAGTTCGGCGGCAGGATCGCCGGGTTGACGATCGCCTCGGGCACGGTCTGGTTGCCGGATCGATAGGACGCCACGTAGATCGAGTCGCCGTGGCTCGTGACGCAGAACGGCTCGTTCATGTCCGTGCAGAGCCCCAGGTGGTTCTCCGTCAGCGGGATGACGGTCACCTGCGGCGGCATCGACGTCATGTCGTAGCAGATCAGGCGGTCGGTCGAGCTCGCGGCGACGAAGCCTCGGCTTCCGTCCGCGTTGAACGCGATTCCGCCGGGCTGATCGGCGAACCGCGCCCCCGCGAGCAGCGGGTCGATGGGGGGGCGCAAGACCTGCTTCACCGTCCACTCCCCGGTCTCGATCACCGCGACCGCGGCCTGGTGCCGGAGCGAGACCCAGATCTCGGTGGGATCGCCCGGATCCTCCTGGACGCCCGGCCGTTCGGCGAGCGCGCAGATTCCTTGACCGAGCTTCACCTCCGCCACGATCGTCTGCAGATCGGGCGTGAACACGACGAGTCGATCGTCCGCCTCGTTGGCCACGATGACGTACTGCTCGTCGTTCGTCACCAGGATCGGCTTCGCCATCATCGTCTCGAAGTTCACGATCTCGCCGCGGACGTCGTCGAACGTCAGTCCCGGCGGGGGCGCGGCCGGCGCGCCGAACTGGGAGGTGGCGACCGCGTCCTCCGGCAGATGCGGAAGGTCGGCGACGCACTGGGTCGCCGCCTCGGTCACGAACGATCCAACCCCGACGGCGGTGACGAGCAACGAACGAACGAGTCTGAAACGGAGCGACATGCGACCCTCCAACCATCGACGAACGACTCAGCCGGGAACCGGAGAGAGGACGCTCGACCGGCGTCGCCGGAACGTCGGAAACGGAGAAACCGTGAGGGACTCGGGAGGGAGGAAGAGCGAGCCCCGGGGCGAGGGTCGTTCGGGGAGGGAGAGATCGAGGAGGGACCCCGGTGGCTCGTTGGAGCCACATGCGCCGCGGGCCGGGGACGCCGGTCAGGGAATCTCGCGTTTCTTTCCGTCTTGGGTGGGCTTGGCGAAGGGGCGCAGATCGAAGGGTCGGACTCTGGTTGTACGGTCGGAACGCCTTCTGGTGCTTTCGCTCATGCCCCTTCGATCGAGTCGTCTCCAGAATTCGGCGACAATCTGAATCCTCCCGACAGGCCTGCCGAAAGCTCGCGCGGCACGCACCGACGATTCATGAGAGCGCGCAGCGCCACCTTCTCTCCCTCTTTCTTCTCGACCCTTCGAGCCCGCGCACGCATCGTGGCGTCCAGGCGGGCGGAGCGGGGCGATCGGGCCGCGCCGAGCGAGTTCCGCAGCGAGCCGCCCACGCATCACCCGACCAAAGCTCCTTGCCGCAACCCCTTCGCCCGCACCCCGAGCGAGGACTGTTCGAGCGACCGCGGCCCGATCGCCCCGCTCCGCCCGCCCGACCCCGTAACCCGCACCCTCGCCCTCACGCGACGACTCGACCACCCACCTACTCCCCTCCGAGGTAGCCCAGCGCCTTCAGCTCCGCGATTCGCTCCGGGCTCAAGAGGACCCGCGGACCGGATTGCTTCTGCTGGAGCAGCGGCTCGACGCGCCGGCGCAGGGCGTTCGCGAGCTCGGCCGCGTTCGCCTTGCGTTCGGCCGCGACGTTTCGATCCTCTCCCGGGTCCACCATGACGTCGTAGAGGGAGAGGTCCCCGTACTCCGTGTCGTCGCGACGCGCGAACAGCTTGTACCGCTCCCCCCGGATGCAGAGCAGACGGTCCTCTTGGCCGATCGCCGGCTCGTCCGCGAGCGCTCCGCCGCGGAGCAGCGGCACGAGACTTCGTCCGTCGCGCGGATACGGCGACGGCTCGAGGTGCAGGAGATCAAGCAGGGTCGGTTCGATGTCGCAGAGGTCGACGACCTGGTCGACTCGCGCCGCATCGAGACCGGCTCCCGCGAACAAGAGCGGGACGCGCACGAGCTCTTCCCAGAGGTGCTTGCCGTGGCCCGCGCGCCCGTGCTCGAACAGCTCTTCCCCGTGATCGGAGAACAACACGAAGTAGGAGTGGTCGAGCCGGCCCGTCGCCTCGAGCGCTCGATGGACCTGTCCCGCGACGAGGTCGGCGCCGAGGAGGGTCGCGTCGTAGATGCGCCGCAGGTGGTCGACCTCGACCACCTCGTCCTCCTTCGGGAGCTGCGTGCCCGCCGTGAAGACCGGGAAGTGATCGACCTTGACGCCCGGTTTGATCTGCCGCGCACCGTCCGGGCGCGTCACGCGGTTCATCGACGCGACCGTCGCCTCGTCGGTGCCGATCGCGCGGAGGTCGGCGTCGGTCGTGATGTAGTTGTGCGCCGTGTAGGTGTGGACGAAGAGGAAGAGCGGACGCCGCCGCGGCCGCTGGAGGATCTGGAGGAGTTCGCCCATCCGCGGCGACTTCTCGGACCGGAGGAGGGTCTCGCCGTCCGCGATGAAGTCGACCAGCTCCGTCGTCACGTAGCGGTCGAAGCCCGCGGCGAATCCGAAGTCGGGGTGGACGTAGCCGCCGGCCGTGAACGCGATCGTCTCGTAGCCCGCCGCGCGCATCGCGACGCCGAGGTGCGGAGCGCCGAGCGGCTCGAGGCGGGTGTCGGTCCGATCCACGCCGTGTCGAGCCGGGAGCTGGCCGGTGAAGACGGACGCATGGGACGGCAGCGTCCACGACGAGGGCGCGATCGCCGTCTCGAACACGACTGCGTTGCGCGCGATGCGCTCGAGATGCGGGGTCGTCGGTCGCTCCGCTCCGTACATCGAGAGCCGATCTCGCCGCGCGGTGTCGAGCGACACGAGCACGACGTCCGGCTTCGCCGCGTTCGCATCCACCGGATCGCCTTCGACCGTCGGGGTCCCGATCGCCATGCCCAGGACGATGCCGTCCCGGTCCGGCCGCACGGCCAGGGTCAGCTCGACGCGTTCGCCCGCGAGCGTGGCGAGATCCACCTCGGCGTCCCGCCAACCCGGCGTCGCCGGCACGTCGAGCCGCACGCGCAGCTCGCGCGATCCGGCGCGTACCGCGACCTCGAGCACACCGCTCACGCCGTCGTTCTCGAGGACGGTCCGGGCGAACCGCAGGCGCGGCGAGCGTCGTGGGACGTCGAGCTCGAATCGGATCTGGCTCGGGGCGGCGAGGAGGATCGATTCGCGGTGGTCGTGGGCGATCTCGACGCGGCGCACGAGCGGTGTGTCGAACTCATCCGACGGGGAGAGCGCGAGCGACGAGACGCGCGGTTGGCGCGCGATCGTGAGATCCTCGATGACCAGCGGGTTGCGGAGCGTCGCGACGACGAACATGAGCGCTTTCGTGCCGATCCGAGGACGGAACGAGACCGAGTACGTGCGCCGGCCGTCGGAGCTCGGCTCTGCGCCCTCGAGGAACGCGTGACGCGACACCCCGCGTGGAGCGAGGAGCTCGGCGAGGTCGCGCTTCAGCTCCTCCGGCGTCGGCACCGCCCGCGCCTCGATCAAGAGCGGCTCCTTCTCCGGGTCGCCGCGCAGGGACAGGCGACCATGGATCGTCTTGACCGAAGCGAGCGGAAAGACCTGCACGTAGAGGGACGGAGGCTCGAGGAGCAGATCGGATCCATCCGTGCGCGACTGGGGAGGATCCTCCGAAGGCTCGAGGTCGGGAACCAGCTTGTAGATCAACTCGGGGTCGACGAGATGGGTCGTCTCCGGGTCGAGCGACGCGAACGTCTCGCGCACGAACTGGTGCATCGAGTCCCGCTCGAGTGCCTCACGATCGGTCAGGTCGGTCGCCGCGACCACCTTGGCCTTCGCGACGAGATCGGTCAGCCGAATGAACGTCGGCGGATCGCGCTCGGTTTTTCGTTCCGCGCACCCCGCCAAGAACGGGGCAATGACGAGGACGACGAGGGGCACGACGCGCCGGAGCATCCGCCCAGGGTACTGCGCGTCGCGCTCGTCGGGGCCGCCGCGCTCGGACATTCCTGCCTCGGACTCGGTCGCGTGCATGCTCTTTCGCTATCCTCCGACGAACCCGGTCGCACCGCGGCGAGCCCGGTCGCACCGGTCGCACCGGGTCGAGCCAGGCCGAATCAGGTCGAATCGGGTCGAGCGAGAGTGAGACGCTTGGCGTGTGGCGGGGGTTCCAGTGACTGGCGACGGGCGATGGGATTTGACGCCGCTGGTCATCCGGATGCAGGCGGGGGACACCGCCGCCTACGAGCAGATCTTCCTTCATCGGAAAGCTCGGATGCTCCGTCGGGTGCGCGGGTTCGGTGTCTCCGAGGCGGATGCGTTCGACGTCACGCAGACGGGATGGATGCACTGTTGGAAGAAGCGCGGCACGATTCGGAACCCGGAGCACTTCGACGCGTGGTTGCGGAAGCTCATGGACAGATGCGCCCAAACGTGGATCCGGCGTCACCGGCAGGAGCTGAGCCGCCGCGATCCCGCCGTGGAGGTCGATTCGCTGCTCGATTCCCCCGTCGCCGTCGATCGTGTCAAGCTGGACGAGCTCTTGCTCGGGGTTCCCGCGGACGAGCGCCGTGCTCTCGTCCTCAAGTACCGGGAGGGGAAGACCGTGCGCGAGATCGCCGCGATGACGGGGTGGTCCCAGGAGCGCGTCGAGTACCTCCTCGAACGGGGTAGGTCGTTGTTGAGAAAGAAGTTCGAGGCGCCACCCGACACCGGTGGGGACGGAGGGGTGACGGAATGATCCGAAAAACCTGCACGGGTTTCCGAGAAAGGACAGGAATCGGTGCCCCCGACGCCCTCTACGTCCATGCCCAGAGGGGGCGGTGGAGAGAAGAGTCATTGGGGTTTGAGCAACGCGACCTTGGGGGTCGCAGGAGACGAGGGCGAGCCTGCCAGGCCCTCGAGAAGGGGAAAGCCGAGGTTGTCGGCGGGTCCCGCGGCTGGGGCTCGCCGACGCCCTCCCTTTCTCCGAGCCGGTGGAAGAGAAGAAGTCTCAGGATCGAGAGCGACGAGTCCTGGGGAAGGAGTTCGCGAGGCAACACGGTCAGGGCGCGTCCGTCGGGGAGGGCGGGGACGGCGGGGCATCGGAGCGGCGGTTGCCGGGGGAATGGATGATGTCGATCGACGAGGATCACGACGACGGGAGGGAACCCGAGCCGCCGCGGCTGGAGTCGACGCCGCGGTCTCGTTACCTCCGTGAGTGGGCAGGCGCGCGCGAGAGGCGCGTGCGACGGGCCCGGCGCGTGACAGGTGCAGCGGCGATCGCTCTCGCGATCCTGCTCGTCTGCTACGCGACGGCGACGCGCGAGCCATCTCTCCAGGGCGTCCCTTCCGGTTCGGACCGACGGGCCGCGAGCGATGCGGCGCCGTTCGATGGTCCCACGGCGCCGCGTCCGGACGGGCTCGCCGCGGTGAGCGCGCGCTGGGATCGACTCGCCGAGCCCAAGGACGAGAGCCTCGACGCGGAAGCAATCGCTCGTCGCATCGCCGGCGCCGACGGCGCGCTGCCGTCCGCCATGCTCGAGCTCTTCGAGCGGACCCGTGGCGAGGAACCGTTTCGAGCCGCGGTGGATCGGTGGATCCAGGGCGCTCCCGAGCTCGGACACGACGAAGAGCTCCGTGCGTTGTTGCTCGCCGCCGCGCATCCGGGCGACGCGGAGAGCCGCGTCGACCTCCTTCGACGGCTGGAGGCGGAGCCCCGCGAGATCCAGTACGTCGCATCCGGCGTCGTGCTCGAGAGCCTCCTTCACGCCGACGCGAACGTGCGGCAGTCGGCCCTTCGAACCCTGTCCCGCATCCTGTCGGCCGGCGAGGCTCCCCCGCAGTTCGACCGGCTGCTCGAGGCGTTCCTTCGCGACGGCGGGCGGATCGAGAAGGAGCGTGTGCTGCAGATCGTGGCCGCGCGACGGATGGTCGCGTTCGTTCCTCGGCTGGCGGAGCTTCTGGACGACCCCGACGCGAGGATCGCGATGACGGCGGCGACGGCCATCGGACGAGTGGGTGATCCCGGGGCGATCGAGCCGTTGCGCAGAATCGTCTTCGCGGTGGAGGCGGATCCGTCCCGGGCGATGGTGCGAGCGGAGGCGGCGATCTCGTTGGACGGGCTCGGCGACGCGGCGGCGCGGGCGGTCGTGCTGGAGATCGCAACGTCGAAGGTGGATCGGAGCGCCGCGAGCGTTGCCTTCCAGTACCTCGTGCGTCGCGCGGAGGAGGACGCGTTGCCGCTCGCGGCGGCGCTCGCCCGGGACCCCGAAGCCACCCCGCAGCAGGTCCAGTCGGCCTGCAAGCTGCTCGGAGATCGCCGCCAGCCGGTGACGCGCGCGGAGCTTGTCCACCTCCTCGAGTCGCCGCACTGGAACAATCGCGTGTGGGCTCGGTACGCGCTGGCGGCGGCCGGCGACCGCGCCGCGTTGAACGAGCTGATCGACGCGCTCCACGCGGGCGATGAGGCGATGTCGATCCAGGCGTACCGGCGGATCATGCAGTTGGACGATCCCCAGGCGACGGCCGAAGCGCGACGGTGGCTCGATGCGCAGCCGGAACAAGTGCAGCGTCATTTGCCTGGCGGATGAACCGCCGGTCGTCGTTCTTCATGGTGAAGGGGGAAGAGGTTTGAGCGAGAACCCTCTGGAGGATGACATGAGCCCAACGATCAACGTCACGCCGTCGTTTCCCGTCGTGGACCAGGAGGTCAGCGTCGAGGTCACCTACTCGAGCTCGCCGCCGGCCAGCGTCAGCGTGACGATCAAGCACCTCGGCTCCGGAGCGACGGTGGGGTCCGGATCGGGGTCGCCGCCGGTGCTGGTCTATTTCACTCCGGACCGAGCGGGTGACTACCGGGTCATCGTGACGGACGGCACCGAGCGATACACGCACGACTTCGAGGTGACCGTCGAGGCCGGAGCCTGATTCGAGGTCGGCGCCGGAGACGTCGCGGATCGGAGCCGCGGCTGACTACGCGGCTCCCGTCTTTCTCGTTCGCGGGAACGGGTTCGTCGTTCCGCGTTCGGGCCGCTGGTTCGAAAACGCACGAAAAAAAACAAGGCGCCTCGCAAACGGGGGCATCTATCGTTGCGGGATGCGTTCCGTTCCTTCCCTGCTCGCGCCGCTCGCGCTGTTCACGATCGGCTGGATCAGCCTTCCCGCGTGTTCGAGAAACGACGTCCCGCCGGCCGACTCGATCCGGCTCGTCGACGTCCTCGAACGGGCGGAGATCGAGTCCTACCTCGATCTCGACTCGATGCCGGCGGTGATGCGTCACCTCGCGAAAGCGACGCCAAAGCTGAGCTTCGAACGGGCGGCGATTCATCGCGGTGGGTGGGTGGGATCGGTCGTCTTCCCGAACGAGGCGACGCCGAACGCGGCGTTGGCCGTCGTCGTGGTCCCGACCAAGCGAGAGGAGGCGGTCTGCGTCAGGATCCCCTCGGGCGGCAGCGACGCGTACTTCGATCGCGCGTTCCTCGTGGCGATCGATCGTGACGTCGCGGGGACGGACCTCGCGGACGGCGAATCGCTCGGGCGGGTGCTCGCCGATCCGCGGCACGCTCGGCGCGAGATCGAACGAACCGCCGATGGAGACGCCTGGGCGGTGCTCCCAGCCGCGACGAGGATGATGCTGCTGTGCGTGGCGGCGCGTGACGGATCGCCGCGCGTTCCTCCCGTCGAGATCCTCTTTCCGGGGCGCCAGGGGCGCTGGCTGCTCGAGACCGAGACGCTGAACGGTTCGCCGTGGGCGCGACGCATCGGGCGCGACCGCCGCACGTTCGAAGGGATGATCCTCTACGCGCCGGGGCGGATGACCCATCGGTTGCGCGTGCCGCCGCGCCGGCCGCGGTTCACCACGCACGTGCAAGCGTATTGGGCCAAAATGGCGGATGCCCGGCTCGACGTCCTCCTGGACGGCGAGGTGGTCTGGTCGGGTTCGATCCCGCACGATCCGATCGCGATCGATCTCGATCTGTCGGCGCACGCCGGTGACTCGATCGAACTCTCGTTCGTCGCGGAGACGGACGAAGGTGTCGACGGGTCGATGCTCGTGTTCGAGTCGCCGGTCCTGACTGGGGAACCGGCCGAACCTCCACCGGACGTCATCCTGATCTCGCTCGACACGGTGCGCGCGGATCGGATGTCGCTCCACGGGGGGCCGCGGCCGACCACTCCGGAGATCGACGAGCTGGCGCAGTCCTCGTTCGTCTTCGAGCACGCGATCGCCGCCGCCCCGTGGACGCTGCCGTCCCACGTGACGATGCTCTCGGGCCAGCTTCCCGACCGCCACGGCGTCTATCGCGGCACCGGGAGCATTCCGCGCGGTCTGTCGTGGCTTCCGTCCGACTTCCGTCGCGCGGGCTACGAGACGATCGCGTTCACGGCCTCGGGGTACCTCGACCCGCGGTTCGGGTACTCGATCGGCTTCGAGTCATACCGCACGACCGAGATCGTCTACCCGCGCGAATGGGCCGAGCAGGTGCCGGACTTCAACGGGCGAGACACGCGGGCGCTCGCCGCGAGGGCCGAAGTCGAACGGACGATGCTGCTCGACCTTCTGGGCGCGCCACGTCGCCGGCCCTTGTTCCTCTTCGTCCACACCTATCAGGCGCACGAGTATCGCGGCAAGCCGGAGGTCCTCGCGCGGTTCGGCGGCGAGCCGGCCGAGATGGAGACGCTCCTCGACGGCGCTTACGGAGCCTCGCAGCGTGAGAATCCCTTCTTCGTGAAGGACCCCGACGAAAGCGTTCGGCAGGAGCTTCAGTCCCGCGCCGAGCTGATGTACGACGCGTCGCTCTTCTCCGCGGACGAGCTCGTAGGGGAGATCGTCGGAGCCCTCGAGGAGACGGGGCGGCTCGACCGGACGATCGTCGTCGTCACGTCGGATCACGGAGAGGCGCTGATGGAACGTGGGGTCATCGGGCACGGTCGTTCCCTCTTCGAGGAGCAGATCCGCGTCCCGCTCGTCGTTCGGGGGCCGGGGATCGGCGCCGCTCGGGTCGACGACGTGGTGTCGCTCGTCGACCTCGCCCCGACGCTGCGTGAGCTCTGCCGGCTCGTCCCCGACGGCATCGACCTCGGCCCGATGGAGGACGGACGGTCGCTCGTGCCGCTCTTCTCGGGGGGAACGATCGAGCCGCGAGCCGCGCTGTCGCGCGGCGGGGAGAGGGAGGCCGAGGATCTCGTCTTCCGGACCCTCCGCGGGGGACGCTACAAGCTGATCGTCGAGGCGACGCCGGCGGGCGGCACCGCCGACAGCATCTACGACCTCGACGCCGATCCCGCGGAACGGATCGACGTCGCCGAGTCGCGCGCCGAGGACGTTCGCGCCTGGAAGGAGCAGCTCGACCGATGGGTTCTCGACCTGACGTCGCGCAGGAGCGCCGGCGCCGACGCGGACCTCGATGAAGCGACGTTGAACACGCTGAAGGAGCTCGGCTACCTCGGAGGGAAGTAGCCCCCCTGCTCAGCGCAATCGCCAGGCCTCGAGCGGCGGTTCGATCACCCAGTAGGGAAGGGCGAAGGTCGACTCGTCGTCTCGCACGAGATCGAGCAGCGCGCTCTGCGGAGTCGGAAGCTCGATCGGACCCATCGGTTCCAGCCGCGCGTTCGGGCCGGCGAGCTCGGCGAACCGGTGGATCTCGTCCTGCGTCGCGAGCCAGACGATCGTCGTCCCGTTCGCCCACGCGCGGAGGTCCTCGAGGACGAGCCGCGCGACGGTGGAGTCGTCCTTTCCCTCGTAGCGCGCACGCAGGCGGTCCAGCTTGTCGTGTTGATGGGGGCTCGGGCTCTCCCCGTTCGTCGCGTCCTGGAGGAACCGCAGGTTCGGGTTCCGCGTCTTCACGGTCGCTCGCCGCGGGCCGCCTGGGACGAGTCGGTCGTCGACCAGCCGGTACCGGCCGAGCGGCTCGACGCTTCCCTGTACTGCGCGGTTCGCGATCACGACCGCGCCGTCCTCGACCGTCGCCGCGAGCCAGTCGAGCACGGCCGCGCCGCGCGTGGTGCCCATGCGCTCGCGCAGCATGCGATCCTCCGAACCGACCACGCCGAGGACGACCTGAGCCACGACGGCGACGGCGAGCAACGACCGACCGATCCGGCGCGGTCCAGGATCGTCGCGCCAGCGACGCTCGAGTCGGACGAGAAGGTCGAGCGCCGCGACGAACAGGATCGGCATGACGGGGATGAAGAACCGGTTCGTCGTGTCGCCCGGCGCACCCCAGTAATAGGAGAGGTACAGCGCCGCGAGGGGAACCACGGCGCCCATCCAGAGCAGTCCGGTCGCCCGGGATCCGGGCCGGAACAACCGCACGATCATCCCCGCCGCGCCGAGGAACGCGAACGGCCCGAGCGCCTCGCGCGTCAGGCTCGCGAGGTACGGTCGAACGTGACCGGCGAGCGCCTCCCATGCGAACGCGGTCTGCTCGTGCGTGAGCGCGTATCCGGTCTTGATCGGCGAGCCGAACGCCATCTGGTGGTGCAAGAGAAGGGCGGCGATCGGCCCGAGCGCGCCGGCCAGCACCCACGGCACCGTGTTGCGCGTCTGCTCGCAACGCAGTCGCGTCACGAGGAACGACGCCACGCCGATCGCGACCAGTCCGTCCGGGTAACGAACGGCCGGAATCGCGGCGAGCAGCAAGCCCGCCGCGAAGGCGCGGGCTCGGCTCGGCTCTGCGTTCCATCGATCCAACGCGAGGAGTCCGAGCACCACGAGCAGGGCGGTGACCGTGTGCGCGTCCGCGTGCAGCGCCTGGCGGTTCGCGATCGGGACCGCGGCCATGAGCGCCGCCGCGACCAACGCCGGTCCATCGCCGATCCATCGACGTGACCAGAGGAACGTCGCGAGCACCAGCAACGTCGCCGCGATCGGGATGACGAGCAACGCACCCACGAATCCGAACACCGACCAGACCGCGGCGAGGAGAAGGGGAAGCCCGGGCGGATAGCGGCTGCAAAGCTCGCCTCGTTCCGTCTCCAGCCAGGGAACGCCGACATACTGAAGCGGCGACTCGGGAAGGAATCCGGTCGAGCCCGACTCGAGCAGGACGCGCGCCTGCACGAAGTAGCCGCTCGCGTCGGGGGACGAATAGGCCGGCTCGAACCGCGCGAGCAGCCAACCGAAGTGGGCGGCCAGCAGGAGGGTGAGGAGGACGAGGACGCTGCGCGGCGGCATGTTGCCTTCACTCTACGACCGGTAGGTGGTGTCGGGTACCTTGACTTGATGCCCCACCGTTCCGATCCACCGCTCGCGCCGGAGCCGTCCGTTGCACGCCGCGCGCGTCCGATCGCGAGCATCGCCGCGCCCCTCTGCGCGGCGATCGCCTGGTTGCTGACCGCGTCACGGTCGAGGACCGAGGAGTGGATCGACGGCACCGCGAGGAACCTGCTCGCGATCGGCGCGATCGTCACCGCGGTCGGGATCGTGATCGCGTGGAGGCGCCGCGGATGGCTCGATCCATCGAGCGCCGCCGCCGCCGCGATCGTCGGCGCGCTCGCGTTGGCCGGCGACTCCGATCTCCCCGTGTACGCATCGATCCGATCGTTCGGTCAGAGCGGACTGTTCCTTCCGCTCGCGCTGGCGCTTGCGGTCGGCTCCGTCGTGGTGGTCGCGCGGCGATTCGATTCCGACGCGTCCTTCCAACTGTTCATCGTCGCGATCGCCGGCGGCGGCGTGCTGTTCGTACGGCGCGCGGACACCTACTACCCGTTGCTCGCGCTGCTGGCCGCCGTCGCCTGGCTTCGGGCGCCGCGCGGAAGCACGACGGCTACGCCGTACGTGCGTCCGTTGCTCGTCTTCCTCGGCGTGTCGCTGCTTGCGGTCGTCACGGCGGTCGATCGGGAACGACACCTCGCCGGCTGGTCTCGCGCCGCTTTGGCCTTGACCCCGATCGCGGTGCTCGGCGCGGCTCCATCGATCGAACGGGCGTGGTCGGCCACGCGCGCCTTCGGAGCCACGGTCATCGCGTCGATCGTGTTCGCGGGAGTCGCGATCGCCGAGGCGGCCGGCCCGATGGGCATCCGCCACGCGCTCGGGGCGCGGCTGCCTCTGTTCGGCATCCATCCCAACCTGATCGCCCCGTTTTTCGCGGCGTCCGTTCCGCTGCTGATCGCGCTTGCGGCGAGGGGGCGGCTCGCTTCGCGCGGGCTCTGGTCGATCGTCGCGGTCGGAGCCCTGATCACGCTCTACCTCACCCGTTCGCGGACCGCGCTCGCGGCCGGCGCGGCCGGCGTCGGCGTCCTGATCGCGCTTCACCTGGCGATCGGGACGTACCGGCGTCGACCACGGGGCTCCACGGCGTTCTGGCTGTGCGGTGCGGCGGTCGTCGGGCTGGTCCTCGTCGCTCTCGTCGGACGTGGCATCGTGCTCGAGAATCTCCACGACCCCTCGATGGCGTTTCGGGTCTACATCTGGGGCGTGGCGTGCGACGCGATCGGCGAGAGACCCTGGTTAGGCTTCGGGTTCCTCACCGGCGAGCCGCTTTCCGCGTTCGCCACCCCGTCGGATCTCGACGGACGCAGCAAGAACCTGCATCCGCATTCCCTTCCGCTCGCTCTGGCGATGGGCGCCGGCTGGCCGGCGGCGCTCCTTTTCTTGGCGACGTGGATCGGGTTCGTGGTGCGGACGACCGCCGTGGCGGCGAGCGCCGAGTCCGGCGCACGAAACCTCGCGATCGCGGTCGTGGCCAGCGCGGTCGCGCTGATGCTGACGCACCTCATGGATCAGGGGCTGTGCAGCACGACGCCGTTTCCGCTCCACCTCGGCCTGCTGATGGGGATCTCGGCGTCGCTCATCACGCCGCGGAGTCCGGTTCGAAGCGGGCCGGCTCGCGCGTGGCGTTTCGGGGCGATCGGACTGGCCGGGCTCGTGGGGTTGGCGTTCGCCGTTACGGTCTCGAGCGAGCTCGTCTCCGATCGTTTGCAGGTCGGCTTGAAGCGGCGTGACGTTCACGCGGCCGAGCGGTGGTCGAGCATCGCAACGGCGCTCGATCCATACGACCTGAACCTGGGGATGCAGCGGGTGAACGCGCTCGACCTCGCCGGAAGAGAGTCCACGGTGCTGGATGAGCTTCGACGACTGACCGAGACCCATCCGATGTCGCCGGTGCCGTGGGAGGCGATCTCGAGCCTGGAGTCGAAGCGCGGCCGGCTCCGTCCGTCGCTCTTCGCGATTCGCCGGGCGCGCGACCTCGATCCGACCGGTCCGTTGGCGCCGGAGTGGTCGTTGCGGGCGTCGCGGATCGAGCTCGGGCTCGGCGACAAGGAGGCGGCGAAGCGCGAGATGGCGCTCGCGCTTCGGTTCGATTCGCAGGCGGCGCGCCGCGTCGATTGGACCGAAGAGGCGGGCGACTACCAGTTCACGACCAAGTCGGGTCGCGCGTCGCTGTCGCTCACCGAGGTGCTCGCCGAGAACCGACGCCTGATCCCCGGCCTGTGCCGCGAGGATCCGGTCAAGGCGCGTCGCGCCGCGTCCGCGCTCGCCTACACGTATCGCGACTTCGGATTCCCGCGGGAGGCGCTCGACGTGATCGAAGAGCACAAGCGCCTGTCCGGCGCGGAGTGGCCGGCGCTCCGTTTCCTGCGCGTCGAGATCGAGGAAGGCATGGGCGGGGCCGAGCCGGTCGAAGCGCATGCATCGGAGGGCGGCTTCCGCGAGCTCGGCGGCGCGTGGACCCTCCTCGCCGAGGGACGCCGGCTCGTCGAGCTGGGCGAGCTCGAGCCGGCGCTCGAGCGGTTCGAGCGCGGCATGGATGACATCCGGGACTTCGCGGAGGAAGCCGAGGTCGTTCGCCACCTCACCGAGGAGATCTTCTGGCTGCACCTGGCTTCGGGACGACTCGATCGCGCGGAAGCGACGGTCGGCCCGGTCGTCTACGCGCGCTCGCTCGCGGCCGAACGTATGACGGCGTTCCTCCGTCTCGAAGCGGCGCTCGCCGCGGCCGGCCGGTCGGACGACGCCCGTCCCTGGCTGCACCGCGCGATCGAGATCGTGCCGTACTTGCGAGCCGGCGTGGACCGCGCCGCCATCGATGCCGTCGCCGACGCGATCGTCCGACGTGTCGAGCCGGGCGGAGAACTCGAGCCCTTGCCGCACTGGACCTGGCTCGAGCGGTCCGACGCGGGGCTCTGGCTGCTGGCGAAGATCCAGGAGCGCCTCGGACGCGAGTCCGCGTATCAGGAGCTCCGCGAGCGCGTGCGTTCGCGGGCTCCCGATTGGCTGCGGTAGACGTTCGCTGCTGCGACGATCTACGGGATGGCGATCGTGATCCCGTTCGACGCGGCGTACCCCGCCGGAGGAGCGGGATCGAGGACGAACGCCTGGCTGTAGACCGTCGTTCCCGACGTGCCGATCGGGATCGTCCCCGACAGGATCGCGAAGCCCATGCCGCCGCCGGCACCGCCGCTCACGATCGGGATGATCAGCGGGAGCAGCGGCGCGGTCAGGAGGTCGCACCCGCTCTGCTCGACCGGCAGTTGTGCCACGCCGATGCCGAAGAGGAGGAGCGCGGTCGACCCCCCCAACGTGTTGGTCAGCGAGATCGTCACCTGCGTGCCTTCGAGCGGACACGTATCGAGCGAGAGTTTCGGCACGAAGCCGCCGGTTCCGGCGCAGCCCTGGCCGTACTCGGCGGCCGGACCGGAGCAGCCGCAGATCAAGCGGAACTTGAAGTGGCGCTCGAACGATTGATTCTGCGGGCTCCAGTTCGCCCCGCCGTCGCCGGAGAAGCGCGTGACTTGACCCAGGAACGCCTTCTCGGGATCGTTCGACCCCTGCGCGCCGTTCAGCGTGCCCCAGACCAGCCAGTAGTCGAGGCTCGGATCGAGGGGGGTGGAGGGCGAGAGATCGGCACCCTGCCAACCCTTCGTCGGACTCACCGTGAAGCCGCCGGTGCCGATCGGCGATTCCGGCTCGTCCTCGAGCGTGTCGGAGCTCCAGATGCCGAGCGTCATGTTGCCCGCGACCTCACCGGTGAAGACCTCGATCCGGTTCACGACGACGGACGAGTCCGGCGAGAACTTCACGGCGAGCAGGCCCGCCACGACGCTCATTCCGTCGCTGAACTCGGGCCCACCGTTCTCGGAGTAGCAGACCTCCTGGGCCGCGGCGGCGTTGGTGAGCGCGGCGAGCGCAAGGGCGAGGATCGCGAGTTTCATGGCAACCTCCTGTCGTGAGTTCCTTAGGTTCCAAGCATCGAGTTTTTCGCGTGCCGCGAAGAACTCGATGCTTGTCCACCCGACACGTGACCGCGCCCTCAGGCGCACACGTGCCGGGTGCTTCTTCGGTTGCGGTCATACCGCGTTGGGATTCTTGCGCGGACCCTTAGTCGAGATGCACATCGAACGGCGTCACGAGCTTGTGCGGCCCGAATCGAACCACGAGTTCGGCCTTGGCGACGTCCGAAGGATCCGAGATGAGCGAGATCGAGAGGGTCTGGGCGACTTCATCCACCTTCGTGTGCGTCATCGGAATCTCCAGGCCGCCCTCCGTCGAGGCCGCTTGGAACGCGTCGAGCTTCTGCCGTCGCACGTCGGCCGGCGTCAGCAACGCGAGGGTGTATCCATCCGAGGCTTCGTGCTCGAGCGTGACGTAGTACTGGCCCGGCTCGACCTTCACCGAGCCGAAGCTCAACGTGAGGTTCGTGTCGAGGTTCGTCCAGAAGTCGCGGCCGAGGCGCCAACGCTGGTCGTCCAGCTTCCCGGACTCGACGAGGCTTCCGTAGTTGTCCTTCCACGGGATCGGGCCGTAGTCGATCACGACCTGCCCGGGGGACGACTGTCCGCTCCAGTAGAAGAGCCGTGAACACTTGCGATCGGAGGTCGACGAGAATACGCGCGCGGACGGTTGAGGAGGTGCGGGCGCCTGGCCCTCCGCCCTCGGACTTCGTCCCTTCACCCCCTCGGCGAGGTCCTTGTACCGAGGGTCCGCGCGCAGGTTCTTCATGTCCGGGTCGGTGCTGAAGAGCGCGGCGTCGCGGAAACCCTTTTCGATCGCCGTCCCCATCCACTTCACGGCGGAATCGACGTCGTTCTTGATCGAGTACACGCACGCGGCGTTGTAGGCGCCGACCGAAGCGGACCGTGGGAACTCCGCGGCGCGCTTGTGCGCCTCCAACGCCTCGTCATACTTCTGCGACGAGTGCAGCGCGATCCCCAAGGACGCCCAGACTTGCCCGTTCTTGTCATCCATCTTCACGAGCTCTCGGCCGGTCTCGATCGCCTTCGGCCAGTCCTGCTGCTCCATGGCGGACTGGAACTTGGCGAGGAGCTGCTGCTGGGTCGGCTGGGCCGGTTCCTGCGCGCCGCCGAACGGGACGAGCGCGACGAACATCGCAGCGGCGACGTAGATCACAGATCGCTGAAACACGGGTGACTCCCTGCAGTTGTCTGCTGTCGTTGCGAGAGTTCCGCTCCTTGCGAGCGGGCCCTCGTCCAGAGCGGCGGTACGAGCGCGACACGACCTTCGTTTGAGCTTCGGGCTTGAAGTCTTCGCGGGGCGCGAACGCTGGCCCGGGGAATCTCGTCTCGTCGCGAGCTGGTTACGAATACGGGAAAACGATCCGGTCCGCAAGGCGGTCTCGGTGTAGCCTCCGTGGCATGAGGCAATCGCCGGATTCGGAAACCGTCACCGAGGGGATTCGCGTCCATGCTGCGGCATTCTACCTGAACGCCGACTCGGATCCGGCGACTCGGCAGTTCGTCTTCGCCTATCGCATCGTCATCAAGAACGAGAGCTCCGAATCGGTGAAGCTGCTCTCGCGCCATTGGATCATCCTCGACGCGGACAACCAGCGCCAGGAAGTGCGCGGTCCCGGCGTGGTGGGGCAGAAGCCCCGCCTCGAGAGCGGCGAGAGCTTCGAGTACGTGAGCGGCTGCGCGCTCCCGACGGCCTGGGGAACGATGGAAGGCAAGTACCACATGCGCCGCGACGACGAATCCGAGTTCGAAATCGACATCGGGCGTTTCTTCCTCGTCTCCGACGAGGCGAAGCGTGGGGTCGGCTGAGCTCGGTCGTTCGCGACGGCGGAGAGGCGACCATCGACACCAGGCGCCGGAGCTACCAGCGGTGGTACGCCGGATGCCCTTCCTTCACCGCGACGAACACGCCGCGGCACGACGCGGTGACCTTCCCGCCCGCCTCGAGCGTGCCTTCGACCACGGCGCGATCGTCCGACGACTCGACGACGTGGGCGCGCAGCGTCACCGGCTCGACCATCGGCGTCGGGCGCTTCAGGGTGATCGAGTACTCGGCAGTGACGGTGCAGGGAGGATGGTCCTTTCCGGCTCGCACCATGAGGTGGTGGGCCGCGGTCCAGTTGCAGTGGCAGTCGAGCAGGGTGCCGATGATCCCGCCGTTCATCATTCCGGGAAACGCTTCATGGTGCGGCTCGGCGCGCCATCGACAGACGACGTCGTCGCCGTCGGCGAAACTCTTGATGCGAAGGCCCTTCTCATTGGCGGGGCCGCATCCGAAGCACCGCAGCCGCGGCGCGTAACGGTCTTGCAAGCTGATCGCGTTCATGACGGGCCATTGTAGGGATCGGGGACCAAATGCCGCGACCCTCGGCGGCGGCGCCCGGTCCACTTCCGATCGAGACGAGAAGCCGAGACCCCGCCTCACCGGCCGAGCAGGAACTCTGCCGCCGTTCCCGGCGGACGCGTCGACAGGCTCACCGGCCGGTGGATGCCTCCGGCGCCGTACCAGTCGTAGACGCGCACCTCGAGCCGATGCGTCCCCGGTGTCGCGCGTTCGGCGAGCCGGTGCGACGAGCGTTCGGCGAACGCGGTCCGGCGGGTGGGGACGTCGCCGCCCGTTCCCACCGAGGATCCGTCGAAGAACACCTCGAACGCGTCGTCGACGCCCTCGAGGTTCAAGTGGATCGGCTCGCCCGCCCAGCCTTCGTCGAGTTCGACGTCGAGCGCGTACGTCGCAAAACCGTCCAACGCCGGGTGGCCTTGTCCCTCCCAACTGCGGCCCACGTGGATCTCCGACCATTCATCGGCGCCATCGGGGCGGAAGCTCCAGGCGCGTGACGTCAAGTCGATCGTGCGCGCGACGAGGCGATCGCGGATCGCGGCGATCGTGGTCGGGGAAAGGGCCGTCGTGGCGGCGCCGGGCATCGCGAGATGCTCGCGGAAGCGCTGCTTCAACCACGCGCCCGCCGGGCTCGTCTCGTGGTCGAGCGCGGTCACCAGCAGACGCCCTTCGCCCACGTTGGTCTCGAACGCGAGGGCCCAGTCGCGGACCTCCGCGACGTCATGGTTGTCCCAGAACGCGACGATCGGATCGATCTCGTCGAAGATGGAGCCGACCGGGAGGAAGCCGTCGGGGTGGAGGTCCTTCACGACGAGGTCGAGGAAGAACGACTTCGAGCACGCGGACAGCGTCCGACTCGGCGGGGCCCAGAGGGAGCCGCGGAGGTACCAGTGCGGAGAGCGGACGAACGAGCCGGGGACGTTCGACGCGAGGAGCATGACGTTCGCGCCGCGCTGTAGGGCGTCGAGCGTGTCGACGTCCAACGCGTTCGTCTCGATGACGTCGCGCTCGACCGCGGTGACGCGAGGGACGACCCAGAACGTCCACCGGTTCTGGACGGGCCAGTCGTCGAGGCTGACCGCGAGCTCGCACGCGGTGGGCTCCGAGGTGCGCCGCGCGTGGAGGGAGATCGTCCCGATCCGTCGCACCGCGCCGCGCGGAATCGTTGGATGCTCGATCTCGCCGCCGCTTCCGTCGAACGTCCACCTTGCGCGACCGGCCCGCAGGTCGGCCGGGCCGTGGTGGGCGACGAACAGGTCGACGTCCGCCGGAACTTCCGAGAACACCGAGCGCTTCGTCTCCGCGCCCAGCACGAGCATCGTGTCCCCGTGCCAGACCCAGTCCGCCGGCGACCATTTCCAGCGGTTCGCGTGATCGGCCAAGCCCATCTCCGCCTTGCTGAAGTCGCGCGCCACCGAGACGACGTAGCCGCCGTCCGGGATCATCCGCCGGAACGTCTCGATCTGGTCCTTGCGCTGGTTCATCGCGAATCGGAGCGAGTCGGCGGCGAGGTCGTCGACCGCGGCGACGCCGCGACGCGCGGCGGTCCCGTCGCGCCACTCCCGGCACGACGCCTCGTGCATCGACCTCCACCACGCGTCGTCCGGCGCGCCGTCGAACGCGGAGGGGTCGAGCCACGTGTCCGCCGCGATCGCTTCCCCGAGCAGGAGCGGCTTCGGCTCTCGCTCGGCGACGTAGCGGTCGAGCCGCTCGAGCGTGGCGGGCCAGGTCTTGTTGTTGCCGTAGGGGTGATCGTCGTAGAAGTCGTGAACGCGGTTCCACGCGATCCACGACGAGTCGTCCTCGACCACCGCGCCGGGAATGCGTGCCTTCGCGAGGTCGTAGAGGTCGCGGATCACCTCGAGCGACGCGGACGGGCCGGTCTCGCAGGTGAGGCTGCGGAGCACGACGGAAGGGCTGTTGCGATCGTGCCGGTAGAACTCGTCGAACTCGCGCTTGAGCTCGGCGCGGTGCTCGGCGTCGAAGCGCGGATGCCACGTCGGGTACTCCATCCACGCCAGCATGCCGGCGTCGTCGAAGAGCCGCAGCACGCGTCGCGGCGGCACCCACAGGCAGAACTTGATCAGGTTGAATCCTCGCGCCTTCGCGCTCGCGATCGTCTCGCGGATGGTCGCGTCATCCGGGGTCGGCGCGAGATACGGCGGGAAGCAGCCCCACTCCAGGATCCCCCGCACGTTGAGCGGCCGTCCGTTCAGCCGCAGCCGCCTTCCGTCCGGGCGAACCGAACGGAACGACAGCCGGGTCTCGACGCGGTCGACCTCCTCTCCGTCGCGCAGCAGTCGGAACGTGACGGGGTAGTGGATCGGTCGATCGAGATCCCACGCCTCGAACGCGGCGATCGCACGTTCCGTACGCGGGCCGACGAGAGGGATCACGATCCGATCGTTCCCGATCTCGACCTCGGCGACCCGCGTGGTGTCCGCGGCGTCACCCACGACCGGCGCCTCGAGGAACGCCGTCGCCGTCTCCGCGTCTCCGACCGCGAGCACCGCGGTGTCATCGATCCACGTACCCGGAAGGCCGAGCAGCGACACCGACTGCCAGATGCCGCCGAAGTGCGGTGCGATGATCGGCAGGAACCCCTGCGTGTCGTGGCCGACCCTCTCGTCGACGCGAACGACGAGGACGTTCTCGCGTTCTCGATCGACGTGATCGGTGACGTCGAAACGGAACGTCGTCCAGCCGCCGAGGTGAGACCCCACGGCGTGTTCGTTCAACGTCACGTCGACCGCCGTCGCCGCGGCGTCGAACGAGAGGACGAGCCGCTCGCCCGCGAAGCCCGCGGGAAGCGTGAACGTCCGCCGATACGTCGCGACGCCGTCGAAGGGGGTGCCGAGCACGGTCTCGAACGCGGAGGGGACATCGATCGTCCGCCAACCGGCGGCGCCGTCCGCTCCGCTCGGTGCCTCCGCGCGGATCGACCACGCGCCGTTCAGGTCGAGGACGCCGCGGGCGGCCGGCGGCGCGGTGACGAGGTTCGCGAGGACGAGGACGAGGACGAGGAGGATGAGGTTCATGAGCCTCGTTGTACCCGGTAACGTCCGGCGACGCGGTCCTCGTCAGGACCGAGCCCGCCCCGGCGCGGGCACGACGACGACCGGACACGTGGCCCCGCGAACGACGCCCTGGCTCACGCTCCCGAGCAGCGCGCGGGAGAACGTCCCCCGTCCGTGCGTCCCCACGACGATGCGTTGCGCACCGAGGCGGTCCGCTTCCTCCAGGATCTTCTCGATCGTTGGGCCTTGAACCAGCATCGACTCCGCGGAGAGCCCGCGCGCCTGGAGCGAGTCCGCGATGGAACGGAGCTCGCTCCGTTCCATTCGGAGCTCGTGCGCCCGCGCGTCGCGCACCGACGGCGGGCCCGCCTCGTATCCCACGAAGTCCGGATTGGGCGCCGCGACGTGGACGACGACCAGCCTCGAGCCGAGCGCTTCCGCGAGCGTCGCGGCCTCCTCGACCACGAGCTTCGTTGACTCCGAGAAGTCGACGGCGGCGAGGATCATGGCTTGCTCCTCCGGCGGCCGGCCGCCGGTGCGGCGAGATCTTCGATCGTCCGAGCCACTTGCTCGACGGTGAGCGGCGCGTCGCCATCGTCTTCATCGTATTCACGGGGGCGAAGAAGGTCGCGCGCCACGGAGAGCCGCCGAAACGTGTCATGACCGACGTTCATGGTGATGCGATTCTAGTCGAGCGTGGTGTTTCGGAAGCCCGGCGTCGAGGTCGAGTCCGACACGGGACGGCGGGCAACCGGTTTCGTTCCAACTCTCCCGTCACGCCGATCCGTGCCGGGAGTACAATCGCCGAGTTTCACCCCTGTCCGCGCCGTTCGCCAAAGAAGCCCGCCGAGGACTCAATGACCGGCTCTTTCGCCCTCCTCATCCTGCTCGTGCTCGGGACCGATCAGGACGCGCTGAACGACCTGATCCGCGACGCGAGGAGCAAGAAGTACGACGTGCGCCTCGCGGCGTACGACAAGCTGATCGAATCCGGGGACGCCGGCCGGAAGCTCCTCGAGCCGATCCTGCGCGACGCCGAGGACCGCGCGCGCAAGGACCTGCTCGCGTTCGCGAACGGACGCGGTGCGTCGGCGTTCCGCAAGGAGCTGAAGAAGCGCGTCGACGAGGCCCGGAAAGAAGCACTCGACGTCATCCGCGATCGAACGGCCTATCCCGACGACGCCCACGGCGAGGTGGGGCAGCCGAAGGTCGACGGCGCGGTGTCGAAGCTGCGCGAGCTGTGGATGCGCCCCGGGCGGCTGTTCATCGAGAAGGTGCCCGAGATCAACAACGCGCTCTACTACGTGAAGGAGGCGGCGCAGTACTTGAAGCGGGCCGGCTATCAGCCGAACGACTACGACGAGGACCTGCAGGAGGCGTACCGCGAGCTCGACGAGGCGTTGAGCCCGTTGGGCTTCATGTACTCCAAGAAGGAGCTGAAGGAGATCGAAGAGATCCATGAGTTCAACGCCACCGGCCCGGGCAGCGCGACCGACGAGGAACGGCGCTTCGCACGCATCCTGAACGACTACCGCGTCATGCTCGGGCTCGCTCCGCTCGAGCTCGACGACCGCCTCGTGGTCGCGGCGCGCAAGCACAGTCAGGAGATGCTGGACATGGACTACTTCGCGCACGAGTCGCCGGTCGCGGAGAATCGAACGCCAGGCATGCGTGCGCAGAAGGAGGGGTACGGCGGCGGCGTGCTCGAGAACTGCGCGCTCGCGGGGAGCGCCCAGGGGGCGTTCGACGGGTGGTACACGTCGTCGGGACACCACCGCGGATTGATCACCGATCGCTCCACCCAGCTCGGCATCGGTCACTCGATCTCCCGGTCGGGCGGCCGCGGGAGCCAGTGGACCATGTTGGCCGGGTCGTCGAACTCGCTGCGCGGAAAGAGCCCGAAGGGGAACCCGCGCCTGCTGTTTCTCGCGCGACGCGATCGCCTGGAGGCGGGCGACGTCGAGACTCGGTTCGCGCTCGCGAAGTGGTGCTTCAAGAACGAGATGCCGGACGAGGCGCGCGAGCTCCTGAGCGAGGTGGTCCAGATCGATCCGGAGCACAAGAACGCGCACCTCCGCCTCGGCCACGTGAGGAGCAACGGTCAGTGGGTCACGGCCGAGGAGAAGCTGCTCGCCGACGTGAGCGAGAAGGGTGAGGACGAGGTGCTCGCCGAGGTCGGCAAGCGTCTCGGCGCCGATGAACCCGCGACGCGCCTCGCGGCCGTCCGGGTGATCGAGAAGATCGGCAATCGCAACGGCACGAACCTGCTCGTGACGGCCCTGAAGGACGACGCGTCCGAGGTGCGGGTCGCGGCGTGCGAGGTGCTCGCCCGGTTCCAGGCGGTGGCCGCGATCCCGGCGCTGAAGGCCGCGCTCGGAGATCCGAGCTTCTACGTCGCGCACAGCGCCGCGGCCGCGCTCTGGGGGCTCGGGGACGCGTCCGGCGTGGCGACTCTGTTCAAGGGGCTGCGAAGCTCGAACTTGAACCCGCGCATCGACTCGCACCGCAAGGCCCGCGCCGCCTTCGGCCGGGACTTCGGATACGCGTGGGACCTCCCCGAGGTCGAGCGCGAGAAGGTCGTCGACGAGTGGGAGGCATGGGTGGCGACCCAGAAACCTACCGCCGCCGGAGGGGGCTGATGCCCGACCCGCGCTTCGAGATCGACGCCGACATCCGCAAGGCGAGGACTCCGCCGAGCGAGCTCTACACGAGCGCGTCGTGGTTTGCTCGCCAGCGCGACAAGGTGTTCCCCCGCTGTTGGCACTTCGTGTCGCACAGCCACGGTCTCGATGAACCCGGGACGGCGCGACCGTTCGTGCTCCTCGAGGGCTGCCTCGACGTGCCGCTCCTCCTCGTACGCGATCTCCACGGCGAGCTGCGCGGGCTTTCGAACGTGTGCACTCACCGCGGGAACCTGATCGTCGAGGGCGAATGGAAGCTCGACTCGCTGCGGTGCCGCTACCACGGGCGTCGGTTCCACCTCGACGGCACGTTCGCGTACACCCCCGGCTTCGAGAAGGCCGAGGGCTTCCCGTCGAAGGCCGACTACTTGCCCAAGGTCCCGGTCGCGGCGTGGCGCGGCCTGATCTTCTCCGGGTTGCGACCCGCCCTGAACGCCGAGGACATGGTCGCGCCGATCGAGAAGCGCCTCGATGGCCTCGGCGTGACCGACTGGCGCTTCGTGCCCAACGCGGGGGGGGACTATACCGTCGACGCCAACTGGGTCCTGTACTGCGACAACGCGCTCGAGGGGTTCCACACCGACTCGATCCACGCCGCGTTCGGCGATCGCCACGGCCGGCGACGGCACCCGCCCGAGACGTGGTCGCACGGGTCGGTACGGTTGATCGAGGCGAGAGACGGCGAGGCGACGTTCGATCTTCCGCGCCAGCATCCCGACTATGGCGAACGGGTCGCCGCCTACCACTTCTGGATCTTCCCGGCGACGTTCTTGAACGTCCATCCGTGGGGGCTGCTGCTCGTCTCGGTGCAGCCGGTCGACGTGACGCACACGCGCATCCGCCATCGCGTCTTCGTCGGCGATCCGGCGAAGGTGCCGGACGGCTTGATGAACGACCTCCACCACCGTGAGATCGAGGACGAAGCCGTCGTCAGCGCGGTTCAACGCGGGATGCGCTCGCAGCTCTACGCGGGCGGGCGCTACGCACCGGAGGCCGAGGGCGCCGTGCATTCGTTCCATCGCCTGCTCGCGGGATGGATGGCGGGGGGGGCGGGCCCGGCTTGACGACCACGGACGATCCCTCCGCGAACGCGAACGCGAACGAGCTCGAGAGGATCCTCCTCGACTGCCTCGATCGGTACGAGCGCGAGGGCATCGCCGCGGTCGAGGAGCAGTGCCGGCTCCATCCCGAGCACGCCGAGGCGATTCGCCGACGGGTCGCCCGCCTGCGTGACGTCGGTCTCATCGGAGGGGACGACGCGACCGGCGCGTTCGGCGCGGGAGCCCTCTCCGTCCCGAAGCGGCTCGGCGAGTTCCGGCTCCTCGAGGTCCTCGGCGGCGGGGGAATGGGCGTCGTCTACCTCGCCGAGCAGGAGAGCCTCGGCCGTCGCGTCGCGCTCAAGCTGATCAAGCCCGAGCACCTCTACTTCGCCGGTGCGCGCGAGCGGTTTCGTCGTGAAGTGGAGATCGTCGGGCGGCTCCAGCACCCGGGGATCGTGCCGATCCACACCGTCGGCGAAGAGGGTGAGATCCCGTACTTCGCGATGGAGCGGGTGCACGGATGCTCGCTCGATGCCGCGCTGAAGGCGCTGCGGGCGGACGCGAAGTCGCCGTCGGAGCTGACGGGACGCGACTTCGCGCGCGCGATCCTCGCGTCGTCGCCGACCGCGTCGGACGCCGAGCCAGGCACGGACGTCGCGTACGTGTTCGCGGGCGCGTACGAGGAGGCCTGTTTGCGGATCGCGAGGCAGATCGCGGAAGCGCTGGAGCACGCGCATCGCAAGGGGGTCCTTCATCGTGACGTCAAGCCGTCGAACGTGATGGTCACCCCCGACGGCCGCGCGATGCTCGTCGACTTCGGCCTCTCGAGCGCGGAGGGGGCCGGGCCGTTGACGCGCAGCGGCTCCCAGATGGGCTCGCTCTTCTACATGTCGCCGGAACAGGCGCGCGGCGAGTTCAGGAATCTCGATCGACGCAGCGACATCTACTCCCTCGGGGTCACGCTCTACGAGATGCTGACGCTGCAGGCGCCGTTCGCCGGCGATTCCGCTCCCGACGTCCTGGTCCGCATCCAGGAAGGGCGGCCGGTCGCACCACGGCGATGGAACGCCGCGATGAGCTGGGAGGCGGAGACGGTCTGTCTGACCGCGATGGAGGTCGATCCGGATCGACGCTACCGATCCGGGGCCGACCTGGCGCGCGACCTCGGCAACGTCCTCGACCGGCGGCCCATCGAGGCGCGGCGAGCGAGCTCCCTGCTCCGCGCTCGGCGTTGGGCCCAACGTCACCCCGCTCTCGCGGTCGGAGTCTTCCTCTTGACGGTGATCCTGGTCGGAGCCCCGACCGGGTACGCGCTCCTGCAGCGCACCGCGCGCCAGCGGATCGAGGAGAAGAGCGGGCTCGCCCAGGCCAACTTCGAGCGCGCGGTGGACGCGGTCGATCGGATGCTGACGCGCGTGGGCGACCAGACCTTGCGCTTCGTTCCGCGGATGGAGGAAGTCCGCGAGGCGCTCCTGAACGACGCGATCGAGTTCTACGACGGCCTGCTGGAGGCACAGTCGGATGATCCCGCGACCCGCGTCGGCGCGGCGCGGGCGAGATCGAAGGTGGGCAGCTTGCTCGGTGAACTCGGCAAGACCGACGAGGCGATCGACGTGCTCTCGGATGCGGTCCGCCGGTTCGAGGAGCTCGCCGGCGCCGACCCGTCGCACCGGGTCGATCTGGCCGGCGCGCTGACGACGCTCGCGACGTCGTCGCTGGCGGTCGGCCGGATCGCCGAGACGGAGAAGGTGCTGCTGCGGGCGATCGACCTTCTCGACGCGTTGTGCCGAGAAGAGCCCGACGGGCTTCGCTACCGCGCCGCACGAGGAGAGGTGCACGGGCTGCTTGCCGTGGTGCGATCCCAGGCCGGCGACATCGATCGCGCGGGAGAGCTCTCGCGTCGAGCGATCGCCGAGCTGGAGGAAATCCGCGCGCGACCGGCCGCGAACGTCGACCAAACGCTGGCCCGGCTGCACACGGAGTACGGGCTGATGTTGTTCCGGATCCTCCCGGATCGCGACGAGGTGGAGGTGCCCTGCGAGGACGCGCTGGAGCGCGCCGTCGACCTGTTCGTCGACGTCACCGAGGCCGCTCCTCGAAACGCGCAGCTCCGGCTCAACCTCTGCACCGCGCGGAACAACCTGGCTTCGCTGCGCCGCCGGCAGCAGCGGATCGAGGACGCGCTCGCCGCGTACGTCGCGAACGTCCATGAGCTCGAGAGTCTCGTGCCCCAGTTCCCCGGTTCCTACCGGTTCCGATGGGAGCTCGCCACCGCGTGGAACAACGTCGGCGTCACGCACGAGACGACGGGGAACGGCGACGAGGCGAACGTCGCGTTCGATCACGCGCTCGAGCTCCTGGATCGACTCGTCCGAGAGTTTCCGGAGCAGCACGACATCCGGGGCAACCTCGTCACGCTCCGGCGCAACCTCGGGCTGCGAAGAATGCGCGAGGGCGACTTCGCCGGCGGCGAGGCGTTCCTTTCCGCCGCCGTCGATGACGGGCAGAGAGTGGTCGAGATGGTGCCGACGTCCTCGCTCTACGAGAGGAGCCTCGCCGATGCCTTGCTCGTCCAGGCCCAGACGTGGGCGGCGCTCGGCCGCGACGACGCGGCGTTGGAGCAGATCGATGCGCATACGCGGCGAAAGCCGAACGACTGGCAGAGCTACACCGCGGCGCTTGCCACGGTGGCCCGCGCGCTCGACTATTGCCACGCGGCCGGCCGAGAGAACATCCCGGTCGAACGCTACGGCGAACTCGCCGTACGGCTGGGCCGGCGCGCCCTCGAGCTCGGCTTCCCCTACGCGGAGGAGTTTCGGACCATGCCGTTCCTCGAGCCGCTGCGACGCACCGACGCGTTCCGCACGTTCCTGGAGGCGCTGCCCGCCGACTGATCGGAACCGGCCGGAATCATCCGGCCCGACGTCCGAGCAGCTTGGTCGCGATACGGTCCCACGGGAAGAAGACCGAGTAGCACGCGAGATAGATCGCGAACGGTGCCTTCATCGTCATCCAGATCCCGATGTGGAACGCCGCGCCGAGGAGCGCGTACACCCAGCCTAATCTCGGGAAGATCAACACGACGAAGAACGTCGCCTCGAAGAGGATCGAGACCCAGCCGAGGAGCCAGCAGAGGAAGAACCGCTGGCCGATCCAGGTGCCGAGCTCGAGGCCCCAATAGGATGAGCAAGAGAGCAGGTGCGTCTGCAGCGTGTGCCCGTTCAGCCACTCGAGGCCGCTTCCCCCGAGCTTGCTGAGCGCCGCCGAGAGGTAGATCATCGCGAACAGCCACGCCATCAGGACGAGCGGCCAGCGCGCGAGCTCGCTCTTGCGGTCGAGTCCGAGTTTGGCAGCGGCGTCCTCGCCGGCCCGGCGCAGCCCGCGCCGCCGAAGGCGGTCGTCGATCGAGAGGCACTCTCCCGATGGGCTCGCCGCCAAGAGCATGAGGAAGATCGTCGAGACCGTCTCGACGTGGTGGAACTCGCCGTACGAGTGGCTGTGCGCGACGATGAAGATCAGCGAGGTCACGAACGCCCACAGGCTGGCGCGCGTGAACAGGCCGATAAACGACAGGATCCCGGCAACGGCGGCGATCGCGTACGCGATCTCGAGGTGCGCGACCGTCGGTCGATAGTCCGGGCCGAACGGAAGCGTGAGCAGGCGGAAGATGAAGACCGGGTTCCACAGTTCGTCGGGAAGCGCGACGAAGACCTCGAACCTCGTGTAGGGCGGGACCGTCAGCAGGGCGTACGGGAACAGGACGAGCACGAGCTGGAGTCCGACCACGGCGATGCGGCAGACGGCCAGATTGAACACACTCGACGGTCGGAACCAGTAGTCGTTCCACCATCGCGCGACCGCGCGGCTCATCGTCTCTCTCCACGTCGCACGGTGAGGGTTCCGTCCGCGTCGACGTCGTAGACGAACAGCGTCCGGGCCGGCGCTTCATCGACGCCGCCGTCTTCCCGCGTCACGATCGGATGGTCATCGAGACGCACGCGAGCCAGGGGTCGTCCGATCCGCTCGACGACGCCGCGCACGTGCTCTTGGAGCAGGGCGGGATTCGCGCGCAGCATCGCGTGAACCAGACCTTGGCGCCACGTGGCGTGGTCGACGCCGAGGGTCTCGGCGTCGACCGGGATCTCCTCGCCGTCGAGGGTGACTCCAATCACGCGATAGCGAGGGATCTCGACGCCCGGCCCGTAGGCCACGTTGTACATCTGATAATCGGTGAACGGCCAGAGCATCGGGGAGCAGCAGACGCGGAAGGGCGCGAGCTTCGTGAAGCGCTTCGGCGGGCAGAGCAGCTTGAACCCGGCGATGGCCTGCAACGCAAGGAAGAGGAGGATCGTGCCGGACGCCAAGGCACGACGACGCCGCGCCCGAGGCTCGCGACGCGGCGTCGTCGACGTGGTCGCGGAATCCATGAGCCGGCCCGGCCGTCGCGGGCTACGTCAGCTCGTCCATCAGCTCCTGAAGCGCGGCCGGTCCCGGACGAACGGCGGCTTCCGTCAGTTGGGAGAGCGGTCGATCGACCATGTTCAACACGTCCGCGAACGACTGCGTGTCGGGGTTCACGTAGAGCAGCCCGGTCACGATCTTCTTCTCCTCGCGGCCGCGGTGGAGCACGCGCAACGCCTCGATGCGGTCGGTCGGATCGTAGTCGCCGTCGAGCTTCTTCAGCGTGATGTGCGAGCCGTCGGGCAGGGCGACGTCACGCGTCTCGCCCTCCGCGTAGTCGACGGTAACGTTCTCGAATCCGGGCACGAACCCGATCTCGTGAAGCACCCAGTCGTTCGCGCGCGCGTACTTGTACGACTTCGTCGAGCCGTCGTGATCGTTGAACGTCACGCACGGAGAGATCACGTCGAGCAGGGCGGTGGCCCCGTGGGAGATCGCCGCCTTGATGAGCGGGACGAGCTGCTTGCGATCGCCCGAGAACGAGCGCGCCACGAAGTCGCACCCGAGATCGATCGCCATCGCGCACGTGTCGATCCCCTCGAGGTCGTTCCGCGTGCCGTACTTCAGCACCGAGTCGGCGTCGGCCGTCGCCGAGAACTGGCCCTTCGTCAACCCGTAGACGCCGTTGTTCTCGATGATGTACGTCATCCGTACGTTGCGGCGCAGGAAGTGGACGAACTGGCCCATGCCGATCGACGCGGTGTCGCCGTCACCCGACACCCCGATGAGGTGAAGGCCCTTGTTCGCGAGGTTGGCGCCGGTCGCGACCGACGGCATCCGGCCGTGGACGCTGTTGAAGCCGAACGACTCGCCAAGGAAGTACGCCGGCGTCTTCGACGAGCAGCCGATGCCGGACATCTTAGCGACGGTGCGCTGGTCGACGCCGAGCTCGAAGTACGCCTGAGTGATCGCGGCGCTGATCGCGTCGTGGCCGCATCCGGCGCAGAGCGTCGACTCGCTCCCGCGGTAGTCCTTCAGGACCAGACCGAGCCGGTTCGTCTTCGGGGCGGAGGATGCAGAGGATGCAGGGGATGCGTCAGTC
The DNA here is from genome assembly GCA_964649825.1 of uncultured Phycisphaeraceae bacterium. Classification (GTDB taxonomy): domain Bacteria; phylum Planctomycetota; class B15-G4; order B15-G4; family JADJEK01; genus CAZYQW01. Next base: position 11,223 of record CAZYQW010000117.1, on the reverse strand, counting down.
ATCGGATCAGACCTCGACTCGCTGGTCGACTCTCTCGTGTTTCGTGACCGCGTCGGCGATGTGCCGCGCGTGGATCGGAAGGCCGTCGTAGTTGAGGACGGAGCCGAGCTTGTCGTTGACGTCGCCGCAGTGGAGGCGGATCAGATCGAACATCTGTCCGTCGCGGTTCTGCTCGACGACGTAGACGCGCTCGTGTCGATCGATGAACGCCTTCACGTCGTCGTTCAGCGGGAGCGCGCGCAGCCGCAGGTAGCTCGTCGAGATTCCGTTCGCCGCGAGCATGTCCCGGGCCTCGCGCATGGGCGCGTCGCTCGTCCCGAACGCGATGATGCCCACCACCGCGCCGTCCACCTCGTCCAGGATCGGCGCGGGGACGCGACCGCGCGCCGTCTCGTACTTGCGCGCGAGGCGGTCCATGTTGCGAGCGTACGTCGACTCGCTCTCGGTGTACTTCGCCGCCTCATCGTGGCCGCTGCCGCGGCAGAAGTACGCGGCCAGCGGGTGGTTGGTTCCGGGGATCGTGCGGTACGGAATCCCGTCGCCGTCGACGTCGCGATAACGCTCGAACTTGCCGACCTTGTCGAGCTGCTCGGCGTTCAGAACCTTGCCGCGCTCGAACGGGCGGTCGACGTACGGGAAGGGGTCGGACATCCAGTTGTTCATGCCGAGGTCGAGGTCGGAGAGCGCGAACACCGGGGTCTGGAACTCCTCCGCGAGGTCGAACGCGTCCATCGCGAAGTGATAGCACTCTTCGACGGTGGCCGGGAGGAGCACGATGTGCTTCGTGTCGCCGTGCGAAAGGTCGTACACCGCTCCGATGTCGCCCTGCGCGGTGCGGGTCGGAAGCCCCGTCGACGGGCCGACGCGCTGGACGTCCCAGATCACCGCGGGGATCTCGGCGTAGTAGGCGAGCCCGGCGAACTCGCTCATCAGCGAGATCCCCGGTCCGGCCGTCGCGGTCATCGCGCGTGCACCGGCCCAGCTTGCGCCGATCACCATCCCGATCGAGGCGAGCTCGTCCTCGGCCTGGACGACGGCGTACGTGGCGCGGCCGTCCGCGTCATGACGGAAGCGCTTCAGGTACTCGATCGCGGACTCGCAAAGCGAGGACGATGGGGTGATCGGGTACCACGCGAGCAGCGTCAACCCCGCGAAGACTGCACCCATCGCGGCGGCCGCGTTGCCGTCGATGATGATCTTGCCTTGGGTGGCGTTCATTCGCTCGATGCGGAACGGGAACGCGGGGAGGGGGTTCTCCCGCACGTACTGGCGTCCGACCTGGACCGCGTGATGGTTGATCTCGATGGCCTTCGCCTTGCCCTTGAACTGCTTCTCGAGGGCGGCGCGAATCGTTCCCTCGTCCAAGCCGAGCAGCTCGCCGGCGATGCCGACGTAGATCATGTTGACCACGAGCTTGCGCAGCTTCATCTCCTTCGCGACGTCGGAGACCAACGCCGTGAACGGCACGCGGTAGACCGTGACGTCGTCTCGCTCCACGGTCGGCGCGAGCGCGTCGTTGAGGATGACGTAACCACCGGGCGGGACGCTCTTCAGGTCCTGATCGACGGTCTGCGGATTCATGCAGATCATCAGGTCCACGCCGACCTTGCGCGCGACGTAGCCGTTCTTGTTCGCTCGGATCGTGTACCAGGTCGGCAGCCCCGCGATGTTCGACGGGAACAGGTTCTTTCCCGACACGGGAACGCCCATGTTGAAGATCGATCGCATCAGCACGAGGTTCGCGGATTGCGACCCGGAACCGTTGACGGTCGCGACCGAAACGTTGAAGTCGTTGACGATGGTGTTCACGCGTAACTCTGTTGGCGAGCGGGGAGAAAGCCGATCTCGTGGAGGGGGATAGGGGCTTTGGACCCAGGCTTCCAGGGAACCGAAACGAGCCCCGGAAGTTAGCGAAAACGATCGAGCAAGTCCACATGCGGAGCACGAGCTTGTGCCGGCCGGGGCCGCACCGGTGGTATCCTCGGGGCGCGAACGAGCGCCCGGATGAACTGGAGGCGACGTCATGGCGAGTGTTCTCTTAGCCGCGATCCTCCTTCTGGTTACGTCGTCGGTCGAAAACGACGCCGAGGTGCCGGTCGACATCCGCGACCGCGACCTCGAGACGCTGGAGTCCGGCGCGGCGGACGAGCTCGTCGGCGCGTTCGCGGCGGCGTGGAAGACCGCGAGGACGCCGAAGGAGAAGAGCGACGCGCTCGACGCGCTCGTGCAGGGACGCAGCCCGGAGATCTCGAAGGAGCTGAAGAAGCTGCTCGGCGACCGCGACCGTGCGACGCTTCTGAAGGTCGTCGCCTTGCTCGGCACCCAGCCCGACGACACGGCGCGCAAGGCGCTGCTCTCGCTCACGAAACCGGGGCGTCGCTTCGAGCCGCTCCGAGCCGCGGAGGCGATCCGCTCGTTGGGGTACGTCGGCTACGACGACGAGTTCAAGACGCTCTTCGACCTGTTCTACAAGCACGGCAAGAAAGAGATCCGCAAGGCCATCATCGAGGCGGTCGCGCGACAGAAGGACAAACGGGCCGTCCCGATGTTGATCTCGGTGCTCGATCAGCCGAACCCGAAGGACCCGAACGATCCGAGCAACCCTCCCGCGACGTGGTGGCAGGAGAAGTTCGAGGAGTGGTCCTACTTCAAGGAGGACGCGATCTCCGCGATCGAGGCGATCACGGGCCAGCGGTTCTACAACAGCGACTCGGCGACGGACTGGGTCGAGACCGAGGGCAAGAAGGTGGGGATCAAGTCGTCGAAGACTCCGGCGCCGTGGACGTAGGCGTCGCCGCTCCTTCTCCGCGCCGGCGATCCGACCACCCACGAATCCCGGCTCGGCGCGCCGGGAGCCCGTTCGTAGAATGCGGTCGACCCCTGAAGCATGGAAGGAACGCCGGCATGAAGCCGAACATCGAGAGTCTGGTCGTCTGGTGCGCCGTCGTGATCGTTGCTTGGGGCGCGTGGGCCGCGCCGGTTACGGCCGGCGAAGGGGACGCTCAGCAATCCGAGCAGAGCGACAAGGACAAGAGCGACAAGGACAAGAAGGATAAGAAGGACAAGCCCGAGGCGCCCGAACCGAAGGACGCGAAAGGCGCGCCCGAGCCGAAGGGCGCGAAGGAGCGTCCGCTTGCGTTGTTCGCCACGTACTCCCAAAACGAGTGGGGACAGTCGCCGGAAGAGAACGAGAAGGCGGCGGCGATTCTCGAGAAGCACTTCGCGAAGGTGTTCCCGAACGGTCTGCGCGTCGGAAGTCGCAAGAAGAGCGGCCTGTTCTTCGTGTTCGATTCGGCCGAGTCGATTCGCACGTTCCTGCCCGTCGACGGCACGCCCGGGGTGATGACCGAGGCTTCGCGGACGGGGCTTCGTGACGCCGGTGGGCTCGCGGGTCAGCTCGTTGCCGCGAGGCTCAACGTGGGTTTCAACAAGATGGCCCTCGCCGCTCAGAAGGCTCAGGAGGGCGTGGAACAGGATCTCGGCCGGCTCGTCTTCACCGGCGAGGTCCACAAGAAGCTGATCGGAATGACCGCGAACGAGGCGATGCGGATCGCGGATCGCGCGATCGCGGGCGAGCTTGGCGACCCGAAGAAGGCGTCCGAGAAGACGGTCGACGTGGACCGTGACGGCACGCCGGACGTCGACCTCGTCGACCTCCGCGAGGCGCTGCGCGTCATCAACTGGAACTTCCACGCCGGGGACGACATCAAGAGGTCGTTGGGGCTGAACCCGGCCGCGGACGACGCCGTCGCTCGCGAACGGGACTTCCGCCGCGCCGCCGCGGAAGACGGTGACGACGACGACGTCGGCGCCACCGTCAAGCGTGAGGTCGCGAGGGCCGAGAGCGAGCGGGACCGCGAGCTCGAGGCCGCCGAGGAGGGACGCGGCAAGGCGATGGATGAGGCGAAGCGCGAGGTCGAGCAGAGCAAGGATCGCGCCGCGTACGAACGCAAGGTGAGCGAAATCGAGCGAGCGCATCGTGATCGCCAGCGCGAGATCCAGGCTCGTTACCAGAAGAAGGTCCTCGAGATCCGCGAGCGCGCGCTGAAGCGCCAGAACGAGGGGCGCGGCGGCGACGACGCCGAGAACGAGCGCGAGGGCAAGAAGACGACTCCCGGCGCCGACAAGGGCAAGAAGAAGGGTTGGGACAAACAGAAGAGCGGCGACGGCGACGGCACGTAGCCCCGTCGGTCGGGCCCGTTTGCCCGACGCGGTTCGGCCGCAACCGAGCAGAGGTGCGGAGGGGTGCGAGGCGGCGTCGGGCGGAAACGCTCAGGCGCCGCTCTTGTGGTCCTCCAGCTCCTCGACCGTCTTCGGCCAGTCCCCGCGGAAGAGCCGAGAGAGCGCGCGATCGGCGAGGAGCTTCCCTCCCGTCTGGCAGCGCGGGCAGTAGTTCGCCTCGTTCTCGGCGTACACGATCCGCTGGACCGGCTGCTCGCACGCGGGGCACGGCTTGCCGTAGCGACCGTGGACCGCCATCCCGTCCTTGAACGCGGTGACTTTATCCGGGAAGCCGTCGCCGACTTCCTGATGCAGTCGCGCGATCCAGCGCGTGAGCACGTCGCGCGTCGCCTCGAAGAGCCGATCGATGAGGTCGTCGGGGAGCCGCTTCGTCAACCGCGCCGGGGAGAGCCGGGCGGCGTGGAGGATCTCGTCCGAGAACGCGTTGCCGATGCCGCTGAAGATGCGGGGATCGGTCAGGGCGCGCTTCAGCGTCCGATTCTCGCGCGTGAGCGCGGCCGCGAACGCGTCCCGGTCGCATTCCAGCGGCTCGAGTCCGCCCGGGTGATGGGCCGCCAGCGCGTCTTCGCCGCGCACGAGGTAGAGCGACGCGCGCTTCTTCTTCGACGCCTCGGTCAGCATCAAGGAACCTTCGTCGAAGTCGAACGCGGCGAGGCCCATCGCGCCGTGGATCTTCGCGCCGGCCTCGCGCCAGCGGATGCGCCCTGCGATCATGAGATGGAGCACGAGGAAGAGGTCGTCGTCGAGGCCGAGCACGATTCGTTTCCCGAGTCGGCGCAGCTCCCGCACCGTCTTGCCGTCGGCGGTCGCCAACGGTGGGTCGAACGAGCGCACGAGGAACGGGGTGCGGACGCGGATCCGCCTCAACGTGCGGCCGAGCACGCGGGGCGCGAGGCACGCGAGGTAGACGGCGACGTCCGGGAGCTCGGGCATGCGTCGGATTCTACGGAAGGCGGCGGCGACTCAGGATCCCGGTGGGTGCGCATCGCGCGAGACGTTCAGGTCTCGACTCGGATCGTCATCGTCACGAGCCCGCCGATCTCCTGGCTCGGAGCACCCTCCGGGTGGATGAGGGCGTGCATTTGGACGCGCATCGTGATCTGCCCCTCGATCGGAAGGGGCCGGTCGAGCCGCGCGCTCAGCGAGCCGGTCGCGTCCGCCGTTGCCTCGATCAGCTCGCAGCGCGACGTCGCGGGCATGTTCGGCAGCCGCAGGAGCTGCGGCGCGCCGCGCAGCGTCGACTGGACTCCGACGATCAGCGTTCCATCGCTCTCGATCCGCTCGAGGAGGTACTCGGTCTGCTGCGCGAGCCGCATCTGGTTCACGTCGACGTCGCACGAGACGGACCACCGCGCGCCCGGCGCGATCGGATCGGACGGGAACGGCACGGCGAGCTGGTGCAATGCCTGCTCGAGGTTGCCGAGGACGTGGCGCACGGTGCCGTTCGCGCCCCGCGGGATCTCGAAGTCGACCGCGACGATCGCGCCGGTGCCGGCGCGCGTCACCTCTCCGGAGAGGCCGACGGGGGTCTGCCCGTCGAGGTCGGCGAGGATCGCGGCGAGCCGTTCGGGATCGCTTCCGCCGTCCCGTTCGTCGTCCCCGGCGGGCAGGATCTCGCAGGTCGTGATCTCGAAACGGTGGGTGAAGCCATCGCCCGCCTCGACGACGTCGTTCGCGAGCGTGGCGCGGGTGGGGGGCATGTCGGCGGCAGGGAGGATCTCCTCGCCGTACTGCACGATCATGCCGAGCCGCGTCGTGACGTGGACCGTCTGGACGTCGCCCTTCTCGATCGCGTACCGGACGGGCCGCGGCTCGCCGCTTCCGCGTGCGAGGGTCACGACGTCCGGTCCGATCCGCGTCGGCTCTCCCTCCTCGCGCGCGCAGGCGGGCAGCAGCAGACCGAGCGCGATCGCCAACCGCGCGAAGCGGCCGGAACGCGAGGGATTCCGCGGCCGGTGCGGCCGCTCGACGCACGAGGTCGACATCAGGGCCCGCACAAGAATAACGTCGCATCTCGCTTGCCCTCGACCGCCGATGGCTGCGTTGCTCCTCCTCAGCGTATCCACCAATACGCTTCGTCGTCGCGCCTTGCCCTCGGCGGCGATTGCTGCGCGTGGATGCGACGTTATTCTTGCGCGAACCCTCATCGACTCCAACCGGGAACTTCGGCTTCCGCAGGCTACCCCGCGTGCGTTTCCGTTCAAGAAGCGTAGATTCTCGCGTCGTGTCCGCACCACGCGAAGAAACGTCAGACACCGTCGCCGCCGTCGACCTCGGTTCGAACAGTTTCCACATGGTCGTCGCGCGGGAGGCACACGGTCAGATCCACGTCGTCGATCGCCTGCGCGACCGCGTGGGCCTCGCCGAGGGGCTCCTTCCCGACAAGTCGCTCGGTCCCGAGATCGCCGAGCGGGCGCTGGTCTGCCTGCGACAGTTCGGCCAGCGCATCGGGCACATGCCGAGGCACGCGGTCCGCGTGGTCGGGACGAACACGCTGCGCCAGGTCGAGGACGACGGCCGCTTCATCGAGGCGGCGGAGAGCGCGCTCGGGCATCGCGTCGAGGTGATCAGCGGCGAGGAGGAGGCCCGCCTCATCTACCTCGGCGTGGCGCACAGCTCACCCGACGTCGAGGGCCAGCAGCTCGTCGTCGACATCGGCGGCGGATCGACCGAGATCATCGTCGGCGAGGGATTCGAGGTCCTCGACACCGCGAGCCTGCACATGGGCTGCGTGAACTTCAGCCTGCGCCACTTCCCGGACGGGAAGATCTCGCGCAAGCGGTTCGAGGAGGCCATGGTCGCGGGGTTGCTCGAGCTGCGGGCGATCAAGCGTCGCTTCCGTCGGCGCGGGTGGGATCGCAGCATCGGCTCGTCGGGCACCATCCACGCCGTCGAGCAGATCCTGCGCGAGAACGGGTGGGACGACGGCGGCGGCATCACCCGCCTCGGCTTGCTCGAGCTGCGCCGCGCCCTCGTGCGCGCCGGGAGCGTCCAGAGCATCGCGATCCCCGGGACACCGGCCGATCGAGCGCCGGTGCTCGCCGGCGGCGTCGCGATCCTCCTCGCGATCTTCGACAGCCTCCAGCTCGAGCGGATGGTGCTGTCGACCGGCGCGCTCCGCGAGGGCGTGCTGTACGACCTGCTCGGGCGGATCCATCGCGAAGACGTTCGCGACCGCACGATCCGCGTGTTTCTTGGGCGATACCACGCCGACGCCGAGCACGCGCGGCGCGTCGAGGCGACGGCGCTCGCGCTGTTCGACGGCGTCGCCGGGGACTGGGCGCTCGATCGCATCGAGGACCGACGCCTGCTGGGGTGGGCGGCGCGGCTGCACGAAATCGGACTGTCGGTCGCGTACAGCGGATACCACAAGCACGGCGCGTACCTCGTACGTCACGGGGTGATGCCCGGCTTTTCGCGCGACGATCAACTGATGCTCGCCGCACTGATCGGTGGCCAGCGCAGAAAGGTGACGCCGGCGCAGTTCCATGAGGTGCCCGGACTCCGTCGCGAGCTCGGCCGCCGTCTCTGCGTGCTCCTTCGGCTCGCGGTGAGGCTCCATCGCAGCCGCAGTCCGATCCCGCCGCCGCCGCTCGAGGTCCGGGCCGGGGACGGAAAGCTGGAGGTTCGCTTTCCGAACGGCTGGTTGGACGAGCATCATCTCACGCGGGCGTCGCTCGAGCTCGAGAAGTCGCGGCTGTTGGGCCTCGACTTCCGCCTCGACTTCGTCTGACTCGCTCGACGCGTTCGCGCGGGCCGCGCGCGTTCGTCGAGGGCGCGCTGGAGCCACATCCGAGCGAAGCGCCAATCGAGGTCGACGGTGCGCGGTGACACGTCCAGCACGCGCGCGATCTCGGCCATCGACATGCCCCGGAAGATCCGGAGCTCGACCGTTTGCCGCGCGCGCCGATGGCGGCTCCGCAGCCCATCGAGGGCCTCCGAGATCAGCAGCCGATCGTCGATCGATGAAGGAGCGAGCTCGGCGTGGTCGTAGCGGACGCGCCGCCACCCGCCGCCGCGACGCGCGGCTCGCCGGCGACGCGATCGGTCGACGATCACGTTCCGGAACGTCCGTGCCGCGACGGACAGGAAGTGCGCGTCGTCCAGGAACGAATCGTCATGCAGCCTCAGGAAGGCCTCGTGGACGAGGACGGTCGGCTCGGGGGCGTGCTCGCGCTGCTCGTGCTGGAGCGCCGCCGCGGCCAGCTCCAGCAGGTTCTCGTAGAGACGGGCCCAGACCGCTGGGCATTCGCGGCGGATCGCGCTGCACGCCTCGTGCGGCGTGCAATCCTCGGTCATCATCGATCGTAGGCTCCGTGCTCGGGCGCCGCGTCATGGGCTGAACCAGCGTCCGAATCGAAGTGGGCGGAGACGGGCGTCGAGCGCTACGGCTGTTTTTCCGATTTCCGTCGGCGCCGTCGCCCCTTCTTCCGTGCCTTCTCGCTTCGCGACGGATGGGTGATGCGCGCGAGGAGGATCTCCTGCGCCACGCGCGGCTTCGCGTTCCCCGGGCGAAGGCGACGGTACGAGCCGTCCGATTGGAGCACCCACGATTGAGAGTTGTCCGACAGGTAGATCTCCAGCGACTCCTGGATGACGCGCTCGCGGAGATTTGGATCGTCGATCGGGAAGCAGGTCTCGACGCGCCGCGACAAGTTCCGTTGCATCCAGTCCGCGCTCGAGCAGAACGTCTCGTCCTCTCCGCCCGCGCCGAAGAAGAAGACCCGGCTGTGCTCGAGGAAGCGGCCGACCACCGAGCGGACGTTGATTCGGTCGGAGACCCCTTCGATGCCCGGACGCAGGCAGCAGATCCCTCTCACGATCAGGTCGATGCGCACGCCGGCCTGGGACGCCCGATACAGCGACTCGATCACGCTCGGCTCGGCCAGGGAGTTCATGCGCGCGATGATCCGAGCCGGTTCGCCTCTCCGCGCCCGCTTGGCTTCCGCGTCGATGCGAGCCAGGAGCTCGCGTTCGAGGTCGAACGGCGATTGGATGATCCGCTTCAACCGGCGGACCCGACCGAGCCCGGTCAGTTGGTTGAAGAGGCGATGGACGTCCTCGCCGAGCTCTTGGTTGCACGTGAGCAGCCCGATGTCGGTGTACGCCTGCGCCGTCTTGTGGTGGTAGTTCCCGGTGCCGAGGTGCACGTAGCGGCGCATCCGCCTTCCCTCGCGCCGCACGATCATCAGCATCTTCGCGTGGGTCTTGTAGCCCACGACCCCGTACGCGACGCGTGCGCCGGCCTCCTGCAGGAGGGTCGCGAGGCGGATGTTCTCCTCCTCGTCGAACCGGGCGCGCAGCTCGACGAGCACGGTGACCTCTTTTCCCGCGCGGGCCGCGTCGAGCAGGGCGGCGACGATCGGCGAGTCGGCGCCGGTGCGGTACAGCGTCTGCTTGATCGCGAGCACCTGCGGGTCGCTCGCCGCCTGCCGCACCAGATCGATGATCGGGCTGAACGAGTCGTACGGGTGGTGGAGCAGGACGTCCGAGCGGCGCAGGCAGGCGAATAGGTCCACGTCGCGGTCGAGGGACGCGGGCAGCGGGTTGCGGGGGACGAACGGCGTGTACTTCAGGTCGGGCCGATCGATGACCGCGTGGAGCGCGGACAGGCGGTTCAGGTTCACGGGCCCGGAGCAGTCGTACAAGTCGTCCTTCCCCAGGCCGAACTTGTGCAGGAGGAACGTCGCCATCTCCTCGCTGCAGTTGTCGGCGACCTCGAGGCGCACCGCGGCACCGTAGCGCCGGTTGGACAGCTCCCCTTGCACCGCCCGCAGCAGATCGTCGATCTCCTCTTCGTCGACCCACAGATCGGAGTCGCGCGTCACGCGGAACTGCGAGCAGCCCTTCACCGACATCCCGGGGAACAGCTCGTCGATGTTCGCGTGGATGATCGAGGAGAGCATCACGAAGTGATACTCGGCGGGCGAGCGTGACGGGAGCTGGATCACGCGCGGCAGGGACCGTGGCACCTGGACGATCGCGATTCCGCTCTCGCGCCCGAACGCGTCCCTCCCCGCGACGCTGACGACGAAGTTCAGGCTCTTGTTCAGGATCTGCGGAAACGGGTGAGCGGGGTCGAGTCCGACCGGGGTGAGGACCGGCAGCACCTCGTTCCGAAAGTAGCGCCGGGTCCACTGCTGCTGGTCGGCGGTCCAGACGTCGCGCCGGTGCAGGTGGATCCCTTCCTTGGCGAGCGCCGGCAGCAGGATGTCGTTGACCGTCCGATACTGGTCCGCCACCAGCGCCTGCGCTCGCGGGCCGATCTGCTTGAGCGTCTCCTGCGCGGTCATCCCGTCCGGTTCCGCCCGCGGCAGCCGGTGCTGCACCAACTGCTTCAAGCCGGCCACGCGGATCTCGAAGAACTCGTCCAGGTTGGTGGTGGAGATCGCGAGGAACCGCAGCCGCTCGAGCAGCGGCACGTCCGCCTCGAGCGCTTGCGCCATCACGCGAGCGTTGAACGCGAGCAGGCTGAGCTCACGGTTGATGTAGAGGGCCGGATCCTTCAGATCCACGGGCGCCTTCGAGGTGGAAGGGACGCTCTTCTGAGCCATGTCCATGGTGCGGAGGATGTACCGCATTCCCGAACCGCCGATGACGCGATCCGAGCGTCTTTATCGAAACTTCGCAATGATCGCGTGGACGCGATTTTGTGTGCAACCGGACCCGGCGACGTCCCTAACCGCTCGCAGACATGTTCCCCCGAACGATTCAGTGCGCCAAGACGGGCGGAGACGCCCTTGGCGGAAAGGACCTGTGGATGAAAGATCCACCCAGATAATTGTCGGTTCGATCTGGTAGCCACCCGGGCGGCGGATGGAGGTAACGCCAGCCGTCGACGCCCCGGAGGCAAAGCCCGCGAAAGGCGGGCCAGCGACCCTGCGGGCCGTAACGTGAGTGAACTCTGAGCAAGCCTCGAAAGTGAAGTCGCGGATGCCGATCCTCTTGAATTATGGAGAAGGCCGTCGCCCGATCGGGAAG
>CAZYQW010000116.1:0-86077 GCA_964649825.1 uncultured Phycisphaeraceae bacterium | reverse complement strand
GCGTACTGCCTGTACGTCGAGGATCCTGCAACGAAGAGATCGGTCGCGAGGGCCCGCCGCAGTCGGAATGACTTTCACCACGGGCGGCTAGGCGCGCGCGGAGGACCGAACCTCCATGCCTGGACTCGCGTGGCTGATCGTCGTCGCGGCGTGGCTTGCGCCGGCCGGTGAGGAACGACCCGACGGCGGTCTCCTCGCGGACGTGCCGCGCCTCGTCGCCGCGGCGCGGATCCCCGGTCTCTCGATCGCGGTGCTCGCGGACGGCGAGGTCGCCGGAACGGGCGCCTACGGCGTGCGCGGCGCCGGCGGAGCGGTGGACGCCGAGACGGTCTTTCCGGCCGCGTCGCTCGGCAAGCCGGTCTTCGCGTACCTCGTGCTGCGGCTCGCCGACGCGGGTACGATCGACCTCGACGCGCCGCTCGAGGACGCGATGCGCGACGCCGATCGGCGGATCCTCGGAACGGGCGACGACGTGGCGAAGATCACGCCGCGCCACCTGCTCACGCACACGTCGGGCCTCGAGAACGGACGCAAGGGCGGCCTCCTCTTCGTCCCCGGCGCGCGCCTGTCGTTCTCGGGGTTCGGCTACGAGCTCCTGCAGGGCGCGGTCGAGAAGCTCGCTGGCGCCGACCTCGAGTCGCTCGCACGCGAGCACGTCTTCGTGCCGCTCGAAATGGACCGCACCAGCTTCGTCCGTCGCCCGGCGCTCGACGCGAACCGCGCGCGCGGCCACGATCGCTTCGGCCGCGTGACGCGCGACCTCCCGGTTCCGCTTCCCCACGCGTCGTTCAGCCTCTCCACCACCGCGTCCGACTACGCTCGGTTCCTCGCCGCGGTGCTGCGCGGCGAGGGCCTGTCCGAGGAGATGCGCGAGACGGTCTTCGCACCCGCCGCGCGCGCGTGGACCCGCGTGGTGCTCGCTCCGGGCGACGACGCCGAGCCCGTCGACGCGATCGCGTGGAGCCTCGGCGGGTTCGGGCTCGAGCGGACGGAGGCCGGGATGGTCGCGTTCCAGTGGGGCCATCAACTCGGCTTCAAGAGCTACGTCGCGCTCGACCCATCGTCCGGGGACGGCGTGGTCTGGTTCGCGAACGGCGACCACGGGCTCGCGCTCCGCGACGCGTTGGTCGAGCGCGTCCTCCCCGGTGCCCACCCGTCGTTCGAATGGGTGCCGTTCGAGCGGTACGACGCGCCGCGCCGCGATCTGGTCCAGCGGCTCGCCGAGGCCGCGATCGCGGGCGGCGCCGACGCGACGCGCGCGCTCTACGCGACGTTGAGGAAGGAGGCCGAGGACGCCGCACCGTTCCGCCCCGACCTGCTCGGCGAGGTGGGCCAGGAGCTGATGACGGCGGGCTTCTCGGACCCGTCGGTCGCGATCCTCGAGTGGAACGCGTCGCTCTACCCCGACGACGCGTGGTCGCACGAGATGCTCGGCCGCGCGCTCGTCGCCGTCGGCCGTCGCGACGAGGGGCGCGACGCGCTCCAGCGCGCGCTCGAGATCGATCCCGAACGGCGAGCGATCTTCGAGCTCTTGCGCGCGCTGGACGGGTGACGACTCGACGAGCCCTCCGCGCGGGTCAGCTCTCGGCCGGTCCCTGGAAGATCCCGGTCTCCTCCATCAGCCGTTTGAGGCGCCGGTCCCGCAGGCGAGTGGCCGCGGTGCGCAGGTCCGCCACCGTGTCGAGCTCGTCGACGATCTCGTGGCCGAGCACGGTCTCCATGACGTCCTCGAGCGTGATCAGGCCGCTGACGCCGCCGTACTCGTCGACGACCATCGTCAATGCCTCGCGTCGGCCGAGGAAGTTCTCCAACGCCTGGCTGAGAGTCGCGTTCTCGGGTACGTACCGCACCTTGCGGCGGTAGCGGAGCAACGGCGACGAACGGTCGTCGCCCTTCAGCGCGGCGGTCAGGAGCTCGCGATTCAGCACGTACCCCTCGATGTGATCCCGGCTCGCCCGGTAGAGCGGAATGCGCGAGAACGCGGTCGCTTCGTGGTCGGCGAGGAAGTCGGCGAGGGTGGCGCCGACGGGGAGCATCTTCACCACGGTGCGCGGCGTCATCACGTCCTCGACGTGGATCTGCTCGAGGCCCAGGATGTTGTCGAGCACGAGAGACTCGTGGTCCTTGATCGTCCCCGCGAGCCCCGCCATCGTGACGACGGCCTGCACGTCGCCGCGCGAGATCGGCGTCTTCTCGTCGCGCGCCAGCTTGTCGGTCAAGAACTTGGTCAGAACGAGCGCGGGCTTCAGCAGGGTCATCAGCAGGAGGAGCGTCCGCGCCACGAAGCCGACGAGTCGATCCGCGTACGCGGCGCCGATCGTCTTCGGGACGATCTCCGTCAGCATCAGCACGGCGATGGTGAGGGCGAACAGGAACACGCCGACCCAGACGTGTCCGAACAGCTCCTCGGCCTGCGCGCCGGCGAGGCCGGCACCGATCGTGTGGGCCAGGGTGTTCAGGGTCAGGACCGACGAGATCGCGTCGTCGAGGCGGTTCTCCTTGATGTCGAGCAGCGCCGCGGCGCCTTGGTCGCCCGCCTGCTTGCGCGCGGCGAGCTGGAACCCGCGAACGGACAGGAGGGCCGCCTCCAGCAACGAGCACAGGAACGAGACGGTGAGCGTGACGGTGACGTAGAAGACGAGGAGGTTCATGGTCCTTCGCCACCTCAGCGCCGGCGCTTGGCGCGACGAACGGGCGGCTCCTCGGGATCATACGGTCGACGCGCGCGCGATCTAGGATCGAGCGCGCGGTGGGGATCGAGTTCGAGCAGGGTGACGCCGTCGTTCTCCGGGTCCCGAACCGCGCTCCGCACGCGTGGATCGACGCGTGCGACCCGATCGACCTCGGCCGCGATGGCGAACGTGCCGCGCCCGTGGATCACGCGCAACACGACGCCCCCCGTGCTCCCCGTGCCATTTGGACCTTGGTGGCGATCGATCAGGTCGCCCAGGGCAGGAGCGACGTCGCCCGCTCGCAGCCCATGGAGGTCGACGGTGACGACGCGCTTCTTCGACGGTGTGGTCACGACGTCGTCCAACCGAGCGTTCGCTCGACCGCCCGCTTCCACTCGGCGAGCCGCGCCGCCCGCTCGTCGTCGCCGATCCGCGGAACCCACTCCGCGTCCGCTCGCCATCGTCGGCGCAGGTCGCGGGGATCCGAGAAGAACCCGACGGCCATCCCTGCCGCGTACGCGGCACCGAGCGCGGTCGTCTCGCTGACGGCGGGTCGCGCGACCGCGACGCCGAGGAGATCGGCCTGCATCTGCATCAGGAGCTGGTTGACCACCATCCCACCGTCGACCTTGAGACGCGCCACGCGATGGCCCGAGTCCGCGCGCATCGCGTCCAACACTTCCCGCGTCTGGAAGCAGGTCGCCTCGAGCGCGGCGCGTGCGAGATGCCGCCGGTCGACGTAGCGGGTCAACCCGACGATCACGCCGCGTGCATCCGCGCGCCAGTGCGGCGCGAACAGGCCCGAGAACGCCGGCACGATGTACGCACCGCCGGTGTCCTCGACCATCGCCGCGAGCTCCTCGATCTCGCCGGCCGTCCGGATGATCCCGAGGTTGTCGCGCAGCCACTGAACGAGCGCACCCGCGATCGCCACCGAGCCCTCGAGCGCGTAGACGACGTCGCGCGTCCCGAACCGATAGGCGATCGTCGAGAGCAGACCGTGGCGCGAGGCGACGACCTTGCTGCCCGTGTTCTGGAGGAGGAAGCAGCCCGTTCCATACGTGTTCTTCGCGTCTCCCACGTCGAAGCCGCACTGCCCGACGAGCGCCGCCTGCTGGTCGCCGAGCACGCCCGTGATCGGCACCGCACCGCCGAACGGCCCGTCCGCCCGCGTCGTTCCGAACGCGTCGCGATCGCTGCTCGCGAGGACCTCGGGCAGCATCGTTCGCGGGATCCCGAGTTCCACCAGGATCTCGTCGTCCCAGCCAAGTCGCGTCAGGTCGAAGAGCTGCGTGCGCGACGCGTTCGTGACGTCGGTCACGTGCCGGCCGCCTTCCGCCCCACCCGTCAGGTTCCAGATCAACCACGAGTCGACCGTGCCGCACCGCGCCCGCCCCGCGTTCGCCGCCTCGCGCAACCCGCCCACGTTCTTCAGTGCCCACGCGATCTTCGGCCCCGAGAAATACGTGGCGAGCGGCAGCCCCGTCTTCGTACGGAACCGATCCGGCCCCTCGACCCGCCCGAGCTGCGCACACAGCGCCGCCGTCCGCGTATCCTGCCAGACGATCGCGTTCCCGATCGGCCTCCCGCTCGCCGCGTCCCAGAAGACCACGGTCTCGCGCTGATTGGTGATCCCGACCGCCGCGACGTCCCCCACCCCCCGGCCCACCTGCGCGATCGCGTCGTGCACCACCTGGCGCGTCGCCCCCCAGATCTCCGCCGCGTCATGCTCCACCCACCCCGGCTTCGGAAAGATCTGCCGGTGCTCCTTCTGAGCCACCGCGCGCACCGCCCCGTTCCGATCGAACAACAAACATCGCGTGCTGGTCGTCCCCTGGTCGATGGCAGCGATGAGCTCCGGCATGACGAGCGCATTCTAGTCATGCGGCCGCAAGACGCGCGCAACAGAGGTCCTCGATGACCGAGATCGGCTTGCGTCTCTTCGGCCGCCAACCGTACTCGTCACCCAGGTCTGAATAGATGCCTGTGTGCGGGCCAGGGCACAGGATCTCGAGCGCCGACATCGGTCGATTACCCTGCCCACGTGCAGATCAAACTGGCGACCGAGACTCGACCGGGGCCCGGCGACAGCGGAGTCGTTCGAACCCCCTCCCCGGAAACGGCGCCACCCATCGCGATGACCAGTTGCGACAACCCGGCGATCCCGTTGCCTCCGCGCCCACCCCCATCCATCGGTTCGCCGAAGGCGCACCACACCTCTTCCCTCTCCACAAAAGCGCCCCGTGGATCCGCCGGGCCCCCCTCGCCCAGCCCCGTCGAAACCGAGGCCCGCGGCCGGTCGACGAAAACTTGACTCGCGAGTTCCGCAGCGAAGCGAGGACTGTCTGAGCGAGCAAGTTTTCGTCGACCGGCCGCGGGCCGCAACATCCACCCCGACTAATACCGCGCCAAGTACCGCTCCACCTCCCAAGGATGGACGTGCGCGATGTACTCTTGCCACTCCGCCCGCTTCGCCTCGACGTAGTGCTCGTGGATGTGCGCGCCGAGCGCCTCCTGGACGACCTTGTCCTTCTCGAGCTGATCGATCGCCTCGCCAAGGTTGCCGGGGAGCGCGCGGATCTTGAGACGGCCGCGCTCGCGCGCGCTCATCCGATAGACGTTGCCGGACACCGGCGGCGGCGGCTCGATCTTGTTCTTCACGCCGTCGAGGCCGGACGCGATCATCACCGCGAACGCCAGGTACGGGTTGCAGGCCGGGTCGGGCATGCGAAGCTCGCACCGGGTCCCGACGCCGCGGCGGGCGGGGACGCGGATCAGCGGGGAGCGGTTGCGCATCGACCACGCGAGGTGGGTCGGAGCCTCGTACCCGGGCACGAGCCGCTTGTACGAGTTGACGAGCGGGTTCGTGACCGCGCAGAAACCGCGCGCGTGCTCGAGCAGGCCGCCGATGTACCACTGCATGATCTTGGAGACGCCGTCGTGCTCGGCCTTGGCGTCGAAGAACGCGTTCTGGCCCTTCTTGAAGAGCGACTGATGGACGTGCATTCCCGAGCCGTTCTGACCGAAGATCGGCTTCGGCATGAACGTCGCGTGGAGCCCCATGTCGCGCGCGACGCGGCGCACGACGTGCCGGAAGACGGTGAGGTTGTCGGCCGTGGCGACGGCGTCGCCGTACTTGAAGTCGATCTCGTGCTGGCCCGGCGCGACCTCGTGGTGCGCGGCCTCGATCTCGAACCCGAGCCTCTCGAGCGCGAGCACGATCTCGCGGCGGCACATCTGTCCGAGGTCGATCGGCGCGAGGTCGAAGTAGCCGGCGGCGTCGTGCGTCTCCGTCGTCGCCTCGCCGGATTCGCTGCGGCGGAAGAGGAAGAACTCCGCCTCCGGGCCGGTCATCGACTCGTACCCGAGCTTCTTCGCCTCCTCGCAGACGCGGATCAGCGCCAAGCGAGGGCAGCCCTCGAACGGCGTGTCGTCGGGGTTGTAGATGTTGCAGATCAGCCGGGCCACGCGACCGTGGTCGACGCCGCCGAGCCCCTCCGACACGAACGGATCGATTCGATAGGTGTCGAAGTCGGGCTTCAACACCATGTCCGACTCCTCGATGCGCGTGAACCCTTCGACCGACGAACCGTCGAACAGGATCTCGCCGTTCAGAGCCTTCTCGAACTGGCTCGACGGAACTTCGACGTTCTTGTTGATCCCGGTGATGTCCGTGAACTGCAGCCGCAGGAAGCGGACACCGTGCTCGGTCATGTGCGCCAGGATGTCTTTCGCACCCATCCCCGGCTTGATCTGTGCGTGCGGCTCGACCTTGGTCGTCATCAGCCAACCTCTCGAACGGATGTTGAAGGCAGGAATCCAGTCCCCGAATCGGGACCGCGAGACTCTCTCACGTTCCTCGTAAATGACAAGCAAGAAATGCATATTCGGCACTTCATGACCGACACTGGACCAGTTCTCCCGATAAATCGTGCTCGTATATCTACCAATAAGTGCGTTGCTGACAGTTTCTCAACAATACTGATCCATGCGATGGACGCGGTCGGCCCCAACGGGCCGCGAGATGCATGCGCATGTGCTTCGCTCCTCGCAAACTCGGTCGAAGCTGGTCTAATCACCGGTTCCGTTCCTGGGAGATCGAGGCGCGACCGAACATGACTTTTTCCCGATTCGTGCTGGCCGCACTGCTCGCAGCTCTATCGACGGCGTGCTCGTCCACTCATGCGGTTCAGGAAACCGCCGCCGACCGCGCGTACTTCGACCGCCTCGGCGAGATCCTCCCCCAGGATCCGTTCTGGATCCCCGCCGAACCTCGGTTTACCGGGACCCTGCTGAGCGATGCGCTGATCCCGGCGCAAAGCTCGGCCACGATCGCGGACCGCTACATGCTTCCGGTCTTCCCGGTCGTCCGCGAGGCACTGACGCGGGCCGTCGAGGCTTCGTTCGCGCTCCCGTACCGGTCCGATCGCGCCCCGATCGCGCTCCACCTCAACGCGCGCTCGGACGCGCTCGAGATCGAGTTCCACCTTCCGAAGGTGCTGACCGACCACGAGGGCGCGGCGGGCGAGATGCGCGTGAGCCTCTCCGCGGTCGCCGTCGTCCGCTATCCCGCGCCGGATCGCCGCGAGCTCGCGCGCGTCCCGATCGAAGTGAACGTGACCTCGATGATGGACGATTCCGGCGCCGGGGTGAACGGCGCGCCGGGTCCGCTATGGCTGGCGGCGGCCGAACTCGCCCGACGTTTCGCGGCCGCCCTGCAGGGGAACGAGGTCCGTCGCCACTTCGCGTACCGCGAAGCGTTCATCGAACGCGTCCACTCCACCACGGGAGAACCCGCGCCCAAGGATCTCCCGGGGATCCGTTTCGACTCCGAGGGGAAGCACGGCGAGTACGTCGAGGTGGTTCGACTGATTCGCCGCTGATCGGGCGCTGATCGGGCGCGGGACTGGCCCGCGCCCGGCAGGAACGGATGCTTCAGTCCTTCGTCCAGCGGCAGTAGCCGCAGACCCTCGTGCTCTCGGTCAACCAGAAGTCGGCCGGCCCGCCGCTCGCGGTGGACGGGTGCGCCCCGCCCGGCCCGGTCCGCGGACAGTACTGCCCCCGACAGCTCGGACACGGCTCGGTCCCCGCGATCGCGCCGCTCGCGCCGAGCCGACATCGGACCGCGCTCCGGCGATCGTCCGGACAGACGACGAGCTCGACCCTGGACTCGTTGCCCGCCGGGTCGGCGAGGAGGACGCGGAACGGCGTATGCGTCGGGCCCGCTGCCGTGCGCGAACTCGGCTTCCATCTCGTTCGATCCGCAAGGCAACCCTCCACCGCGACCGGAATCGAGGCCCCGGACAGGCTCGCGCCGGTCACGGCTCGCCCGTCCACGGCCAGGCTCGCCAGCGGCTCGAGGGGCTCGACGACCAGCGCAAGCGCGCCTCCCGACTCGACGAACGAGAAGCGCGCCTCCGGGGGCGTCGTGTCGATGCCGTGCGCGTGACGGAACGGCGCCGACCGATTGCCGGCGCGGTCGGTGAGGACGAACTCGTACGCGTTGCCGCTGAGCGCCGGCAGGTCCGCGACCTCGAATTCGGTCGCGGACGTCAGCGTCGCGGGGCGCCCGTTCACGTCCGCGGCGCGCAGCGGCTCGTCGGCGCGCGCGTTCACGGTAACGGTGGCGAGCTGCCGGCGTCCGTCGAAGCCGGGCACGAAGCGGGGGGATGCCGACAGACCGGGAGGGCCGCGGTCGACCGTGAGTCCGACTCGTACGCTCTCCGCGAGATTGCCGGCGCGATCCTTCGTGACCACCTCGAGGACGAGGGAGCCGACCACCTCGGGCGCGAGCGCGGCTTGGTCGGAGAACGTCGCGTTGCCCTCGAGTGGTGCCGCGCCGTGCGCGACGACCTCGTCGCCGGCCCCGGCCAGGAGCCGCCACGTCGCCTCGCGCCCCGGAAGGGCGTCCGTCACCGCACCACGGATGTCGAGCGCGTCCTGGTTCGTGACGAACCCTTCGGCCGGTCGCGTCACCGCGACCACCGGCGCGTCGTGATCCGCGACGATGAACAAGGCCCCGGCGGCGAGCGGCGAGTCCTCGTCCGGCCAGCACCAGCGCACTCGATTCTCGCCCGGAACGAGGCGGACGGACGCCCGCGCCTTCCCGCCGTCGAGCCGCACTTCGCGGCGCTCGTCGTTGCACGCGAGCCACAGAACGTCCAGCCCCGCCGCGCGCGTGAACTCCACGTCGAGGGCGACGATCTCCTGCGCGGTGACGTAACGGTCGGGTTCGACGCGTTCGGCGCCGTCGATACCCACGAGGATCGGCTCCGGCTCCATGCGCACGATCCGCAGCACGTCGCTCCGGAACGCGCGATCCGGCACCTCCACGGCGATGTCGTTGGTGCGTTCGTCGAGCGGCACCTTGACGACCAACAGACCGTCCTCGCTCCAGGTCGAGGTGAATCGTTCGCTCGCGAGCGACTGGTCGCCGCGCCGCACGACGATCTCCGGCGGATCTCCCGCCGGGGGCGGATCGAAGCGAAGCCGGATCTCGACCTCGTCGGCGTCGGTCTCCTGCCCCGCGGCGAGTTGCGCGGTGCCGTTGCCGGCGAAGTAGCCCGCCAGGCGGACCTGCGGGATCGGACGGGCGGCGAGCGGCTCGGCCGAGCGGAGCGGCGGCTCGTCCTGGCGCGAACCGTCGCCGCGGCCCAGCCAGATCACCAGGGCGACCGCGGCCGTGGCCAACAACGACACGGGAACGGCCCACGCCGCGGCGCCGCGCTTCTCGGCCGCGCGCTCCAGCTCCGCGAGGAACTCCTCCACGGTGGCCGGACGTCGTGCCGGGTCCGCTTCCATGCAGTGGAGGACCGGCGCGCGGAGCACGGCGGGGAGCATCTCGGCCACCGGCGCGGCCGGCGACTTGTCCGTGGCGAGCTGGTAGAGCGTCTTGCCGAGGGAGTACAGGTCGGAGCGGGCGTCGGCCTTGTGCGTGGCGTCATGCTGCTCGGGTGGCATGTAGAGCGGCGATCCCGCGCCGATCCGGGACGTCGACATCGTCACGTCGCCGATCGAGCGGGCGAGACCGAAGTCGGCCAGCTTCGGCTCGCCGGTCTCGGTCAGCAGGATGTTGTGCGGCTTGATGTCGCGGTGGATGACGCCCTTGCGGTGGGCGTACGCCAACGCGCTGCCGATCTTGCGCGTGATGTCGACCAGCTCTTCCGCCGCCAGCGGTCCGTGGTCCTTGAGCCGATCGCGCAGCGAACCACCGTCGGCCCACTCGAGCACGAGGTAGTCTCCCTCGTCGTCGCGGGCCGGCTGGAGCAGCTGAAGGATGTGCGGGTGGGAAAGGCTCGCGATGCTCCGCGCCTCGCGCCGGAACCGCTCCAGCGAGCCGGCGTCGATCCCCTCCTTTCGGTGCAGGCGCTTGACCGCCACCTTCCGACCGGTGGCGATCTCGCGTGCCATCCAGACCGCGGCCATTCCACCGTCGAGCGGGCGCCCCTCGACGCGATAGAGCTCGGCCAGCGGCCGGAACGGGAACTCGGTCGTCGAGCCGGTCGCGCCCGACGCACCGGAGGAGCGCGACGGACCCGACGCGCCCGAGCCGACCGTAACGGTCGGCCCGAGGTCGGCGGCCGGCCGGCGCGGCCGCGGCTCCAGGATCTCGGGTAGGGCCTTCACCTGCGGCAGCATGGAGATGACGCGAACCAGCTCGCTCGCATCGATGATCGGGTCGAGATGATCGGGGCGGCAGCGCGCCGCGATCTCGCGGAGTGGCTCCGGCAGGGCCTCGCCCGCCCCTTCCAGCAGCTCGGCGAACCGGACGAGATCGAGGCGCCGTCGATCGCCGGTCGCCTCCGCGGCTGGATTTGGCTCCACCGTCGTGTCCTCGCCGTGTTCCTCGAGGATGCCGAAGCCCGCGACGCGGAACGTGCCCCGTTCGGTCGCGAGGACGTGGGATGCATCGAGGTCGGCCGTGGCGAGACCGCGCTTGTGCAGATACTGCATGCCGCGGCTGACGTCCCGGGCCAGCGCGAATCGGCGCGCCGGGTCCGAGAAACCGGAGAGCAGGCTGTTCTCGAGGGTCTCGACCGCGCTGCCGTCGATGACGAAGTAGACGCCGCGATCGTCCCGCAGGATCTCGAGGATCAGCGCGACGTTCGGATGATCGAGCTCCAGCAGGCGGTCCAGTGCCTCGGGTCGGGTCGAGTACTCCCGTGACGGACGCAGGATCCCCACCATCAGCCCGGACGAGCGGTCTTGCGCCCGGACCGGTGCACGGGGCCCGCTCAGCTCGCTCCCCGCGAGGTCGAAACGACTCTCGACGGGAAGGAACACGGGAGACTCGGTTGGCGTATCGGCAGGACTCATCGGCGGGGGCTCCCAACCACTTATGGCCGCCTCGGCGGGTCGAAAACCAAGAGTATAGCGCGCCTCGACGGACCGGGCCGAGGAACGTACGCGTCGTTCGGCGCCGCCGACCTTGGAAGTTTCTCCGGAAGGAACGACGCGCGAGGCCGGCGCGGGCTCTAACGTACGGACGTCCACGGTTCCGAAGCCCAGAGGATCCGGCACTTTGTCGAGCGTTCGAGCCATCTTGGCGCTGATCCTGTTGTCATGCTGCGGCTGTCTGTCGTACCCGGTGGCCACGACCGACGCGACACGGCCGCTGGCCTCCGGCCGCTACACCGAGATCGGCCCGACGTCGGGGACGTCGACCGGCTTCTCGCTGCTCCATGTCTTCTCGTTCGGACCGAGCAACGCGATCGGCTCCGCGCGCGACGCGGCCCTGCGAGCGGCCGGCGGCGCGGCGCTCGTCGACGTCCGCGCGCGCATCGATCACCTCTATTTCTTGTTCCTGTTCGCGATCCACACGACGACCGTGAGCGGAACTGCGGTCGTCGAGGACGGAACTCGGTGAGGGAGACACGGCCGATGAGACCTTGGCGCCTGAAGAACATGCTCCTGATCCCGCTTCTCGCGGCCCTCGGGGCGTGTCAGGTCTTCCCCATCTCGATCGCGCCCGCCACGCGGCCGCTCGAGCCGGGCGAGTTCACCGAGCTCGGCCCGATCGACGCGTCGTCGACGGGCGCCTACCTCCTGTTCTTCCCGCTCACGAGCCGGAGCTCGATCGACGACGCGATCGAGAAGGCGCTGCGCGACACCAACGCGGACGCGCTCATCAACGTCACCGCCGACGTGACGATGTTCTACCTGATCGTGGTGAACGTCATCACGACGCGCGTCTACGGCGACGCGGTCAAGGTGAACTGATGCGGGGGCGATCGTTCACGAACGTCCTCGTCCTTTTTGTCGTCGCGGCCGCAATGGTCGCGTGCCGGACGCGTCCGGCCGCGCTCGCATCCTCGACCACGCCGGTGAAGCCGGGAAGCTACGTCGTGCTGGGCGACGCCCAAGGAAGCGCCTGGGGCGCGATGCTGTTCGTCATCCCGCTCTACGGCCCGATGGCACAGGGCGCGCGCGACGCGGCGATCGCGCAGTTCGAGGGCGCGGATGGCCTGATCAACGTGTCGATGGACTACACGATCTTCTACCTGCCGCTCGTCACCCTCACCCGGGCCACGGTTCGCGGCGAGGCGATTGCGCGGCTGCGCTGAGACGCGGCGGCGTCAGTCGCCGCACCAGAAGTCGATCGAGTTCTGGACGTCGCCCTGCGGCGTTTCGCCGAGCACCAAGAACCCGCTCTTCGGCATGCGCGTCGACTCGCGCCGCAGGAAGTGGTTCTCGCCCCCCGTCGCCATCAGGTACGTGCCGTTGGTGCTGTGGTCATTGACGTAGTAGGAGCCGAGCTTGAACTCGATGCTCGCGTGACGCCGGGAGACCTTCGGGTGCTCGACGGTCAGGTCGCACTCGGTCGAGCGACCGATGACGAGCAGGGGGCGCTCCGCCGTCACTTCGACGCGATGGTCGCCGGTCAAGAGCACCATCGTGCCCGGGCCCCCGTCGTCGCTGCGCGAGCGCGACGACGCGACGCTCCTCGCGAGCGTCGTCATCTCGTCGTCGGCCAACACCATTCCGTAGATGCCGACCGCCCGCGACTTCCCCTTCAGGGTGGCTTGGCAGATCTTGCGCGTGAGCCCGCGCAGCTCGAGCGGCAGCGTGCTCGCCGCCGCCTCGGTGAGAAGCACTTCGCCGGCCTTGCTCATCGCGACCACGCGGGCCGCGACGTTCACCGTGTCGCCGTAGAGATCGCCCGCGTCATGCAGCACCGGGCCGAAGTGGATCCCGGTGCGCACGGAGAGGTCAGGACGGAGCACCTCATGCATTTCGGCCGCCGCGAGGAAGGCGTGGTCGCAGCCGACGAACGAGCACATCAGCTCGTCGCCGATCGTCTTGACGACGCGCCCTCGGTGGCGTGCCACGATCTGTTTGAGACGGTTCAACGCGGCGTCGATCCGCTCGTGCGCGACGCTGTCCCCGTCCTGCTCGTAGAGCTGCGTGCTTCCGCAGACGTCGGCGAACAGGACGGCAAGTGTCTCCTCGTGGGCCATCCGAAAAGTGTATCCCGCTCTCGCTCGCGGGGCGAACCGCGCGTCGTAGTGCAATTCCGCGCCGGCCTACTTCCCGTCGCGCTCCCGGAAAAGCTGCATCGCCTTTGCGATCTCCTCCGCTTCGCTGACCGCGCGCACCGCGTGGGTCTGCGGGTCGTACACCGTGAGCTCGTGCGTCGACGGATCGTAGAGGTAGATCAGCCCGGTGCTCGGGTCGGCGGCCTGGATCCGCTCGGGTCGATCTCCCTGGGGCTCCGGCGGAGGGGCCTGGGCCGGGTCGCGGTCGAGCGGCATGACGAAGCGCGCGGCCCAGACCTGGCTGCTCTTGTCCTGCGACCGTTGGCTCGTCCACATCATCAGCGACGCGTCGTGATTGAACACCGGCAGGCCGTCGAACCCGTCGGCGTAGGTGACGCGGCGCTTGCGCGTGCCGTAGCGCGTCGGCGCGTCGTCGGCCCCCGCGTCGGCGTCGATCACGAACACCTCGTAGTTCTCGTGCCCGATCTCGGACGTGGTGTAGACCAGGTAGCGGCCGTTCGGATGCCAGAACGGCGCCCAGTTCACGTGGACGTTGTCGGTGAGCTGGAATTCGCGGTCCACGCCCAGCACGTTGCCGGCGTAGTCGAACGCGAGCTCGGCCACGAACACCTGCAGCAGGTCGTCGCCGCGTCGGTCCGAGCGGTAGCAGATGCGCCGTCCCTCCGGCGAGAAGAACGGCCCGCCGTCGTAGCCGGCCTTGCCCGTCACGGGCACGCTCCGTCCGTTCTCCAGGTCCAGGATGATCAGATCGCCGCCCGACGCCCCCTCGTCGACCACTCGCTCGCAGAAGACGAGGTAGCGCCCGTCGTCGCGGATGACGCACTCGGCGAGGTACGCGTTCGGGTCCCCGATCAGGCGCTCCAGGCTCTCCGCGGTGCCGTCGGCGCTCGTGATGTTGCAGCGCACGATGTCCATCTCGGCCGGGAACTGCCACGAGTACTTCTTGGTCGCGCGCTGATAGCCCGTCTTCTCCGGGTTCTTCGGCGGAACGATGGTCGACCCGAAGATCACGACGTTCTCCTCGGTGGGATGGAACCATCCGCACGTGTTCGACGAGCCGGGTGGACTCAGCCGTTTGTAGTTCTTGGCGCCGACGAGCCGTCCGCCCTCGTAGACGAGATCGGCCACGTACATCTGGTAGAACCCCTCCTCCCGCGCCGGGTCGTCGTCGCGCTCGACCGCCTGGAAGATGATCCGCCGGGCGTCCGGCGAGAAGTAGCACTCGCCCGCCTTCGTGAAGCGCGACGCGTCCGTGAGCGGCACGTGGTCGACGAGGTTCTCCTTCTCGGCCGCCACCCATGGTGCGGGGAGAGCGGGGGGAGGGGCGTCGTCGCCCAGCGCGGACCAGAGAGCGACAAGGAACGGCAGCAGGGACATGAGGACGCCTCGATCTGGGGGGACGCTTCTGCCATGGCGGCGAAACCGGGCATCCTATGGAATCGACCCGCGAAGTTGCACCGCGAGAATCACGCCGCGGCACCTGGATGACGACGGTCTCCCGGAGGTGACTCGAGGACGGGCTCCCGACTCGTAACGGGGTCACGGCGCGGTAATCCTCGGAGGGGGGCCACGCGGCGCGAACGTCGCCCCGAGGCGGGGTTCGGCCGGCCTCTTCGCCCGCGCGGCGCCGGCACGCGGCGTGCTGCCGCGCCCTCAGACGCCTGGCGCAGAAAACCTTGGAGGTCGGACATGCGCGTTCGAATGCGATCGGTGATTCTCCTGGCCGCCGCGGTCGGCACGGTCGCGGCCGAGGCGCAAGCCGGGAACAAGGGATTCGCGGACCAGGACGGCGGCGGTCCGAACGATCCGCGGATCGAGGTCTCCGCCTCGATCGGTCCGAACGTCGGCGCGGTCTTCTACCCGTCCGACGCGGACGCGGCCGACGTCTGCGGGAACTACGTGCAGTCGGGCGACGCGATGGTCGTGGCGGAGACGCCTCCTTCGATGCCGACCGACCCGGCCGGGGCCAACCAGGCGATCCGCATCCGGTTTCCGTTCGCGCTCACGAAGTCGAAGCTGAAGAAGTCGATCTGGACCCCGGATGCGGCGTACGCGCCGAACTCGTTCCTCACGTTCAACGTGCTCGTGTACGACGAGTTCGGCCTCCACGTGCCGGTGATCGCCACGATCGGCGGCGTCGACGTCCACGGCGTGAAGCACTCGCAGGACCCGTCGTTTCCGCTCTGGCCCGACGAGCTCGGTGAGAACCGGCTCGTCGACGACCATTCCCTCGTCCTGATCGCCGACGACGGCGACCGGTCGGTCTCCACGATCTCCGCGTTCGCGTCGACGATCGGTCTCCCAAGCGGCATCCGGAGGATCCACGTGCGGATCCACGAGATCGGCGGGATCACGATCGACGGCCACTGGGTCATGGACATCGGCAGCGGCCCGGTCGACGCGCCCGTCCTGCTGGCCGTGACGCCGACCAAGTCGAAGGACGGGTTCGTCGACGGCAAGCAGGTCGTCAGCAAGAAGACGAGGTTCGTCCTCTCGTTCTCCGAGCCGGTGACGCCGATGTCGGTCGGGGTGGGCAGGAAGTGGGTGAAGCAGTTCGACAAGCTGAACGGCACCGACACCATGTTCCACCAGAACCTCGGGCTGTTCGTCCATCCGGGCAACGGGTCGCCCGTCTGGCCGAACGTCCGCCTGATCGCCGAGCCGCTCTCCGGACCGCCCTTCGACGTGCCGTTCGACGTCTACCCCACGACGTCGAACGCCCTCTCGTCCTATCGCCTCGTACCGAAGGAGAAGCTGCCGAAGGGGACCGTTACCCTCCAGGTCCTGTCGTTCGCGAGCAACGCGAACCCCGACCCCGGCGGCGGGATCGTCCAGTCGGCGGTCACCTCGCTCTACCAAACCGCCTTCACGGACACGGGCCCGGACGCATCCCGCTCGTTCGTCGTGGAATAGGGCATCGACGCCCCGACCCAACGGGAGCATCGTCGCAACCGATCACCTTGGGTCCGCATGGGACTCGAACAGGCGTCCGCCCGTCGGGATGATGGATCCTCCGGTCGATCACGACCGGCTCGTTCGGCTCGCCGCCGGACGGAGGGATGAATGGCGGACCTCGGCGTCGCGGGCGGAGCGAGAAGATGACGCAGGGAGCGGGGACGCGGCGCGCGTTCATCGTCTGGGACTCGACGACGGTCGGGGTCGAACTCACGCTCGAGCACCTGACGGGTCGCGGCCAACCCGTCGGCTGGTCGGTGAAGACCTGTCTGCTTCCGTCGCCCTCGAAGCGAGTGTTGTTAGCCGCGGCCGCACCCGCGCTCCCGCAGTGGATGAACAAGCCTCCGTTCAAAGGACAGAACGTGTCCCTGGGAGACACCCAGGACCGCCTGACGGCCTTGATCACGGGCGCGCTTTCGATGGACATCCCTGAACCGCCATCCCCCGGCGACGAGACCGTTCTGCTCTGCCCCGCGGGCGAGCCGTGGCGTTACATGCACATGCATCGGTCCCTGCGCGAGTACTTCGCGGCGGTGGCGTTGAAAGGCGACCCACCCGACGCACGGCTGCGATTCGTGCCGACGGGAGAGATCGAGGATGCGGAGGACTCGGAGAAACGAGAGAAGGCCCTCCGCCTCTGGGGCGAGGTGTACGCGCTCTTGGTTGGACTGCTCGACGAAGAGGCGGAGAAGGTCGACACCGTCGCCGAGCAAGACCGGGCTGCCGAGCGAACCGGGCAGATCGTTGCCGAGGCTCGTCCACCCGTTGAGGCCCGCCTCCTCGATGCAGCGCCATCCCGAGCCGGTCCGGACTTGATGGATCACCGTGCCCGCGGCCGCGTAGGTCCCGATCATCGTGCCGCGCCGATCGAAGATGAGCACTGCATCGAGCACCTGGTCGGAGACGTAGATGTTCCCGTCCGGGCCTTGAATCGCGTTGATCGGCGTCGACAAGATGCCGAGGCCGTTGATCAAGTCGCCGTGGTAGTGGCCGTCGAACGGGTCGAATGCGGCGACCACGTCGGTCGTGGAATCCGGAATCAGCAGGACCGTGCCCGTGAGGGTGGTCCCGGTCGCGGTCATTCCGGCCGGTGGAACGGACGTGGAGACCTCGATCCCCTCGGCTTCCAGTTGCTCCGACGTCATCGGGCTGATCTGCGCGAAGGCCGTAGCCGGAGCGCTCCACGGAATCAGGATGACGCAGGCAGCGATTCTGATGAGCACGTCGTTTTCTCCTGGTTGTGGGTGGGACGCCACGCATCGATCGCTTTCGCCGATCGCGATCCGCGCTTCTCAGCGGCGTCGACTCGAACGACGAGGAATGTCCCACGATTCGAACGAACCGGTCGAACGAACGCCGGGCCGGAGCGGAAGAAACGGGTCCTCCCGATCCAAACCCACGCGGTCGATCAGCGCGATCTGGGCATCGGCCTCGAGTCTGGGCGTCGATTCCTGACGACGCGGACAGGAGGAACGACGTGGTACGCGGGAGCGGGGACGATGAGCTCTCCAGAGTGAAACCGCGTGGAACGGGGACGGGGGAGGGGCAGAGGGTCAGGGAGGGAGGCCTTCGGGGGGGATGGTTGGGCCGGGGATCTCGGAGGGATCGAGGAGGTGGAAGCGGCGCCAGCCGAGCAAGAGG
Source organism: uncultured Phycisphaeraceae bacterium (assembly GCA_964649825.1). Lineage (GTDB taxonomy): Bacteria > Planctomycetota > B15-G4 > B15-G4 > JADJEK01 > CAZYQW01. Next base: position 68,313 of record CAZYQW010000116.1, on the reverse strand, counting down.
TCGAAGACGCGGGTGTCGGTGACCGGGCGTGGGATGTCGGGGATGAGGTCGGTGTAGCGGTGGCCGTTGGACCAGCCGTTGAACCAGGGGGCGGAGGAGAAGAGATCGACGGGCCACGGGAGCTTGACCCGATGGCGGCGCGCGTTGTTGAGGACGTAGGCGAGGACGCGGCGAACCTCCTTTGCGTTCTTGAGCACACGGTCGTGGTAGCGGTCGCGGAATACGCGGCCGCGGCGGCCCCACAGCCGGTTCAGGCCCTTGGCGATGCGGATCAAGAGACCTTGCAGACCACGAGAGACGGCGCGACGATCGTCACCCTCGACGATGAGGTGCAGATGGTTGTTCTGCACCGTGTAATGGCACAGCCGGAAGCCGAAGCGGTTGCAGCCCGCCACGAACGCCTCGCGCAGCGTGCGATACGCCCTCTTGTTCCGCAGCTTCGGCAACCCTTCCCGGAGCTTCACCGTCACGTGGACGGTCCGCCCGTCGATCGCCTCCCGCGCATGATGCGACACCCCCGACCCCCACTTCGGCTTGGGCCCCGGTCGCTTGCGCATGGTCGTCGAAGGTCGGTTCATCATTAGGGCACATATTAATACTGATCGAACGAAGGTCAAGGCGCCGCGTCGAACGACTTCGACTTTCTCTTCTTGGCATCGAGCCTGGCGTCCCGCGTCCCCGCGACCGTTCGTCCCCGTTCCACGCGGTATCACTCTGGAGAACTCTTCGTGCCCGTTCCCGCGTACCACGTCGTTCCTCCTGTCCCCGTCGTCAGGAATCGACGCCCAGGCTCGTGGCCGCGGCCACGCGGCGCGGGCGTCGCCAGGGTCACTGTCGAATTCGAGCGTTACGCTCTTCGCCGCGCACGTCGACCCGCCGGATCACGGGCGTCGCCGTCCGGATAGGTGTCCGCCCAGTCGTGGCACCACTCCCAGGCGTTCCCGTGCATGTCGAACAGACCGAACGCGTTCACCGGCTTCTGCGCGACCGGATGGAGCTGCCCTCCTGAGTTCTCGTCGAACCACGCCACGTCCGGCAATCACGACTCGTCGCCACACCAGAAGCGCGTCCGGTCCTTCCTGTCTGCATCGACCTGACCGCGGCACGCGTACTCCCACTGAGCCTCGGTCGGAAGCTGGACGCCTGCCCAGCCGCAGAACTTCGACGCTTCCTTCCACGAAAACGCCGACGACGGGTTGATCGTCCTGGTTGTAGGCGCCGTCGCTCCAGTACATCGGCTCCCCCGCCTTCGGGTTCGCCTCGAGGAATCGCCGGTACTGCGCGTTCGTGATCGGCGTCGGGCTCATCGCGAACGCGGAGAGCGTGACGCGATGGAGCGGCATCGACGCCTTCATGAAGCTCTCGTCGCCAGAACGAGCCGACCGGAATCGGGACCAGCTCGAGGTCGCCGCGCTTCGATCGGAGCGCGTGGGTCGATTGCGCGCGCCGCGTCTTCGCGGCGGTCGCGATTCCGCGCAGCTCGGCGTTGGCCGACCGCTCGATCTTCTTCTCGATCCGCGCCAGGTCCTCGGGGGACGTACGTCGATCAGGAACATGAGGCGCGGCATCCCGTCGGCCGCCTCGTACTCGAGCTCCGTGATGGCGCGCGTCTCTCCATCCGGGATCCAGCCGTACCGCCATGCGATGATGCCGATGAACACGTCGGCCTCGCGCACCCTTTCCAAGCAGACCGTCGTGGTCTCGCGGTCGTCCGCGGTGAACCGCTCCATCGCGATCGCCTGGAAGCTCCCGGTCGCTCCGATCTCCTCGATCAAGCTGCGGCGCCGCACCGCGTTGTCGAGGTAGGTCGACGAGATGAAGACGCGGTAGATCCTCTGGTCGCGTTTGCCCATCGTCCCGGCTCGTTCCTCCGTGAGCTGCGGAGGCTAGCGAATCGAGGGCGGGGAGGACAGGTTCGAGGAGCCGACCGGGTTTCAGTCCGACGAGTTCGACGAACTGGGTCTCCCCCCGCACCGGATTCGCCGCTCAGCGCGTTATCATTTGCCTCTTCAGGAATCTCCGCCTTGTCCGTCGACCCGAGGAAACGATGGCGCTCCGCGCGTTGGTCGTCTCGTTCGCCGTCTGCTCATCTGCGCACGCGGTCGAGCGCGAGAACGTGTTGATCGTTCTCGCCGACGACTTCGGCACCACGGACCTCGCCGGGTACGACGAGGCGACCGACGCGCCGTACACCCCGGCGCTCGACGAACTCGCGCGTCGCGGCGTTCGGTTCCGACACGCGTGGTCGAACCCGATCTGCTCACCGACGCGCGCTTGTCTGCAGACCGGGCGGCACGCGAAGCGGACCGGGATCGGAACGCTCGTGCAACACGGCTCTCTCGCGCTCGACCCGGCCGAGATGACGCTGCCCGAGCTCGTTCGCGCCGCGACGGGCGGCGCCGTCGCCTGCGCCTACTTCGGCAAGTGGCACCTCGGCAACGAGACGGTCGGATACCTCGCCGCGCCGAACGTCGCCGGTTGGCCGCACTTCGCGGGCAACCTGCAGAGCCTGGTCGACCACGGCGAGACCTACGACCTCTGGATGAAGGTCGACGACGGCGTCGCGTCGACGAGCACGACGTACAACACGACCGCGATCGTCGACGACGCGATCCAGTGGATCCAATCGATCTCGGCCACGCCGGCGACGCCGATGCCGTGGCTCTGCGTCCTTGCGTTCAACGCGCCGCACGTGCCGCTGCATCCGCCGCCGGCGGAGCTGCACGCCGTCGACCTGAGCCAGGCCGGGCCGCCCGCGATCGATCCGCGCCCCTACTTCCGCGCGATGCTCGAGGCGATGGACGCCGAGCTCGGCCGCTTCCTCGCCGCGCTGGGTCCGGCGATCGAACGTACGCACGTGATCTTCGTCGGCGACAACGGCTCGCCGGCCGAGGTCGCGTTGCCGCCGATCCAGCCCGGCCAGGCCAAGATCAGCCTCTTCGAGCCTGGGATCCGCGTCCCGCTCGTGATCGCGGGCCCGTCCGTCGTCGCTCCCGGTCGCGACTCGGGCGCGCTCGTCCACGTCGTCGACCTCTTCCCCACCGTGCTCGAGCTGCTCGGCGTCGATCCGCCGACGCAGACGGCGACGGGGCAGCCGATCGACGGACGGAGCCTCGCCGACGTGCTTGCGAACGGCCCGGCCACCGCCGCGCGGCAGTTCGTGGTCAGCGAGATCTTTGCGCCGAACGGGCTCGTCCCCCATCAATACGAAGCGCGCGCGATCCGCGAGCGCCGCTACAAGTTGATCGTGAGCACGACGCTGTTCGGCGCGGTCACGACCGAGCGGCTCTACGACCTGGAGCAGGATCCGTTCGAGACGACGAACCTGCTCGCGCTGCCGCTCGTGCCGCTGGAGGTCGCCTTGGTCCACGCGCGGCTGAAGAACGAGCTCGAGCGGTTCGTCGCGGGCTGACCCATCCGCTCGATTCGCCGCGGCGAGCGATCACGAATCCGTCGTCAAACGCCGGACGCCGGCACCTCGACGGCGCGCATGACGGCGCCGGCCAGCGGACGTCCTTCCTCGGGCATCGTGACGCAGAAATAGAGACTGCCGTCGGGCGCGACGACGATGTTGGAGACGGCCGCCTTCGCATTGCCGGCGAGCTTGCGCATGTCCAGGTAGGGACGATTCGGCGTCGGGTCGTCCTTGCGGAAGTCGTTGCCATCGAACGGCACGGAGGGATCGGGAGCGAACCTCCAGATGCGACCGGTGCGGGAACAGGTGACGAGCACCCTTCCCTTCGGGTCGACGATGAGTTCCCAGAGATCCGCGCTGCGCTTGTGCTCGGTGGAGTACGGCTCGAACTCCGCCACGAGCTCTCCCACCACCGGACGGATCAGGTCGCCGTCGCGATCGATCGGGAAGCGCAGCACGACGCTCGACGTGCGGGTGGCGAGATAGAGGTATCGGCCGTCCGAGCCGACCGCGCTGTGCCCCTTGATCCCGAGTCGCTGCACGGTACCTCCGAGACGGACGTCGACTTGCTCGCCGAGCACGAGCTCCGATGGAGGCGGTCCGACGTCCGGCGACTTCCGCATCGGCCGCAGGTCGTAACGAGCGAGCGTGTGATTGTCCTTCCCGACCGCATACAGCCAGTCCCCGACCACCGTGCAGCCGTTGGGACCGTTCAACCACCCATGGGGCGCGGGGTTCGACGTCGGATCGTGATGGGGGTAATACTGGTTGGGGATCGTGGCGGTTTGGACGTCGCGTGGAACCACGGCCTCGCGGTGGCGCTCCACCACACCCCAATGTCGCGAGCGCAGATCGTATCGCAACAGAGCGTCGGTGGCGTTCTTGCGGAAGGTCGCCCCGCCATCCTTGCCGCTCAGGTCGGCGCCCGCGTACGCACAGACGAACAGGTTCCGGGACTCGCCGTCGTACGCGAGGGTGCAGAACGGCCGGTCCATCGACCAGTTGTCCAGGACCGGTCGAGATCGGTCGTAGAGGTTCACGACCGACGGATCCGGCTCGGCCAGGATCCGACCATTGTTGGCGATCCGGTCCGACGGGAGCGCCCCGGGCACGAACGGCTCCCGCACCTCGGGGTCGATCTCGAAGAGCGTCGCTTCCTGGTCCCAGACGTCGGGCGCGGGGCCGCCGTAGTTGCGATGCCGCCCACGGGAGACCACCACGAGTTTGTCGTCCACCCACGCGATCCCGCGCGGCCAAGGAGCAATCGCCGAAACCCGCTCCACCCGGAGTTCCGGCAGGTCCTGGGGCCGTTGGGGCACCTTGGCCGCCATCCCCGGCTGCTGCCCTTCGGTGGCGTGATAGACCGTTCCCTCCGGTTCCAGCGGCGTCCCCGCGGCCGTCTCGGCGCCACCGGGAGCGGCGCCGCCGGTGGTCGCGGACTCGCAGGCGGCCAGAACGGCCAGGCTCAGCAAGACAGGAGCAGAGAGGACGCGGCGAGATCGGGTCATTGGTCAGGCTCGGTTCCAGGGACCGACCCGAGAGAAGCAACAGCAAGGCCGGTGGCGTCGCGTGGAGATCGAATGGCCCCAAGGCTTTTGTATTGAATCGCTTCCGATACGTTGTCGGTCCTCGGGAAGACCCGGAGGTTCGTTACCCGACCGCATCGCCGCTACCGTTCGGTAACTAACATGGAAGCCGGGGGGTGGAGCGGGCCGGCGCATTGCATCGCGGTGCGGCCGGGCGCCGCCACCGCCTCCACGGCGCGATCGCCTGCCGCGGGCTACCATGTCCTCCTCCGCTCCAAATTCGTCTCGAGGCTCGTCATGTCCGCCAAGAAGATCCTGATGCTCGTCGGCGACTTCGTCGAGGACTACGAGGTCATGGTGCCGTTCCAGGCGCTCACGATGGTCGGTCACCACGTCGACGCGGTCTGCCCGGGGAAGAGCAAAGGCGAGAAGGTGCGCACCGCGGTCCACGACTTCGAGGGGGACCAGACCTACTCCGAGAAGCGCGGCCATGACTTCGTCCTGACCGGCGAGTTCGCGGCCGTCGACCCGGACGACTACGACGCCCTGGTCGTCCCCGGCGGGCGCGCGCCCGAGTACATCCGCCTCGACCTCCGGGTCATCGAGATCGTGCGCGCGTTCGCCGGCGCCCGGAAGCCGATCGCCGCGATCTGCCACGGCCTCCTCGTCCTCGCGGCGGCCGACGTCTTGAAGGGACGCTCGGTCACTGCCTATCCCGCGTGCGCGCCGGACGTGCGGGCCGCGGGCGGGCGCTTCATCGAGGCCGCGATCGACGCGGCGCACGTCGACGGCAACCTCGTCACCGCTCCGGCCTGGCCCGCGCATCCGGCCTGGCTGCGGGAGTTCCTCCAGGTGATCGGAACGCGGATCGACGCATGAAGAGGGTTCGCGCTTCCTGACCTCCGGACCCGGCGCGCTCAGAGCACGAGCAACATCGAGTCGCGGCCGACGCCCGGCTTGCGGCGATGCCCCCCGGTTTCGCTGGCGTCCATTTCATAATTGCCGAGCGCCTGGATCAGCCGTTCGTACCCGAGCAGATCGATCATCCCCAGGCTCTGGATCGTGCGCACCGCGACGATCTGCTCGTTCCACGACGACGGTTGCTCGCCGGCGTCGAGCATGACCTCGTACGCGTACTCGTCCGGGATCACGCCGTCGGGCAGTCGGTCGAGGAGCACCTCGACGTGCGCCTCGAGGTCGCGGTGCTCGGAGAGGATCACGTCGACGATTCGACCCGCGCCGTCTGCGCCGCTCGTGCGGCCGGCCGCGCGTAGGATCTCGAGCGCGCGTTCGACCTTCGGCCGGAGCCGGCGGCGGCGGCGAGCGACTCCGATGCCGCGCGGGGCCGGAACCGTCGTGCCGGCGGTGCGTTTCAGCGCGTCCTCGAGCGCGAAGACGGCCTCGAGGATCGATGCCGCGTCGTGGTGGTCGCAGACGAACGCCGTGACCGCAGCGCGCAACGCCGCGCGTTCGCGGCCGGCCAGGGAGGGGTTGCGTTGCACCACCTCGGCCTCGAAATCGTGCCCGCTCCGGCGGCGGCGGCGCAACAGCTCGGAGAGCATCCGGACTCGGCGCTGCCGCTCCGACTTCAGCTCGCGGAACTCGTGCCATTCCCGTTCCGAGGCGTTCAGCCCGCGGAGGTCGTCGGCCAGCAGGTTCCCCTCCCAGCCGACGAGCTCCCGCCCCGGGAGCGCGAGCCCGAGGTACTGCACGTCGAACTCCGCGCGCAGGCGCACCGCCTCGATGACGACGGGCCGGCGCATGCGATGGATCTTGCGCCGCGCGACGTCGAAGCCGGCGCGCGCCGTGCTCGCCTGGAGCGGCCGGGCGTCCGGATCGAGCACCTCCTTCACGATCTTCACCAGGTGCCGGAACCCGAGGCGAACCGCCTTCAGCCCGAAGCAGAACAAGAGGAACGGGAAGAGGAAGACCCGACCGCGCGCGAAATACGAGCGATAGAACTCGTACGGATTCAGCGTCCGCCGGTTCTTCGGCAGACTCTGCATCGGGAACGTCCCGAAGACGGTCCGGATCAGGTTCTCCCGATCCTCTTTCATGAGATCGTGCACCAGGTCACCGAAGCGGGCGCGCACGGCGGCGTCGCGTCGCGGGTCCACGGTCAGGAAGTGGAGCACGTGGAACTCGGTCGTACGGTAGAGGAGGGTTCCTCCCTCGCGCGACGGGGTTCCGAGGTCCTGCGACGCAACGTCGCTCTGGCGGAGGCGCGACAGGCGGAGGCGCCTCTCGAGCCAGTGCTGGAAGAGCTCGCGATCCTCCGGGTCGGCGACGGCGAGCTCGCCGCTCGGAATACAGTGCTGGTTGTACTCGAGCACCAGCCGCGCGCAGAGCTGCGCCACGCTGTGGGTGATGAAGTTGAACCAGACGTACGGGCCGCGTACGCCGCCCTTGCCGCGGCCGATGTCGAGCGCCTCGAGCCGCTTGCGTTGCTTCTTGTCGTAGCGGAGCCGATTCTCGCGCACGTTCTCCAACGTCAGGTTGCCGAGGAGCAGACTCGCGACCTTGGTGTCGTTGGCGTGGAAGAACGACCCGTCGAGGAACGTGCGGAAGTAGAGCAGCACCGCGTCGCACTGCGGAAGACCATCGACGGGACGGAGCTGGCCCTCGGCCTCGTAGGGCGGGGTGAGCAGCGGGTCGGCGATCCCGCGCGTGAGGAAGCGTCGCGCCGCATCGCGAAGGCGGACGTCGTCGACGTCGTCCTCGAGACGAACCTCGGGCAGGATCACGCGATCCGCGAGGTACCGCAGGTAGTTCTCTGCCTCGCCCTCCTTCACCGTCTCGGTCAGCGAGAGGAACTGCGCCTCCGCGACCCGGTCGTAGAAGTCGGCCGCCTGGCCCGCGATGCGGCGGAACCAATGGCCGATGACGAGAGGCACGATGCAGACGACGCCGAGGACGAGGACCGGCAGCGAGAGGAAGCGCAGCAGCCCGTTCGCCGCGGTCTCGAGGAACGGCAACCTCAAGACCTGGATGAAGAGCAGGCCGATGCCGACGATCAGGCTGAACAGCACGAGGCGCCTCGCCGGCTGCGCCGTCGCTTTCACGAGCTGCGTGCCGACGCGGTCGAGGAACTGCGCGCCGGTGATGCTGCCGTACAGGTCGGCGAACCACGTGATCGTTCGCTGCATGATCGCGAGCAGGTCGCCGAGCAGGCGGCCGACGCGCGCGGTGACGAGGAGAGGGTCGGGAGCGCCGCTCGTCCCCATCAAGTAACGGATGACGGGGAGGTTGCGCAGCACGGGCAACCTGAGGATTCGGAGCGACGACGTCACCTGTCGCGCGAACTCGAGCCCCATGTACTCGGCGATTCGGTGCGAGTTCAGGTCGCGCAGGGTCATGATCACGTCGTCCACGTCGAGGTCCTTCACCCGCCCGCGACCGGGCGAGAGCCGCTCGATCTCCTCGATGCCGCGGCTTCGATCGTGCGCGAGCTCGACCTCGACGAAGCGGCGCCGGAGCTCGGCCGCTTCGAGGCGCGAATCGAAGGGGAGCCCGGCCAGGCTCTCCGACGTCGAGCGGGTGATCCACGCGTCGAGGTCGCGGGCGCGTTTCAGGAGCGTCGGCACCTCCTCGTCACGAACGGAGTCGGTGAAGAACACGATGTTGTGGTTCAGGAACCACGCGTTGCGCTCGACGAGACGATCGAGCGCCCGTGCCACGAAGAGGAGAAGGCGGAAAAGCCGCACGAAGGGACGAACGAGCTGCAGCACCCGGAAGACGCGCACCAGCCGCAGCGCGCGGACGGAGCGCACGGCGTCCACGTGCTCGAGGCTGACGATGAGCCCGAACGGGATCGACGGCACGAGCTCGGTGAGGAACCGCCGACGCAGGTAGTCGAGGCGTCGCGGGCTCAGCACGAGCCGCGTGCCGAAGTCGAGGAGCAGGATCGCGCAGATCGCGGTGTCGACGCAGACGGTCCACGGCAGGACCTCGCCCTCGACGGGCGTGCGATGGTGATCGACGAAGATCAGCACGAGCACGCCGATGATCAGCCAGAAGACGATCGCCTCCCAGACCTCGACCATCCGGCGGCCGAAGATCCGTTCCAGCCGGAGCGCGAGGACCCGATCGGCGACGAGCGCGCGGATCCGACTGCACATGCGCCGCAATCGTCGTTCGACGCGGCGTGGCCCGAGGACGGCCACGCGCTCGGACTCCGGCTCGATCGGTCGAACGCGCCTCAGCGCCGCTCGGTACGTGCGGCCGATCCGAGCGCCCAGGCGCTCCAGGCGTCGCAACTCGTCGACTTCCTCCCGCGTTCGCGCGTCGGCGCCCGCCAACCGCGCCTCGTCCAGTTCGCCCACGCACGCGAGCGCTGCCTCGGAGAGGACCTCGAGGTCGGCCTCCCCGTCGACCTCGGCCGCGAAGCGGAAGAACTCGGACTCGAGCCGGTCGCGCTCGCTCGCGACTCGATCGATCGCGACCCCGAGCGTCGCCACGTCCTCGGCCGTGAGCTCCTCGGTTCGGGCGCGCAGCCGCGCGTGCGTGGCGTCGAGCGCGCGAAACAGCCGGTACGCGCGGGCGGCGTCCTCGCCCGTGCACGTCGGGATCCGCGCCGCCGCCGCGAGCTGGTTCCTCGCGTGGGTCCAGACCGCCTGAAGGCGCGTGCGCGAGAGCCTCCGGCCGAACTCGGTCGGCGGCGGAGGAAGGGCCGCTTCGGCCGCCAGGGGGTCGCGATCCGGGTTCAGCCCGGTCTCGATGTCCTGGAGCTCGACGAGGAGGAACGGGGTTTCGTCCCACGCCGGCCGCCCTTCCACGGCCCGCGTGACGCGCCGCAGGACGCGGGCCCACGCGCGGAGCGTGGAAAGGCCGCGCGCGGCCACGATCGGCTCGAGCGCGGAGTCGCGCAGGAAGGTCCGCGCCTCGGTCTCGAACTCCTCCAGCGCGACGGCGACCTCATCCTGCAGCTCGGCCCTCCCACCCCGGTCGTCGGCTCGCTCGAGCAGCGCGTCCACCGCGTGCTGGCTCTGGGCGTAGACCGAGATGACGCTCTCCACGTCCCCGGCTCCGCGGGCGTGCCGCCACGCGGAGAGGAGGCCGGCACGCAGGGTCCGAAAGGCGTCGCTAGCGGGTTCCACCGGTGAGAGAGTATCGCCCCTTCGGATCGCCGGAAATGCTCGTCACGGCCCGATCGCCCAGGCCCAGGATTGAACGACGGCCGCTAGGTCGGCCCCGATAGACTGTCGGCAGATCGTTCGGATGTCGTGGAGAATAGAAAATGCGACGCCCATTCCTCGCCGTGTTCCTCGCGGGCGCTCTCTCGACCGTCGCGTCCGGTCAGGCCCCGCCGTGCACCACCCAAAACGACGGGAACGCCTTCAACGACAACATGTCCATGGGTGCGACGCTGATCGCGTGGCAGTTCCACGCGACCGCCGCGACCGTCGTGACGAGCATGGAGACGTTCACCGGCGAATCGAACGGAACCGCGACCCTCGGCATCTGGACGGACGACTCGGTATTGAATCAGCCGGGCGCGTCCCTCGGGGTCGGCACCTGGCACATGAGCTCGATCAACTCCTGGCAGGGCGCAGTGTTGAACAACCCCGTGCTGCTCGAGGCGGGCGCGCGGTACTGGATCGTGTGGGGCAACCCGGGAGGCGCGCAGGCCGCCGTCGACCCGCCGAAGACGACGGTCGGGCAGGTCTACAAAGGATCGTTCGATGGGGGCGCGAACTGGAATGGACCTTTCCAGTCCAACCTTCATCACTGGAAGGTGCGCATGTACTGCGACGACTGCTCGTTCGTGCCCCTCGGCAGCGGATGCGCCGGGACCAACGGCGTCGTCCCGAAGCTCGAGGGGTTCGGTTGTCCGTCCCCCGGCACGACGATCACCCTGCGGATCGAGGCCGTCGTCGGCAACGCGGCGGGACTGATGTTCGTCGGCACGGGAACCGGCGCGGCCGAGGTCGTGCCGGGCTGTGCGCTCCAGATCCTCCCCCTCACGCCGCTCATCATTCCGGCGCCGGTGTCGGCCGCCGGTGTGATCGTCTACACCGGCGTCCTGCCGGCGGACACGCCCGCCGGCGACGTCTACCTTCAGGCATTGTTCCCCGACGCCGGCGCGCCGGCCGGGCTCTCCGCGACGAATCCGTTGAAGATGAAGGTGAAGTGAACCGTTCGACCGGCGCCGGGGCTCGCTCCGAGGAGCCGCGGTGCCTCCAGTGCCGTCATTACTACGTGACCTGGGAACCAACGCATCCGCGCGGGTGCCGCGCCTACGGATTCCAGAGCCGCGACCTGCCGTCGCACGTGGTTCTGCGCGCATCGGGCGAGCCCTGCGGTTTGTACGATCGTCGCCGCCCGGACCCCGCGTCGTCGGATGCACGATGACGAAGGGCGAGCAACCACCGAGCGTTCCTCGCGAGGAGATCGCATGACCGGAATCCTTCTGGTCGGGCGCACGCCCGACGAAGCCGCGAAGTTGACGGAGGAGCTGGAGGCCGACGGCGTCCAGTTGTTCGGCGTGATGAACGCCGACGAGGTGCTCGATCGACTCGAGCATGAGGCGATCGACCTCGTCGTCGTTGCCGGCGTGGTCCAGGACGCCGATCGTCACGAGATCTGCACGGTCATCGCATCCATCCGCGACGAACTCTGCATTCACTTGAAGGACCGGGCATCGGGACCCGAGGGAATGCTGCCGTTCCTGCGTGGGATCATCAAAGGGTTCACGTGAGCGGGCGGGACGGCGACCAGTATCGCGTGAGCGAGGCGGAGATCCGGCGCTTCCACGTGGACGGCTACGTCCATCTGGAAGGGGTCCTCGCCGAAGACGAACTGGCCGTGATCGAGGCGGTGTACCAGCGGTTCCTGCGCCGTGAGATCGCGGTCGTCGGCCGGGACTTCTGCGACATGTCCGGCGACTACGCTCGACCGGTGCACGAGTACTCGATCGTCAACGTCATGCTCCCCCGCGTCTACCACCCGGCCTGGCGCGGCAACCTGTACGAACGGAGGGCGGCGGCGATCGCATCGCAGCTCTTCGGCGACGACATGGTGCTCGACTACGATCAGCTCCTCGCGAAGCCGCCGCGCCGCGCGGACGGCGTGTTCGAATGGCACCAGGACCTCGCGTACTGGCCGGTCACGCCCGACACCCGCACCGCGACGCTGTGGCTCGCGCTGGACGACGCCGACGTCGACAACGGCTGCATGCGGTTCGTGCCGGGGTCGCACCGCGAGTCCGCGCTGCGGCCGCACCGGCCGCGGGCCGGATCGCGTGACGAGTCGCACACGCTGGTCGCGGACGTCGACGACTCGCGGGATCGCGTCGTGCCGGCCATGATCCGGCGCGGTGACGTCACGGTGCACTGCGAGCGCGTCCTCCACGGCTCGGGGCCGAACCGATCGGACCGGTGGCGGCGCGCGTACGTGGTCGCGTTCCGCGCGCGCGCCACGGTCGAAGAGGAACGCCGGCGCGGCTTCACGCACTCGCACAACGATTCGCTCGAAGTCCTCGGTCGGGTTGGCGGCGACGGCGAGCGCCGCTCGAACGAACCGTGAGCCGGATCACCCTCCTGCTGCTCGCCGCCGCGTTCGCCGGCCCGGCGCGCGCGCAGGTCGAAGCCGGCGACGAGGAGGTTCCCGTCACCGTCGCGGTCACCGTCGACGACGCCGACCTCGCGACGACCGGGATCTTCCGCTTCGACCTCTCATTCATGCCGCTGGCGGACGTCGGCGCCGCCTACGTGGTCCGACTCGTCGTCGGGCTCGGGACCCGCGAGATCATCGTGCGCGACCACGTGCCGGACCCGCCGACGAAGCGATGGCGCAAAGGCCGCGTCGTGCGCTACGCGCTGGACACCGCGTTCCCGAAGGAGATGACGCTCGCGGCGGACACCGAGCTCGAAGTCCGAATCGGGTTCTTCGATCCCGAACGGAAGGTCGTCCTCCCCCCCGCCGAGAGCTGGCCGTACGGATCGGGGCTCGCGCCCGTCGCCGAGATGAAGGCGCCTCGGTTCGATCCGGTCGACTCCACCGACCGCATCGACGCCCTCATCGCGCGCGCGCGTGACTTCAAGGCGGCCGGCCGGACGGGCGACGCCTGGGACGTCCTCGAGCTCGGGCTCCGTCTCGCGACCGAGGACGACGTCAAGTACCGATTCCGCGACGAACTGCTCAAGCTCGGCGACCTTCCGCCGCGGCCGGTGTCGATCGAGGAGCAGAGGATCGTCGACGCCCGCGTGCAGGACGAGAAGGTCCGCCACCTCAGGCTCGAGGCGGGACGCATGTTCGATCGGCGCCTCTATCGCGGCGCGCTCGCGCTGCTCACGATCGTCGGAGGCACGCTCGCGGAGGCGGCGGACGAGGCGGTGATCGGCGCGCTCGATGACGCGAAGCGTGCCGAGCAGGACCTCGAGGACGTGCGTACGAGGCTGTACGAGGAGCAGGACGCGACCGACGCGGCCGACGTCCAGAAGGCGGCCGAGGACCTGGGCTTGACGAGGAAGCTGCTCGACCGCGCCGACGCGTGGACGAAGAAGGGACGCCACGCGGCCGCACGCGCCCTCTACAAGAAGCTGCGGTACTCCGAGGACCGCACGATCACGGACGTCATCTACGCGCGCATCGAGGCGTGCGAGAAGGCGATGCTCGCGAGCATGCCGCGCGAGGAGCAAGCCGCGGTCGACGCCGCGCTCGACCACCCGTGCTGGGGACGCACCGTGATCCTCCCGACGCACCGCTTCCTCTTCATCGGACCCAAGCGCCTGCTCGACGGCATCCCCGCGAAGTCGAAGCTCCACTTCGACCTCGCGTACGTGTTCCTCACCGATCTCTTCGGGCGCGTTCCGAACCCGGGGGGCGACCGCGTGACGGTCTACTTCAAGGAACTGTGGGACTTCGGCGGCGGCGTGGGCGGCGGCAAGATCATCGACATCGGACGCGCCGATCCCGAGGCGAAGGACACTCGCGTCGACACCGGCCTCTTCTACCACGAGCTCACGCACTGCATCGACGACACCAACCCGATCTTCGACGGGTTCCGCGAGGGGCTCGCGAACTTGGGCGCCGCGTACTGCTTCGAGGCGCTGGCGCAGAAGGGCGACGGCCTGCACTCGTTCGAGTCGAACCTCGACGCGTTCCGCCGCGACTACCTCGCCCGGGACCTGGAGTACTGGAGGATCCCGAACTACGGGCCGAGCGCGGGGTTCTTCCTCCACTTCCTCGAGGCGTACTCGAAGAGCCCGCACGGTCACGACTGGAAGCCGTACCGACGGTTCTTCCGCGACTACCGCGCCGCTCCCGTCCGCGACGGCCGCGAGCCGTTCATCGCGCGCGCGTTCGCGTTCTACTTGATGCGCGCGTTCGGGCCGCGCGCGTTCGACGACCTGGTCTCGTTCCGCTGGCCCCTTCGCGACGCGGACCGCGTCGCGCTCGGCGTGGAGCTCGAGGCGTTCGAACGGGGCCAGCTCGACGCGTTTCGCGACGCGTTCGAGGAGTTCCCGAACTCGCCGCTGCCGCGCGACCTGCTCTACCGCGAGCTCCTGCGCCGCGCCGGCAAGGACGACCCCGCGGCCGTCGAGCGGTTCGGGCACGAGCGCCTGGGGCTCATCTACGACTGGAAGGTGATCGGCCCGTTCTCGGAGCGCGGCGTCGATCCCGGCGCCGCGGTCTTCCCGCCCGAGTCCGACGTCGACTACGCCAAGCAGTACACCGTCCAGAACAACATCTGCTCCTGGCGCGACCCGCAAACGTACGCCCCGGTGATCCGGACGCCGATCGGATGGATCGCGATCGAGTTCAACTACCAGGTCGACACGGCGACGTACGCGCTGTGCCACGTCACCGTCGACGCGCCGACGGACGCCGTCGCCCATCTACGCGCCGACGACGACCTGTTCCTGTTCGTGAACGACGAGCGCGTCGGCAGCTACCACGAACGCGGCGCGAACGGCAGCTCGCACTTCACCTGGCGGGGGCCCTACGCGAACGTGCCCGACGCGATCCGCCTGCCGGTTCGGCTCGTCGCGGGCCGGAACAAGCTGCTCGTGAAGGTCCGCAACCGGTACGGTCCGGCGGGATTCGCGTGCGCGCTGACGCGATTGGACGGGACGCCGGTGGAGAACCTGCGCGTCGACACCGAGCCGCCGGCCGCCACGGCGACGTCGCACCCCGACGCCCCCGCCCACCCCACCAACCCCGTCCAATGGAGCACGCTCCTGCGGCAGTCGTTCAAGTCGTCCCTCGGCGGCAAGATCGACGCGACGGTCGGTCGATTCGAGGTCCGGAACAAGGCGTTGTTCGGCGCCTCCACCGACAAGCGGGTCGCGTGGCGGAAGTACACCGTCCGTCCGGGCTTCCCAAAGGACTCGCCGTCGAACCTGGCCTGGATCAAGGAGAGGTCGACGGAGGACGTCGACGACTTCCGCCTCGTCCTCGCGTTCGAGCGCGACGGCGACAACGCGCCGAAGGTCCTGGTGACGTTCATGGGCGAGGGGAATGACGACGGCCTCTCGGGCTGGACGTTGATCCTCGTGCCCGGCAAGGGTGGCGAGCTGTCGGCGCGCCTCGAGCGCTACGACCGGCTCGTGTTCCAGACCCCGGCGATCGCGTTCGAGCCGCGCGACGAGAACGAGCTCGAGCTGATCCACGTCGGCCGGCGGGCCAGCGTCCGGTTCAACGACAGCACGCTCTTCGACGCGGTGCCGATCCGGCCGATCCCGAACCGGCACCGCGTCGGCTTCGCGACGTGGGGATCGCTGCCGCGGATCCGGTCGCTCACGCTCGAGGCCGCGAAGTAGGGGGCCGCTCAAGGGTCACTTCCCGATGCGTGCGGCCCTCTCCGCTCCTGGGGCGGTGCTCCTCCTTGGCGTGAGGCGCCTCCGTTCCTGAGGTCCGACCGTCTCACGACTCCGCCTGGTCGTCGATCTCGCGTCGCGTGAACGGCCGGCCCGAGCCGTTCAAGCCGTCGCGAACGCCAGTGCACCCGTCGGCCAACCTCTCGTAGCCCCGGCGGTCCTTCAGGTTCTCGGGCCAGAACGGCCACGTGCGGCACTGAGTGGGCCGCACCGGATGGATCGCGCACCCGGCACGACCGCCGGCGTCGCGGGTCAGGAACACGCAGTCGTAGCTTCCATCGCGTTCGACCTCGGTCAAGGACCAGTGGCCGTTCACGCGACGTGCGTAGCGCTGCAGGAACTCGAACGGCAAGATGCCGAGGAAGCGGGCGATCGCGTTCTGCTCGTTCGGCGCGAAGAGCACCGTCCCCGGCGTCCCCGAGCAGCAGTTGCCGCAGCGGCCGCAGGTGAAGCGTAGTCCCGATCCGTACCACGGCCGGTCTTCCATCCGGTCTCCCATCCGTTCCAAGCCTGGGTTCCTCGATCTTCCGCGACGCCGGCCGTGCGGCAGAAACGCCGACGCATGGTACGGTCTCGCGCCGCCGTGCGAAAGGCACGCCGAGGGAGCGCGATCCGCATGCCGGATCATTGGAACCACGGTTTCATCCACCGTCACCGCGTCCGTCGCGAGGAGGATGGCGTCCGGTTGCTCGATCTCCTCGCGCGTCGCTTCCCCCACGCCGACGCTGACGAATGGCGGCGGCGGATCGAGAGCGGCGCGGTGGCGGTGGGCGACGAGCGCGTCTCCCCCGACCGGCGGATGCGCGAGGGCGAGCCGATCCTCTGGCGACGACCGCCGTGGATCGAGCCCGACGTCCCCCTCGACCTCGCCGTGCTCCACCGCGACGCCGTCGTCCTCGCCGTGGCAAAGCCGCGCGGACTCCCCACTCTCCCCGGGGGCGGCCGGTTCTTCGAGCACACGTTGCTGCGCCTGGTCGCGAAGCGGTTTCCTGGCTACCGGCCGGTGCACCGCCTCGGCACCGGGACGTCGGGGATCGTCCTCTGCGCGCGCACGCGGCCGGCCCGCGCCGCGCTCAGCCTTGCCTTCCAGGAGGACCGCGTCGAGCGGATCTACGTCGGCCGCGTCGCCGGCCGACCCCCCTCGCGGTTCGAGGTGACCGCCCCGATCGGATTCCTCCCCCACCCTCGCGTGGGCCGCGTGCTCGCGGCCGTCCGGACCGGCCGCCCCGCGCGGACCGACGTCGAGACGCTCGAGAGCGACGACGTGACGTTCGGCGGGACGACGAGCCGCGTCCGCGTCCGGATCGCCACCGGACGGGCGCATCAGATCCGGATCCACCTCGCGCACGCGGGGCATCCACTGGTCGGCGATCCGCTCTACCGGGCCGGCGGCGTCCCCGACGTCGACCGCGCCGCGCTGCCGAGCGACCTCGGCTACTGGCTGCACGCGGCGACGCTCGTCTTTCCCCATCCCGGCGACGGTCGCTCCGTTCGCGTCACCTGCGGTCTTCCCCCGCCGCTGCGCCCGCCGCCGGCCGCCGGCGACTGACCCGCGTCGGACCGAGGCGCCCGCGCGGTTCGCCGGTCCGAAACCAGGCGCGGATTCCGGCTCGCTCCTTAAGCTGGTCGGCTTGAACGACACCGAAGACGCGTTGATCTGCGTCCACCGCGCGGCGGCCCGCGGGCCCTCCCGCGAGCGCGCGCTGGTGCTCGAGTCGTTGGGGATTCCGTACGTCCAGCAGGACGTCGGCCACGAGCACCTGCTGCTGGTTCCGGCCGAGCACGAGCCGCGCGCGCGGCGCGAGCTCGCCGAGTTCGACACGGAGACCTCGGCCTGGCCGCCGCCGCCGCTCCGGATCGAGGCGAAGACGGAGGGTCTCGGGGCCGCGCTCGTCTATTGCGTCGTGATCGGCGGCGCGTTTCTCGTCCAGACCAGCGCCGCGTACGGGATCGACTGGACCGAACGCGGGCTCGTCTCGTCGCGGGTGGTCGAAGCAGGCGAGTGGTGGCGCGCGGCCTGCGCGCTGACGCTGCACGCCGACGTCATCCACCTCGCGGGGAACCTCCTCTTCGGCGCGGTCTTCGTCGCCGTCGCGTGCCAGCTCCTCGGATCCGGGGTCGGGCTCTTCCTGGTGGTGCTGTCGGGGGTGCTCGGGAACCTCCTGAACGCCCTCGTGCGCGACGTCACCCACACGTCGCTCGGCGCATCGACGGCGGTCTTCGGGGCGGTCGGGGTGATCGTGAGCTACCAGTGGCAGCGGCGGCGTGCGATTCCGTCGAGCCCGCTGAAGCAGA
Organism: uncultured Phycisphaeraceae bacterium; assembly: GCA_964649825.1. Lineage (GTDB taxonomy): Bacteria > Planctomycetota > B15-G4 > B15-G4 > JADJEK01 > CAZYQW01. The sequence goes on along the minus strand of CAZYQW010000116.1, from coordinate 50,257 downwards.
TCGTTCCCCTCGGCGTCGGACTCGCGTTCCTCGGCTTCCTCGGGGTCTCCGAGGGGAGGACCGACGTGTTCGCCCACGTCGCCGGCTTCTCGTTCGGCCTCCTCCTCGGCGCCGGCGCCGCGGCGCTCGAGCCGTCGGGGATGCTCCGGCCGGCGGTCCAGCGCGGGCTCGGCGCGCTCGCGCTGCTGATCCTCGTCGTCGCGTGGGCGCTCGCGCTCCGCTGACTCGGATCTTTGCCGCGGCGGCCCAAACGGTGCGGGGCGCCGCTATGATCCGTGTTCTCGATCGCTGGAATCGAGGAAGCAGATTCGTAGGTCGCCGTGGAAGTCCCAGAAGGAACCGACCGATGGAGATTCGCACAACCGCGTTCGCCGTCCTCCTCGCTCTCGCCGCCGCCGGATGCAACGACGGCTCGGCTCGATCCAAGAAGCTCGTCTTCAGCGCGATCCCCGACCGCAACGAGACCCTGCTGCGCGAGAAGTACGCCCCGGTCGCCGACTACCTGGCGAAGAAGCTCGGGATCGAGGTGGAGTACCTGCACGCGAACGAGTACGCCGACGCCGTGGAGCACTTCAAGAACGGGGACGTCCAGCTCGCCTGGTTCGGAGGGCTGACCGGGGTGCAGGCGCGCCACGCGGTCGAAGGCGCGCGCGCGATCGTGCAGGGGGCGGAGGATCCGAACTTCTACTCCTTCTTCATCGCGCACAAAGACAGCGGCCTCGAGCCGTCCGACGAGTTCCCGAAGAACCTCGCGGGGAAACGGTTCACGTTCGGGTCGAAGGGGTCGACGTCGGGGCGCCTGATGCCGGAGTACTACATCCGCGAGCACACCGGACAAGCGCCGGCCGAGCTGTTCGGCTCCGAGCCGAACTACTCCGACTCCCACGACGCGACGGCCGAGCTCGTCCAGTCCGGGCAGTTCCAGGCCGGCGCGATCAACTACAAGACGTACGAGGATCGCGTGGCGAGCGGCAAGACCGATCCGAACGTCTGCCGCGTGATCTGGACGACGCCGACGTACCCCGACTACAACTTCACCGCGCACCCGGACCTCGAGAAGACGTTCGGCGCCGGCTTCACCGAAAAGCTGCAGCGTGCGCTCCTCGAGATGAAGGAACCGAACCTCCTCGCGGCGTTCACGCGCTCGAGCTTCATCGAGGCCACGAACGACGACTTCGCGCCGATCGAGAAGCTCGCGCGCCAACTCGAGTTCATTCGTTGAACCGTCCGTGACGTCGTTCTCGGTGGAGGACGCCTCGGTCCGCTACGACCGCGTCGCGGCCCTGGCGGGAGTCGACCTCGAGGTCTCGAGCGGCGAGGCAGTCGGCCTCGTCGGGCCGTCCGGCGCGGGGAAGACCACGTTGCTGCGCGTGCTGAACGGCACGCTGCGCGCCACGAACGGGCGCGTCCGCGTCGACGGCCAGGACCTGAGCACGGCGACCCCGGCGCGGCTGCGCGCGATCCGCGCGTCGATCGGGTTCGTTCCGCAGGACCTCTGCCTCGTGCCGAACCTGCGCGTCTCGCAGAATGTCGCGACGGGGCGGCTGGGGCGGATGTCGCTGCTCGCGTCGTTTCGAGAGGTGCTGTGGCCGCCGCGCGCGTCGCTCGAGCGGATCCACGACCTGCTCGAGCGCGTTGGGATCGGGGACAAGCTGTTCCAGCGCACCGATCGGTTGTCCGGGGGGCAGCAGCAACGGGTGGCGGTGGCGCGGGCGCTGTACCAGGAGCCGGTGGCGCTGCTCGCCGACGAGCCGGTCTCCAGCGTCGATCCGGCTCGCGCCCGGGACACGGTCGAGCTGCTGACGCGCGTCTCGCGCGATCGGAACCTGACGCTGGTGATGAGCCTGCACAACCTCGAGCTGGCGCGGGAGTTCTTCCCGCGGCTGGTCGGGCTTCGCGGCGGCCGGGTCGTCTTCGACGCGGCCAGCGACACCCTCCCGCGAGACGCGTTCTCCCGCCTCTACGAACTCACGGAGTCGGAGCTCCTCGGTGACGAGCCGTCGTAGCGGCCCCTCTTCCTTCCCGATCGGCGCCCGAGGCGGCGTCGTTCTCTCGCTCCTCGCCGCGGCGGTGATCGCGTACGCGGCGCTCGACCTCTCGCCGGCCCAGCTCGTGCCGAACGCCGGCGGGCTGGACGTCGCGAAACGGTTCTTCGCCCGCGCGCTCGCTCCGGCCTGGACGTCGGAGGCCGAGTTCGTCCCGCCCGGTTCGCCGCCGCTCCTGGTCGGCGCGCTCGAGGCGGCGTGGCGCACGGTACTGTTCGCCGCCGCAGCGATGAGCGTGTCGCTCCTGCTCGGCGTCGGACTCGGATTCTTCGCGTCGACCGGCTGGTGGCCGGCCGACCCGGTCGGCGCCGAGGGCGCGATCGCGAGGTCGGTGCGGCGCGCGCTGCTCCCGGCCGTCTACGGCGTCACGCGGGTCGTGATCACGATGATGCGGTCGATCCACGAGCTGCTCTGGGCCGTGCTCTTCGTCAGCGCGTTCGGGCTCACCGAGGCGGCTGCGCTCGCTGCCATCGCGCTGCCGTACGGAGGGACGCTCGCGAAGATCTTCTCGGAGATGATCGACGAGGCGCCGCGCGACTCCGCGCTCTACCTGCGTGGGAGCGGTGCGGCGGGCCCGCAGGTGTTCGCCTACGCGCTCGTCCCTCGCGCCCTGCCCGACCTGACGGCGTACTCGTTCTATCGGTTCGAGTGCGCGATCCGTTCCGCCGCGATCCTCGGCTTCTTCGGGTTCCCGACGCTCGGCCTCTACATCCGCCAGTCGTTTCGCGCGACGAACTACGGCGAGGTCTGGACCTACCTCTACGTGCTCATCTTCCTCGTCGTCCTGTTCGACGCTTGGAGCGGCGCGGTGCGCAGGAGGCTCGTCGTCCGGTGAACGATGCCGCCCGAGACCGCATCGACGCGCTCTTCCGGACCCGCCCGCGGGATCGGTTCTTGCGCTGGAGCTCCGCCGCCCTGCTCCTCCTCCTCGCCGGGTCATGGATCGCGGGCGACTTCGGCTTGAGCGACGCGTTCTCCGAGCGCCGGCTCGCGAACCTGGAACGGTTCGTCGCGGAGGTCCGGCCGTTTCCGACGCGCGACGCGCCGTTCTCGTTCGACGCCGCCGTCGGGTGGGCGCGGGACCTGCTCGCGGAGCGCGGCGTCGAAGCCGCGCTCGCCACGCTCTCGATCTCCGTCGTCGCGATCGTGATTGCCGCCCTCCTCGCGTTTCCGTTCGCGGTCGTCGGCGCGCGGAACCTGATGACGCCCGAGCCGTTCGCGGCCGGCGGCCGGCCGGCCGGAAGGGCGCGGCGCCTGTCGTTCCGCCTCGCCGTCCTCCTCTCGCGCGGGACGTTGACCCTGCTGCGGTCCGTCCCCGAGTACGTGCTTGCGTTCCTCCTCGTCGCGATGCTCGGGCAGAGCGCGTGGCCGGCCGTGCTTGCGCTCGCGATCCACAACACCGGGATCCTCGGGCGGCTCCAGTCGGAGACGCTCGAGAACGTCTCGACGAGCGTTCCGACGACGCTCCGCGCCCTGGGGAGCGGCCGCCGGCAGATCGTCTTCGCCGGGCTCGTTCCAGTCGTCCTGCCCCGGTTCCTGCTCTACTTCTTCTATCGGTGGGAGACGTGCGTCCGCGAGGCGACGGTGCTCGGAATGCTCGGCGTCGTGTCGCTCGGGTACTGGATCGATGACGCGCGCGTGCGCGGCAAGCACGACGAGTTCCTGTTCTTCGTTCTGCTCGGCGCGGTGATCGTGCTCGCCGGCGACCTCGCGTCGGCGGTCTGCCGCGGAATCGTCCGCCGCGCGTCGTGATCGCGACCGCGCGCGCCGGAGCGGAGCGTCGATCGTGTCGCGCGAGCGTCAGTCGTCGTCCGTGTGTTTCTTCTTGCCCGACGGCAACAGCACCTCGAGCGCGAGCTTCAGCGTCCCCGTCTCGTCGGCCTGGGGCTCGACCCGGACGATGTACGTTCCGGCGTGGTCGAGGACGAGCTTGCTCGAGACCAGCGTCACCTTGTCGGCCTTCTTGCTGCTCTTGAATCCCAGCGGCTGCTCGATGACGAGGTCGCCTCCGTCCGGCGTCGGAAGCGCGATCACCTGGACGTGGTTGCCCTTCGGCACGCTCACCGATCCCGCCAGCTTCGCGCCGACCGGAGCCTCGAGGAACACGTCGAGCAGGGCGCCCACGCCGTACGGAACGGCCTGGTCGAGGGCGATGCTCGCCGGGGTCTTTCGCTTCGCGGCGAGCTTGTACTTCTGGACCGCCGGCGCGCCGGCGCGGCCGACGAGCACGTGGATGGTCATCAGCCCGCCGGCGGTGAAGGTGAGCGTCCTCTTCTTGCCCTTGACGGTGACGAGCGCGGCGTCGAACGCGGGTGAGCCCGGGTCGCTCGACAGCAGGAGCTCGCCGTCCGCGTCGTGAACCGTGACCACGAGCGGGAACGGCTCCTTCTTCACGGCGGTCACGGAGATGACGAGCGCTTCATCCGTCACCATCTCGAACCGCAGCCCGTCGCGATCGAGCCGCGACTTCAACTGCCCGGAGAGCTGGTCGCCGGAGGCCGCCGGCCGGGTGAACGTGGCGGGATGGACCTGGCTCACGAACAGGCGGTTCGCGGTCGGCGAGCCGACGCGCAGCTCGAACAGCCCGCCGACGTCCACGTCGCCGGTCGCGACCCAACCGCCTACGCGCCGGCTCGCGCCGTCGCCGAGCACCTCCCCGAGGATCGAGCCGGTGGCGCCCGACAGGACCTTGACCGCGCCGACGTTGCTCACGAGCGGCGCGTCGACGCCCGGCGCGCCGACCAGCGCCTCGCGGACTCCGTCGCCGTCGAGGTCCGGCAGCGAGGCCATCGCCGCGCCGAACGAGTCGCCGCTGAGCGTGCCGAACGTCTTGGTCTCCGCCTGGCCGGCCGCGACGATGCGCGTGAGGCCGAAGTTCGATCCGGCCTCGTCCGACCCCGGCCAGCCGGCGCCGAGCCGGTCCTCGCCGATCGCGACGACCGACATCCGGGTACCGTTCGGTCCGAGCGGGGCACCGGCCTGGTCGCCGTCGACGCCGGCCACGAGCGTCACGTCGAGCGTGGTCCGCGCGATGCGGTAGAGCTCGGCCCGTCCCTTGCCGGTGAGCGCGTCCGGGGCGGAGACCGCCAGGAACGCGTCGCCGCCGGGCGCGACGAAGGCGTCGATCCGATCGCCGAAGTCGTCGCCGTTCGCCGCTCCGCTCAGGGTCTGCAGGATCGAGCCGCTCTGTCCGTCGAGCACGAGGACCGACCCGGTCGACGCCCCCGGAGCTCCCGCCGCGACGTCGGGGACGCCATCGCCGTTCAGGTCGCCGAGGAGCGCGAGCGACGTCCCGATCGCGCCGCCTGCGACGGCTCCGTTGCGGGTCCAGACGACCGCGCCGGTGACCGGCGAGACCGCGTGAACCGCACCCGCGTTCGCGAGCGACGGCGGGTCAGCGCCGGGCTCGCCGACGAGCAGCTCGGCCGCACCGTCGGCGTCCAGGTCGACGGCGAACAGAAGCGCCGCGCCGAAGCCGGCGCTCGAGCCGCCGGGACCGGCGTGCGCGTCGATCGCGCCGAAGCCGGCCCCGTCGCGGATCACCACGACGCCGGCGCCGCCGACGCCGACCGCGAGATCGGGCTCGCCGTCGTCGTTCAGGTCGTCGACGCGGACCGCGGCCGTGGGCCGGCCGAACGCGCCGAGGTCGACGCTCCCTTCGGTGCGGAGCGCGACGCCGGAGTTCAGGAACGCCTGCGGCAGCGTCGACGTCCCGAATGGATGCGTCACCACGATCGAGTCGACCGACCCCGGCGTCGCGCCGCCGGGGACGGTGACGAGCATCCGCTGGTCGTCGATGAGCTGCACCGTCTCGGCCACGCGGTCGCCGCAGAGCACGACGAGGTCGGCCGGGTCGCCCGTCCCCAGCAGCCCCGTTCCGGTCACGAGGACCGTGGTCTCCGCGTGCGCCGAACCGCCCTCCGGATGGATCGACGCGACCGTCGGCGGGATCCCGTACTCGAACGCGGACGCCAACGACCGCGAGAACGGCGTCCCGTTCTTCGTCATCGAGAGCTGGACGGACACGATCCCCTCGGGGTGGGCGGGAGTCAGCGCGGTGATCGTGGCATCGTCGACGATCGTCACCGCCGTCGCGTCGATGCCGCCGAACCGGACGTGGACCGAGCCCGCGTCGACGTCGTTCTTCATGCCGGCGCCGCGCAACGTGATCGAGGTCGAGCCCCCGACCGAGCCGGACGCCGGCTCGATGTCGTCCAGCTCGAGCGGCGCGACGGCCACGGCGACGTCGACCTCGACCGGCGTCGACGTGTGTCCGGTCACGCTCCGGGCCCAGACTTCGACGTGCAGGGAGCCACCGAAGACGGTCGGCTCGAACGACGCGGAGAACGTGTCGCCGCCGGCGGGCGCGAGGAAGACCGTCTCCACCGTGCCGCCGTTCAACGCGACCGACGCCTTCGCCCACTGGATTCCCGAGGCGTGCGTCACCTGCGCGGAGACGGTGAACGCCTCGGTCGCGTCGAGCGCGCCCGGCGTTACCGTCGCGCCGGCCACGACCGGTGCCTCGAACGCGTCCGCGACAAACGACTTCACCGCGACGTTGTCCTGGATGTCGGTCGCGGTCAGCTCGACGCCGTACGGCCCCTCGATCAGGCCCGCCGTGCTCGCGAACGTGCCCGACCAGTTGCCGTTCGCGCCGCTCGTCAGGCTGGTCGTGGCGATCTCGCTCGCGGATTGGAGCACGCGCGCCGTCACCGTCGCGACCGGGCTGTCGGGGTCCGTCACCTTGACGACCACGGAGAGCGGCTGTCCGGACTCGAGCGGGTTCGGCGTGATCGCCGGGGTCTTGATCACCGGCGGGACGCCGACGCTCGGGTAGACGTCGACGCTGAACGAGAATGGGTTCGAGGCGTTCCCGTGCACGTCCACCGCGTCGAGGTCGACGGAGAGCGTCCCCGCGCTGCCGATCGCCGGGAGGTTCAGCTCGTAGCGCCCGTCGCCGGCGTCGAACGCGAGCGGCAGCGTCGTCGCCGCGCCGCCGTTCAGCGAGACGTCCGCCGTGACCGACGCGATCGCGGACGAGTCGGTCACCAGGACCGAGAGCTGGATCGGCTCGTCGTCGAGCGGCAGCGGCGGGCTCGCGAGCGGCGAGGAGAACGCGGGGAGGTCACGGACGAGGAGCGACGCCGTCGTCTGCGCGACGTTGCCCTGCGCGTCGACCGCGTCGACGAGCAGACCGTAGGTCTTCTCGCCCCACGGCAGTTCCCCGGCGAGCGTCGCGCGGTACGTGCCGCCGCCGATCGCCGTCATCGGCGCCTGCGTGAAGACGGGCGCACCGTCCTTCACGGTCAGGACGACGGAGTCGACGCCGGACTTCGCGTCGGTCGCGGTCACCGAGACGGCGACCGCCTGTCCGAGGGGCAGCGGATCGGGGCTCGACTGGATCGCGCCGAGCACCGGCGGCGCGAGGTCGATCTCGAGGAGGACGACGTCGTCGACGTACCACACGTCGTTGGTGGCGTTGACCTCGGCCCTCAGCCGCAGCCGGAACCCTTCCGCGAGGGCAGCGGCGGGGAGCACGAGCTCGTGCGACGTGAACGTCGACGGGGTCGATCCGTTCGAGGTCACCCGCAGCAGCTCGTTCCACGTCACCGAGCCCGTCGTGTACTCGACGACGAACGACTCGCCGCTCTCGACGCCGGACGGCAGCGTCTTCAGACGCAGCGTCGCGCTCTCGTTCGCGGAGAGGTCGAGCCGCTGGGACCGGACCTCGTGGTCCGCGTACGTCCCGCTTCCGTCCGCGCTCAGGCGGAGCGCGTACGGCGCACTCGGCAAGTTCGACGGCGACGACGAGAGCGCGGCGCCGTCGACGTACGTCCAGAGCGTCGCGTCGATCGCGGGACCGGCGAACGCGTCGGAGAACGGCAGGATCCCCGCCGGTGCGTCGTCGGACGCACAGATCGCGTTCGCGGCCGACGACTGGATCTTCGACTGCGCCCCCGATCCGAACGCCGACATGCCGTTGCATCCGTTCAGCGTCGAGCACATGATCGCGCAGTCGTTGGCGCCGTCGCAGTACGCCGCGCCGAGGTTGCGCGCGAGGTGGTGCGCGGCCGCGGCCACCCGCTTCTGCAGCGACGGATAGGTCTGCTGCGACAGCGAGTACCCGAGCGTGGCGCTGCACATCACGCTGAAGTAGGCGGCGCCGAAGTCGGCGTTGTCGAGGTCCCGACCGGTCAGGAGGAGCGCCAGGTCGCGGTGGACGGACGCAAGCTGCGTGTTCCATTCGCCGCGGAACTGGCTGAGGAGCCCGCCCGAGCTCGTGAACGTGTACGGGTCCGGGTCGGTCGTCCGGATCACCACCGTCGTCACCTCGATCCGCACCGACGCGGCCGCCTCGAAGGCGGCAGAGACGCCGTTCATCACCGCCTCGACGTCGGCCAGGGTCTGCGCGACGGAGGAGCCGTTCGCGACGAAGAGCTCGTGGTCGACGTCGACCCCCACCTCGATCACGCGCGGCGCCGCGGGCGCGCTGGACGGCGGCGGCGCCGCGTCAGGACCCGGGTCGGGCGCGGCGTCGTCTTCGGGTTCATTCGATCCAGGTTCGTCGTCGTCGGGGAGGGACGCCGTGACGTCGATCGCCAACCCATCCGCCGGCGCGTCCGGCGGGCTCGGCCACGATACGACCAGCGATCGCTCGGATCCGTCGTCGAACGCGACGATTCCGGTGAGCCCGCCGCCGATCCTGCTCGCCACGATCCGGCCGCCGCCAGCGCCGGCCCGGTGGACCTCGCCCCGGAACGTCCGAGCCGGAGGCGCGACGATCGGCCGGAACGAGCCCGCGGACTCTTGGATCAGGAGCTGGAAGCGATCGGATCGGACGGTGTGCGGAACGAGGACCAAGGCCGTCGGCCGCCCGTCGAGCTCGAGCACCACGGTGCGGGGACGAGCGTCCATCGCCGTGACGCGTGCATCCCGTTCGAGGTCGGCCGCTTGAAGGGCGCCGCCCAGAAGGAGCGAGGCGAGGAGTGCGTCACCACGAAGGATCATCACATGGAGCAGGACACGGGGGCCAAGACCTCACCCCGTATCGTCCGCGGACCCCCGCGACTTTCTCCGAGAGTCGGAAAGCGGCGCAGAAAGTCACGATCGCGAACGGTCGGACGCTCGTGCTCGTGGCCAGGCGCGTGAGCGGGAGGCTCCGGCGGCTACGTGTCCGCGGTCACCGCGGCCGTCGCCGGCGCCGCCGCACGGACGGGAACGCGCTCGACGTCGAAGCGGCCGTCCTTCATCCAGCGCTCGATCCGCCGGCGGTACTGGTTGCGGCGCGACCGGATCTCGAACCAGTCGGCGATCAACTCGGGGTGCTTCGCGATCGCGGCGAGCCGCTCCCACTTGCGCTGGATCTTGGCCAGCACCCCGGTGCATGCCTTGCGGTGCTTCTCGATCAACTGGTTGCGCGCGGCCTGGAGCTCCTCGAACGAGTATCGGTCGTGGCGCCACATCTCGGTCTGGTGCCAGTAGCCGTACTCGACGTCCTCGGGGTGGTGGAGAATGCGGTCCTTGATCTGCTCGTACACCTCGGTCCCCTTGTGCGGACAGAGGAGGGAGACCGCGATGTTGTGCGGCATCCCCTTCTTCACGATGTCCTCGGTGCAGGTGTGGTCTTCGTCGGTCTCGCCCGGGAAGCCGTAGATGATGAAGAACTTGAAGTACATCCCGATCTCGCGGGTGAGCTTCGAGCCCTTCAGGATTCCCTCGGGCGTGACCGCCTTCTTCATCGTGACGAGCTGGTTCGGCGAGCCGGACTCGAGCCCGTAGTAGAGCTTGATGCAGCCGGCCTTCCGCATGAGCCGCAGCATCTCGTAGCTGACGGTGTCGACGCGCGACTCGGCCGACCACTCCACGAAGATGCCGCGTCGGATGAGCTCCTCGCAGATCGCGATGACGCGCTTCTTGTTGATCGTGAACAGGTCGTCGAAGAAGAACATCTGTGGCGCGTCGTAGTCGCGCATCATCTTGTCCATCAGCTCGACCGTCCGCGCCGCCGACATCGCGCGGTAGTTGCGCGGGGTCATCTCGGCGTCGCAGAACGTGCAGGCGTACGGACAGCCGCGGCTCGACACCATCGGGATGCCGGGGTTGACCATCTTCCGGAAGAACCGCGGCATGTCGTAGAGGTGGTAGGCGGGGAACGGCAGCTCGTCGAGGTTCTTGATGAACGGACGCCGCTCGGTCTGGATCACCTTCCCGTCGCGCAGAAAGGTCAGGTTGCGGACGTTGGGCCAGTTCTCGGGCGTGTCGAGGTTCTCCAGGATCTCGGGCATGACGTAGTCGCCCTCGCTCTGGACGGTCAGGTCGCAGCAGCCGGCCTCGCGCTCGAGGAAGAACTCGGGGGCGACGGTCGGGTGCGGTCCGCCGATCACGACGAACTTGCCCATCGCCTTCGCCTGGCGACCGAGCTCCGCCGCGCGGCGCGCGTTGGACGTCAGCGCGGTGATCCCCACCACCTCGGCCCACCGGAACGCCTCGTCGATCGTCTCGTCCGGCTCGATCGAGTCGTCGAGCAGCTTGACCTCGTGTCCTCGCTCCTCGAGCACGGCCCCGATGCACGCGATCCCCAGCGGGGGGAAGACGTCATCGTGCGCGTACTCGCCCGCGCCGTCGTTGAAGCCGCCGATGCCCGCCGCCTTCTCCTTGAAGACCCGCGACTTCGCGTAGATCAGCGTCACTCGAACCATGGACACCTCCACCCGCGCGTCGCACTCGCACGGGCACCCAGGATGTTTCTCGTGCCGGTCAGACCCCGTCGACCGTGACTCGAACGGTCTAGATATAGCACGTTTTCGCGGCGACGAGAACGACTCAACCAATTCTCAGCGCGGAGGTTCCGCGAGGCTTGTTGCGAACCGCGACGTTCGCCCGCACGGATCGCGGGATCGGCGCTTTACTTCGGCCTCCGAGGCGGTTGCATGCGCCCACCCGTACGGTCCTGATCCGCAGTCCGGCAGCGAGAGGTGGCGAGGTGGTTCGGCTCGAGCCGCTCATGCGGCGTAACTTCTTGGAGTACGCCAGCTACGTCGTCACCGAGCGCGCGCTCCCGGACATCCGGGACGGGCTGAAACCGGTCCAGCGACGGATCCTCCAGACCCTGCACGAGATGGACGACGGGCGCTTCCACAAGGTCGCGAACGTCATCGGCGAGACGATGAAGCTCCACCCGCACGGCGACGCGGCGATCGGAGACGCGTTGGTCAGCCTCGCGAACCGGAGCGGTCTGATCGATCGGCAGGGGAACTTCGGGAACCCGCTTACGGGGCACGCGGCGGCCGCTCCCCGCTACATCGAGTGCCGCCTGTCGCCGCTCGCGCGCGAAACGCTCTTCTTCGACGAGCTCACGTCGTTCGCGCCGAGCTACGACGGACGCAAGGCGGAGCCCGTCTTCCTCCCGGTCCGGATCCCCCTGCTGCTCGTGCTCGGCGTCGACGGAATCGCGGTCGGGATGGCGACCCGCGTCCTCCCCCACAACCTCGCCGAGGTGCTGGCCGCGCTGATCGCGCGGCTGGGCGGCGAGGAGGTGCGTCTCCTCCCCGACTTCCCCGGCGGCGGCCGGGTCGACGCCTCGGAGTACGACGACGGCCGGGGCCGCGTTCGCCTGCGCGCGCGGGTCGAGCGGAACGAGCAGAGGGTCGTCATCCACGAGATCCCGTACGGCTCGACCACCGAGAGCGTGCTCGCGTCGATCGAGGACGCGGTGCGGCGCAAACGGATGCGCGTCGGGCCGGTTCGCGACCTCTCGACCGATCGGGTCGAGATCGAGATCGAGGTGCCGCCGAACGTGGATCCCGGCGACCTCGAGGAGCGGCTCTACGCGTGCACCGAGTGCGAGACGAGCCTCTCGTCGTCGATCGTCCTGGTCCGCGACGGTCATCCGGTCGAGCTGACGGTGACCGAGGTCCTGGACGACTTCAACCACCGGCTCATCGAGCGGATCGGAGCCGAGCTCGAGCACGAGAAGTCGACGATCGAGGAGCGCCGGCACCGCCTCGCGCTCGAACGGATCTTCGTCCAGTTCCGCGTCTATCGCCGCATCGAGGCGGCGGAACGGGACGACGACGTGCGCCGTGAGGTGTGGGACGGCATGCACGCGTACGAGCGGTTCTTCCTGCGCCCGATGGACGGGGGCGACGTCGATCACCTCCTGTCGCTCCCGGTTCGGCGGATCTCGCAGTACGACCTCGACAAGAACGAGCGCGAGTCGGAGCGTCTCACGCTTGCGCTCGGCGAGTGCGAGCGCAAGCGGACGGACCTCCCGGGGACGACGCGGCGCGAGCTGCAGGGCCGGCTTCGGAAGCTCCGCGACGCCCATCCGCGCCGCTCCAAGCTGGACGGGTTCACCGCCGTCAACCTGCGCGAGGTGGCGCACCCCGACCTGAAGGTGAGCTTCGACTCGGGCACGGGCTTCTTCGGCACCAAGGCGCGCGGCGCGGAGCATCAGCTCGCGCTCTCCGAGTACGACCGCGTCCTGATCATCTGCGCCGACGGCACGTACCGCGTCACCGCGCCGGTCCCGCGGCTCTGGATCGAGGCGCCCATCCTCCACTGCGCGCGCCTCCCCGCGGATCAAGAGGCGTCGTTCGTCGTCGTGTACCGCGATCCGCGCCGACTGGCATGGGCGAAGCGCGTACGCGTTCCGAAGTTCGTGAAGCAGGTCGAGGGACGGATCGTCCCGGGACGGCGAACGGAGATCGATCTCCTCGTGCTGGAGGAGCCGCCCGGCCGCGTGCTCCTCGAGTTCGAACCGGCGAAGTGGCGGCGGGTGAACGAGGGCCGGTACAACCTGAACGACCTGCCCGCGAGCGCCCCGAGCGACCCGGGAGTGCGGCTGTCGCCGAAACCAGTGGTACGCGTGGCGCGGGTAGAGGCGGACGCCCGCGATTGAAACGGGGCGCGCGCGGTCCGACCTCCGATCACGGCTCCCGCACCGCCTGGTTCTTCTCGAACGCCGCGAGGTGCGCCTCGACCCGCTTCACGAGCGCCGCGTTCTTCGTCTTCTTCGCGGAGGAGAGCGCGCGGCTCGCGGTGATCCGCGCGTCGTCGAAGCGCCCCGCCTCCGCGTAGGCGGCGGCGAGGACGTCGAGGAGCTCGGGGTCGTCGTTGCCGGCGATGGCGTTCGCGCGCTCGGCGTGCTCGACCGCCTGCGCGCCGCTGCGGAAGCGCGCGTCGGGGTGCATGGCGAGGATCCGCGCGAGGTCGGCGTGGGCGATGATCGACTTGCCGTCCATGGCGAGGACCGAGCGGTAGATTCCGATGGCGTCGGCCACGCGTCCCGCGCCCTTCATCTGCTCGCCGGTCTTCAGACCCTCCTCGATCTGCTTCACGACCACGGGGTTGGACGGATCGAGCGCCGCGGCGCGCTTCAACTCCTCGAGGGCCTCGATCCCCTTTCCTTCCTCCCCGAACCGGTTCGCGCGCAGGACGTGGATCTGCGCGCGGGCGGCGTTCTGGTGGACTCTCGACGCGTGCTCGGCCTTGACCTGCATTCGGCTCACCGCGTCCGGCTCACCGACGAAGTATCCGTACTCCGCGGCGCGGTGATCCTCGATCTCCTCCAGAAGGGCGAGGTCGCCGACGTTCTTGACCAGGAGGCGGGGCGCCGCGAACTCCAGGCTCGCGTCGTCGTCGGTCTGGAGCGGCGCGTGCCCGGCGAACCGGTCGAGACCGACCGGTCCCATCACCTGATGGCTCAGGAACCGTTCCGGCGACTCGATGTCGATCCTCTTCAGGTCCGCCGCGACGGCGGCCGCGCCGAGCCGCCGCCGGAACCGTTCCACGTCGACCCGCAGGTCGCCCTTCACTCCGATGAGCTGGAAGTCGAACGTCGTCGAGTTCCAGAGGCTCGCGCTCGGGAAGACGGTGAGGAACGTGCGTGCGATGCTCTTCAGCGAGGCGCGATCGATGTTGTACGTCTCGACCCAGATGCAGACCACGCCGCCGTCGTTCAGCCGTTCGCGGCACGCTTCGAAGAACTCGAGCGTGAACAGGTCGCCGATCCCCGCGATCCACGGGTTCGAGGGCTCCGAGATGATGACGTCGTACGTCTGGTCGGTCAGCGCGACGTGGTTGCGTCCGTCGGTCTGCAGGATGCGCACGCGCGGGTCGTCGAGGATCGCGCCGTTCTGCTCGTCGAAGTACCGGCATGCCTCGACCACCGCGGGCGCGATCTCGGCGCAGTCGAGCCGCCTGACGCTCTCGTGCCGGCCGCACGACGCGAGCGTGATCCCGCTCGCCAGCCCGATGACGAGCACGTCCTCGGGCTCCGGCTGGAGCATCATCGGGACGTGCGCGAGGAGCTGCTGCGTCGAGAGGTCGGTGATCGACGAGGCGTCCGGCTTCCCGTTCACGGCGAGGATCCGCTCGACGTACGGTCGGTCGGGCGTGGCGGCATACTCGGTCACGCTCACGGTCGTCGACAGCCCCTCCTCGTAGTAGAGGATCTTGCCCTTCTCGACGATCTCCTCGAGGCGGGCAACCGAGGTCGCCGCCTCGCGCGAAAGCCGGCGCGCGTTCATGAACGGCCCGAAGCTCATCTTCGACGCGTCCCAGCGCGGCAGGAACACGATGAGGGCGAGACAGACGACGCCGAGCGCCTCGAACACCCGGGCCCGCGGCCACGCGGCACCGCGGCACCGCAAGCGGACGGCGGCGGCGATGGCGAGGTTCATCGCGACCGCGACGTAGATCGTGTTCTGGATCCCGATCGACGGGATCAGCAGGAAGCCGGCCGCGAACGCGCCGACGATCGATCCGACCGTGTTCACCGCGTAGACCGAGCCGATCGACCGGCTCGCGGCGCCGCCGGCCGCGACGCGGTTCACGACCGGGAACAGAGCCCCCATCAGCAGGGTCGGGAGCGCGGTGACCATGAGCACGACGAGGAACTGCACCGCGAGGAGGGAGGAGAACGAGTCGCCCGACGTCGCGAACCAACCGGTCACCCGCAGCGGCAGGACGTCGATCAACGGGACGACGAGCAGGGCCGTCCCGGCCACCAGCAGCTCGAGGTACGCGAAGAGCCGCGCCGGGTGTTCGGTCCGATCCGCGTAGCGGGCCCCCACGACGCTGCCGACGCCGAGCCCGAGGATGAACGCGGCCAGGATCATGCTGAACGCGTAGACCGACGACCCGATCATCAGCGACAGCGCGCGCGTCCACGCGACCTCGTAGATCAGGGCGGCCGCCCCGGAGACGCCGTAGGTGATCCAGACGAGGGACCGCAGCGGGTTCGGCTCCACTTCGCCGGCGTCGTCGACCTCGCCGGCGTCCGCGACCGAGCCCGCGGCGCGCCGATGGAGGAGCAGCGCCACGCCGCCGATCGCGAGGTTCAGGAACGACGCGGCGCGCATCGACGCCAGGGTGCCGATCGCCGGAATGAGCAGGAGTCCCGCCCCCGCCGCGCCGAGCACCGCTCCGAGCGTGTTCACGCCGTAGAGCCGTCCCGCCGCGCCGCCGATCGCGTCGGACGACCGCACGACGAAGCGCGAGAGCACGGGGAGCGTGGCGCCCATCAGCAGCGCCGCGGGCAGGAGGACCACGCCGCTGAACGCGAAGCGGACCGCGCCGAACGCGAACGAGGACGTCGTCCCCTGATAGAACGACCGGTAGATCGGCTCGAGCCCGTCGACCAAGGTGGGCAGCAGCAGCGTGTAGAGGCCGATGCCGATCTCGAGGAACGCGAAGACGCGGATGGGGTCGTGTCGCCGCGCGACGACGCGGCCGCCGAGCCACCCCCCGAGCGCGAGTCCGCCGAGAAACACGCAGAGGACCGTCGTGATCGACCACGTCGTGTTCCCCATCACGTGCCGCAGCAACCGCGTCCAGACGACCTCGTGGATCAGGCCGCACGCGCCGGAGACGAAGAACGTGGCGAAGAGCAAGGCGACGAGCGTGCGATCGGGCGCATGACCTCGGGTCGGCGCGGCGAGGGGAAGGAGGTCACGGGACATCGATTCGTTCCGGCTGAATCGTCAAGGAGCCGCGAAGTGTACACTCCTCGGCTCGACTGTCATTCCGAGACCACGATCACGCCGACCATCATGACCCGTTCGAAGCGACAGAACCGGCCGCGAACGACGCGGGCCGACAAGGAACTCACCGCCGTGGCGAACGCGGATCCGGCGATGACGCGCCCGATTCGTTGCGCGCACTTCGGTCCGTGCGGGGGCTGCGACTTCCTCGATCGGTTCTATCGCGAGGAGATCGACGCGAAGAAGAAGGCGCTCGACGAGCTGCTGCTCGCCAGCGATCTCGCGGGGTTCGAGCTGCTCCCGGTGCTTCGTGCCGACGAGCCGCTCTTCTACCGCACGGCGATCAAGGTTCCGTTCGCCAAGACCCCACGAGGCGTGGTCGCGGGCTTCTTCCGCCGCGGCTCGCACCGCATCGTCGACCTGAACGAATGCGCGATCCAGCACCCGACGTTGACGCGCCTCGTCCGAACGGCCCGGTCGCTGGCGGCTCGGCACGAGGTACCGATCTACCAGGAGTACCAGCACCGCGGACTGCTGCGCCACCTCGTGGCGCGCATCGCGCCGAGCACCGGCGAGGTCCTCGCCGCGCTCGTGGTTCGGCGCGGCGGCGCGCCGCAGGTCCGCCGGATGGCGGCCGACCTGTTCGAACGCCATCGCGAGGACGGCCTGGTCGGCGTGGTCGAGAACGAGAACCCGAAGGCGACGAACGTCATCCTCGGCTCGCGGAACCGGACGCTCGAGGGAACCGCGGTGATTCGCGAGGAGATCGACGGCCTTCGGATCGAGACGACGATCGGCACCTTCGTCCAGGTGAACACGTCGCAGTCGTCGAAGCTCTACGCCGAGGCGCTTCGATTGCTCGGGGACGTCGCCGGCCGCTCCGTCGTCGACCTCTACTCCGGCTTCGGTCCGATCGCGCTGCGGCTCGCGGCGGCCGGGGCGAGCGTCGTCGCGGTGGAGCGGAACCGCTCCGCGGTCCGGGACGGCCGTCGAAGCGCGGCGTTGAGCGGTCTCGAGGGCCGGATCGAGTTCGTCACCGGCGACGCGACGCGATCGCTCGAGCGGGTCCGCGACGCGAAGCCGTTCGCGCTGGTCGTCGACCCGCCGCGCCGTGGGCTCGCCCCGGAAGCCCTCGCGTTCATCCGCACGCTCCCGATCGAGCGTCTCCTGTACGTCTCCTGCGACCCGGAGACGTTGATCCGCGACCTTCACGCGTTCGCGCCCGACTTCCGTCCCGTGGTGATCCGACCCGTCGACCTCTTCCCGCGCACGTCCCACCTCGAGGTCATCGCCCGCCTCGAACGTCGCAACGTGGTCTGACCGCAAGCAAGGGAGGACATCGCGTCCGACCGAGGGAGACGACGCGTTTCGGCGCCCCGAATCCAAGAGCGATGGCAACACTGAACGCCCGTGTCCGTCGCCAAGGACACGTTCCAACTCTCATTCTGGATCACGGTTACCAAACCGGTGAGGTCGCATACCGTACCACGATTCGGTCTCTTTTCTGTCCCCGATTTTCTCGACCTCGCACGCCCCCCGTGTCGCGACGCTGTGTCGAGAACCATCAGCACAATCGAGGAGTCGTTTATGCATCTCCGCTTCGCGAACGCCGGTTCCGCGACGATCCTGACGTGTGCCCTGACGGCAGCTCTCCTCTCGCCCGATGCGCTCTCGCAGGGATTCAACAACAAGTGGCTCGAGTTCAAGAACGCCACGGGCACGAACCTGTCCGTGCCCGCAGACTCGATCTCGAACGGCTCGCACGAGGTCGACTTCAAGTGGGGCGACCTCGACAACAACGGCTTCACCGACCTCGTCGTGGTCCGCAAACAGCCGCAGACGACGTCGGGCAAGAGGACCAACGTCCTCTTGATGAACTACGCCGGCGTCCTGACCGACATGACGAGCACCTTCGCCGTCGCGGCCGACGTGCCCGGCGACATGGGCTTCTTGACGCCGACCAACGACCGTGACGTCGAGGTCGCGGACCTCGACGCGGACGGATGGGACGACGTGGTGACCGCGCCGGCGATCAGCGGCGGCGACCCGAAGCACATCAGCCACCCGCGCATCTACCACAACCTCGGCGACCCGGGGTCGGGCTGGCTCGGACTGCGCTTCGAGGACGCGCGCATTCCGCAGTTCCTTCACTTCGGCACCGGACTTCCGATCGCGGCGAACGCGTGCGGGATCACCGCCGGAGACGTGGACAACGACACGGACCTCGACCTCTACGTCATCGACTATGACTCGGGCGGCGGCAGCGGCAACAACGACGCCGAGGATCGCCTGCTGCTGAACGACGGCTTTGGGTTCTTCTCCGACGGAAGCCAGGCCGCGATGACCCCGGCGATGCTCGCCTCGAACTTCGGGACGGCCGGTTACATCATCGACGTGAACGGCGACGGCTTCAACGACGTCATCAAGAGCCAGAACGGACCGGTCGACGTCCGCTACAACAACCCGGCCGCGGCAGGCACGTTCAACATCCTGCAGGGCGTGTACGGCGGGTCCGCCTACCACATGGCGATCGGCGACCTCAACAACGACGGCCGCCTCGACGTGGTCGCGTCGGACGACGGCCTTGATCGCTACCTGTACAACACCGGCAACGACGCGCTCGGGCGCGTGATCTGGGGGCCGTCGAAGACGTTCCAGTTCCTCGCCGGTGGCGACGACGGGTTCGGCAACAACAGTTGGATCGCGGACCTCGACAAGGACGGCTGGAACGACATCGTGATCACCGACGTCGACGTCGACATCGGCGGTTGCTCCCGTCGCACGCACGTCTACCACAACCCGGGCGGAACCCCGGGCGCGCAGATCACGTTGCGCGAGGAGCGCGAGACGTCGGCCGGCAACGGCTGGCTCGGCGCGGTCGGGCTCCAGGAGGCCGACCTCACCGGCGGGCACGACGTCGCGATCTTCGACATCGATAACGACGGGCTGCTCGACATGGTCCTCGGCCGGTGCAGCGGCACGTTCGTCTGGATCAACGACTCGAACACCATCTGCCAGCCCGACCTCGGATTCGGCGGGCCCGGCATCGCCAAGATGACGCTCTGCGGCGATCCGCTCCAGTCGGGCGGAATCTCGCTGCTCGACATCGTCGACGGGCCGCCGAACAGCCTCGCGTTCATGTTCCTTTCGGCGCAGAGCAATCCGACGTTCGTGTTCGACCTGGGTGGCACGGTGGTTCCGCTGCCGGTGCTCTCGGTCTTCCCGACCCCGCTGGGCCAGTTCGGCAACTTCCGCGTCAACGTGCCGGGCGGCAGCGGACCGGCCTCGGTCTACATCCAACTCGTCACGATCGACGCCGCGCAGCCGATGGGCTACGGTCTGTCGAACGCGCTGAGGATCGACTTCCTGCCGTAGGCGAATCGACGTCGTCGCGCGCGTGATCCCCATGCGCGCCGCTCACGCCCCGGCGCGGACCCTTCGCGCCGGGGCGTGCTTCGTCTCGGCGCCCCGGAGCCCGTCCGAGTCAGGTTCCCGCCAGCGCGGCTCGCACCCGCTCGAGCAGGAGCTTCGTGGCCGCGATGCCGTCCGACTCGGAGAGCGCGTCCCCCTCGTACTCGATGCCGACGTAGCCGTGGTAGCCGGCGCCGGTCACGATCTCGAGCATGCGGCGATAGTCGGTGTGGACCTCTTCGCCTTCCGCGTCGAAGTCCTGCGACTTCGCGGAGACCGCCCGGGCGAACGGCATCAGCTCCTTCACCCCTTGATAGCGGTCGTACCAACGATCTCCCTCGAGCCGAAAGTTGCCGAAGTCCGGCAACGACCCGACGCGAGGGTGAGCGGCGCGCGCGAGCGTCGCGGCAAGCCACGACCCGTCGGAGGAGTTGCCGCCGTGGTTCTCGACGATCACGTCGATGCCATAGGCGTCTCCGATCCTCCCCAGCCGGCGGAGCGAGTCCGCCGCGCGCTGCATCTGGTCGTCGCGCGAGCCTCCCCCGCGCGCATTGACGCGAATCGAGTGACAACCGAGGAACCGCGCCGCCGCGATCCAGCGGAAGTGGTTCTCGACCGCCTGACGCCTCCGCTCGTCGTCCTCGTCCGCGAGATCGCCCTCGCCGTCGATCATGATCAGGAGGCTGGTGACGCCGTGCTCGGCCGCTCGGCGCTTCATCTCCGCGAGGTAGTCGAAGTCGACCGCCCGGTCCTTGAAGAAACTGTTGACGTACTCGATCGCATCGATTCCGAACCGGTCCTTCGCGACCTTCGCGAAGTCGAGATGGTCCATCTCCTTGCCACGCAGCGCTCGATGCAGCGACCATTGCGCGAGCGAGATCCGAAACGGAGGGTCGTTCGGGCCGGCGGCCCGGGCGCCGCGGCTCGAGGCGGCCAGCGCGGCCGCTCCGGTGAGCCCAGCGAATCCAGTGATCCCGGTGATCCCGGTGATCCCACCAAGAAAGACGCGGCGATCCATAGGCTCGGCTCCAAGCGAACGAGATCGAACGGGATCCGACGAACGAGGCGCCCCGAGATTGGACTACAATCCGCTCACTGTTCAAGCCCGAGCCCGAATCCCCGAACGCCTGAACTCATTCATCTCTGGAGTCCCCGCATGCGCTCCTCCCTGCTCCTCGTCGTGTCCGCGTGGCTCGCGACGGCTTCCACCGGACACGCGCAGCTCAGCTACGGCGGAACCCCGCCGAGCTTCACGACCGTGCTCACGAAGCCGCTCGCGACCGTCACGATGCCGCAGATCGACGCGCGCGTCCTCATGATCCAGGACATGAACGCGCCCAAGAACACGCCGTATCGGTTCGGCGAGACGATCGAGGTGGACCTCGACATCGATGAGGTCGGCGTCTGGGAGACGCTCGCCGACGGCTCGCGGCTTTGGCGGTTGCAGATCGTGTCGAGGGACGCCTACTCGTTGAATCTCGTCTTCTCGGAGTACCGCCTGCCCGACGGCGGCGAGCTCTACGCCTACAGCCGCGATGGAGCCACCGTGCTCGGCCAGTTCAACGCGCTCAACAACAAGGAGAACGGACAGTTCGCGACCGGGCTCGTCGGCGGCGACACCACGATCGTCGAGTATCTCGAGCCGGCGTGGGCGGAGTTCCACGCCGACCTTCGGGTGGGACAGGTGGTGCACGCGTATCAAGACGTCACGATCTGGCTGAACAGCCCGCAGTTCCTCGGCAACTGCGAGGTCGACGTCAATTGCCCGGCCGGCAACGGCTGGGACGACCAGATCCGTGCGGTGGCGCGCATCCTGAGCAGCGGGTTCCTCTGCACGGGTTCGTTGCTGAACAACACCAACAATGACGGCACGCAGCTCTTCATCACGGCGAACCACTGCGGCGGCCTGAACAACGCGATCTTCTACTTCAACTACGAGCGTCCCAACTGCGGGTCCGGGTCGCCGCCGATCCAGACGGTGCAGGGCTCGGTGCAGCTCGCGACCGACGCCGGGATCGACTACCGGCTCGTGCGGATCACCGAGAGCATTCCGGCGAGCTACGGCGTCCACTACGCCGGCTGGAACCGTTCCGGCACGACCCCGCCCAACTCGGTGACGATCCATCATCCAGGCGGCGAGCCGAAGAAGATCAGCTTCGACAACAACGCTCCCGGCAAGAGCGGCACCGACTGGCGCATCTTCCAGTGGGACCTCGGCGTCACCGAACCCGGGTCGTCCGGATGCCCGCTCTACGACGACAACGGCCGCTTCATCGGCCAGCTCTGGGGCGGCTCGGCGGCGTGCGGGTTCCCGTTCGACGACTTCTACGGGCGTCTGCAGTCGGAGTGGAACCAGGTCGCGGCGCACCTCGATCCGATCGGCGCCGGCGCGACGTTCATCGACGGGTTCGACCCGAACGCCTGCCCGTCCCCGAGCCTCTACGGCTTCGGCGAGGTCGGCTCCACCGGGCAGCTCGCGCAGATGGGCTGGACCGGGACCCCCTCGGTCGGCTCGTCGTTCTCGGTGACGGGCACCGGGTTCAAGCCGAGCGAGTTCGCGGTCCTCTTCTCCGGCCAATCGATCGGCAACAACGTCACCTCGTGGGGCACCATCCAGGTCGGACCACCCGGCTTCATGCGCGACTACACGTCGACGACGGCGTCGGGCACCACCGCGCTCGCGATCCCGGTGGCCGCCCCGATGGTCGGGCAGACGTTGTACTATCAATTCGCCGCGCGGGACCCCGGGGTGGGCGGCAACGTCCAGCACTCGAACGGACTCCAGGTCACGTTCTGTCCGTAGCGGCCGGAACTTCGCTTCGGTCGCGCGGCTCGGCGTTCTTAAGATTCGGCGGATGGGAAACAGCCTGCTCACCCGGATTCCGCGCCTTCTCGCGACGGCCATGGCGAGTGCGTTCGTCGTCCACGCGATCGAGGCCGCGCTCGTCGCGTCCACCACGAACGCGCTCCTCGACTCGTTGACGCCGTCCGAGCACGCCCGCTATCTCCTCGCGGTCGTCCTGGCGTTCCCGATCTCCGCGCTCGTCGGGGTCGCCGCGGCGACGGCGGCCGCCGCGATTCGTCCCGGGCTGGGGCGGCCCGCCGCGGCGGCCGCGCCGGCGCTCTTCGTCGGGATCGAGGCGCTGCGCCACGCCGACGACGCGCGCGGCGCGATGACCCTCGTCTTCGCGACGATCGCGCTGGCGCTTTGCGTGGTCCTCCTCCTCGCCGCCCGCCGGCGCGAGGAGGCCCGCCGCTTGCCGACCGCGGTCCACGCAGTGGTCGGAGCGGCGCTCCTGCTCGGGCTCTCGTTCCCTTGGTGGCTGCGGACCACGGTGTCGGACGTCGCGATCGCGGCCGGTCGCGACGAGGCGTACGTGCGGCCCGCCGGACTCCCCCGACCTCCGGCCGTCCCGATCCGCAACGTCCTCGTCATCCTCGTCGACACGCTGCGCGCCGATCACCTCGGGTGCTACGGCTACGGCCGCGCCACGAGCCCGGCGATCGACCGGTTCGCGCGCGAGGGCACGCTCTTCGAGCGCGCCGCGACTCCGCAGCCGAAGACGTCCCCCGCCGTGGCGTCGCTCTTCACGGGCACCTGGCCGCGGACGCATCAGATCCACCGGACGTCCGTCGAGCTCCCGCCCGACCGCCTCACCATCGCCGAGGTGCTGGGTGCCCACGGCGTCACGACGTTCGGGGTCGCCGCGAACGTGAACATCACGGAGGTCTTCGGGTTCGACCAAGGGTTCGACGAGTTCCACGGGCTCCGTCGCACGAAGGCCGAGCAGAAGCGCGACGACACCAAGGACGCGCGGGTCGTGCGCGACACGTTCCTCCCGTGGCTCGAGAAACACGCGAGCGAGCGGTTCTTCGCCTACCTCCACTTCATCGATCCTCACAGCCCGTACCGGCCGCCGCGATCGTACGTGAAGATGTTCGAGGGAGACGCGCTCGACGACCGTCTCGGAGCTCCCGATCTGCCGGTGCTCGACGACGACTACATCGACGGCATCCATCGCGCGATCTACATGCGGTCGATCGGCACCGACCTCGACGCCTACGTCTCCCACTACGACGGAGAGATCCGCTACACGGACGACGCGATCCGTGACGTGCTCGCCGAGCTCGATCGGCTCGACCTGGACGAATCGACCCTCGTCCTGTTCACCGCCGACCACGGCGAGTCGATGACCGAGCACTACGCGTACTTCAACCACGGGCTCTTCCCCTACGAGGAACAGGTCCACGTTCCGTTGATCGTGCGCGGGCCGGGCATCGCGTCCGGCGTACGGCGATTCGACCCGGTGACGCTCGTCGACGTGATGCCGACCGTCCTCGAGCTCCTCGGCGTCCCGATCCCGCCTTCGGTGGAGGGGCGCTCGTTCGCGGGGGCGCTGGCGACCGATGCCCCGCCGCGAACCGACGACCCGGTCTACTTCGTCGCGCGCGGCAACCCCAAGACGATGGCGCGCGGGGTGCGATCGGGCGACTGGAAGCTCATCTTCAATCCCAAGGGGCTGGCGATCGACGAGCTCATCGCGCCGGCCAACCTCCTCCTCCCGGGACGGCGCGCGCCGCTCGCGCTATCGAACATCCGCGACTACGAGCTGCGTCACGAGCTCTACGACCTGTCGCGAGACCCGGCCGAGATCGAGAATCGGGCGCGTACCGACCGAGACGTCTGCGAGCGCCTGCTCGCGGAGCTGTTCGCGTTCGAGGCCGCCGTCGTGCCGCGCGGCGTCGAGCCGCGCTACTTCTCCGAGGACGACATGGACGAGACCGTGGCCGAGGAGCTCCGCCAGCTCGGCTACCTCGGCCGTTGAGGGCGCGGACGCGCTGCGAGTGCTGGTTCACGGCGACCACGCGAACTCTCGTCCCAGCCGCTCGAACAGCGTCCGGTTCTCGTCGCGGAAGAACTCCGTCAACCGGTCCCACGTCGCGGCGTCCGCGCGCTCGTACGGGTGGCGGTTGTACGCGCGTCGCCGGCGTCCGGCCGGGCCCGGCGGGCGGATTCCGAGGAAGCCGCACACGTCGGCGACCACGCGATCCGGGTCTTTGTAGAGATCCTCCGACGCCAGGATCTGGAGCTGCTCGCGCGGAAACACGCTCCACCACCGCTCGAGCTGCCGGGCGTAGAGCCCCCTCGCGACGTACGCGAACTTCGCCGGAGGATCCCCGCGCTCGATCCCCTCGATCTCCTCCTCCACGGCGACGCCGAACGTCCGCGGCTCGCGGCCGGCCCGAACGCCGTGGTGATAGTGCGAGTACGCGCGGGCGACCGGGTCGCGCAGCAGCGCGACGAGGCGGACGTTCGGCACGACCGCGCGCACCCGGACGGGTGCCGCCGGCCAGTAGAGGTAGGTCGGGGTGGCCTCGCCGGTGACGAGACGGCGCGCGCGCGTGGCGCGATACAGATGACGACGCCACCGCGGCGGGTAGTGTGCGCGATACCAGTCCACGCCGCGATGGAAGCGCTTGTCGAAGAAGCGAATCTCCTTCTTGCGCCCGGGCGCTACCTGCGGATGATCGGACAGGTAGCGGAAGAGCGACGTGGTGCCGCCCTTCTGCGTGCCGATGATCAGGAAGTCGGGCAGGGAGCGCGCCGCGGCCGGGGTGCGCTCGTCGAGGCGCGCGAGGAGGCTCATCGTTCGTCCTCGCTTCGACGCACGACGCCGGCGGCGAGCGCCGACGAGCCTCGCGCGCGGGCCTGCGAATCGATGACCTCGAGATCGAGTCGATGCACCGGGCGCCCTCGATAATAGGACGTGGACGGACGCGGGAAGTCGCCGGCATCGTAGACGAAATCAGCGTTCGAGCGGCCCGCGACCCTCGCGTTCTCCGGCGGGTTCTCGACTGCAGTCGTCGATCAGGCGGTGGAGCCGATCGCTCATCATCACGTCCATCCCGTGCACGAGCGCGTAGACGGCGGGATGTCGCGCCAGGTGGCGCGGCGTGAGCGCGTCATGCCGGGTCTGGTAGACGAGCGCACGGAGGTGCGAAGTCGCGGGCGATTCGACCAAGCCGTCGAGGACCTGCTCCGCGCCGCGGCCGGCCAGCGACGCGCTCACGAGGACCACGCCGGGCTCGCAGCGCAGCGCGAACGTGAGCGCCTCGTGCCCGCTCGCCGCGACGCTGACGCGATAGCCGGCGCGTAGGAGTCGCACCATGATCGCGAGGCGCACCTCGGGATCCGCCTCCACCACGAGCGCGTGCGCCTTGCCGGTCTCGAGCAGCGAACCCAGCACCAGGGTTTCCTTCGTCACGGCGGACAGGGAGCTCGAGTCGAGCTGGATCGATGGCTTCATGGAGGTTGGTCCCGGTCGAGTTGGCGGGCAATCGTGGCCCCGCGCGGACTCGCGGGCGTGATCGCCGACCGGCGAGCCGCCGATCGTTCGATCGTGAAGCAGTCTTCGACCGGCGCGACCGGCGCATGGAACGTCGATCACGGCGCCCTCGAACCGTCGCACCGCGACGTTTCAACCCCGCGCCGCCGGGCGCGGCCGAGTCATTCGCACAACACCTTGGCTCGGCTCACGATAGCGCCGCTTTCGCCGAGGACGACGACGCCGAGCGGCTGCCGCACGCGGGTTCCGTGGCTGAGGGCCCACATGCGCCCGGGATCGACGCGGTCGCCGGGCTCGACGTACTCGATCGCGGCCACGCGTTCGTCGAGCCAGGGCGCGCCGATCGCGGCCCGCCAGTATGGCTCGAGGACGCGTCGCGCCGACGCGATCGGCGAGGCGACGGAACGCTGAAGCTGGTACACGCCCTTCACCCACTCTTCTCGATCCTGCGGCCGCGTGCTCGCCTCGAGGTCGTCGAGCCGCAGCAGCAGCTCACCCACCGTTCGATACGGGTCGTGCTCCTCGCGCGCGCGCACCGGGAGCGTGCCGACCCCGCCGCCGTCGGCGTCGAGGAGCAACCCGTCCACGACGCCGGCGTGCAGGAGTTCGCCGACCCGCTCCGCCGACTCCGTGCGTCCCGCGCTCGTCCACTGTCGGACGCGCTCCGCCTCGAGCTCGACCCGGCACGAGAGCAGGAACGCGGCGAGCCACGCGAGCAGCAGCAGCGTCGCGAAGAGCGCGACGAGCGTCATGGACCCGACGTGCCGTCGCCGTCGATCGCTTCGCGCAGGTGCGCGATCCGATCGCGAAGGCGGTGCTGGATCCGGGCGATGCGGCCGGCGTCCTCCGTGGACGCCGGCGCCGCCGATCGATCGTCCAAGCGGCCGCCGAGCTCGGCGACCAGCTCCTCGAGCTCGAACAGAAGCCGGGTCGCGTCCGCCGCTCGCGGGCCCGCCGGTGCCCGCCCGAGGCGTGCCTCGATGCCGTCGACGCGACGCTCCAGCGCGTCGACGCGACGGCCGCCGGTGAGCTCGACGAGGACGACGAAGAACCCGAGAAACGCCGCCGCGCCGGAGAGAGCGACGACGAAACGGAGCAGGCGCCGGTTCGACCAGGTGCCGATCACCGCCCACCCGCCATCCATTCCGCTCGATTCCGCCGCACGATCCGGCGGATGAACCCCTCGGGCTCGCCGTCGATGCGGCCGGTGTCGTTGAAGTTGTCGACGATCTCGTCTCCGCCGGGGACCCACTCGCTGAGCAGGATCTCCTTCCCCTTCGCCGTCTTCACCGAGTAGTCGTCGATGATCTCGAGGTCGACCACCTGTCGCTCGGTCTGCGAGTTGTTGGCGACCGTCGCCATCACCTGCGCCTGCCCGTCCTCGCGGAAGGCGTGGCCGATCCGCACGACCTTGGCGGGCTCGACCGTCACCTGGATCGTGCGCGGACTCCCTTCGCCGGGGTGGATGAGCACCTTGTTCAGCTTCAGTCCGGTCGGGGTCTCGCGCACGGTCCCGATGTATCGGTTGAAGATCTGCGCGTCCGGGAGCGACACGAACCGGATGTGGTCGCCGAACCGGAAGCGCTGGGCGCCGCACACGACGGCGAGCTTGTCCATGTTGCGGAAGCCGTTCAGCTTCAGCGAGTCGGGAAGGATCTCCGCCAGCGTCCGCACGCGGTGCAGCGGGAAGCCGAGCGCGCGCGCCGTGAGGTCCTTGATGAACGGCAGGCGCGTCGAACGGCCGGAGAGGACGACGAGGCTCGGGTCGCGCCGCGATGCCCTCAGGCTCGCCCGCAGCTCCTCGAGGTAGAGGAAGATGTCCATGAAGCCCGGCTCGCCGTTCGTCTCGAGCGACTGGCGATCGGCCGTGATCCAGTCGGTCAGCACGTCGCGCGTCAGCTCGAACCGCGGCGCCGACTGCACCTTCTCCTCCGGCAGGTCGCCGGAGAAGAGCGGCGCGAAGCAGGTGATCAGCGCGCGCTCGTCGTCGGAACCGAGCACCCACGGCTCGGTCGATCGCGAGAGCGCTGCCTTCGCCTCCTCGGCGAGCTCGGTGATGCGCGACACCGCCTGGCGCTTGTAGTGCATCGTGAACGCCGGGTTCCTCGACTCGAGGGCGAAGGCGAGCGACTCGTCGACTCCGTACTTCTGCTCGAGGAACTCGACCAGCGCGGCGGCGACGAGGTGCGACAACCGGTCGCCGGCGCGGTTGAAGCGCATCGACTCGATCATCTTGAACGTGACATCGATCGACTCGTCCTCCTCCCGGACCTGCCAGGCGATGTCGACGCACGCGATGTCGGTCGACCCGCCGCCGATGTCGACGACCAAGAGCCGGAGATCGGGCGTCCCCTTCACGTTGCCGAGGCTGCTCGCGGCGAGCCGCAGGCTCGGAGTGTCGAAGTGGAAGAACGTCTCCCACAGCACGTACGCGGCGACGGCGACCGGCTCGCTGCAGATGAGCTCGACGCGAAATTGCTCGCGAACCCTCTCCTCCTCGTGGACGAGCAGGCGGCGCGCGACGTCCTCGACCATCGTGCGGAACAGCTCCTGATCGGCCTTCCGCCACGTCAGGGGGTACGTCAGCATCACCCGCGCGATCTGCGGATAGAACTCCGGCGAGTCGGACGTGCCGTGCGGGTTCGTGATCGAGGCGAGCACGTGCTGGAACATCTGCTCGACCGTGTAGCGGACGAACGTGAGCATCGGATGGAGCGCGTCGCGCTGCCCGAGCACGCCGCGGAACTTCATCGACGGCTCCTCGGGCTTCAGGTGCTCGGGCCAGTTCCGGACGTACTTCTTCGGCGCGTAGAGGTAGGTGGCCAACGGGTGCTGCTGGATCAGCTCCTCGGCGCGGTCGTCGAGCACGATCCACGGGGCGCGGTCCTCGTTCTGCTCCACGCGGAGGACGATCATGTTCGAGCGCAGGATGTTCCGGCTCTCCGCCGCCCGCGACTGGTAGAGGGGATCGAACGGATTGTTGGCCTCGATCGGCTTCGACTCGAGCGGACCGGCGCCCTCCTTCGAGAAGACGAACGCGCTGCCGCTGTTGCCGAAGTCGACGATCAGGCTGCCGACGTCGTTGCGCGCGTTCTTGTGCGCGTCGACGTAGATGTCCGCGAGATGGTGCCGGCGGCCCAGGCGCCGGCCGAAGACCGACGGTCCGCTCTGGACCAGCACCGGGATCTTGTTGTGGACCATCGCCCCGGCGCCGTTCTGCGTGTCGACGAGGAGGTCCATGTGGACCTCCTGCCCCGTCCGCGTGAGCCGAAAGTAGACGAACTCGTTCTGGTGGATCGCGATCCACGGCGTCGCCTCGAGCGCCTGGTTGCACGCGACGTGCTCGCGCACGAGGCGGACGACCTCGTGGTTCGCCTGGTCGGCCGCGGTCCGCTCCGCCGCGCGCCACACCTCCTCGATCTGCTCCTCGTGCAGCGCGGTGAGCTTGAACCCGCGGCAGATCTGGAGCCCGGTGTTCGGGAGCACGATGAACTGGAACACGCTGGTGCCGACCGGCCGGCTGCCGTGGATCATGGGGAGACTCCGTGCTCCGCGCACGTGCGGACGGCGAGGTCGCGCGCGCGTTCGAGCGTGCCCATCAGGTCGCGGATCTGCTGGCGGTCCTTCGGGGTCTGGTCGAAGAACAGGTCGTCCTCGTCCTCCCCCTCGCAGAGGAGCTGATACAGGATCTCGCGCGCGTGCAGCTTCAGGCAGTGCGTGACGAGATCGGCCGTGCTGGCGAAGCCTTTGTCGGGCCCGACGAGGCGGGCGTCCTGGTAGCCCCAACGCTCGACCCAGTTCGTCACCTGGAGGTCGAAGTGACGGAAGAACTCCGACGCCACTTCGCCGGGGACGCGGCCGTGCTCGCTCTCCTCGAGGATCGTCCGCTTCACCGCCGCACACGTCGCGAAGAACGCGTCGCGGACCCACGTCGCGGCGAATCGCTCGCTCCGCCCTCGGGTGAGGACGCCGTCGATGATCGGATCGATGCGGCGCGCCGCGAACTTGTCGATGGTCCCCAGCTCGTCGGAGTCGAGGAATCCGAGGCACGCCTTCAGCGCCTCGCGGACCGCCTCCCGGTTCAGGTGCCCGGCCTCGTCGTAGTACGAGCCGACGAGCTCCTTCAGCTCGACGATCGCACCGAGCAGCCCGGAACGGACCACGTGCTTGCGGAGGAGGAGCGCGGGGCCCTTCTCCTCGATCAGCTCGACCAGCTTGCGCACGAGAAAACCCTGCCCCCGGTCGTTCGGGTCGGCGAGCGCGGCGATGTTCTCCTCGAACGTCTCGGCGAGCCCGAGCCGCTCGAGCGTCTCGTATCCCACGCCTCCCGGCTTCGCCCACGCCTCCATCAGCGGGCGGAACTTGGCGTACGCCTCCTCGTAGGGCCGCGCGGTCAGGGTCTCGACGATCGACTTCGAATCGAGGAACACCGTCTTCGCCGGACGCACCGTCCCGCGCGGGCTCATCTTCTGCAGGATGTTGTCCTCGATCGTGACCGCGAACTGATCCCCGTCCCGGTCGACGGCGGCGGGATCCTCGTACTTCGCGCGGATGTCGCGGTTGGTGAAGTAGACGTTCATGCCGTTCACGGCCAGGACCAGACGCTCCGCGAGGTCGGCGATCTCGGCCGGACCGCACTCGCGCTCGATCTCCTTCCAAAGCGTCGCGAAGTCCGACGATCGACCGCACAGCACGAGGTGGACGATCACGTCGAGCTCGTCGTTCTTCCACAGGTCGAGGACGACGTGGTTCGCCTTCCGTTCGAGGAAGTGGCGCAGCACCTCGTCCTTCGTGTTCCCGGGCGTGGCGAGCCCGGGCGTGTCGACGAACGAGAGGATCCGGAGGTCGCTCGGGTCGCGCCCCGTCCAGCGCTCGATCTCCTCGAAGGTGTCGTGGAGCGACACGGACCGCACGACGGCGCGGAGCTGGAGGACGTCGTACGAACGGCCGCCGAGCTTCAGAAGCGGCTCGGTACGCAGGACCGCCGACGGTTCCTTCACGGTCAGCCCGCGGATGAACCGCGGGTCTGCCGCCTGCGCCGGGGGGACGCGGTACGGCTCCGGGAAGGGGACGAGCTCGGTCTTCCGCGGGAAGCGGAACGTCTTCAGGTCCTCCTTCTTGAAGGTCGCGTCGGAGCCGTCGACGGCGACGCCGTTCTCGAGATAGACGACCTGGATGTTGTCGGTCTCGTTCTGGCGCGCGACGTCGGGGTGCGTCATCAGGGCCTTGATCTGCTCGACGTCCCACGACCGGACGACCACCGGCTCGAGGGCGGCCCGGTCGTCCTCGGCGTAGCGGATGAAGAGCGACTGGCCGGTGGTGTCGGTCACGTCGGTGACGAGCCAGCCGCGGCGCGCGAGCCCCGGGAACATCTCGGCCATGATCGTCGTCTTGCCGTGCCCGCTCGAGCCGATGATCGCGGTCGTGATGCGGCCGTCGCACGGCTCGCTCACGCGCGGCGACCGCGCGACGCGGGCGATCGGCTCGAACGCGTTCCGCGCGCCGGCGGACGTCTGCAGCAGCGACGCGAACGACGCGATCTCGGGGAGCTCGGCGATCGCCGACAGGAACAGCTCCCGCACGTCGTTGATGGTGTCCACGACGGGTTGGTTCATCACGGTGCATCCTCGAACGGCCCGAAGCCGCCGTTCAGCCGTTCGGCGAGACGGCGGAGGTTCTCCTCGTCCGCTCCGGCCGGCGCCGGGCGTCGCCGACCCTCGTCCGTGAGCAGCCGCGGCGACAGCGTGTGTCCGATCACCTCGACGTCGTGGAAGCGCGACAGGAGAGCGGGATCCTCGAGCGCCGCCGCGATGCTGCCGTCGCCCTGACCGTCGGTCAGGATGACGAGCGTGGTCGGCCGGCCGTGCGCCGCGACCTCGTGCGCCGCCAGCTCGAGCGCGGGACCGAGGTTCGTGTCGCCGCCGGGGGTCAGCCGCTCGAGGTACGACGTGAGGCGCTCCGCGCTCGCTGCGTCGAGCTCCGCGAGCCCGCCGAGCGCGCTCTCCGCGGTCCCGGTGTACGTGATGACGTTCGCGTACCGTTTCGACAGCCAACCCGCGCGCATCCGGCCGAGCGTCCGCTTCGCTTCCTCGCGGACCAACGGAAAGACCGATTCCATGCTGCCGCTCTTGTCGATGATGACGACGAGGCTGCTCGTGTCGATCGCGACGCCGAAGAACCGCGACGGGCCGCAGTCCCTCACCCCCAGCAGCGGCAGGAGCAGGAGCAGCAGGAGCAGCCACGGCCATCGCACGCGGCGACGGCGGAGCCGCAGCTCGCCGCCCCACCGCTCGAGGCCGTCGAGGCCTTCCTTCGGGTCGAAGCGCCGCGGGTGCTCGACCACGAGGCCCGCTCGGTGCACCGCTCGCACGATCCGGCGGTGACAGGTTCGCGCCGCCTCCTCGCGCGAGGTGCCGGTGCCTTCCCGGCAAGCGAGCCCGAACTTCACGCGCGCGCGGCCGCCGCCGAGCGGCTGGCGCATGCGCACGACCTCGCCGTCCAGCACGAGGTTCTCGAGACCCGTCTCCGCGCGCAGCTTCTTCAGCGAGGCGATCAACCCCGTGACGTCGAGCTGGCACTGCCGTTCCAAGGTCCGGTCGGCGCCGGTCCGGTCGTAGGGCTGCAGTCGGACTCCCGAGATGTCGCTCTTCGCTTCCCGGCGCCGGTCGCGCTTCAGTCGAAACCGACCGGCCTTCCAGGTGCCGAGCGACGGCGGGACGAAGAGCTCGGACGCGAAGTCGCTGCTCTGCATCCGGGCGCGGAACCGCGACGGGTCGACGCCGGACGGGACGCCCGTGTCGCCATCGTCGGATCGAGACTCTCGCCAGGCCGTCCGCAGGTGCGCCGGAATGAGCATGAGTGATGGCCCCGTTGACAGCAGACCGTGGGTACGGTCCAGCCCGACCCGGCCCGTCCCGCCCCGATGGAAGGGGATCTCGGCGCGGGCGAACCGACGCAGAACCCAACCGCACGCGGCGAGTCTAGCCGAGGGTTCGGCCAGATCGAAGCACCGGTTCGAAGCACCGGATCGAGTCGGCGGATCAGGGCTGCACGGCGAGGTAGCCGACCAAGAAGTGCTGGCTCTTCTGCGACGCGGAGCCGCGTTCGTTCCGCTGCAGCACGACCGTGGAGCCCGGGGGGAACTTCACGCCGACGCCGACGCCGCCGAAGCTCGACGCGAACGCGGTCTCGGTGAACTTGGCCGGCACCACGAGGGTCTCGGTGCCGGAGTCCGCGGGCCGCACGAGCAGGTCGAGCTCGGGATCGAGGTTGCCCGTGTGGATGCGCCGGAACTCGGTCATCACCAGCCACTTGTCATCCGGGACGGTGTAGATGTCGATCTTGGTTCGGCCCTTGCCGAAGACGTTCTCGCCGACCACGTTGACGATGTCGTGCGGCCGCGGGGGCCACGACGATCCGGACGTCGGGTTCGACCGCCAATCCTCCTGGCTCGCCACTCCACTCGCGATCAGCGCGATGAACAGGATGGCGAGGAGCGAAAGCGCGAGCTTCATGCGGGGATCCTTCCAGTCGAGTCGAGGCCGATGGAGTCGAGGCGGCTCCCAAAGTGTCCTGGGGCGCGATTGTAGCGCGCGGCGCCTGACGGGAACCGCCGGCTGCGGTAGGCTTTTCGCTCGCGCGTGCCCGCGGCCGCCACTCGCCGCTCCCCCACTCTCCCAACGGAAACGTCGATCGACATGACTCAGTTCCTGCACGAACCGGCGGCCCTCAACGTCCCGTGGATCGACTCGCCGTTCTTCGAGCATCAGCTTGCGACGATGGACGTGCCCGAGGAATGGAAGCAGCAGGCGCGCCGGTTCCGCCGCGACGGCTACGTCGTCCTGGACGACGTCGTCGATCCCGATCTCGTGCGGACGATCGTCGCGGAGTACCCGCGCCTGTTCGACCCCAGCACGCGCTTCGGAGTCGACCCCGAGCTCGAGCGCCTCCTCAAGGTCGACCCGCGCCGGCGCCAGGACGCGTGGCGCGTCTCCACCGCGATCCGACGGCTCGCGTGTCATGAACCGATCCTCGAGCGGCTGCGGTTCCTCTATCAGCGCGCGCCGATTCCGTTCCAGACGCTGAACTTCCTTCCGGGCTCCGAGCAGCCGGCCCACAGCGACGCGATCCACTTCAACACGATCCCCGCCGGGTTCATGGCCGGCGTTTGGATCGCCCTCGAGGACGTCGACGACGAGAACGGCCCGCTGATCTACTACCCCGGCAGCCATCGCCTCCCCGACGTCCGGCTCGAGCACCTCCGGGCGTGGTCCGAGGCGAAGGAGGTCGCGCGCGGACCGAACTACGAGCGCTACGAGGAATACGTGAAGGACGCGGTCGAGACGCTGGGGATCGAGGCGAAGCGTTTCACGGCGCCGGCCGGGACCGCGGTGGTCTGGGCGTCGAACCTGCTCCATGGCGGCGACGTGATCCGCGATCCGAGCCGGACGCGGATGTCCCAGGTCATCCACTTCTTCTTCGAGGACTGCGTCTACTACACGCCGATCAACTCGGACGCTTGCCTCGGCGAGCTCCGCCTGCGGCGCGTCTACGACATCGCCCGCGACCGCGAGATGCCCCATCGCCTGAACGGTCGCGACCTGAAGCAGGTGAAGATGCCGAACGGCACCTCACGGGTCGCGCTCCCGGAGGAGGTGAGCGGGCCGGAGCTCGTGAAGATGATCAAGGCGGCGGGCCGCGGCCTCTTGAAGAGCTATCTCGCTTCGAACCGGTGACCCGCCGCCTCTCCTGCGGCACCCCAAGCACCCGGGAGCCCGAGCGCCCAAGCAATCAGGGCGCCCGAGCAATCAGGGCAATCGCTCGAGCGAAGCCTTGACCTGCGCGCGATACTGCTCCGCGTCGCGGGCCGCCGCCGTCCCGGCGAACTTCTCGATCACCTTGTCGAGCTGCTTGATCACCTCGAGCGCGTCTTTCTTGCGACGCAGCTCGGTCTCCTTCGCCTTGCGAACCGCGAGCTGTCCCTTGATGACGCGTTTGGCCTCCGCGTCGGCGCCGAGCTCCTTTGCGATCTTCGCGACCTCGTCCTCCTCCGGCAGGCCCTTGAGCTCCTTGGCGAGCAGCTTGGCGCTCTCGGTCGCGGTGAGGTAGTCGCCGCTGCTCCGCGCGGCTCTGAGTCCTTCGAGGCGCGCGGTGACGATCGACTGGATCGTCGTCGCGAGGTCGGCCGGCTCGTTCAGGCCCTCGGCCGCCTGGATCGCCTTCGCGAACTGACGTTTCTG
Organism: uncultured Phycisphaeraceae bacterium; assembly: GCA_964649825.1. GTDB lineage: Bacteria > Planctomycetota > B15-G4 > B15-G4 > JADJEK01 > CAZYQW01. The sequence goes on along the minus strand of CAZYQW010000116.1, from coordinate 15,230 downwards.
AAGCGCGCCGCGGACCGCGCTCGCCTCGGACGGCAACTCGAACACCGGCGTCGGCAGAGTCCCGGAGAGCGCTTTCTCGATCGTCTCGTCGCGGAGCTCCGTCGGTCCGCCCTCCCAGATGATCCTTCCGGTCGCGTCGATCAGCACCGCGTGAGGGATCCCTCCGACCCCGAGGTCGCGCTGCAGCGCGCCGCCCTTGTCGTAGGCGTACGCGTACTTGGCCCCGTTCTCCTCGACCCATTTCTCGGTCAGCCCGACCCCCTCGTGGGTCACGCCGAGAACCGAGAGTCCACGGCCGGCGTACTTCTCGCTCAGTTCGTTGAGGTGCGGCACGGCACCTTTGCAGGGGCCTCACCAGTACGCGAAGAACTCGATCAGGACCGCGCGGCCGACGTAGTCGTCGAACCCCTTGGCGCCGGTCTGGCTGAACCCCTCGAGCGGGACGTCCGACAGGTAACGGCCTTCGTTCTGGGCGTTCACCGGCGGCGAGGCCGACAACAGCGCCGCGGCGGCCAACGCAATGAGCGGAAGTTTCACGTTCACTCCTCGGAAAGAGAGCAGCTGGATCGCATTGCGGCGTGGATTCTAGCCGGGCCGGAACCGCCGCGAAAGCCGCACGATCTCCCAAAGCGCCGGCGGTGCCCTATCATCTCGGACCGTCGTCGTTCGATGCGGCGGTCGCCGCCGCGTCCGGAGCCGTCCGACCATCCATGAATCGATCGATCTCCCACGAGTCCGACATCGTCGACCGCGCCGAGCTCCCGGGCGCCGCTCCAACGCGCGGACCCGATCGCACCGCGACGCCGGACGGCGGGAACCGGTGACCGAACCGCTTCGAAACCTCGATCGGTATCGCGACCTCGTCGACGACTTCGCCGCGTTCGCCGCCGCGAGCGTCGCCCCGCTGCCGCGCGTGGCGTGGGCGAACCCGTACCGCATCACGCCGGCGGGCCTGGCGGCACGGCTGGCCGCGGCGGGCGCGGACCCGGTTCCCATCCCCTGGGTCGACGGCGTCTTCCGCGTGAACGCCGGCGCCCGCGTCGGCCTCTCGTTCGAGTTCAAGACCGGCCTCTGCCACGTCCAGGAGGAGGTCTCGCTCGTGCCTCCGGTGCTGCTCGCGGCCCGGCCGGGCGACCGCGTCCTGGACACGTGCGCGGCGCCCGGCGGGAAGGCGGCGAGGATCGCCCTCGCGGTCGGCCCGACCGGCACCGTCGTGGCCAACGACCGGAGCGCGCGGCGGCTCGCCGCCGTCAAGAGCCTCGTCGAGCGGATCGGGCTGACGAACGTCGTGGCGACGCTGGGGAACGCGGCCGGCCTGCCGCGCCGATTCGGCGCGTTCGATCGGGTCCTCGCCGACGTGCCGTGCTCGGCGGAGGGAACGTCGCGCAAGAGCCCGGGCGTCCTCACCCGCTTTCCGATCGAGGACCGCGACCGGCTCACGAGCCTGCAGACGGACATCCTCCATCGCGCGTTCCGCGTCTGCCGGCCGGGCGGACGGATCGTCTACTCGACGTGCACCTACGCTCCCGAGGAGAACGAGGCGGTGGTCGACGCGGTCCTGGCCCGCGCCGAAGGCTGTCTCGCCATGATCGACGCGAGCGTGCCCGGACTCGACGCGTCGCCGGGCGTCACCGAATGGGCGGGGCGCCGGTTCGATCCGTCGCTTCGGCGTGCGTCCCGGTTCTGGCCGCACGCGAACGACACCGGCGGGTTCTTCGTCGCGGTGATGGAGAAGGCGATCGACGCCGGCGCGCCCAGCGACCCGCCCGATCCGCCGCCGGCCGGCGCGGACGACGACGACGCGCTCGAGCGCCTTCGCGCGCGCTTCGGCATCGACACGTCCCCCCTCGAGGGACACGTCCTGTTCCGCGCGAACCGGCGCGTCACCTGGGTGGTGCCGGCCGCGATCGCTCCGCCGCCGCGGTCGGACGTGGAGTTCATGGGACTCCCGCTCTTCGACCATCGCGGCCGCGATCCGGCGCTGACCACGTCCGCCGCGCGCTGGCTCGGGCCGTCCGCGTCGCGACAGGTCGTGGTTCTCCAAGGCGAGGAGGCCGGCGCCTACCTGGCGCGCGGGACGATCCGACTCGACCCGCTTCGTGCCGCGTCCCTCGCGCCGGGCGCGGCGCTGGTACGGATCGACGGTTGGACGGTCGGCACCGCGCGCATCGAACGCGACGAGGCCGGAGCGCGGCTTCGAAGCCGTTTCCCGACGAACCTCGCGGCCGAGCCGGATGCCCGGTCGACGCCGCTGCGATCGCCGGAAGACGAAGAGCTTCCAACGCGGTAGGACCGCAACCGAACCGGAGCCGCGGTACGCGGCGGAGGAGGGGGCGCGGTCACGTGTCGGGTGGACCCCGGGTTCGAGTTCTTCGCGTCCGGCGAAGAACTCGAAGCGAACCCAACGCCGTTGCCCCCGCGCACGTTCCTTGGTCCGATGGGGCCCGGTTCGGCCCGATGAACGCTCGCCGCAGAAGGAGTCGTCATGATCGACGCGCGCATCGCCACGCGTACGCTCGTCCCCCCGCTCATCCTCGCCCTCCTCGCGACGGTGGCGAGCGCCGCCGACGGCGGCGGGCTGACCGCGACGGTGGTGAAGAAGGACCTCCCGATCCAGGTCGAGCTGTCCGGCGTCTTCACGGCCGAGGACAAGGACGAGATCCGCATCGAACCGAAGGAGTACCGCGGCGACCTCATCGTGACGAAGCTCCTCGACGAGGGGACCGAGGTGGTGAAGGGCGACGTCCTGATGGAGTTCGAGCAGGACAGCCTGACGCGCGCGCTCGACGACGCCCGCAACGAGGTGACCGACGCCGAGGTGGAGCTCGGCAAGTCGAGGGCCGACCAGGAGGCGTTCGAGATCGACCAGAACACGACGCGGGCCCGCCTCGAGAAGGAGCTGTCGATGGCCGAGCTGGCGTGCCAGGCCGCGGTCGAGAAGGCCGAGTTCGAGCTCGCGTCGAAGCAGCAGGGGATCGCGGACACCGAGAACCGGCTCCGTGACGGCAAGGTCGACTACGAGCAGCTCATCCAGCTCTACGAGGAGCGCGAGCTCCACACCGCGACCGAGAACATCCTCATCGAGCGCGAGAAGCGCAACGTCGAGAACCTCGATCGCTCGCTGTCCATCGCGAAGCGCGACTTCGAGCACTGGAAGCGCTTCGAGAAGGAGAAGGAGATCCTCGAGAAGGAGATCGAAGTCGACAAGAAGAAGGCGGAGCTGAAGCAGCACCAAGTGAAGTTCGCCGCGAACCTCGCGGAGAAGAAGGCGGCGGTCGCGAAGGCCGAGCGCAAGCTCGACAAGGCGACGAAGAAGGTGAGCGACCTGGAGGCAGACGGCAAGACGTTGAGCGTGACGTCGCCGCGCGACGGGGTCGTCTTCTTCGGGCGCACCGACGACGACTCGCCGACCGACGTGGTGATCTTCGGCGACCGGAACAACGAGATGCGCGTCGGCGGCCGCGTCCGCACCCACGACATCCTCATGACCATCGCGGCGATGGACAACCTCTCGATCAAGATGCGGGTGCTCGAGAACGACATCCAGCACATGCGGGCCGGGCTGCCGATCTCGGTCGTGCCGGACGCGTTCCCGTACCTCGAGCTCCACGGAAAGCTCGATCAGGTCGACCAGATCGCGTCGCGCGAGGGCTTCTTCTCCGAGGTGCGAGAGTTCACGGTGAAGGGGAGCTACGAGGGCGTCTTCCCCCAGCTCCGCTCCGGGATGAACTGCCGCGTCACCGTGCGCGCCGACAACGTGCCGGCCGCGATCCAGGTTCCGGTCGTCGCGGTGTTCGAGGACGCGGGCCAGTACTTCTGCTTCGTCGAGGTGGGCACCGATGCGCAGAAGCGCCGCGTGACGCTCGGCGAGACGAACGGCAAATCCGTGGCGGTCACCGAAGGACTGAAGGAAGGCGAAACGGTCTTCCTCTACGACCCGCACCGGGAGTGATCGATGCCGCCGCTGATCGAGCTGGAGAAGGTCGAGAAGTCGTACCCGATGCCGGGCGGCGACGTGCGCGCGCTGAAGCGGATCGACCTCGAGATCGACGTCGGGGAGTTCGTGTCCGTCGTCGGCAGCTCCGGCTCCGGCAAGTCGACGCTGCTCTACCTGCTCGGCCTCCTCAGCGATCCGACCAGCGGGCGCTACGACCTCGCGGGCAAGAACGTCGGCTCGCTCGACGACGAGGAGCGCTCCGCGGTGCGCGCGCGCGAGATCGGCTTCATCTTCCAGTCGTTCCACCTCGTCCCGCAGCAGAACGTGCTGAGGAACGTGCTCCTCGCCGCGCGCTACCACCCCGCGGCGAAAAACGGCGCGGACGGGCCGGGGACCCTCGAGCAACGGGCGCGGTCCCTGATCGAGCGGGTCGGGCTCGGCCATCGGATCGAACACCGACCGACCGAGCTGTCGAACGGCGAGATGCAGCGGGTGGCGATCTGTCGGGCGCTCCTCAACGAGCCGAAGCTCGTGCTGGCCGACGAGCCGACCGGCAACCTGGACGAGCAGAACGGCAACGAGATCTTCCGCCTCCTCGACGCTCTGCGCGACGAGGGGCGGACGGTGGTGATGGTGACCCATGACCTCGGGCTCGCGGCGCGGACCCCGCGCACGATCCGGCTGAAGGACGGCGAGGTGGTCGATGCGTAGGCTCTTCGTCGAGGCGCTCGAGAACCTGCTCCTCCACAAGACTCGCTCCGGGCTCGCCGCGCTCGGGATCATCTTCGGCGTCGCTTCGGTCATCTGCATGGTCTCGATCTCCGAGGTGGCGCGGCAGGACGTCGTGCATCGGATGGAGCGGATGGGCCTTCACAACGTCATCGTCGACAGCGTGAAGCCCGAGCGGATCCGGAAGCGCGAGCGGACGCGGTCCGAGTCTTCATGGATCGCCCGCTACGGCATCACCCGCGACGACGTCGCGGTGCTCGAGGACAACCTGCCGATCCTCGAACGCGTCGTTCCGATGCGCGTCATGCTGAAGGACGTCCGCGCGAACCTCCACGTCTCCGACGTCAACGTCGTCGGCACGACGGCGGCGTACGCGGACGTCATGGGACACTCGGCTGCCGCCGGCCGATTCCTCGGCCCGGCCGACGAGGCGAGCGCGGCCGCGGTCTGCGTGCTGGGGTACGACGCCGCCCGCGAGCTCTTCCCGCTGCAGTCGCCGGTCGGCGAGGTGGTCCAGATCGGCGGCAACCACTTCACGTGCATCGGCGTGATGGAGCGCAAGGGCCAGACGGGCAACAGCGGTCTCCTCTCGAACCCCGACAAGACCGCCTACGTCCCGTTCTCGACCACGTTCGCTCGCTTCGGCCGGCTCCAGGTCCGGCAGGGTCAGGGGGCGAGCGAGGCGACCGAGCTCGAGGTGAACCGAGCCGTCTGCCAGGTGCCGAGCGAAGAGTTCCTCCTGCCGGTCGCCCAGGCGGTGCAGAACCTCCTCGAGAAGCGCCACCGACAGTCCGACGTCGAGGTGACGGTGCCGCTCGCGCTCTTGAACGAGCACCGCCGCTCGGAGCGGGTCTTCCAGTGGGTCATGGGCTCGCTCGCCGCGATCTCGCTGATCGTCGGCGGCGTCGGCATCATGAACATCATGCTTGCGAACATGGCCGAGCGACGGCAGGAGATCGGCCTGCGCCGCGCGCTCGGCGCGACGGAGAAGGACGTGATCCACCTGTTCGTCGGCGAGAGCACGTTGCTCTGCCTGCTCGGCGGCATCGTCGGCATGGGGGTCGGTGCGGGGCTCGCGCTCGCGATCGGCGGCCTCGCGCAGTGGACGGTCGTCTTCCGTCCGCTCTCGTTTCCGTTCGCGCTCGGCGTCTCGGTACTGACGGGGCTGATCTTCGGGACGCTTCCGGCGGTGAAGGCGGCGAAGCTCGACCCGGTCCTCGCGCTTCGCGTCGAGTGACGGCAGACAAGGACGGATCATCATGCCGCGATCGAAGTACGACGGACGACGCCTGGTCACGAACGCGCTCGCCTTCCCGGCGCTCCTCATCATCGTGTCGGTCGCCGCGACCGCTCATGCCCAGCCGGCGTCCGGGTCGTCGGAGTCGACGGACGACGTCGAGACGCCGATCGTGGATGCCCACGGGCTGCGCCCCGGCGTGGATCGCGACGAGCTCGTCCGTCGCGCGGACGCGGCCCGCACCCGCGGCTTCGCCTACCTGATCGGCGCCCAGAACAAGGACGGCTCGTTCGGCACGCACGACGCGCGCCTCGCCAAGCTGTCCGACTTCGGGTTCCAGCTCCGGCACCGGGGCAGCCAGGACGGCGTGCGGATGGCGTGCACGGCGCTCGCCGCGCAGGCCCTCTACGAGAAACGGGGCCGTTCGCCGTCCGAGGACGCGGCGCTCGCCCGCGCGATCGACGACCTCGTGAGCGAGGAGAAGTTCGCGTACGAGCCGGGCGAGAGCTTCAACACGTGGGGCTACGGCTACAAGCTCGACTTCATCGCGCGCCTTCTCGCCGACGACGCGTACGGCGAGCGGCACGAGGCGATCCGCGCCGCCGCCGGCGTCTGCGTCGACGGGCTGCGCAAGTACCAACAGCACGAAGGCGGATGGGGCTACTACTCGGGCCAGATGAACGATTTCGAGTCGATGTCGTTCAACACCGCCGTGTTCGCGGTCGCGCTCGATCGCGCGCGCGCCGGCGGCGTCGAGGTCCCGGGCGGCATGATCGACGACGCCGTCGAGATCGTGCTGCGCCAGCGTCTTCCCGACGGGAGCTTCGTCTACAGCTCGAGCCACGTGGCGCGCGGCTCCTCCGCGCTGATGAACCTCGGGTCCGGGTCGCGCACCGTGGCCTGCGCCTTCGCGCTCCACGCCCTCGGACGGTTCGACGCGGACGACCTCGCCCTCAGCCTCGACGTCTTCGCGACCTCCGAGAACTACCTCGAGTCGGGGCGCAAGCTGATCATCCCGCACAGCGCGCCCCACGCCATCTCGGGGTACTTCTTCTTCTTCGGCTACTACTACGCCGCCGAGGTCGCGACGTCGCTCCGCGAGCACGCCGACCCCGCGTGGTGGGATCGATGCGCGTGGACGATGCTGCGCACGCAGGAGGCGAACGGAAGCTGGTGGGACACCGCATCGGGAACGTACGGAGAGACGTGGGGCACCGCGTTCGCGCTCCTCACCCTCGGACGGTACGTCGACGCGGCCGCGAGCGACGGAGGCGGCTCATGAGCTCGAACATCGTGCGGCACGGATCGCGCGCCGGCGGCGCGATCGCAAGCTTGCTTCTCGTCGCGCTCGGCGGCTGCGCCGAGCGCAGCGTGCGGCGGACGACGAACTTCATCGTCCCCACGATCACGACGCTGGACGAGCTCGGCCCGCTCTGCGGCCAGAGCCAACCCTCGCTCGTGGACGTCGCCATCGACGACCCGGACGACCCGGAGTACGACCACCACCCGGGCGGGGTCGTCCTCCGGCACGTCGATCCGGACGGGCCTCTCGCCACGGCTGGGCTCAAGGTCGGCGACGTGCTCGTCCGCGTCGGCGACACCTTCCTGCCCAACACCGAGCACCCCCACCTTCGACTCATCGAGGCGATCGAGAACGAGGTGTCGGCGGGGCGCGCCGAGTTCGAGGTCGGCTACGTGCGCCGCGGATACCCGCGCGCCACGACGATCGCGGTCGGCCTCACGTCGCTCGACGCCGGCATGCCGCTCGACGTGCACCGGTTCCACGACGCCGCGAACCGCGGCCTCGGCGCGCTCGCCCACGCGCAGCGGCCGGACGGATCGTTCGCGACGGCAGCGGACGCGCCCGACGCGCGGCGGTGCCTCGTCGCTCTCGCCGGGCTCGCGTTCGTGGCGGGCGGAAGCGGCCTCGAGGACGGGCCGCATCGGAGCTCGGTCCGTCGCTGTCTCGACTTCGTGCGCCGGCGATCGTCGGAGCCGAGCGGGGCGCTCGCCGGGGCGTTCGTGGTCCAGTTCCTCACCGAGCTGATCGGCCCGGAACCGAACGTCGACGTCCTCGCCGCGCTGGAGCAGCAGGTGGGCGAGCTCATCCAGCAGCAGCGCGCCGGCGATGGCGGGTTCTCGCTCGGAGCGGACGACCGCGCGCTCGACTGGAGCGTTCGTTCGCTCGCCACCCACGCCGCGCTCACGGCGCTCGGCGCCGCCGAACGGGTCGGCGTCGGCATCCAGAACGACGTGGTCGAGCGCGCCTGCGCGCACGTGACGTCGTTCACGAACGGTGGCTTCGTCGCTCCCACCCGCGACCCGAGCTTCGATCGACGGCTCGAGGCCGGGCGCTCCGCCTGGGCGGCGGCCGGTCTGCTTGCGCTCGGCTGCTCGCGGTTCGATCCGCTGTTGAAGGAGTTCCTGCGCTACCACGACGAATACGCCGACGAGATCGACGACGCCCCCACCGCCGGCCCGCTGCTCCTCCTCGGTTCCGGCCGGCTCGCGTGGATGCGCGGCCGCCACGAGTGGGAACGGTTCGTCCGCGACCACCGCTACCGGCTCGTCGCCGCGCAGCGCTGCGACGGTTCGTTCACTCCCCTCGTTCGCTCCACCGAGCCGCTCGACCTCGAGCGCGCGATCGACGGCGACGCGTACCACACCGCGGTCGCCACGCTCCTGCTCCTCCTCCCCGAGGGTCGCCTCGCCGCGACGTGCGCGAAGCGTTCCCATCCGATCCAGAAGCCGCGCCACGGCGACGGCACGATCCGCGCGGACGACGGTGCCGCGGCGACGGATGGTCCTGCCCCTGGTGACGCGCCGGAGGGCGCCCCATCGATGACGTTCACGAGCCTGGAGGAGGCGCGTGAGTTCCTGAAGAGCATGGGCCTCGATCCCGAGAGCGCCGGGCTCCCGCCGGACGACGATGACGACGACGACGATGACGACGAGTGAACCGCCGAGAGGTCCGGGTCGTCGCGGAATCAGTCCTGAAGACCGAGCTTCTTCAGCTTCGGGCGGATCACCATCTGGCAGTACGGCTGCGACCGGTTGTTCCGGTAGTACTCCTGGTGCGACTCGTTGGCGGGATAGAAGGTCGACGCCTTCGTGATCTCGGTGACGATCGGGCGATCGAAGCTCGCCTGGGCCGCCTGCTTCGACGCCTTGGCCGCGTCGCGTTGCTCGTCGGTGGCGTAGAAGATCGCGGAACGGTACTGGGTGCCGACGTCGGCGCCCTGCCGGTTCAACGTCGTCGGATCGTGGAGACGCCAGAACCAGTCGAGCAGGTCGTCGAACGAGAGCCGCGCCGGATCGAACGTCACCTCGACGACTTCGGCGTGCCCGGTGATGCCGTCGCAGACTTGCTCGTAGGTCGGGTTCGCCACCGACCCGCCCATGAATCCCGATCGGACGCTCACCACGCCTTCCACCTGCTCGAGCACCGCCTCGATGCACCAGTAGCAGCCGGCGCCGAGTGCCACGGTCTCACGAGATCCTGAATCCGCCATCTTCGTCTCCGCCGGATGTTGCGTGTCGCCCGCGTTCGGCGCGGCGCTCTTCGCGCAAGCCACGACGAGCGCGAGAAGGAGAAGGATGCCGAGGGGCCGAGTCGACGTGCGCACGAGCGAGCTCCACGTGGGGACATCGTCCGGCACCGGACGAACGATGGAAACATCATAGCCCGAGCCGCGTTCGAGGCGCCAGCCGTCGAACGCGAGCGCGAGCGTCAGGGCACGACGAGCTTCACCGCGTTCGAGTTCGCGAAGCCGATCGCGCCGGCGGGATCGTCGATGAACGCCTGGAGCGCGACGGAGAGCCCGCTCGTCCCCGGCGGGACGACGGCTGGCAGCCTCAGGGAGCCCGTTCCCGGACCGACGCCGCCGAGCGGCAGCACGAGCGTGACCGGGAAGAGGGGCGCGACGTTCAGACTGCACCCGCCGCCCATCGGGATCTCGGAGAGGTCGCCCCCGAACACGAGGATCGCGTCCGCGCCGCCGAGCGCGCCGGTGATCGCCAGATTGACCTGCGTGCCCACCGTTGCGGTCGACGGGGACAGGCTCAGCTTCGGCACGACGCCGCCGGCGCCGGCGCATCCCTGCGTGGTCGCCCCCACGATCAGCTCGATCGCGTTCGTGATGAAGATCCTATTGTCCAGGCTCGAGAGCTTGAAGTCGGCCGTCGCATCCGCGTCGGTGACCATGTTCGTGTCCGTGAGGAACACGACGTTGCCGCTGCCCCCCGCGTGGTCCACCACCGCCGCGACCTTCACCGTCGACCCCGGCGTCAGATCGATCGCAGGCGGCATGATCGACGTGATCTCCCGCAGGAAGTCCTCGCCGATGGAGAGGACCTGATCCGTCACCGGGTGGGGCGCGAGGCCGCTCACGGCGAGGCCGGCGGGAAACGTCGCGCTCGCGGCGAACTGGACTCCCCACGGCTGCACCAACAGGTTGAGGTTCGGCACGCTCGCGTTCGACGAGAAGCCGCCCTCGGAGAACAGAAGCAGTCCGCCACCGGCGGCGACGAAGGCGTGGATCGCCTGGATCTCGGTCGCGCTGAAGTCCTCGAAGGACTCGTTCGCCTGACGCATGATCAAGGCGTCGAGCCCCGCCAACGAAGCCCCGTCGAACGCCAGCACGGGCTGGATCGTGTGCCCGGCACCGGTGATGAGACCGCGGAAGTCATCGAACTCGGTTCCCGTCAGGAGATCGAACGATTTGGTCGCGGCGGAACGGCCGTCGAGCCCGATCGTGGCGCCGGACGCGGACAGTCCGCTGGTCCACAGGATGCAGAGAGAAGCGAAGAGGCGAGACATCGGGTTTCTCCTCACTCGGTCGAGGCGGGCTGGTTCCTCGCGGATTGTAGAGCAAGGGACGGTCGAGCCGGCGCACGACCTATCATGTCGTCCGGAGCATCGCTCATGTCCACTTTCGCTTCGGACGTCGCCCGGCTCGCGCGCGTGCTGGTGAAGCACGCACGCGTCGCGTTTCGATCGCAGGAGGACCTCGATCGCCACTGGCAGGACCTCGGCTACCGGGACCGGCCGGACGTGGAGGCGGCCGGGGTCGAGTCGGATGGCCTCATCGAGCGGCTGCGCTCGCTCGAGATCGACGTGATCGAGGCCGACGGCGACGCCTCGGTCGGGCCGGACTCGATCTACGTGCGCGACGCGGCGGTCGCCGTCCCCGGCGGCGTCGTGCTCGCGCGCATGGGCAAGCCGGCGCGCGCGGGAGAGCCGGCCGCGCTGCGGGCGACGCTCGAGCGGGCCGGCGTCCCGATCCTCGGCGCGATCGAGCCCCCGGGAACGCTCGAGGGCGGCGACGTCGTCTGGCTGGACGCGCGGACGATCGCCGTCGGCCGCGGCTACCGCACGAACGACGCCGGGATCGCGCAGCTCCGGCGCACGGTGCAGGACGCGGTCGACGAGTTCATCGTCGTCCCGCTGCCTCATCACCGCGGCCCCAACGACGTCTTCCACTTGATGTCGATGCTGAGCCCGCTCGCCGACGACCTCGCCCTAGTCCACCGCCCGCTCTGCCCGGTTCCGCTGCTCGATCAGCTCGCCGCCCGCGGCGTGGAGACGATCGACGTCGACCCGATCGAGTTCGAGCGCCTGGGGGCGAACGCGCTGGCCCTGGCCCCGCGGGTCTGCATCCTGCCGAACGGCTATCCCCGAACCCGCGCTCGGCTCGAGGCGACCGGCGTGCTCGTGCACGAGGTCGCTCTCGATGAGATCGGCCACAAGGGATCGGGCGGCCCGACCTGCTTGACGCGGCCGCTGGAGCGGGACCGAGCGGAGTAGGCACGCGCCGTTCGCCGCGGCCGCGCGTTGCGGCCTTGCTTCCAACCGGCTCGATCGGTACGAAAGTTCCATGGCACGCCGCATCGACACCTACCTGAAAGACCTGCTCCCCGAGGAGCGCGTCCCGTTCTACGAGGCGATCCGCGACTTCTCCGATCAGGAGATCGCGCCGCACCTATTGACGTGGGAACGCGAGCACGTGCTCGTCCCGGACTCGTGCATCGCGGCGATGGGTCGGCTCGGGCTCTTCGGCCTGCCGATCGCGGACGAGTACGGCGGGCAGGGCGGCGACATGCTCGACCTCGTGCTGATGGGCCTGGCGATCGGATACCACAGCCAATCCGTGGCGATCACGCCGGGGGCGGCGATCTCGCTCGGGGCGAAGCCCCTCCAGCTCTTCGGGACCGAGGAGCAGAAGCGCGCCCACCTCCCGGACCTGGCGGCCGGCAAGCGGATGTTCGTGTTCGGGCTCTCCGAGCCGGGGCGCGGGTCCGACGCGGCGAACCCGCAGGTGACCGCGCGCCGGGACGGCGACACGTGGATCATCAAGGGCGAGAAGTGCTGGTCGACGAACGCGAAGTGGGCGAGCCACGTCGTGGTCCACGCGCTGACGAGTCCGGACGGGCCCAACGGCCGGCGCTCGACCTGCTTCATCGTGCCGATGGACGCACCTGGCGTCCACTACCAGGAGATGGCCGGCAAGCGCGTCTGGGAGCAGTCGAGCACCGGCTCGATCGTCTTCGAAGACGTTCGCGTTCCCCATGAGGATCTCCTCGGCGAGGAGAACCAGGGCTTCAAGGTGATGGTGACGACGCTGAACGGCGGACGCCTGTTCATCGGCGCGCTCGCCCTGGCGTCGACCGCGTTCGCGCTCGACCGGGTGCGGACGTACGCCGAGGAACGGATCCAGTTCGACGAGAAGCCGATCGGACGGTTCCAGCGCGTGCAGGACGTGGTGATCGACCTCGACATCGCGGTCGAACGCGGCGCGACGTGGCTCATCCAGTGCGTGAACCGCTACAACGAGGGCCGGCTCGACCGCGAGAGCGCGGCCAAGGTGAAGGTCGACCTGAGCCGCACCGCGAGCGAACTCCTCGTCGGCGCGATGGAGGTCTGCGGCGGCGTCGCCTGCCTCGACGAGTTCGGGCTGATCCGCCACCACAACGACCTGTTCGTGACGCGCGTCGGCGAGGGCAGCAACTTCGCGCTGAAGGACCTGATCGTTCGGCCGCTGCGCGGCGTCTGACGGCCCGGCCGCCGCGGCTCAGGCAACGGCGAGAATCGTCACCGCCGCGAGCAGGAGCAGGGCCGCGACCACGATCACGACCGACCGCGGCGCCACGACGTTGGTGACGCCGATGGAGATGGGCCAGCGGCGGTCGGACCACTCGAAGATGTTCCGGGGGCTCCGTGCGGAGCGACGCGACGGCAGCACGCCGCGGAGCGCGAAAGGGTCGTCGAGTTCGGAGCGCGACACGATCAGTCCTCCGCCAGCTTCTCGGCGAAGCTCTTCCACGCGCGGTCGAGCGCCTTCCAGTCGCCGTCGTCCCACCCGCCGAACGTGGCCGCGAGTGCTTTCTCCAGCAGGTCGCGTTGGACGTTGGCGCCGCTCCGCTCGCGACGGCGCTTGTACTCTTCGTCCTCGACCTGGAGGCGTTGCTCCTCCGACATCTCGCCCTTCGTGGCCTCGAGGTCCTTCTTCCGCTTCTCCTCCTCGGCGACCTGCTTCGCGATCTCGTCGGTGAGATCGAGCAGGTGCCCCAGGTAGTGCTTCAACGCGCTCTTCGTCTGGGCTCGCTTCGCCCCCGGCCCGGCGAGCAGGTACCTCACGAGGCTGGTCGCCTGGACGGCCGCGGCCAGCGCGTTCTCCCCGTTCAGGAGGTCCGGGCCGTCGGGTCCGACGACCTCCCGCAGCGGGAGGATCACCGTCGCGGACTTGTCGTCCCGCGCTCGTTGGAACAGGACGCGAAGGCGGCCGAGCTCGCGACCGTCCGGGTCGAAGTCGAGCTTCGAGCCGGCGAGATGGGCGTTCTCGAGCACGTCGTTCAAACCCGCCTTCACCCAGAGCGGCATGTACTTCCAGAGCGACTCGTTGCGCTCGCTGAACCAGAGGTCGAGGTAGCCGCGGTTCAGATCGAGGAACTCCGTCTCGGGGTTGGCGCCGTCGGCGTGGAACACCGTGAAGGTACGAACGTCCCCGTCGCGGTCGCTCGGCGCGAACGAGCGGCCCCCGCCCCGGCCCTCGACCTTTTGCAGGCGGATGATGGTGGCCGGGACGACGCCGATGCCGAGGAAGCCGAACTCGTCCGCGAGCCACTGCCGGAAGGTCGCCACGTGCTTCAGCAGGCGTTTCGCGGTTCGAGCGTCGTCGTCGAAGATCACGAGGAAGTCGTCGTCCGCGACGTGGCGCCCGCCGCTCTCGATCGCGGCGATGGCGGCTTGAAACGCACGGTCGCGCTCGGCGTTGCGCCGCGCGACCTGTTCCTCGGCCGAGAGCTCCGGCGCCGCGTCGGCCGACGGATCGCGTGGCGCGGCGTTCACCTCGATCGTCCGCCGCGCCGGCGCCCGGAGACCGGCGTCGGAGTGCGGCTTGAACGACGCGAACGTCTTCCGATACGCGGCGCGCATCTCGTCGAAGTGCTCCTCGGTCGACGTGCCGAGGATCGCGAACTCCCCGTCCGGCATCGTGAAGCAGCACGTCAGGTCGGTGCGCGGAACACCGGTGAGCTTCTCGAACGACATCTCGTACGTCGTCACCGGGAAGCCGGCGACCTTCAGCGTCTCCTCCTCGGAGAAGTAGAAGCCCGTCATCCGCTCGGACGCGTACTCCTTGAACGATCGGTAGATCCGGCTCGCCGCGAGCAGGTCGATCGTCTTCTTGTCGCCCTCCGTCTCCGCCTTCTCGCGCTCGGCGCGCTCCTTGGCGACGTCCGCCGCGGAGCGGGCCGGGAAGTAGTAGGTCGTGATCACCGGGAAGTAGACGGCTCCCGTCCGGGTGCGCAGGGGCTTGGTTCGCCGGAACGACTCGAGGTAGTACGGGTCGAACCCCTCGAGGCGGTCGTCGACGACTCGATACCCCTTGCCGCTCGACTCGAAGTCCTCGGGCAGCCGGAGGCGGTACCCGATGTCGTCGTTCTCGTACGTGCTCGCGGGCGCGTCGGGCGAGAGCGCCCCGAGGGCGAACGCCGGGAGGAGCCCGAGGACGAGGATCGTGCGAATCTGCATCGCGGACTCCCGGCGCGCGGCCGAAAGGGAACGTCGGACCACGTTACCGGACGCGACCGGGCGGGAGAACTCCGTGGTTCTGCGGCGAGGTGCCGGCGGAGATGCCCCTCGGCACGGACGACTCGTGGGGCGAGCCCCGAATCCCTAGTGGTGTAATTCAGAGTTGTTGACGTTTCTCCGGGGCCCTCGTCATCGCTTGCTGCGTTGCTCCTCCTCGACGTATCTCGAATACGCGGTCGTCGTCGCGCCTTGCCAGCGACGACGATGACCTCCGGATCATCCACCAACAATCTGAA
>CAZYQW010000115.1:0-46501 GCA_964649825.1 uncultured Phycisphaeraceae bacterium | reverse complement strand
ACGTGACCGCGCCCTAGCAGCCCGTGGTGAAAGTCATTTCGGCTGCGGCGGGCCCTCGTGACCGATCTCTTCGTTGCAGGATCCTCGACGTACAGGCAGTACGCCTGCGGTCCTGCGCCTCGATCTCGGTCGCGATGACCTCGCCTCGCTTCGAAAGCACTTTCACCACGGGCTGCTAGGCGCACACGTGCCGTGTGCTTCTTCGGTTGCGGTCATACCGCGTTGAGGCGGCATCGTAGCGAACCTCGAACGATCGAGCATCGGGGCCAGGAACTCGCGCGGGCTGGTCGCCGGGCTCGACCGCATCGACCCCCTGCCGGCGATCCGCGACGCGCCGCGACCGCCGACTCGCTTCATTCATGCATGGAGACGACCGACTCATTGCCGGCGAGCCGGCGGGGTCGGACTGCTTCGACGCCGGATTCCGTCATTGAGAGGATCTTCTCCGGGTTACTCTCTCCTTCCTTCTCGACACGAGGACGACGGAAGTGGCGGCATCGGTTCCGGAGAGGGCGCTCGGCGCGTTCGACTTCATTGACGAGGTGGCCGGAGCATTGCGCGTCGAGGGTTGGATGGCGTTTCCGGGAACGACGTTCCGAACCTGTCGTCTGGAAGTGGGGGGGCGACGGCTGGGGGAGGTCGCGGCGACGGCGCGGCCCGAGATCCGCTCGCAATACCCGTGGCATGACCCGGACCGTCCCGCGGGATTCTCGTTCTGGGTCCCTTGGGAACGCGGGGGCGACGTCGAATGGAGCGGGATCCGCGTGATCGGAGTGGACGACCGCGCGGCGGACGTGACCGAGGTGACGACGCTTTTCGTCCCCGACTTCTCGGCCGGATTGGCGGTTCCTCCCGCGCCGCTGCGACTCAAGGTGATCGGCAACGACAACCCGAACCACTACATGGTCTCCGGATTGAAGGCGATCTCGGAGTTCTTCGGTGTCTTCGCGCGCTATCGCGACGTCCGCTCCGTGCGTGCGCTTCTCGATTGGGGCTGCGGCTGCGGCCGCGTGTCGCAACTGATCGGGAAGTATCACCCGGACGTCGCGCTGTACGGCTGCGACCTCGACGGCGAGGCGGTGGCGTGGTGCCGTGACAACCTGCCGGGTCGCTTCTCGGTGGCGCCGGCCACGCCGCCGACCGCGTACGGCGACGAACTCGTGGATGCCGTGCTCGGGTACTCGGTGATGTCGCACCTGGCGCGCGATGACCAGGATCGGTGGCTGGCCGAGCTGGCGCGCCTGACCGCGCCGGGCGGCATCCTGCTGCTCTCCGTCCACGGTGAGTTCGCGGCCCGGGCGTGCAACCTGGACGAAACCACCCGCGCCGCGATCGACCGGGACCTCGCCGCGGACGGGATCTCCGACCGCGTCCTCGACTCCGCTCTCGACGGCGTCGCGCCGGCCGCGTACTACCGCGGAGTGTTCCAGACCGAGCAGTACACGCGCGACGCGTGGTCGTCCCACCTGCGCGTGGTCGATTACATCGAGCGCGCGATGGGCGGTTTCCAGGACCTCGTCGTGCTCGAGAACCCCGCGTGACCCGCGCTCCGATCAGAGCTCGTGGACCTTCTTCTCCGGGCTCGGGTTCGTGAATCGCGCCGTCACCTTCACCGTGCCGGAGGCACGCGACTTGTCCGCCGCGTAGATCCGGTACTCGCCGATCCGCTGGAGCGGAAGGTTCGTGACGATGACCGTGCCTTCGTCGGTCGCCGTCCAGGCGAAGTCGCCGACCGGGAGCTCGAGGCCGTCCGGATCGACGATGCGCACGGCGAGCCGGAGCGGATCCTCTCCCGTCACGCGCAACTTGAGCTCGTCGAGCCGACGCCCATCCATGCCGCCGACGCGGAGCTCGCGCGGTCGCCCATCGGCCAGCGTCCAATCCTCCTCGAGACGCGTCGGCGCGTCGACTTTGGTCTCGACCTCGTACGTGCCCGACTGATTCGCGGTGAAGCCGACGTCGAGGCGGAACGTGTCCGTCTTCGCCAGCTCGAACTCCACCAGCTCGAGCCTCGCCGGGTCCTTCCTCGTCGGAGCGAGCCCGACCACCGCGGCCCCGGAGGAGTCGCGGACCGTCGCGGCGAGGGTCAGGCGGCGATCCTCGGGCGCGATCGCGATCGACAGCTTCGAGCCGGCCACCGCCTCGAAGAGGATCGTGTCGGACGCGCCGCCTCCGACGTGCCCGCGCACGCGCTCTCCGAGCAGGATCCGCGCCGCCGCGGCGCTCGGAGTTCCGGCGGCCGTCGTGGTCCCCGTGCCTCGGCCGGCGTCGTAGATGGAGCCCGTCACTCGTGATTTCTTGCCCGTCGTCGGCTGCGTCGCCCCGGCGCCGCCTTGCTTCTTCCCGGACGAGTTCACCTTGGGACCCTTCGGCGCCGCGACCTGCGCGGCGCTCGAGACGGCGAGAGCGGCGATGGTGGCGAGGGTCAGCGCGGCGATCCTGGGCATGACGTCCTCCTTCGTTCGGCGTTCGGGCGGTCGGCGTTCGAGCGGGCCGTCGCGCTGCGAGCCGTTCGAGGAGATCGCGACGACGCACGCGGCGGCACTGGGAGGCAACATAGCCCATCTCCGGCGGGCCGGCCACCAGCCGCATGCGTCGACGTTCGGCTCCCAGCCGTCACCGGCGCGTTCGCGATCCGGTTCGAACGGCCGGAATCGATCCACGTTCGAGGAACCGGCCGTTCACCTCAAGTTCGACGCTCGACGTGCCCGAAGGAGGAGGGAAGTTGGCGAACGGCGCCCGGGAGCGTGGCACGGGTCGTTGCGTCGAACAGTTTGTTTACGTGAGGACGACAGCATGAACCGTAAGAGCGGTTTCACTCTCGTGGAGCTTCTGATCGTGGTCGTGATCCTCGGCATCCTGGCTGGGATCGTCCTGCCACAAATCTCCGGGAACACGGAAGACGCCTCCGTTTCCGCAGTGAAGCAGAACCTGGGGACCATGCGGTCGGCCGTCGACCTCTACAAGGTTCAGCACATCGACAAGTTCCCCGGCTACCCGGTCGGCGGTGGCACGCCGACGGCGGTGCTCTTCACGTCTCAGCTCACGCTGAACTCGAAGAAGGACGGCTCCACCGCGGTGCTCGGGACGACGGGGTTCCCCCTCGGCCCGTACTTGCGCACCGGGATTCCGACCAACGTGTTCAACGACCTCGCCACGGTGAGGATCCTCGCCGACGGCGACGCGTTTCCGACCGCGGGCGACGACACGACCGGCTGGCTCTTCAAACCGCTCACGGGTCAGCTCGCGGCGAACACCGCGGCGATCACGTCGACCGGCGAGAAACTGTTCGACTTCTGATGGGGGCGCGTCGCGCGAAGGAAAGACATCGTGGTCGCACGTGCCGCGTCGCGTGAGCGAGGGATCTTCTCCTTCGTCGAGATCCTGATCGCGACGATGATCCTCGCGCTGTCCGCGACCGCAACCGCGTACTGGGTCGAGACGGTCAGCGGGCTCGGTCGCGACGCGGACGAACAGGCGATCGGCCTCTCCGTCGTCAAGGTGATGGAGACCGTGATCGGGACCCTCGCCTTCCGAGAGCCGGGAGGTACGAGCTTCGGGCCCGAGCCCGGAGAGATCCTCGGCCGGTACGACGACGTCGATGACTTCGCGGGGTTCTTGGCGTCCCCCCCGATCGATGGCGAGCGCAAGCCCCAGGCCGATCTCGTGGACTGGATCGTCTCGGTCACCGTCGAACCGGTCGACCCGGTGAGCCTCGCGGCGGTGACGTCGAGCGACGTCCGCCGCGTCCGGGTGTACGTGTCGCACGCGGGCCGTTCGATCGCGGACGTGTGGTGGCTGCGCACGCGGGCGCCGGAGGAGTGATGGAACGTTCGGTGCGACGATCGACCAGACCCTTTGCCTGGCTCTGGATCGCCGGCGTGACGGCGGCGCTTCTCCTCGGGCTGCCCGTCGGAGGCCCGACCGCGGCGCTCGAGACGGCGACGCAGGGCGGGATGAATCCTGCGGCGCAACGGCAGGAGATGATCCGC
The DNA here is from genome assembly GCA_964649825.1 of uncultured Phycisphaeraceae bacterium. GTDB lineage: Bacteria > Planctomycetota > B15-G4 > B15-G4 > JADJEK01 > CAZYQW01. Next base: position 42,509 of record CAZYQW010000115.1, on the reverse strand, counting down.
CTGTTGGGATCGATCGACAAGAGTCTGAAGGACCTTCTGGAGGCGACCCGCTCTCGCTGAACCGTCTTTTTTGGACGCGAGAGACGTGGGAGACGCGGGAGCACGAGTTCGACGAAACCCTTGAGGAGACTGCGAGCGACGGGACGATGTGGAGGCGGGCGAGGATATCTCCGATCGGGGTCGAGGTGACTCCTTCGCGCGTCCGACTGCTTCAGGTCGAATGGGGAGGGGACAGCGGCCGCGTTCATGCCTCCGCGGAGGTCCAGTTCGACGGGACCAACCTCGAGGAGGGGATCCCCGACCCGCTCGCGGGCGAGATCCAGGCCGTGCTCAAGGCCGAGGGGTTCGTGGGCCGCCGCGCCGTCGTCGCGCTCCCCTCCGATCACATGATCGTGCGGCACGTGAAGGTCGAGCCGTCGGACGACCACGGTCTCCACGACGCGCTCCTCTTCGAGCTGGAGGACGCCTTCCCGGGAGACGCCGCGGCGATCCAGTACCTCGACGTCGGAGAGATCATGGAGCGCGGGGAGGTTCGGCGCGAGCTGATCCTCCTCGCCGCGGGGGTGGCCTACGTCGAGCGATTCGCGAAGACGCTCGAGAACTCCGGGCTCGAGCTCCTCGCCCTCGACGCCGAGGCGTGCGCGCTGGTGCGAACGTTCGTGCGCCGGCGCCGGCGGCGTGACGACCTCCAGCGCCACACCGCGATCATCCACGTCGGCGAGACCTGCACGCTGATGACGATCATGAGCGACGGCGACGCCCTGTTCATGAAGGAACTGCCCCTCGGGGCGTCCCACTTGTTCGCGACCGTGCAGCAGCGGCTCGGTCTCGAGCGAGAAGAGGTGGAGGCCTCTGCCGACGCGGAGGCAGGAGGAGAGCTGTCGGATCAGGTGCGGCGCGCGGCGCGCCTGCCGTTGGACCAGCTCTCCCTCGAGCTGTCGGCGTGCCTCCGGTACCACGCGGCGTCGAGGCGTTCGCCGGACGGCGTCGACCTCTACCTCTCGGGGGCGGGCGTCGCGATTCCCGGTATCGCGACCGCGCTGGCCGATGCCCTTTCGTTCCCGGTGAACCTGCCGGACCCGTTCGCGGCCGCGTTCTCCGGCGTCGATGCATCGCCGCGCGTCGGCCGGCGATTCGGGTCGTGGGCCGTCCCGCTCGGGCTCGCGCTCCGGGAGGCGCCGTGATGGGCACCTGCGCCGTCGACTTCCTCCCGCCCGAGTTTCGCGAACGCCGGATCCGCCGGCGGCAGTGGATCGAGCGCGTCGTGATGGCGGGGGTCGTGGTGACCGCGATGCTCGCCGCGACGATGGTCATCTCGCGCAAGCGTTCGAGGATCGACGTCACGTTGGAAGCGGTCGAAGCGCGCTACGCCGACCTGAAGAGCCGCATCGCCCAGGTCGAGACGCTCACGCGCAAGAAGGACGACCTCTCGCGGCGCCTCACGGTGTTGAAGGACATCCTCGTCCGGGCCCGCGGCGGCCGCGTGCTCGAGGCGATCGGCGCGTCCTGCACGAACGCCACGCTCCTCACCAAGGTCGACGTTCGAATGAACTCGACCGGCGCGACGCCCGTGATCGACCTCACGATCGAGGGCCGCTGCCCCGATGACGAGAACGTCGCGAACTTCCTCGATGCGCTCGAGGCGAAGCCGTTGCTCGCCGCGGTCAACCTGGTCCTGTCCGAGAACGTCGACGCGATCCGCTCGGAGAAGAAGTTCGTCGTGACCGCGCAGTCTCCGGGTCTCTTGTCGAGCTCCCTGCTGGGGGAGGCGCCATGAAATGGCGCGCGGCGGACTCCGTGTTCACCGGCGTGCTCCTCGGCGCGTCGTGGTTGTACATCCAGTTCGTGTTCCTGCCGAAGTCGGCCGGCTTGAGCGACCGCTTGGAGCGCCTGCGCACGACTCAGGCGCAGATCCTGAAGAGCGACGACTACGCGCGCGGCCTGGAGGATCTCGAGCGCTGTCTGGACGAATTCGGCGAGGCGATCGCCGAGCTCGATCGGCTCGTCCCCGACCGTCTCGACGGCGACCTGCGGTTGCGCGAGATCTCCGGCGTCGCGCGGGAGTGCGGCCTCGTCGCGCGCTCGATACGACCCGACGCGCCGGTGCCGAAGGGGGCGGTCGTCGCGCACCCGTTGACGGTCCACGTGAGTGGCCAGTACGAGCAGATCCTCCGCTTCCTCTTCGCTGCCGAGTCGTTGGCGCGCCACACGCGCGTCACTCTCGTCACCGTCGAGCAGGAGGACGCCGACGGCAACCTCAGGGCGAAGGTCGAGCTCACCTCCTACTCCGTCGAGCGGGAGGATGACGCGTCGTGACGAGCGCAAAGGACCGGATCATCGCCGAGCTGAAGCAGAGCCCGGGCAAGGCCGCGGTGCTCGGCCTCGGCGTCGTCGCGGCGGCGATCGTTTGGGGGGGCCAGCTCTCCGGGGCGAGCTCGAGGAACGCGAAGGAACGGACCGCGGCGGCTCCGGACGTGATGACGGGCGCGATGGAGGCGGACGCAAACGCGTTCCGCAGCGATCCCGAGGCGATCCGCGAGGAGTTCGAGCGGATTTTGGAGGAGGCGCGATCGCTGCGCCGGTTCGCCGAGACGATCCGCCCCGCGGACGTGAACCGCGACCCGTTCGTTCACGATCGCGAGGATCGCGAGGTCGAGCCGCCGGTGCCGATCGCGCCCGCGCCGCCGCCGGTCGACGACTCCGACTTGATCACCGACGAGCGAGCCCGCGCCGGGCAGGTCCATGTCGACGGCGTCTTCCTCTTCGCGAGCACGCGCCGCGCCGTCCTCGACGGCGTGGTGTGCGGCATCGGCGACGAGCACGCCGGGTTCGTCGTGGTGCGGATCGATGGCCGGATGGTCACGTTGCGCGGCACGCATTCCGATCACCAACTGTCGATGGACAGACCGAAGGATGACCAATGAGAAGACGATTGTCGGTCCCGGCGGTCTGGTTCGCCTGGTTGGTCGCGCTGACGGGCGCGGCGACCGGCGCCGACTCCGAGCGCATCGGCGGGACCGAGCGGGTCACGCTCTCCCTCGACGACGCGGAGCTGAAGAGCGTCCTGAAGTCGTTCGCGCTGGAGTACCACCTGTCGATCGTCGCCGGCTCCGACTGCTCGGGGCGCGTGACGATCAACCTGTTCGACGTGCCGGTCGAGGACGCGTTGCGCGCGATCCTCGACGTCAACGGCTACGAGCTGCGCAAGGACGGGAAGTTCTACTTCGTCGAGCGGCGGCAGGACGCGATCGCGGTGACGACGGACGACGAGTACGAGACCGCGGTCGTCTGGCTCGACTACATCACGGCAGAGGAGGCGATGCGGCTGATCGAGCCGCTCCGCTCCGACCAGGGGAAGTTCGTGGCGAGCACGGCGAGCGAGCAAGGGATCCCGAGCGACGCGACCGACGCGGGCGGCAACTCTCCCGCCGCCGGCGAGGTGCTCGTCCTGCGCGACCAGCCGGCCGTCATCGAGGCGGCGCGTCGCGTGCTCGTCGAGCTCGACCGCCGGCCGCGTCAGGTGCTCGTGGAGGCGACGATCCTCGAGGTCAAGCTCGACGACGAGACGAAGCTCGGGATCGACTTCAACACGCTCTCCGGGATCGATTTCCGAGAGCTCGGCGCGACGAGCAACCTCAACACGATCGGGCTCGGTCCGGCCGGGGCCGACCTGATCGACGCCGGGTTCGAGTCCGTCGCGACCTCCGGGTTTGCCGGCGACCTCGCCACCGAGGGGCTCCACGTCGGGATCCTGACGAGCGACGTCGCGCTCTTCGTCGACGCGCTCGAGAAGGTCTCGGACACGTCGGTGCTGGCGCATCCGCGAGTCCTGGCCGTCGATCGCCAGCGCGCCGAGATCATCATCGGCGCCAAGCTCGGCTACCTGACCGCGACGACCACGGAGACGGCGACCGTGCAGGACGTGGAGTTCCTCGACATCGGCACGCAGCTCCGCTTCCGCCCGTTCATCTCGAAGGACGGCTACGTGCGCCTCGAGATCCACCCCGAGAACTCGACGGGCGTCGTCGACCCCGCGTCCGGGCTGCCGTCCGAGACCACGACCGAGGTGACGACGAACGTGATCGTCCAGGACGGCAACACGATCGCGATCGGCGGGTTGATCGGCGAGCAGGTCGAGACCGTCGTGCGGCAGGTTCCCGGGCTCGGCAGCCTTCCCTGGATCGGCGCGCTCTTCCGGCAGACGATCGATCGCGTGAGCCGCCGCGAGGTGATCGTGCTGCTGACGCCGTACATCGTCGACGGCGGCGCGCGCGACGCGATCGGGCTCGAGGCGGGCGGGGCGATGGCCGCGAGCCGCGACCGCACGCTCGACGCGCACATGCCGTTCTCCCGCGTGCGTCTGGCGTCGCCGCTCATCCGCCGCGCCGAGCGCGCGCTCGAGGAGGGGCGGCCGTCCGACGCGCTCGACTACGTCGAGTCGGCCCTCGAGCTGACGCCGGCCGACGTCCGTGCTTCGAAGCTGCGGCTGCGCATCCTGGCCGCGCTCGGCGTCGAGGACGAAGAGACGCGCGTGCTGCGCGCGCTGGAGGGGCTCCGATGATGCGACCACGTCGGCCGAGATCATGCGTGCTGGCGGTGCTCGCCGCGCTCGTGGCGTGCTCTGCGCCGCCGCCGCGCGTCGACCCGGCCTATGACCCATGGACCGGCACGCGCGCGGACGTGCATCAGGCCCTCGCGCTGAAGAGTCTGCGCGACGGTCGATTCGACGAGGCGGAGCGTTGGGCGCGCGAGGCGCTCCGCGTCGACCCGAACCGCTTCGACGCCGCTCGCACGCTGGCCGCGGCGTTGATCCATCGCGGCGACGTCGACGGCGCCGAGACGGCCGCGTTGACGGCCGCGCGGCTCGACGAGGGCGCCGCCGAGCCGTGGGCGTTGCTCGCCGAGTGCGCGATCGCCCGCGGCGACGACGCCGAAGCGGAGGCACGTCTCCGCGCCGCCGTCGCGCGCGGATCGGACGACGCGGCGGCTCGTCTCGTCGCCCTCCTGCTCGACGTCGGCGAGGAGGAGAAGGCACGGGAGTTCGTGACGCGGAGCGGCGACCCGCGGCTCGCGGCGATGCTGGCCGCCTACCTCGGCCCGGCCGGCCGCGACGGCGAGGCGGCGCGTTTGATCGCCGACCTGCTCGAGCAATCGCCGGGCGACCCGCGGCTCGAGCGACGCCGCGACCTGATCCGGATCAAGAACGGCGACGCGCAGGATGTCGCCGGGACGCGCGGCCCCGGTATCGAGGAGCGTCTGCTCGGCGCGGCCTCGCTCGCGCGGGCCGGCCGGTCCGACGAGGCGGCCGACCAGTATCGCGGGCTGCTCGAGGAGTCGCCGGACGATTTCTCGCTCCGCCTCGCGCTGGGCGAGGCGTTGCTCGCGTCGAACGACCTGGAAGGCGCGGAGTCGGCGTTCGCCGTCGCGCGCCGGCTCGATCCGAGGAGCCGCTCCGCGTGCGTCGGCGCCGCCCGCGTGCACCTCGCGCGCGGTGACGCGGCGCAGGCCCGGCGGGTCCTTGCGGCCGCCGTTGCCATCGATCCCGACCACGTCCCGACCCGTGCGCTCCTCGTGCTCGCCCACGTCGAGGAGCAGCGTCTGGACCTGGCCCGAGGGGAAGCCGAGGAAGTACGGCAGCGGGCTCCGGGCGGCCCGATCGACCTGGCGTTGCGACGGCTCATCGCCGACGCCGCCGGCGTGGAAAGGTGAACGTTTCGTGACGCCCACGTCACTCATCTGGTTTGCGGTCCCATGCCTCGTGATCGGCGGCGGCCTGGTCCGGCCCGTCGTCGATGGCGGCGAGGCGTCGATGACCGTCCTCGGCGGCGGCGCCGCGCTGCTGGCCGGCGTGGCATTCCTCTTCGTGGCTCGAGCGCGCGCTCGCGCGTCGCAGCGGAGGTTCGAGTCCTGGTGCCGCGAGGACTCCGGGGAACCGTCGGCACCGCCGCGGCTCGCCGAACCGTTCGGCGCGATCGCGCGGGCCGTCTGCGATCGCGTCGACGACATGTCGAGCCGGCTGCGCCTGCGCCAGAACGAGGCGCGCCGGGCCAAGCTCCAGGCGCGCACGCTCGAGGAGGCCCACGACGTGCTGCGGCGGCTGCTCGAGAACCTCACCGACGGCGTGGTGTTGATCGACGAGGGCGGCGAGCCGACGTTCGCGAACCGCGCCGCGCGCCGGCTGCTCGGGATCGCCGCCGACTCCGAGCTCGGCGCCGACCTTCTGGACCATCCGATCCCTCCCGCCCTGAAGGCCACGCTGGCGGCCGGCATCGCGGCGCAGGAATCCCGGGCGATGGTCGAGGTCGACGCTTCCGACGGCACTCAGCGTCTGATCCTCCGCGTGGCGTATCAGGAGGTTAGCGACGACGTGAGCGGCGAGTCCCGCGGGTTGGCGATCCTGCTCACCGACGTCACGCGCGAGGTCGAGCTGAACCGCATGAAGTCGAGCTTCGCGTCGAGCGTCTCGCACGAGCTGAAGACGCCGCTCAGCTCGATGCGGGCGTTCCTCGAGATGCTCATCGACGGCGACATCGATGGCGAGCAGGAGCGCCAGGAGCACCTGCGGATGATCCTCGACGAGACCGAACGGCTGACGCGGCTGGTCCAGAACCTGCTGAACCTCTCGCGGCTCGAGGCCGGCGTGACGCGGCTGGAGCGCAGCTCGGTCTCCATCGTCGACGTGATCGAGCACTTGCGGGACGTGGTCACGCCGCTCGCGCACGCGCGGCAGCAGACGATCGTCTTCGAGATCTCCGACTTCACCCCGGCCGTCACCGGCGATCGAAGCCTCCTCGAGCAGGGATGCATGAACCTGATCTCGAACGCCATCAAGTACACCCCGGAGGGCGGAACGATCCGCGTCCGCGTCGGCCTCTCCGGCGGACACGTCGAAGTCGCGGTCTCGGACACCGGGGTCGGGATCCCGGCCAAGGCGATCGGCCTGATCTTCGAGAAGTTCACGCGCATCGAGAACACGCAGGGCCTGAAGGCGACCGGCACCGGGCTCGGGCTGCCGCTCGCGAAGTTCGTGGCGAACGCGCACGGCGGCGACGTCTCCGTGACCTCGGAGGTCGGTAAGGGTTCGGAATTCACGCTCCGTCTGCCGATTCGTAGGGGTGACGTGAGCGAAGAGTCTCAACTCGTCGGCCTGGAGGGCATCACCGCATGAACGATCAACGACGCGTCCTCGTGGCGGACGACGATCCATCGATCCGACACGCCGTCAGCTTGAAGCTGCGCAAGGCGGGGCTCGACGTCGTCGTCGCCTCCGACGGTGAGCAGGCCCTGCAGCTCGCGCTCGAGTCGGAGCCCGAGCTGCTGATCGTCGACTACTCGATGCCGTACATGACCGGCTACGACGTCTGCCGCGAGCTGCGCCGGCACGACGGGCACGAAGACACTCCGGTGATCGTGCTCACCGCGATGGAGCAGGACATCGACGTCGCGCTCGCCGCCGAGCTCGGCATCGTCCGGTTCATGACGAAGCCGTTCAGCCCGCGCGAACTCCTCGCCAGCGCCCTCGAGCTCCTCGCCGCGTCGCCGAAGCCGGAGGACACGGCGTGAGGATGCGCCGCCTCGTCGCGATCCCCGTCGTGCCGCTTCTCGCCGGGGCGGCCGCGGCAATCGTGGGAAACGTGACGGGCCACGGATCGTTCGGGCCCGGCCTCGCCGCGTTCTCGGCCGCGCTGCTCGCGGCGTCGATCGCGCGCGAGCGGCGGCTCGCCGGGCTGAGCCGCGCCGTCGAGGAGTTGACTCGGCGCCACTGCGAGCTCCGCGACGCGGTCGCCGCGCGCGTGGGACCAAACGGCGATCGCGGCTTGCCGGTCGCGGCGGCGATCGCGGCGGCGAGCGACTCCAACCTGAGCGGGTTGTTCGAAGCGATTCGGCGCATCTCGTCGGCGCTCACCGAGCGGCGCGTCTTCGAGGCCACGCTGAAGTCGCTGGTCGAGGTGCTCGGCGCCTCGTCTGCGGCGCTTCATCTCCACGATCGGTCGAAGGATCGGTTCATGGATGGGCGGGTCCACCCTCCGGGCGGCGTGGCGGGCGGCGTGGCGGGCGGCGTGGCGGCCGGCGGCGCGTCGCACGTGGCGGTCGGAGACAACGAGCCGGTGCTGCGCGAGGCGATGCGACGCCGGGAGCTCCTGACCCGCCGCGCCGATCCCGAGCCGTTCCACGGCGCCGACTCCGACCTGAGTCTGGTCGTGCCGATCTTCGATCGCGTCATGCTGGCCGGAGTGATCCGGGTCCACGGCATCGCGGACCCCGCGCCGCGACGCGACGAGGCGGCGGCGATGATCGCGGGCGCGTGCGGCCTCGCGGTATCGGCCGCGCGAATGGCGGCTCGCTACGAGGACGAGAAGCGTCGCGACCCCGTGACGCGGCTCGTCGGCGTGTCCGACATCCGCGCGATGGTGAACGAGAAGCTCGAGCAGGGACCCGTCGCGATCCTGCTCGTCGCGGCCGACGGCGTCCGCGAGGTGAACGAAGCGTTCGGCCGCACGACGGGAGACCGGACGATCCTGAACCTCGCGCGCCTCGTGACGGTCGAGGTCGGGCTCAACGGGGTGGTCGGCCGGTACGGCGGCGCCGCGTTCCTCGTCGTGTTGCCGGGCCTCGGCCTGGATGTCGCAGCGGATCTGGCCGCGCGTATCCGCGATCGCGTGCCGGCATCGATCCAGGTCGGGCCGAAGGGGCATGGGCGCCCGCTCGCGGTGTCGATCGGAGTGGCCGCGGCGGCGGTCGGGCACGTCGACGCCCTGCTGCGAGTGGCGGAGTCCGCGTTGCGGCGGGCGGAGCAGGGCGGCGGCGGCCGCGTGGTGGCCGACGCCGTCGCCCGGCCGGTGCTCGCGGCGAGCGAACCTTCGGCCGCGGTGCCGGGAGGAGCCGGGGATGCGATCGACTAGGCCGGAGGAGAGAGTCGGACCCGTCGTCGTCGCCCGGCTCGATCAGTCGATCGACCGCGACCACGTCTACGAGATCGAGACCTGGGTCGATGAGAAGCTCGCGATGGGCGATCGCTTTCTCGTCCTCCACTGCGGGCGCGTCCGCTGCTTCGACAGCGTCGGGCTCGAGACGCTCCTGTCGCTGACGCGGACCGCGGCGTCGCAGGGGGCGCGGCTCGCGCTCACGCACCTTGGCGCGGACCTGAAGACGACGCTTCGCGTCACCCGGCTCGAGTCGGCGATCGAGCATTACGCGACGACCGAGGAAGCGGTCCGCGTGATGCGAGGGAGGAGCATGTGAGCCAGCTCGGCACCGCCGCCGCGCCGATCGGCCGGCTGCTCTGCGAGGCGAATCGCATCACCGAGGCGCAGCTCCAGACCGCGCTCGAGGAGCAGGGTCGCTCGCGCGGAGAGCGGCTGGGCGAGATCCTGGTCCGACTCGGCTTCGTCAAGGAAGACGACCTCGTCGAGTGCCTCGGCCAGCAGTACTCGCTGCCGACCGTGAAGCTGAACCGGTACCTGGTCGACCACCACATCTTCGACGCGTTCCCGCAGCGCTTCCTCGAGAACAACCACGTCTGTCCGATGTTCCGGGTCGAGGACACGACCACCGTCGCCATCGCGGATCCGACGAACATCTTCGTGCTCGACGAGATCCGCCGCCTCGTCGGCGGTCGCGTGCAGGCCGTGCTCGCGGCGCCGGCGAACATCCTCGAGGCGATCCGGCTGCGCGCGAACCTGTCGGACGCGTTCGGCATCGAGGACATCGTGGACGAGGTGGGAGACGCCGACGTCCAGATCGTCGAGGCGCACGTCGGCGAGCTCGACAACATGGAGGAGGTCTCCGGTCTCTCTCCGGTCGTGCGGCTGGTGAACTTCCTGATCTTCCGCGCGGTGAACGACGGCGCGAGCGACATCCACATCGAGGTCGACGAGGACGAGTTCCACGTTCGCAACCGCGTCGACGGAGTGCTCCGCCAGGTGATGAGCCCGCCCCGCGCGCTCCACGCCGCGGTCGTGTCGCGCATCAAGGTCATGGCGAACCTCGACATCAGCGAGCGCCGACTCCCGCAGGACGGCCGGGTCCGCGTCGTGTTCGAGCGCCGTCCGATCGACCTTCGCGTCTCGACGCTTCCGTGTCAGCACGGCGAGAAGGTCGTGATCCGGATCCTCGACAAGGACGCGATGCTGCTCGACCTCGACTCGATCGGCATCGGCCGAGACCAGCTCGAGCGTCTCGACGCGCAGATCCATCGTCCGAACGGGCTGATCCTGGTGACGGGGCCGACCGGCAGCGGGAAGTCGACGACGCTCTACTCGGTGCTGAACCGGATCAAGAGCCCCGGGCTCAACATCTGCTCCGTGGAGGACCCGGTCGAGTTCAACGTGAAGGGGGTGAACCAGGTCCACGTCAACGCCAAGATCGGGATGAACTTCGCCGCCGCGCTGCGCTCGTTCCTGCGACAGGACCCAGACGTGATCATGGTGGGGGAGATCCGCGATCCCGAGACGGCGGCGATGGCGGTCCAGGCGTCGCTGACCGGCCACCTCGTGCTCTCGACGCTCCACACGAACGACGCGGCGAGCGCCGTGACCCGCCTCGTGAACATGGGGGTCGAGCCGTACCTGCTCGGCGCGTCGCTGAACGCCGTGATCGCCCAGCGGCTCGTCCGCAAGATCTGTTCCGATTGCCGAATGCTGCAGAAGTTGTCGGCGGCGACCCGGGAGCGGCTCAAGCGGGTGGGCTTCAATGTCGAAACACTCTTTGCCGGCAAGGGCTGCGACAACTGTCGCAACACCGGCTACGCCGGACGCATCGGTGTTTACGAGCTCCTCTGCATCGACGATGAGATCCGTGATCTCGTGGTCAGCGGGGCCGATCTCCAAACGCTTCGGCGAGCCGCCCGCGAGCGCAAGATCCGCAGCCTGTTCGAGGACGGGTTGCGGAAGGCGAGCGAGGGCATCACTTCGGCGGAGGAGGTCCTGAGGGTCATCGAGTGAGTCCGCAGACGCCCAGCGCTCCTTCCACGAGAAACCGCCGCACGGTGGCGGCCGGGTTCGAGCGTCTCGACGCGCACCGGGAGGGCGCGCGGCTGCTCTCCAAGCGGCAGGGCAGCATCCCGGTCATGGAGGAGGTCAGGGCTCGTCCCGGAGCGATCCGCCCGCGCGACCGCCTCTTCTTCTTCCGCCAGCTCGCGGTGATGCTGAACGCCAACGTCCCCGTCGCGGTGGCGCTGGCGGCGATCGCGAAGCAGTGCGATCGGGCGCGCCTGCGGGAGGTCCTGCTGGACGTCGTCGGCAAGGTCGAGTCGGGACAACCGCTGTCCAGCGCGCTGCAGGCGCACCTCAAGACCTTCCCGAGCACCTCGATCCACCTCACGCGCGCGGGCGAGGCGTCCGGCGACCTCGCCGGGATGATGATGCGCATCTGCGAGCTGATCGAGCGCGACTACGAGATGAAGAAGAAGATCAAGTCGGCGCTCACCTACCCGGCCGTGATGCTGCTGCTCGCCGCCTCGACCGTCGTCGCGCTCTTCGTCTTCATCCTGCCGAAGTTCCGCAAGCTGTACGCGGGCAAGGAAGAGCACCTGCCGACCCCGACTCGGATCCTGCTCACGGTCGGTGACGTCGCCTCCACGTACGGCGTCTGGATCGTCGCGGGGATCGTCGCGTTGGTGGCGGGGCTGGTCATCTACGTGCGGACGGAGCCCGGTCGATCCGCGTTCGACACGTTCCTCCTGCGTCTCCCCGTGGTCGGCGGCGTCGTCCGCCGGTTCTCCCTGGCGCGATCGATCCGAACGATGGGGGCGCTGCTCCAGAGCGGCGTGCCGGTCTTGACCACGCTCGAGCTCGCGCGCGACCTTTCGTCGAACCGCCGGCTCTCCGAGGCGTGGGAGTACGTTCGCAAGCGCACCGAGTCGGGCGGCCGGATCCACGACGGGATGACGGGACAGTCGTGGTTCCCCGGCACGCTGGTGCAGATGACCGCGATGGGAGAGGCGGGCGGCATCCTCGACGACGTGCTCGTGCAGGTCGGCGAGTTCTACGACCGCGAGGCGGAGCTCGCGGTGAGCGACGCCACCGCCCTGATCGAGCCGCTCATGGTCGTGGCCGTCGGCGGCGTCGTCGGCTTCATCGCGTCTTCGATCATGCTGCCGATCTTCAACATGTCGAAGCTGACGCACTAGGAGACTTCGATGCGGGCCGATCGCCAAACCTCGGGGTTCACGCGGATCGAGCTCGCGCTCGTCGTCCGGATCGCGTCGATCCTCGTCGGCGCGTCCTGCGCGCTCGTCGAGATCCCGCGTCGAGTGGAGCGCGTGACGCACGAATCGCCGGTTGACGAATCACTTGCTGATGGATGCCCATCGAACGAGGTCGAGTCATCATGAAGTCGCACCTGCCGCCGCCCCCGTCGCCCCCGTCACGCGGGTTCACGATCATCGAGCTCCTGCTCGTCGTCGCGGTCTCCGCGTTCCTGTTCCTAGGGATGGCGGCGCTCGTCGAAGTGCCGCGGCAGGCCGCCGAGGAGGAGGCGGCGGGCGCGGACACCGCGGCGTCGAGCCAGACGTTGATTGCGCGGCTCGACCAGGACGTTCGCTACGCGGTCGACGTTCGCGTTCCGAACGAGCGCGAGGTGCAGATCGATCTGCGCGGCGGTGGGACGGTGACGTACTCGTGGGCCGGCTCGTCCACCGACCCCGTGATCCGCGACGACGGCACCACGCGGGTCGCCATGCTCCAACGCGTCGGGCGGGTCGCCTTCACGCTCGACGAGGCACGCCAGCGCGTCCGTTCCACCGGAGAGGGTTCCGTAGTCGAGACGGAGGTCCGGACCGCCGCGTTCAGCGCGTTCTCGATCCTCCCCGCCTACTTGCTCGCCGGCGTCCTCGAGCTCACCTCTCCGTTCAAGATCACCAACCAGAGGAACGCCGGACTGATGTTCACGGCACGAGGACTCGCCACCGACGACGCCGCACCGAGCGCGCTGACCGTCCGCCTCCGCCGGAACGGCTCGGGCGACCTGCGCGTCGCGATCTACGAGGCCGACATCGCGCGGCTCGAGAAGACCGGCGCGGAGGACGAGATCGTCGCGTCGGCCAAGGTTCGAAACGCGGAGCTCCCCACGACCTTCGAGGACTTCGTCATCCCGCTCGTCTCGGAGCGCAAGGTGAGGAACGGCGCGCAGTACATCGCCGTCCTCACGTCCTCCGACGCGAGCGGCGCCGCGGACATCGAGTCGCGGTGGCTCAGCATCGCGGCCGCGGCCGGCGCCGCGCCTGGAGGGTTCGTCACCTCGTTGGACGGAGGCGCGACGTTCGCCCCGCTCACGAGCCTCCTGAAGGCGAGCCAGTCGGTCTTCGAGCTCAGCGTGACGCAGGAATCGGCGGTTGCTCCGTCCGACTCCGGGGTCGCGTTCGTCGCGGTGCGTACCGGGGTCCGGATGAAGCTCGTGCTGCTCACCGACGGCGGTACCGAGACGATGAACGTGTCGTTCCCCCTGTTGAACAACGTCGAGCTCGTGCGATAGCCCGCGGACCAACGACCACTCAGGAGCCCAATGAAACCCATCAGTCGACAATCGGCGTTCACGATGATCGAGCTCGTGCTCGTCGTCGCGGTCTCCGCGATCCTGATGCTCGGGATCTCGGCGCTGGTCGAGGTTCCTCGCCGCGTCGCGGAGGAGCAGGACAACGAAGCGGCCACCGCGGCGACGGCGGGCGCCGTCATCCAGCGCCTCGATCGCGACGTCCGCTACGCGACCGACGTCCGGCTCGTCAGCGCGCGCGAGGTGGAGATCGACCTCCCCTCCGGAGAGACGATCACGTACTCGTGGGCGGGAACGGCCTCCGACCCGCTCATGCGCGACGACGGCGTGCAGAACGTCGAATTGTTGTCGCAGATCGGCCGCGTCACCTTCGTGATCGACAAGTCGCGCCGGGCGTACCGGAGCGACGGCGAAGGAACGGTGGCGAACACGGCGGTGACCGTCGGGAGCTTCCAGACGTTCAGCCTGAACGCGGGGTACAGCCTCCTGCCGCTCGGGCTGCTCACCCTGGTGACCGAGATCCTCGGCCACACCGAGATCTCGGACACGAAACGAGCCGGCATCGTGGTCAAGACGTCGGGCCTCGGCGCCGCCGCCAGCTTCACCTCGCTGACGGCGCGCCTGCGTCGCCACGGCACCCGCGACCTGAGGGTCGAGGTCCGGCTCGCCCATCCGACGCAGTCGATGCCGTTGCCCGGCGAAGGGAGCTTGATCGCCACCGGCCACGTCGCGAACGGCTCGCTGCCGACGACGACGTCGGACGTGGTGATCCCGCTCACGTCGGTGCGGAAGGCCACGAACAACACGCGGTATTTCGTCGAGCTGGCGGCGGACGGGACGAGCTACGCGGCGGACGTCGAGCACCGCTTCCTGAGCATCGCCGCGGCGGCGACCAGCGTCGTTTCCGGCTTCGTCCGGTCGACGGACGGAGGGAACAGCTACAACCCGCTCACGTCGCTCCTCCACGCGGGCCAAACGCGTTTCACGCTGGTCGCGGAGGACGCGGCCACGGCGGCTCCGTCCGACGCCGGGGTGAAGTTCGAAATGATCCCGACCAGCGTACGGATGAAGCTCACCCTCCTCACGTCGAGCGGGACCAAGGACATCGGCGTCTCGTTCCCGATTGTCAACAACCTCGCGCGCCTGAACCAGTGACGATGTCCATCGCCCGCCAACGAGGCTCGGTTCTCGTGCTCGCGCTGCTGGTGTCCGCCGCGGCGTCGATCGCCGGCATGTACATGGTCCTGAGCGCGGACCTGGGCGTGCGCAAGAACCGATACCTCACCCGCGCGGCGGACGCGGCGCGGCTCGGGCTGTCGGGGCTGCAGATCGCGCGGGCGCGGCTCGGCGCGGACGCGAGCTGGACCGGGGCGACCGCGGTCGATCCGCTGGTCACGGCGGAGAGCGTCACGGTCACCGCCACGGTGATTCGTCCGAGCGTGGCGCACGTCGAGGCGGTGGGAGCCGCCGGGGACGCGACGCAGTCGGTCCGCGCCGACCTGCGCGCCGTCCCGCACCAGTCGCTCGAGTTCCGCGTGGTCTCGGCGACGACGATCACCCTCGACGAGTGCACGATCGGCGGCTCGCTCCGCGCGAACGGCAACGTCCTCGCCAACGGCGACGTCGACTTCTACGGCGCCATCGAGACCACGCAGGGGAGCGTGGTGACCTCCGAGGTCGCGCCGAGCCAGGTGACGCTGGTCAGCACGCAGATCGTGCCGCCCGCGGTGTCGCTCAGCACGTACTCGTCGGCCGCGTCGTCCCTGATCGGCGTACCGATGCAGGGGAACGCGTTCCTGCTCGAGGACTTGGCGTTTCGACCCGACGCGAACCCGTACGGCGCGACGAACGCGAACGGGGCCTACGTCCTCGACGCGGGCGGCGGCGACGTCGTCTTTCGCGACGTCTACGTCGAGGGGACCTTGATCGTCGAGAACGCGGGCACCGTCACGATCGAGCGCGGCTTCCACCTCGTGCGAGCGAACCAGTCGTTTGCGTCGCTGCTCATCGAGGGCGACCTCGTGCTGCGCCTCGAGACGGCGCTCGCCGAGTACCTGTCGCTGGTGGACTTCAACGGCGACAGCGACGTGCTGGACCTGTTCGCGCCGGCGATCGAGGGCGTGATCTACGTGACCGGTGCGTTCGTCGGCCCGTACTCCGGACAGGTGAGCGGTACGCTCCTGGCGAGCTCGGTGACGCTGACCGGCGTCGCCAACCTGAAGTCGTCGAGCATCGTCGCCGCGCAGCCGGTGGTCGAGTTCACGCTGGCCGGCCCGTGGGACGTCGTCCCTGGCACGATCGACGAGGGGCCGTGACCGATGACGACCGCCGGACCCATCGACCTCCAGGATCCGATCGAGAAGCTCTCGACGGACCTCGTGCAGGCGTACGAGACGTTGTCGGTCGTCTATCAGACCGTCTCGAGCCTCGGCGGTCTGTTCAAGGTGGAGGACATCACGTCCTACCTCGTGAACCGCGTGCTCGAAGCGGTCCAGGCGACGCACGCGATCCTCTACTTCACCCGTCCGGATGGTTTCGACGTGGCGTGCGAGCGGGGCGGCCTCGGGTCGCGGCTGACCGCGCAGGCGCCGCGGCAGTTCCTGCTGCTCGGGCGCCCGTTCTTCTTCGACGGGGAGCGTGCCCGGACGTACCTCGACGATCCGTCCGGCTCGCGGATGCACCTGCTCTCGGCTCCGCTCGAGACCGGCGGCCGCACGCTCGGCGTCCTGATCGTGGCCCGCGACGTCGACGAACGGTTCACGACGAACGACGCCAAGCTCGTCGGCGCTCTCTGCGCTCTCACCGCGGTGGCGGTGGCGAACTTCCAGCACTACCGCGCCGTGAGCTACGAGCGCGAGATGCTCGAACGCGTCGTGGCGCAGATCGGCGACGGCATCGTCGTGAGCGATCGGAGGTGGCGGTCGCGCCTCACGAACGGGGCGGCGCGTCGCTACCTCGGGGTGGCCGACGGCGAGCCCGAAGGCTACGACGTGCTCGAGCGGCTGCACTCCTTTCATCTCTCCGTTCCGCCGAGCTCCCTGCGCGACGACGGCCGGGAGCGGCTGGACTTCATGGCCGAGAGCCGCGATCGGCGGCGGCAGCTCGTCCTCGCGGTGAGCATGTTCCGCGCGCGGGTCGGCGCGGACGGCGAGGCGATCCGCGTGGTCTGCCTCCGCGACGTGACCCGCGAGGTGCGCGAGGCGGACGCGCAGCGCGACTTCCTGTCGCTCGCCTCGCACAAGCTCCGGACGCCGCTCACGAAGATCATGGGCCTCCTCCCGCTCGCGCGGGACCCGACGGCGGGGCAAGACGTGCAGAGCCAGGCCTTCGAGGGAATCGATGAAGGCGCGGAGGAGCTCCGGCGCCTCGTCGACGGCGTGCTCCAGTTCGTCGAGTTCCGCCAGGGATTGCAGATCGTGCAGGACGTCGATCTCCGGATGCTCGTCAACGACGTCATCGAGGACGTGAGGGGGCGCCGCCCGAACCGCGAAGTCGTGGTGCAGGTCGAGATCGATCCGAACGCGGCGCGCGTGCGCGGCTCCCGCTACATGCTCTTCGCCCTCTTCTCGCAGCTCGTCGACAACGCCGTCAAGTTCACGCCCGGGCCCAGGGCGTTCGTCCACGTGTCGATCGAGCGCATGAACCCCGCTCGCGTCCGCGTGATCGTGACGGACCGCGGCGAGGGGATCGCCCCTGAGCTGCTGAGCCGTCTGTTCGAGCCGTTCTCGCAACGCGACGAGGAATTCACCGGGCAGGCGGAGGGCGCCGGGCTGGGGCTCATGCTCGTCCGCCAGGCGGTGGAGCGGCACGGCGGCGTCGTGCGGGCCGAGTCGAGGCTCGCGGTCGGCAGCGTCTTCACGGTCGAGCTTCCGGTCGATTGCGAGCAGACCCCATGAACCACTCCGCCGCTTTCACGCTGATCGAGCTCCTGATCGTGATCGTGGTCGGGATCATCCTCGCGGGCACCGTCCTGCCGGCCGCCCACACGCTCGACGACCAGTCGGTGTCGGCCGACGCGCGCGTTCTCGCGTCGGACCTCGAGTTCGTCCAGGCGCGCGCGATCGCGACCGGTCAGAACCACCGCATCCTGTTCGACGTGGACAACGACCGGTACCAGGTGGAGTCGCCGCCCGGGGTCCTGCTGGACGAGCCGCTGACGAAGCGGCCGTGGGTACGCAAGCTCGGCGGGCCGAGCGACGGGGTCGACGTGATCACCGCCGACTTCGACGGGGCGGCGGCCGTGCTCTTCGACCCGGCCGGCGCGCCGGATGACGGGGGGATGATCGTGCTCGAGAAGGGCGAGTTCCAGGCGACGATCCGGGTCCAGAACGTCACCGGCTACGTCGAGCTGTTCCTGCCATAGGACATAGGACAGAAGGCCGGGCTGTTCCCTGCATCTCGGCACGCCGTGTGCAATAATCGCTCCCGACCGATTCCCCGGGAGCCGACCATGACCATTCGACTGATCGCCCTGATGAGCGTCGTGCTCTTCGCGTCGCTCGCGGCATTCGGGTTCCTGCTCGGCGCGTCGCAGGAAGCGATCATGAAGGAGCTCCAGGCGACCGTGTCGACGGTCGGCGCCAAGACTCTGTCCGCGTTCGTGGCGCGTCCGGATCGCAACGGCCCCGACGCGTCGCAGACCCCGACCGAGACCGGAACGAAGGCGGAGACGCCCGGGCCGCCGGGCGAGATGCACCTCCGCAAGTCGTTCCGTTTCGTGACCCGCGTGGAGGGCTCGGAGGCGGCGGCCGGCGTCGAGCGCCGGGCGCGGTTGGTCCAGGAGGAGATCGCGGCGCTCGCGACCGAGGGGGGCGACGCGGCGGCGAACCGCGAGGCGAACGAGGTCTTCGTCGTGTTCGGTACCCGCGACGCGGCGGGCGGGATGTGGCACCCGCTCGGCAACGGCCCGGTCCCGGCGGGAACGGACTGCCAAAAGCACGTCGAGGAGTGGGTGGCCGCGCTGAGCACGGACGCGCCGCCCGACGGCGCGCCGGAAGCGGGAACCCTGCTGGTCGTGGCCGACTGGGTCCAGACAGAGGCGGACCAGGGCGAGGTCAAGGCGCGCATTCCGATGATCCGGGTGCGGCCCAGCTCGGCCGCGACGCACAGCGCCGTTCCACCACCGGGCGGCGACGAGTCCGACCGCGACGCACTCGGCGGCCACGTCGACCTCTTCCTGCCGCCCGTCGTGCCTCCCGCGGACGGTGAGCCGTACCAGATCTCGGTGCGCGAGGACGTCGTCTTCAACGTGCCGACCACGAACTATCAGGCGATCTTCGACAAGATCCGCAAGCGGACGCTGTTCCTGTTCCTCGGCGTCTTCGCGTTCGGGACGATCCTCTCGGCCGGGCTGGCGCGACGCTTCCTCCGCCCGCTTCACCAGCTCGACGCCGGGTTCAAGCGGCTCTCG
The DNA here is from genome assembly GCA_964649825.1 of uncultured Phycisphaeraceae bacterium. GTDB lineage: Bacteria > Planctomycetota > B15-G4 > B15-G4 > JADJEK01 > CAZYQW01. The sequence goes on along the minus strand of CAZYQW010000115.1, from coordinate 23,608 downwards.
TCGGGCGACGTCGACGTCAAGGTCGTGGCGAAGGGGAACGACGAGATGGGGCGGCTCGGCCTCGCGTTCAACGCCATGACGCGCCGGCTGCGCGCCGCGCGCGAACGGGCGCGGGAGATGGTGCGCAAGGAGAAGCTGTCGGCTCTCGGCCGGCTCGCGGCGGGCGTGGCGCACGACGTCCGCAACCCGCTGCAGTCGATCAACCTGACCCTCCAGCACCTCATCGACACCGCGCGCCCCGAGGGCGCGCCGCAGCAGGTCGAGTTCGACCGCTCGGTCGGCCTGATCCGCGAGGAAGTGCGGCGCCTCGACCGCCTCGTCGGCACTTTCTTGCGGTTCGCGCGCAGCGAGCGGGGGCTCCGGCAGCCCGTCGTTCTCGCGGAAGTCTTGAAGGAGACGGCCCAGCTCGTGATGAAGGAGGCCGAGCGCCGCCGCGTCACGATCGACGTCGAGGCCGCGCCGGCGCCGCCGATCGACGCCAGCGAGGAGTCGCTGAAGTCGTCGCTCCTGAACCTGGTCCTGAACAGCTTCGAGGCGATGCCGAACGGCGGCCGCGTCGTGCTCCGCGCGGGGATGGACGGCGATCGCCCGTTCGTGGAGGTCGAGGACACCGGCGTCGGCATCCCGGAGGACGATCAGGATCGCGTGTTCGACTTCGGCTTCACCACGCGCGAGAACGGCCACGGCCTCGGCCTCGCGATGGTGCACCAGGTCGTGGTCGAGGAGCACGGCGGCCGGGTCCACCTTCACACGCGCGCGGGCGAGGGGACGCGGTTCCGCCTGGAGTTCCCGGCCGCGCCGAAGGAACCGACGTGACCGGACATCGGCTCCTCGTCGTCGATGACGAGGCGACCCAGCGCGAGATGCTGAAGGGGATCCTCGAGCGCGCCGGCTACGGCGTCGCGGTTGCCGGCACCGGCGTCGAGGCCCTCGCCGCGATGGAGCAGGACGGAGTCGACCTCGTCCTCTCGGACCAGCGGATGCCGGAGATGGACGGCCTCGAGCTGCTGCGCCGCGTGCGCGGCCGCGTCGACGCGCCGCCGGTCGTGTTGATGACCGCGTACGGCTCCGTGTCGTCGGCCGTCGAGGCGATGAAGCGGGGCGCGGCCGACTACCTGACCAAGCCGTTCGACAAGGATGAGCTGCTCGTCGTCATCGAGAAGGTGTTGAAGGGCCGCCGCCTCGAGGCGGAAGTGAAGGAGCTGCGCAGCGCGCTCGCCGATCGGTTCCGCGTCGGCGGCATCGTCGGCGCGTCGCCGCCGATGCAGGAGGTCTACTCGCTGATCGATCGCGTCGCCGACACCGACGTGTCGGTCCTGATCACCGGCGAGAGCGGGACCGGAAAGGAGCTGGTCGCGCGCGCGATCCACGCGCAGAGCCGCCGGGCGGCCGGCGCGTTCGTCGCGTTGAACTGCGCCGCGGTGCCGGAACCGCTGCTCGAGAGCGAGTTCTTCGGTCACGAGCGGGGCGCGTTCACCGGGGCCGACCGCACGCGCGCCGGCTGCTTCGAGCAGGCGAACGGCGGCACGCTCCTGCTCGACGAGATCGGCGCGATGCGGATCGACCTGCAGGCGAAGCTCCTGCGCGCGATCCAGGAGCGCGAGGTGAAACGGCTCGGCGCGACGGCGGCGACGTCGATCGACGTGCGCATCCTCGCCGCGACGAGCGACGACCTCGAGGAGGCGATCCAGAGGAGGACGTTCCGCGAGGATCTCTTCTACCGCCTGAACGTCGTCCCGATCGTGCTGCCGCCGCTGCGCGACCGAGCCGAGGACGTCCCGCTCCTGATCGAGCACTTGACGCGCGCCGCCGCGAGACGGTTCGGGCGCGAGGCGATCGAGATGTCGAGCGAAGCGGTCGAGCGCTGCGTCCAGTATCCGTGGCCGGGCAACGTGCGCGAGCTGCAGAACGTCGTCGAGCGCATGGTCGTGCTGAGCCGCGGTGGCGTGATCGGCGCCGCGGACCTCCCGCCCGCGATCCGCGACGGCCCGCCGGCCGACGGAGGCGCGGCCGGTCGCTTCGAGCTCCCCGCCGAGGGCGTCCGCCTCGACGACCTCGAGCGCCACCTGATCGTCCAGGCGCTGCGCCGTTCACGGGGCAGCCTGGGCCCGGCCGCGCGGGCGGTCGGAATCACCTACAAGACGCTGCAGTACCGGATCCGGAAGTACCGGATCGAGCGGGGCGAGTACGACGCCGGCTGACGGTTTTGCGGTGGCGCTGCCTCATTTGAGGCGGGGCGGGATGGGTTGCGACGTGCGTCCCGGTTCGGAGCCGAGGCGCGCCTCGGGTGGTCGAACCCGGCGCTCCGCTTCGTGGCGAGCGGTTCCGGGATCTCTTCTGCGCCGTCGGGTACGCTCGGATCGCGAGCATCGACGAGTTCCGCCACGGATCGCGAAACGGCGGGGCGGCGGACGGCATCGAAGGCGCGTGCCGTCTTCCCGCGTGGAACCGAAGGACCTCGATGAATCCGATCTCACGGTACGTGCGCTGGCTCCACACGCGGTGGCCGGCGGGGACGATCGAGAAGCTCCCCGACGTCCGTGAGGACTTCTCGACCAACGTGCCGGGCCTCTACGTGGTCGGCGACCTGACCGGGATCCCGCTCCTGAAGCTCTCGGCCGACTCGGGCGCGCGCGCGGCGGCCGCGATCGCGAAGGAGCTGGAGAGCGACCGCGGCGTTCCCGGCGGTCGCGAGGTCGTCGACGTGGCGATCGTCGGCGGAGGGGTCTCGGGGATGGCGGCGGCGCTCGAGGCGAGACGGCTCGGGCTCTCTTTCCTGCTGCTCGAGGCGTCCGAGCCGTTCTCCACGATCGTCAACTTCCCGCGGCGGAAGCCGATCTATACGTATCCGACCGAGATGACGCCGGCCGGCGAGCTCCAGTTCAGCGAGGCCGCGGACGTGAAGGAGTCGCTCCTCGACGAGCTCCGGGCGCAGACGCTCGAGCGCGGCGTGGCGCCGGTCGCCGCGCGTGTCGAACGCGTGAGGAAGAGCGACGGCCGGTTCGAGATCGTCGTCGCCGGTGGCACTCCGAGGCTCGCGCGGCGGGTCGTGGTCGCGATCGGCCGGTCGGGGAACTTTCGCCGGCTCGGCGTGCCAGGAGAGGAGCGCGACAAGGTCGCCAATCGGCTCCACGATCCGAAGGACTTCGCTGACCGGGACGTCCTCGTCGTCGGCGGCGGCGACAGCGCGCTCGAGACGGCGATCGCGCTCGCGCAGGGCGGCGCGCGGGTCACGCTCTCCTACCGAAAGCCCGAGTTCAGCCGCCCGAAGCCGGACAACGTGGAGAAGCTGGCCGCGCTCGTCGCGGATCCGATGGCGGACGTCGCGATCGAGCGCCCGACCTCCGAGCGCGTGACGACGTCCTCCGGCGCGTTCCTCGGCGCGCATCGAAAGGCCGGGTCGATCGAGCTCATGATGTCGAGCCGGGTGACGTCGATCGCCGCCGACGAAGCGACGATCGAGGACGAGGACGGCGTCGAGAAGAAGATCCCGAACGACGCGGTCTTCGCCATGATCGGCCGCGAGCCGCCCCTCGACTTCTTCCGCCGCTCCGGCGTGGCGATCCGCGGCGAGTGGCGGGCCCGCACGTGGATCGGCCTGGCCGCGATGCTCCTCGCCTGCATCTTCATCTACAACTGGAAGGCGGGCGGGACGCTGAACGCGACGTTCCAGGAACACGCCTGGTTCCCGTACGGCTTGAAGTCGAAGCTCGGCGACTGGCCGACGCTCGCCGACGCGCTCGGCCAACCCGGCTTCTACTACTCGCTCGCCTACTGCCTCGCCGTCGTCGCGTTCGGGTTCCGCCGCGTCCGCCGCCGCCGTACCCCGTACGTCCGCCGGCAGACGTGGACGCTGGCCGCGTTCCAGGTCGTTCCGCTCTTCGTGCTGCCCTACTTCCTCCTCCCGTGGATGGGACACGCCGGCTGGTTCGACGACGGGCTGGGCCGCACGTTCGCCGATTCGTTCTTCCCCGACTCCGGTGGGAGCCGCGAGTACTGGCGCGCGTTCGGGTTCGTCCTCGCGTGGCCGCTCTTCATTTGGAACCTGTTCACGTGGCAGCCGCTGTGGGGCTGGCTGATCCTGAGCCTCGTCCAGACCGCCGTCATCATTCCGTTGCTCGTGCTGAAGTTCGGCAAGGGGGCGTACTGCGGCTGGGTCTGCTCGTGCGGCGCGCTCGCGGAGACGCTCGGAGACGCGCACCGGCAGAAGATGCCGCACGGCCCGTTCTGGAACCGGCTCAACCTCGTCGGCCAGGTGCTGCTGATCGTCTGCCTCGGCCTCTTCGGGCTCCGCGTCGCCGGGTGGATCTGGCCGGGCTCTCTCGCCGAGCGGCTGTTCTCGGGGCTGCTCTCGGGATACACGGTGGCCGGCGTCCAGACGAACTACTACTGGGCGGTCGACGTCCTCCTGGCCGGCATTCTCGGAGCCGCGCTCTACTTCCACTTCAGCGGCCGCGTCTGGTGCCGCTTCGCCTGTCCTCTCGCCGCGCTCATGCACGTCTACGCGCGCTTCTCGCGGTTCCGGATCTTCGCGGACAAGAAGAAGTGCATCTCCTGCAACGTGTGCACGTCGGTCTGCCACCAGGGCATCGACGTCATGAACTTCGCGAACAAGGGACAGCCGATGGAGGACCCGCAGTGCGTCCGGTGTTCGGCATGCGTCCAGAGCTGTCCGACCGGCGTATTGCGCTTTGGCGAGATCGACCCCCGGAGCGGAGAGGCGAAGTTCGATCGCCTTCCGGCGTCGCCGGTCCTGATGCGGGAGGAGAAGCGCGGCTGAATCGCGGGGCCAACGGAATCGGCAGAATGAACGCGCCCGTTCTGCCGATCTATTGCGTTGGAAAGCGAGTGGCACAACGGCCGAACCCGGCTTCGACCCGCGTCGATCTGGGTTCGAGGCAGCTTTCGAGCCATGAATCATCGGTATCGTACGTCGGTGGACCGCCATCGTCGGGGCTTCTCGCTGGTCGAGGTGATGGTCACGATGGTCGTGATGGTGGTCAGCCTGGTGGCGGTGACCAGCGCGACTACCTCGGCGACGCTCATTCGAAAGCGGGGACAGGAAGAGAGCGCCGTCTTGTCCGGCATGGTGAGCCGGCTCGATTGGGCACGTGGTCAGCTCTACAGCGCCAGTGGTTTTCACGACGGCGCGATGGAGGCGCTCGACGCGGGCCAGGAAGAGTACACGGAATCGTTCATCCTCGACGCCGACGGGAACGGCGAGCAGGACCTGTGCTTCGCCGCGGGCGAGCCGGACGCGCCGATCCTCCGCGTGTCCGTTCGTCGCATGAGCGACGCCGTTGCTCCCATGGATGCGGTCCGCGTATCCGTCGACGCGACGTGGTACGGAGTCGGAGGGAACCGAAACCGCTCCGAGAGCATGCTGGTCGCCAACCGCCTCGGCTACGAAGGAGACTGACCGATGAAGACTCGAGGCTTCTCGCTCGTCGAAGTGATGATGTCCCTGGTCTGCTTCGGAATCATCGGGCTCGGCGTGGCGGGCGTCAGTACCGCGTCGTCGAGCTCGATGAAGATCAATGCCGCGCGCCTCGAGTGCCAGCGCCGGGCGGACCGATGCCTGGAACGCCTCGTGCGCTGCGTACGCACGGCAAGCCTCGCCGAGATGTCGACGATTCCCGCCGGATTCGAGACGCCCCAGCCGGTCATGGACGGCGTCGTCATGGAGAACTTGTCGTACAGGACCTTCGCCTACCAAGGGCCGGACGCGTCCTCGCTCCCGGCGCTCACCGACCCCTACGTCATGTCGACGGAGGAGGGCGCCGGCGATCCGCAGAACGGCGTCGACGACGACCGCGACGGAGTGGTCGACGGACGAGACCTGGTCATCCAGCGTCCGGGCCAGGCCGCCGAGACTCTGGCCCGGAACGTCTCACCGCTCGCGTTCGTGTGCGATGGCCGCACCCTGACGATTCGCGTTGGCGTCCAGATGAGGTCACCGGACGGGTCGACCATTCAAACGATCGTGTCTCGCATCGTGGAGATCCGCAATGACTGACTTGGTTGCTTGTCACCACCGCGAGCGAGGCAGCTCCCTCGCCGCGTTGCTGTTCCTCATCGTTCCGCTTGCCGCGCTCGGTGGGTCCATACTGACGCTGGGCGCTCGACAGCTCTCCGAGCAGGACGCCTCTCGAGGCCGTTCCGTCGCGCTGCTCAACGCCGAATCCGGGGTCGACGCCGCGCTGCTGCAGCTCATGGAAGACGGTGCGAATCTCGCGCCGCTCGAAGAGGAATACGAACAGGGTGGATCGCTCCGATACCGAGCGACGTTCGAGGCGCTCAGCGACGACGGCGTCGACAATGACGGCGATGGGGCGGTGGACGAGGGCGACGAAGCGCAGTACGTCCGCATCACGTCGCGAGGATCGCTCAACGTCATGGGCTACGACGTCGCGGACGCTCCGATCGCGCCCGACTCGAAGTTCTACGTGAAGCGGGTCCGCGTCACCGCGCGCAAGCTGTCGGGGCTCCCGGAGTTTCCATACGCGGTCTACCTCGGTGATCCGAACGCGGAAGTCGATCTGAACGGAAACGCGTTCCTGATCGACGGCAATGACCATGACTTGGGCGGAGGCCTGAGCAGCGACCCGCCCGTGCCCGGCATCGCCACGACGGGCGATCCGGAGCACATCGTCGATCAATTGTCGAGTCAGCAGGCCGACAACGTGGACGGCGAGGGCGGGTCGCCGGCCGTGTCGAATACGGCGGCGGTCGATCTGTCGGATCTCATCGCCGACTACAAGAGCGCGGCCGATTACAAGTTCGAAGGGGACGTCTCGTACCAGGGCGACCTGGGCCACGAGGGCTCCTACAAGGTCACCTATGCAACGGGGAACCTGAAGATCTCCGGCGGCGGTGAAGGCGCCGGGCTGCTGCTGGTCGAGGGTAATCTCGTCATCACCGGCGCGTGGGACTACATCGGGGTCATCATCGTGACCGGTCAGGTCGTCTTCCGGGGCGGCGGCGGCGGAAAGCGCGTCATTGGGTCTCTGCTGGTGGGAGGAGATGTGATCGATACGGACACCAACGGCGAGGACCTCGAGGTATCGGGAACGGTCGACCTGTTCTACTCGTCGGCCGCTCAGAGCGCGGTCGCCGACGCGGTCTCCTCGTACACGCTGTTCGGGTGGCAGGAGCTGTGATGCACTCCATCATCCTCGCGCTCGCGCTGGCGGCGAGCGACGCCGGGGCCGTCGAGCCTCGCAAGGCCGACCCATGGTCGGCCCTCGCCGCGCGCCTCGAGTCCGACGACGTCGTGGTACGCGAGGCGGCCGCCGAAGCCCTTGCGCGCGGTCCGGAGCGAGCGGTCTGGAAAGCGGTGAAACCGAAGCTTCAGTCCGATTCGCCGGAGGTGCGGCGCGCCGCGGTCCAGGTCCTGCGCGACGTTCGACCGTCCGGCTCCGCCGGGAAGATGACCGAGATGGCGCTCCGCGACGGCGACGCAAAGGTGCGCCGCGAGGCGGTCCACGCGTTGAGTGTCATCGACCCGGAACGGGCCATCGATACACTCGAGCTCGTCGCCCTGTACGACGGCGACGTCATCGTCCGGCGGGCCGCCGTGCTGGACTTGGGTCGCATCGGGACGCTCGACGCGACGTCGACCCTGATCGACCTGCTCGAGGTATTCGCCGACATGCCGGCCGCAGAGACGCGCGAGTACTTCCTCGAGTTCACGGCGAGCGCGCTGTGCAGCTCCACCGGCCAAAGCCTCGGCACCAACCTCGAGGGCTGGCGAAGCTGGTTGGAACGGGCGAGGACCGAGCAAACCGACGGGTGATGCGGCCGGCGCGGTCTCCGGCGCATGGTGCGAGTTCGCCGGGCTCTCGAGCCGGCCGTCCCGGGAAGACGCGGCACGTCGGAGCGGAGCCTGGCGGCGGAGGAGTGCCGGAGAACCGTCTTTTCTCCTTCACCATCGGAGGCGTGCGGATGGAATGGTCCGTCGTAACGGCTCCGGCGGCGACTCGACATGTGGGACCTCGACCTCGACTCCGACCCGACGATCGCGGTGACGCTCTTCGTCATCATGACGCTCGCCGGCTGCGCGCTGAGCGGCCAGCAGTCCCGTGAAGGCGGAGGGAGCCGCGCGCGGCGGCTCGGAGTGTCCGTCGTGATGGCCGCCCTCGGGACCCTGCCGCTCTTGACGCACGTTCTGATTGGAACCGCGACCGAGTGGCCGAGAATGCCCGACGTGATGGTCCTTCTCATCGCGGTGTTCTCGTTGGTCCGTTCCCTGCAGTTCCTGCTGCCGCCGGTCCGCCTGGCCGGTACGAAGGAGGCGCTTCCCGAGGTCCTGGAGGACGCGTTCGTCGCGCGCGTGGGCGAGATGTCCCGCGGCCTGGGCATCGAGCCGCCGCGCGTTCGCCAGCTCGGCTCCGTCGGCGGCAGCCTCGACGCGCACGCGATGGCGGGCGGATTGGTGAAGCCATCGCTGGTGGTCACCGACGGGGTCCTGCACCGGCTCGACCGCGACGAGCGGGACGCGATCGTCGCTCACGAGCTCGCCCACGTCTCCACCGGCTCGATCTGGGTCTTCGCGATCGCGGGGCCGGTGCTCCTGTCGGTCGGCGTCGCGATCGGCGGGTTCGTCGACCCCCTGATCGGGTTCCTCGGCGCGGTTTCGCTGATGAGCCTCGGGGTGCGGCTCCTGCGGCGGCACTTCGAGCTTCGCTGCGATCGCGCCGCGGCCGAGGTGGTCGGCTATCGCAGCACGATGGCCGCACTCGGCAAGATCCATCAGATCCACGTCGTTCCCGATCGCGGCGCGGCTTCGCTCGCGTTCTACGCGACCGCGACGCATCCGCATCGGGTGCTGCGGTTGGCGGCGCTGTTCTCGCGCGCGCCGGCCGAGGAACGATGCCCGCTCGATGCGGCTCTGGCCGACGCGGGCAAACACCGCGCGGCCGCGCTCGTCGGGTTCTCGGTCTGGGGGCTCGCGATCGCGGCCGCGTACGCCTTCGGCGATGACGAGCGATCGAGGTGGTGGCTTCTGACCGTCCTGCTGGCCTTCTTGGCCCAATCCTGGGCTCTGATGCTCCTCGTCGTCGGGGGCAGGATGCGGCGCGCGCGGCGGAGGATCGGAATCCCGCCGCCCGGGCGGCGCCTGGCGCACGTCGCGCTCGCGCTGCTGCTCTTCGGCCCGTTCGCGCGCTACGTCCTCGACCAGCCCGGCCTGGGCGTCGGTTCCTTTCTGCTCGGAGTCGGAGCCTTCGTGACGAGCGCCACGCGACGTCTGCCGTGCGACCGGGTGCGGGCCAGCGTCGGCGCCGCGCTGCTCCGCCGCGACTATCGCGGCGCGATCGATGCGGCCGAGGCGAGGCCGCGCGTGCTCGCGCGCGATCCGGCGCTGCAGCACGACGTCGCGGTCTGCCGCGCCCTCTGCGGCGATCGCGACGCGGCCGAGAGGGCGCTGTCCGCTCTCGCCCGGAACCACCCGCGCCTGCTCGCGACGCGATTCTCCCTCGCGACGATGAACCTGTCGAGCGACCCGGCCGCGGCCCTCGAGCACGCCCGCGCCGCGGCGGAGGAGCTGCCGGACGATCCACTCCCCCTCCTCCTGATGGCGCGCGCGAGCCTGAAGCTGGGACGGCTTCCGGACGTCGCGGGGATCCTCGACCGCGCGGCCGCGCTCGACCACGACGAAGCGCGCGTGCACGTCGTTCGCGCCGAGCTCCTTCTCGAGCGCGACGACGTCGAAGGAGCGGCGCACGAGTGTCGTTTGGCGCAAGAGAAGGGACCGGGCGAGGCGTCCGAGCGCCTGGTCCGGGCGAAGCTCGCGATCGCGTCCGAGTCGTACGAGCAGGCGCGACGGATGATCGACGCCGCGGTCGAGGCCGCGGAGGCGGCGCCGTTCTCGTTCCTCCAGGACGAAGCGCTGGCCCTCGAGGACGCGCTCGACCGTCGCGTTGCGACGGGGGCCGAGCGTTGATTTGAAACCCCGTGCGGCAGAGTCGAGAATCGGGGCGATGCGGCCTCTCACCACGATCCTCGCCGTCCTCTTCGCCGGGGCTCTGCACGCGGCGCGGCCGGACGGACCGATCGTCTGCCCCGCCCTCGATCGCGCCGTCGTCGTCGACGGCGACCTCGCGGAGTGGCTCGATCACCCCGAGATCCGCATCGACGCGGCCGAGCAGCGGAACCTCTTCGAGGGGAACCCGATCTCGCTCGCGTGGGGCGGGCCGGACGACGCGTCCGCCGTGATCTACGTCGCGCGCGGCGGCGACCAGCTCTACCTTGCGGGGCAGGTGCGCGACGACGCGCGCGTCCACGACGACCAGATCTGGTGGCGCGGCGACTGCCTGGAGCTGTTTCTCGACCTCGATCGCGAGGGCGACCGCGCCGAGTGGAAGTGGAACGAGGACGACTATCAGATCTGCCTGATGCCGTACGACCGCGGCCGTCCGTGGGGCGTGTCGATGCACGGCAGCGCGCCCTTGTTGTCCGACGCGGGGATCGAGGGGCTCGAGATCGCGGCCCGCGCGACGGCGGGGGCCGGCTACACGTTCGAGGCGCGGGTGCCGCTCGCGCGCCTGTCGGGCTTCGACCCGGAGCGGACGGTCATCGGATTCAACGTGGCCGTCCACGACTACGACCGGACGGACGGCGGCGACCGACACAGCTACCTGACGATCAACGGGAAGGCGCGGAACTACGCCGACACCCGGAACCTGCTCGACCTCGTGTTCACGGGCGAGGCGCAGGCCCGCTCGGAGCGCGACGACTCGTTCCCGGGCGTCCTGCGCTGGATCCTCGTCGTCGTCGCGGTGCTGGGCGCGATCGCGTTGATCGGATGGCAGGCCCGTCCGGTGTTCGAGTGGGTGACGGTCCGCCTGCAATCGTGGCGGCGGATCGGCGTCTCGGTCCTCGGGCTTGTCGGGTTCCTTGTCCTGGTGCTGCCGGTCCTCGTCACCCGCTGGCTCGAGTGGCGGCTGGAGTCGGACTTCGCCGACCGGGTGCAGCTCTTGTCGCACGTCCTCGCCGACCTCGGCGAGGAGGCGCGGCGCCACGAGGGTCGCGGGCTCGATGATCCGCGGCGGATCGTCGACCTGCTGCGCGGCCGGCGCGTCGACGTCCGGCCGCATTACCACCCGACCTGTTTCGAGCTGCGTCCGGCCGACGTCGACCCGAACCTCCGCCGTTCCGACGACGGGCTCCCGGTGCGCGACTACGGCTTCGCGCTCCCCGCGCGCGTCCAGCTCGCGTTCCCGCTGCCCGAGCCGACGACGCTCGACCGGGTCTACGTCTTCGGCGGGGCCGACCTGGACGAACGGTTCGATCAGCCGGGCGCGCCGCCGGGGCGCGAGCACGCACTCGAGATCGGAGTCCGCCTGGCCGACGGGTCGGAGCCGGTCGAAGCGTTTCGCCTGGTCGATCAGCGACGATTCGTCGCGGGCTTTCTCGAGGGCGACGCCGTCCAACGAGCCTGGACGGAGCAGGGACGGACGATCCTGCGCTACGAGCTGGACGACGCGCGGGTGCTGCGCGACGTGCTCGTCGACGCGATCCTGGTGCGCCTTCGCGACCCGGCCGCGACGTTCTTCCTGCACGGCGTCACGCTCGTCCCGGCCGGCGACGGCGCGGCGCCCGAGCCGCTCAGCCTGGCTCGCACCTCGTTGGCCGGCCCGCCCGCCGCGCTGTGGCCGGGGACCCGCAGCCGCGACGTGATCGTCCGAGGGCTCTCGCCGGCGGCGCGGCACCTCGTTCCGATCGATGCCGACCTCGACGTGCTGTGGGTCTTCTACACGTCGCAGGACGACCGGGTCCTCGAGCCGGAGCTGAACGGCGTCGAGGTCGGCCGCTTCATCGTCGGGTTCGACGACGGGAGCTCGGAGGTCGTCGCGTTGCGTGCCGGGGTGAACATCACGGCCGCGCGCTACGATCCGAAGAACCGGGCCGACGACATGGAATCGCGGCTCGCGTTCCACGAGAAGACGGCGGACGGCGCGCCGATCCAGATCGATCTCCTCGAGATTCCGCTCCGCCGAGACGATCGCCCGCGGCACGTTCGCGACCTCGTGCTGGAGAACGCCGGTCGTGTCTCGTCCCTGACGCTCGCGGCGGTGACCGGAGGGCGGCGCTCGACGATCACCGCCGGCGACCGTTCCTTGCTCGTCGACGGGGGTGACACCGTCGAGCTCCGGACTCAAGTCGCCGGCTCGCTCGACGCCATCGACGTCGTCGTCTACGAGGGTGGGCGCGTCGCGGCGGCCGACATGGACGACGCCGAGCTCGGAGCGTCGCTCGCGGGCGCGCGCTATCCGCTGGGCGGCGTCGACGGGCAGCGCGGCGCGGAAGGCGTGTACGTCGCCGAGCTCGGCGTCGGACGCTACCTCGTGAAGAACGTGCCGCTGGCGCGCCGCGACGGGGACCCGATGCACGTGACGTCGGCCGTCGAGGTGCCCGGGCTGGAGCGTCTGCGCCGGTTGCAGCGGAAGATCGGATTCGCGTCGATCTTCCTCATCGTCCCGATCCTCCTCTTCTTCGTGCTCGATTTCGTGACCCGCCGCGTGCGGCTTCGGCCGCGGCTGACGTCGCTCCTCGTGGCGACGTCGCTCATGCCGATCGTCCTGCTGTTCGCGGTCCTCTACAACGTCGTCGCGGGCGACCGCGCGCGGGTCCGGGAGACGCGCGCGGAGACCGAGCTCGGCGAGATCCAGGCGCGGTTCGGCGACATGCGGCGCCAGGTGACCCGCGTCGCCCGCGAGGTGATGGACAAAGACGTCGTCCGGAGGATGAAGCAAGGCGAGCGTCCCGCGGCCGGCGACGTGTCGTCGTTCCTGCGGGAGGTCGTCGCGCTCGACCCGGTGCCGGGGCTCGACCTCTCGATCCGCGTCGAGGTCGAGGACGAGAGCGGCGCACGCACTCGCTACCACGATGATCCAGCGCTCGAGTCGGCGAGCCGTTTCGACGTGACGGAGAGAGGTCTGCATCGACATTGGGGCCGTCTCGTCGTCGTCGGGTCCGATGCGGATCGGTCCGGCCGCGACGGCGTCCGTGTCACCGTGGCCGGCGAGGTGCAACCGCGGCTGGTCGACGACCTCGCGCGGTCGTCGGCGAGCCGGGTCACCCTGCGCTCCCTCGACGGGCTCGCGCTCGCGGGCGACGCGCTCACGACGGTCGGGGTCGATCCGAGCGAGATCGAGACGATCCGCGAGCGGAACCGCCCGCTGCTCCGCGCCGGGGCGGGCGGCGAGCTCGTCGCGCTGGACCTGCTCCGCGACCCGTCGGGCGAGCCGGCCGCGCTGATCGAGCTCGCCGTCCCGGACGCGGAGTTCCTGGTCGACGTCGTTTTCGCGAGCTGGCCGCTCGAGGAGTTCTTCTTCTGGTTCGGCGTGCTCGTGCTCGCCGCCGCGGTCTTCATGGGCGCGGTGGCGACGGGGCGGATCACCGAGCCGGTCGTCGCGCTCGAGAGCGCGGCGCAGAGGATCGCGGCCGGCGACCTCGACGTGCGCGTCGAGACCGACTCGCAGGGCGAAGTCGCTCGTCTCGCGAACGCGTTCAACCAGATGGCGGACACGCTGAAGCGCCGCGACGCCGAGCGCTCGAGGCTCGATCGGGCGCTCCTGCGTCTGAACCGGACGATCGATCCGCGCGCGACGGCCGACGCGGCCCTGTCCGTCCTGTGCGAGCAGCCGGCCCCGATCGAGGCGGCGGTCTACGCGCGTGACGGCGATCGGTTGACGCGGCTGGGCGACACCGCGACGAGCGGCTCGTTCCCGGCCGAGATGGTCCTACCGTCCGATGATCCGCTGTGGTCGTCGCGCGAGCCGATGATCCTGGGGCCGGAGACGGCGGGCCGGCTCGGCCAGTACCACCAAGCGTCGACGATCACGGTCGCGCTTCCGCTCTCGCATTCGCAACGAGTCCGTGGGCTCGCTCTGCTGCGGTACTCGGGCCGCGCGGCGAGCGACGTCGACGAGGCGATCCCGACGCTCGGCCACCTCGCGGGCCAGGTCGCGACCGCGTTCGAGAACTCGCGGCTCTACCGGCTCGCGATCGTCGATCCCGCGACCGGGGCGTACGTCGAGTCGTACTTCCGCAACCGGCTCGAGGAGGAAGTCGATCGCGCGCAGCACCTCGGCGTTCCGCTCTCGATCCTGCGCGTCGAGCCGATCGAACTCGATCAGTGGCGGCGCGCCCGGGGAGACGAGGGCGTCCGGGAGGCGCTGGCCCGCCTCCTGGGCATGCTGCGCGCCGAGCTGCGCGAGATGTTCGTCATCGGACGCTCGCGTGGGGCGTTCCTCGTCCTGCTCCCCGAGACGGGGCGCGACCGCGCGGCGGAGTTCCAGGAGCGCGTACGGCGGCGCATCGACGAAGAGGGGGGCACTCCGTCCGACGACGGGTTCCGGATCACCGCTCACGTGGGCAGCGCCACGTTCCCGGACGACGGGCGCAGCACCGCGTTCCTGTTCGACGCGGCGGCGCGCGACCTCGCCGAATCGCATCGGCGCAAGGTCGAGCGCGCGCTCGAGCACGGCGACGAGAACGTGGCTCCGGCACTCGACACCCATCCGTACGTCTTCGAGTCGCCGCGGATGCGCTCGCTCCTCGCCCAGGTCGCACGGCTTGCACCGTCGTCGGCGTCCGCTCTCTTGCTCGGCGAGACCGGCGTCGGCAAGGAGGTGATCGCCGACCTGCTGCATCGTTGGAGCGATCGGGCGCATCGCCGGATGGTCGCGATCAACTGCTCCGCCATGCCCGAGACCCTGCTCGAGGCGGAGCTCTTCGGCTACGAGAAGGGGGCATTCACCGGCGCGACCCAGGGGCGCCCGGGGCAGCTCGAGGCGGCGCACGGCGGCACGATCTTCCTGGATGAGGTCGGAGACATGCCGCTCCCGGTGCAGGCGAAGCTCCTGCGCGTCCTCCAGGATCAGCGCGTCGTGCGCCTCGGCGGCCGGCGTCCCATCCTGGTCGACGTGCGTGTCGTGGCCGCGACGAACCGGGACCTGGCCAAGATGATCGAGCGTGGCATCTTTCGCCGGGATCTCTACTTCCGGTTGAAGGTCGTCGAGCTCGTCGTGCCGCCGCTGCGCGACCGGCGCGAGGACATCCCGGCCCTGGTCGACGCTTGCGTGAAGGAGTTCGGACGCGAAGGAGGACGGACGGCCCCCGCGATCTCGCCGGCCGCGCTCGATCGGCTCCACCGATACCATTGGCCGGGAAACGTGCGCGAGCTCCGCAACGTGCTGAGACGCGCGATGCTGCTGACCGAAGGCGACCTGGTCCTCCCGAGCGCGCTGCACTTCGAGGCCGCGCCGGGCCCGGCCGCCGGCCGCGCGTCGCCCCGGACGATGGCGCTGCCGCCACGGGTCGCCGATGATCTGAACGAGCGCCAGCGGCGTCTGCTCGAGCGGCTCCGTCCTGGCGACGTGATCCTGGGCCGAGAGTACTTCGACATGGTCGGCGTCTCCCCGCGGACCGGCCTTCGCGACCTGAACGACCTGCTCGACCGGGGCATCCTCGAGCGGATCGGACGCCGTCGGGCCGCGGCGTATCGCCTCGGGACACCCTGACAAAACCCAACGGACAACGGCATCTGCGCCGGTTTTCGACGGTGTGCCGGAATGTGGCGAAATAAGACCATAATTAAGACGCGCGTGTACAAGATTTATAAACAACTATATTGAATATAGTTAGATCCGTATCCCCGAGTTTATTCAGTCGGTCCATGGTTTGGTCCGAGGTTTGATATGCGGAACGCCGCGGGGTTTTTCCGGATTCAGACGGTCTCAGAGCTCGTTTCCCCAGGCTGGTTCCCATCCGGCGGGGGCCCGATTCGCGGTGACCGGTCCGTCCGAAGATGAGAATTCGAATATGTGGAATCGCATGACTCTTCCGACCCTCGTCCTTGGCATCTGGGCCGCCGCCGGCGGAAGCGTCGTCGCGGGTCCAGCCGGCGACAAGGACAAGCCCCCCAAAGCCGAGGCGGCCCCGGCCGTGCCCGCCGCGCCGGCTGAAGCCGAGCCGGGACCCGAGGCGGGCGAAGTCTCTCGGGATGAGGAAGTCTCTCGGAAGGAGAAGGCCGAGGCGGTCGAGCAGCGTCGGAGGAGCCGGATCTCGACGGCGGCGCGTCGTACCAAGCTGCGCCCCGCGCGTCTGAACCGCAACGCCGCGAAGGCGAATGAACCCGCGGCCGACGAGCCCGCGACCGGCGATGACGGTTCCGACGACGAGGCGGCGGACGCGAGCGGCCCGACCGTCACCGGAAAAGTGGTCTTCGGCGATCCGGCCACCGCCCAGAAGTTCGTGGTGGTCGACGTCGACAAGGTGTTCGCGGAGATTCCGGCCTACCGGAAGATCAAGCAGGAGAGCGTCTCGAAGAGCAAGGCGCGATACCACATCTTGATCGCCCAGGCGAACGAGGACTTCCAGGTCGCGGTCCAGCTCGTCGCGCTTCAGGAGGGGGCGGACGTCGTCGTCGAGAAGGGGGGGCTGAAGGGCGTCAAGGCGGTCGATATCACGGATGCGGTGCTGAAGCGGATCAAACGCTGAGCGCGCCGGCGGCACGATTGGCTCCACCCATTGCCCCAACAGGAGGGGATCGCCGGTGAGACGAGAAGCGAGTCTGACGGGCGGCCTCCTCTGCGTCGTCGCCCTCACCGCCTGCGTGACGGAGCTGGCGACGCCGGACGGGCTGCATCGCAAGCGGGAGGTTCGCACCTATCCCGCCGCCGAAGCGCGGGTCCCCGCGCTCGCCGAAGCCGTCGAGGCCGAGCTCCCTCCCGAGCCGCCCGGACTGATCGCACCCTCCGCGCTCGCCGAGGAGCCGGCGAGCCGTCTGTCCCCCTACCACCGGTTCAGCCATCGGACGATCCGGGCCGTCGACGGCCGCCTGACGCGGATGTACTGGATTCGGGCCGGGAACGGCCCGCTGATGGAGGGCCTGATCAAGGCGCATACGCGTGCGACCGGTGCCCCCGACTCGGACACGATCGTCACCCTGATCCCCAGCGCGCAGAAGGACCCGCGCCCCAAGGTCCCGCCGACCGGCGCGCTCGCCGCGATGTACCCGGGCGTCGAGAACGTCTCCGACCTCCTCACGGTCACCGCCCGCGAGGACGTCCTGCTCGAGGTCGATCAGTTCCTGACCGCGGTCCTGACCGAGACGCCGCAGATCGAGATCGAAGGCCGCGTCGTCGAGATCAACTTCGACGACAGCATCGAAGTCGGCGCCAACCTGTTCGCGAAGGAGAAATCTCCCCGCGAGCAGTTGAACCCGGACGGCACGGTGACGCAGCTCCCCAGCAAGAACGACATCGACACCGCCTTCACGTTCCTCGAGTCGCCCCTCGATCCGAACGCGTTCCTTGCGGGGAGCCAGGTCGGCACCCTCGCGCTGGCGTTCTTCCAGAACGACGTGAAGTTCCAGCTCTTCTTGCGTGCGATCCAGAACAGCGCGAACAGCGACGTGCTCTCCGCTCCGAAGATGGCCGTCATCAACGGCAGCCGGGCGGTGATCGAGACCGGTCGTCGGATCCCGGTGCAGACCCCGAGCATCGGCACGAACGGACAGATCACGAACATCACGACCAAGTTCGAGGACACCGGCGTCAAGCTGATCGTCACGCCGTTCCTGCTCATGGACGACATGATCCAGATCGACGTGATGGCCGAGGTTTCCTTCGTCTCGGGGTTCGTCGAGTCCGGGGCGAGCGGTATCTTGAACCCGATCATCTCCAGCCGGATCGCTTCGACGGTGGTGAACGTCCGCGACGGAACGACGTTCGCCATCGGAGGCCTGATCACCACCGACGAGATCGAGCTCGTGACCAAGATTCCGATCCTCGGCGACATCCCGCTGCTCGGCTACTTGTTCAAGACGCGATCCGTGACCGAGCGTCACTCGCAGGTGATTTTCTTCATCACCCCGCGCCTCGTCGAGCCCGGCGCCCCGCTGTTCGACCCGGGGGCCTGACCGCTTGGCGGTCGCGGGAGGAGCGCCGGCAGCCGCGGCGCCCGAGTCGGAGTCGAGCATCGTCGTGTCGGGGCTCGTGAAGCGCTTCGGCGCGTTCGAGGTGCTCCGCGGCATCGATCTGACCGTCCAGCGCGGCGACGTCTACGGCTTCCTGGGGCAGAACGGGGCGGGCAAGACGACCACGATCAAGGTGCTCGCGCGCCTGGTCGCGAAGAGCGAGGGGAGCGTCTCGATGCTCGGCCGCGACCTCGACCGGACTTCGTCCACCGAGCTCTTCCGCAGGATCGGCTTCCTCGTCGAGTCGCCGGCGTTCTTCGAGTACCAGAGCGGCCTCGCGAACCTCTCGATGCACGCGCGGCTGCTCGGGCTGGACAACGAGCGCGCGGCCTGCCGCGCGGTCCTCGCGCGGCTCGGACTCGAGGATGCGGCCGAGCGCAAGGTGCGCCACTACTCGCTCGGGATGAAGCAGCGCCTCGGCGTCGCGCAGGCGCTGCTCGGCGACCCGGATCTGCTCATCCTCGACGAGCCGACGAACGGTCTCGATCCGGCCGGGATCGTCGGGGTGCGCGACCTGCTGCTGGCCGAGGCCAAGGAACGGGGGCGCACCGTCTTCCTCTCCAGCCACCTCCTCTACGAGGTCGAGGCGCTCTGCAACCGCGTCGGCATCGTCGAGCGCGGCAAGATGATCGCGGAGGGGCGGGTCGACGCGTTGTTGACCGAGGGCGAGACAGTACGGCTGCGCGCGTCGGACGGGAAACGCGCGCGGGCGCTCCTTGCGTCCGCCGGCATCGACGTCGAGGGCGACGGCGTCACGCTCCGGTTCCAAGGCGACGACGCGACCGCGGCGCGCGCGGTCGGGACGTTGTGCGCGGAAGGGCTCGACGTCTACGAGATGACGCGCGAGCGACGCTCCCTCGAGGACGTCTACCGCGACCTGACCGGGAAGGGGGCGACGTGGGCGGGACGCTGACGATGACCGGCATCGAGGTCCGGAAGCTGCTCGCCCAGCGCGGCTTTCTCGTCATCAGCATCGTCCTGCTCGTGGTCTGGAAGCTGATCGTGCTGCTCGAGATCCGCGCCGGCGGCATCGCGGACGGGCTCGATGACCTCCGCGTCAACGGCTTCTACCTCGTCGCGCGCTCGGCCGGCTACGGGCTCGTCGTCTGGATGCTCCTCCTCTACGTCCTCGCCACCCAGTCGATCGCGGGCGAGGGCGAGCGCGGCCAGCTCCGGATGCTCCTGCCGCGGCCGATCGCGCGGGGTTCGATCTATCTCGGCAAGCTCGCGGTGCTCCTCGTGGCGACGACCTTCGCCACCGTGGTCGACGCGGCGCTTGCCGGCGCGATCGGCGGCGCGTTCCTCGGGTTCGAGGACGTGGCCGACATCACCCTCCAGGGCCCGGCGTACTCCGCGTCGAGCCTGACCGCGAGCCTCGCGCTGGCGTACCTCGTGACGAACCTCGCCGTCTTCGCCACGTCGAGCGTCGCGCTCTGCGTGTCGGCGCTCTTTCGACAGGCGACCACCGCCACGTCGGTCAGCCTCCTGGTCCTCGTCACGATCGGCGCGGTCGGGTTCGTCTTCGGCGAGCCGCTCGATCGGTGGCTCGTCACCACGTACGACACGAGCGCGTTCGCGAGCGTCGAGAAGCTGACGGCGGGCACGAGCGTCTATCGCGAGCCGGGGGAGACGGCGTGGGCGGTCCTCGTCCCGCTGGGGACGGTCGTCGTGACCGCGGCGATCGGGATGCTCGCGTTCGGCCGCCGCGACGTGACCACGTAGGCGTGGAACGGGACGCTCGGGGCCTTTCGAACCGTGGGGCGACCCCGTATGCTCGCGCCGCGATGTCGATCCTCGATGCAATCCGCAAGAAGCGCGAAGGCCAGGCCCTCGATCGGGACGAGGTGTTCCGTTTCGTCGAGGGGACCGCGCGCGGGACGGTGCCCGACTACCAGGCCGCCGCGCTCCTCATGGCGATCTACTTCCGCGGCATGGACGACGCCGAGACCGCCGCGCTCACCGACGCCATGACGCGCTCCGGGGCGAGGCTCGATCTGTCGGACATCGACGGGGTGAAGGTCGACAAGCACTCGACCGGAGGCGTCGGCGACAAGGTGTCCCTGCCGCTCGCGCCGGCCGTCGCCGCCTGCGGCGGTCGCGTGCCGATGATCTCGGGCCGCGCGCTGGGCCACACCGGCGGCACGCTCGACAAGCTCGAGTCGATCCCGGGCTTCCGCGTCGGGCTGTCGCTCGGCGAGCTGAAGGAGCAGGTCCGCACCCTCGGCCTCGCGTTCGGCGCCGCGACCGAGGACCTCGCCCCGGCCGACCGGAAGCTCTACCAGCTCCGCGACGCGACGTGCACCGTCGAGTCGATCCCGCTGATCACGTCGAGCATCCTCAGCAAGAAGGTCGCCGAGGGGATCGACGGCCTCGTGCTCGACGTGAAGACGGGGAGCGGCGCGTTCCTGTCCGACCCCGACGCGGCGCGCCGTCTGGCCGAGACCCTCGTCGCCACCGCCGAGCGGCTCTCCGTTCGCACCGTCGCGCTCCTGACCGACATGTCGCAGCCCCTCGGCAAGGCGGTCGGAAACGCGGTCGAGGTGGCGGAGTCGATCCGCATCCTGCGCGGCGAGGGGCCCGACGACGTCACGCGCCTGGTGGTCGAGATCGGCGCCGAGATGCTCGTCTTGTCCGGCCTGGCGGACGACCTCGACGACGGGCGGCGCCGCATCCGCGCGAGCTTCGCGGACGGTTCCGCGCTGGACCGGTTCCGCCGCGCGATCGAGGCGCAGGACGGCGACGCGGGCGTCATCGACGACGAGTCGCGTCTGCCGCGCGCGAAGCACCGCCGGGACGTCGCCGCGACGTCGGCCGGTTTCGTGCATGCCATCGACACGCGCGAGATCGGGCTCTCCGCCAACGCGCTCGGCGCGGGGCGCGAGACGATGGATGACGCGATCGATCCCGCGGTCGGGCTGTACGTCGAGAAGCGAATCGGCGACCGGGTCGCGGCGGGCGAACCGCTCTTGAGCGCCGTCTTCAACGACGAGGTGCGGTTCGCCGCGGTCGAGGCGCGCCTCCGTGACGCGTTCCACGTCGGTCCGACGCCGGCGCCGGCCCCGCGGCTGATCCTCGACCGCATCACCAAGAGCCGCGGCGCCGGGAGGTAGGACGTTGGACGACCTTGCGCTCAAGATGCGCGGCGCGATCGGCATCGTGTTGATGCTCGGGCTCGCCTTCCTCTTCTCCAGCCACAAACGGCTCGTGCGACCCCGCGTCATCGGGTTCGGACTCGGGCTGCAGCTCGCGTTCGCGTGGATCGTGCTGAAGACGGAGTTCGGCGAGGCGTTCTTCGCGAAGGCCAACACGATCATCATCGGCTTGCTCGACTTCTCGCAATACGGCGCCCACTTCGTCTTCGGGCCCCTGGCGCCGGAACCGGGCACGCCGAACACGGTCGGCTTCATCTTCTTCACCCAGACGCTGACCACGATCATCTTCTTCGCGTCGCTGATGGCGATCCTCTACCACCTGGGGATCATGCAGCTCGTCGTGCGCGCCGTCGCGTGGGTGATGCGGCGCACCATGAAGACGTCGGGGGCCGAGACGCTGTCCGCCTCGGCGAACATCTTCGTCGGGCAGACCGAGGCGCCGCTGCTGGTGCGGCCGTTCATCGACCGGATGACGCGCTCCGAGATCATGGCGATCATGACCGGCGGCTTCGCGACGGTCGCGGGCGGAGTCATGGCCGCGTACGTCGGCATGGTGAAGGACGTCTTCCCCGACATCGCGGGCCACCTGATGGCCGCCTCGGTGATGGCGGCGCCCGCCGGCCTGATGATCGCGAAGATCCTGGTGCCGGAGAGCGAGGCGTCCGAGACCGCGGGCGGGGCGTCGATCCGAGTCGAGAAGACCTCGTCGAACGTGATCGACGCGGCGGCGGGCGGTGCGGCGGACGGCATGAAGCTCGTGCTCAACGTCGCCGCGATGCTGCTCGCGTTCGTGGCGCTGGTGAAGCTCGGGAACTACATTCTCGGGTGGGGCGGCGAGATCCTGGGGTACGAGGGGGTCACGATCGAAGGGATCCTGTCGTACGTCTTCGCGCCGCTCCCGTTCCTGATGGGTGTCGAGTCGGGCGACGTGTTCCAGGTGAGCCGGCTGCTCGGCGAGAAGATCGTCCTCACCGAGTTCATCGCGTTCGACCACCTCGGCCAGATGGGCGAGCAGCTCTCGCCGCGCTCGTTCATGATGGCGTCGTACGCGCTCTGCGGGTTCGCGAACTTCGCGAGCATCGCGATCCAGATCGGCGGAATCAGCGCGATGGCGCCGGGGCGCCGCTCGGACCTGGCGCGGCTCGGCCTGAAGGCGATGCTCGCGGGATTCCTCACCACGTGCGTCACCGCCGCGGTGGCGGGGATCGTGTCATGAGCGGCGACGTGAGCCACGCGTACGAGGAGGCGCTGGAGGCGTCCCTCGCGGTGCGCGAGGCGGCGCGCGATCCGATCGTCGGCTTGATCCTGGGCTCGGGCCTCGGCGCGTTCGTGCGCGAGCTGGAAGACGCCGCGGTCGTTCCGTACGGCGATATCCCGAACTTCCCGAGGGTGCGCGCGGAGGGACACGCGGGCGAGCTGCGGTTCGGCCACGTCGGCGGCGTCCGCGTCGCGGTGCTGTCGGGCCGCGTCCACTTCTACGAGGGGCACGGCCTCGACCGCGTCACGCTCGGCGCGCGCACGCTGGCGCTGCTCGGCGTGAAGGCCCTGATCGTGACGAACGCGGCCGGCGGCATCCGCGACGACCTGGATCCCGGCACGTTGATGCTGATCGAGGACCACCTCAACCTGATGGGCACGAATCCGCTCATCGGCCACCACGACGCTCGACTCGGCGCCCGCTTCCCGGACATGAGCGAGGCGTATGACCGGGCGGCGCGGGCCGCGCTCGCGGCGGCGGCGGCGGAGCGGTCGATCGAGCTCGCGTCCGGCGTCTACGCCGCGCTGTCCGGCCCGTCCTACGAGACGCCGGCGGAGATCCGCATGCTCCGCACGCTCGGCGCCGACGCGGTCGGCATGTCGACGGTGCCCGAAGCGATCGTCGCGCGGCACATGGGGATCGAGGTGCTCGGGATCTCGTGCATCACGAACCTGGCGGCCGGCGTGCTGCCGCGGCCGCTGAACCACGACGAGGTGCTGGAGACCGCGCAGCGGGTGCGGGGCCGGTTCCTCTCTCTGCTGAACGGCATCATTGCCAGAATCTGAACCCGAAGACGGATACGAACGCGAATCTGAGAGGGTGTGTGGCTGACCAATCAGTGGTATCGGTGGTGGCGCTGGAGATCGCGCAGGGCAGGGAGAGTGAGTTCCTGGCGCTCACCGGCCAGCTGCAGGCGATGGTGCGACGGAAGGGATACGGCACGAACCAGCTGCTGCGCGACGGCGCCACCCTGGTGGAGAGCGCCGCCGACGTCCGCGCTGCGCTCGGCGCTTTGAACGCGATCCCGGCGCCGATCAGGCGACCGCGCCGGCGCGAGCTGCCGGCATCCCAGCCCCCAGCCGCGGCGCTTGCGGTGGCTGCGCCGCCGCCCGGCGATCTGGTCGGCCGGCTGCAGGAGCGCCTCGGCGTCGAGCCGCTGCTGGTTGACGAACTCATACGCCAATGCCATGCAACGAGCTCGGAGGTGCAGCA
>CAZYQW010000114.1:0-32135 GCA_964649825.1 uncultured Phycisphaeraceae bacterium | reverse complement strand
CTCCTCTGGCCGCTCTCGTAGGATCGCGGCCCTCCTCGCGAACACGAACCGAGAGCAGCCCCCCTCCAACCCGGCACAACTTCAGGACAATCATCTCACAGCCATGCTCGCCGGACCTCCGCACCGCCGGCTCGTCCGGGGTTTCAGGACTCAACTCGCGTGGCCGGTGATCGGCAACGGGAGGCGGAAGAGTGCTCTACCGACCAAGTCCACCGTTTCCGTCTGGTAGGTGGTTGACAACCGCACTGCCGTTGCCGCTGCGGATGACCCGGTTCGTGGAGCCGTGAGCTCACACCCCTTTCTTGCATCATTCGGTGATCGTTCTGCGGCTCCTTCACGCGCGTACGCCGGCCCCGCTCGTCCGTGCCGTAGAGCGTGGGATGGTAGTTCCTGCCGTCGGACCCGGCACCGGACGCCGGCACGTCGAAGTAGAGGCGGGACTCCTCGAGTGTCGAGTTGCCGACTGGCAGCCGACCGTCGAGTCGGGTTCCGCGCACCCTTACAGTTACAGATTCACATTCAGTGCGGAACCCGCTCACGTTCGACCGAGCGGCCCCATTCACGAGTTTGTCTGCGGCGGCTGTTGCGCTGCAGCTCGGTCAAACCTAGCCTGGATGCAACCTTCGGGAGCTTTGTGTAACGATGACTGAATCAGTTCCCATCGTGGCGATCGGCGCATCTGCCGGTGGGCTCGAAGCCATCAGCGAGCTGCTCGGGGAGCTGCGTACCGACCTCGGCTTCGCCTACATCATCGTGCAGCACCTCGACGCCAGTCATTCGAGCATGCTCGCCGAGATCCTCGGCAAGAAGACGGCCATGCCGGTCGCGGAGGCCACTCAGCATGCCGCGATCGAGTCGAACCGCGTCTACGTCATTACGCCCAACACGTCGATGACGGTGGCGCAGGATCGCCTCGTGCTCGAGCCGCGCAGAACGCTCGGCCGGCCGATGCCGGTCGACGATCTGATGGAGTCGCTCGCGCAAAAGGGCGAGGACGTCATCGCCGTCATCCTGTCGGGCAGCGGGTCGGACGGCGCGCGTGGGATGCGAGCGATCAAGGATCACGGCGGAATCACGTTTGCACAGGACTCGGGCAGTGCACGGTTCAACAGCATGCCGCAAGCGGCAATCGCGCTCGGCTGCGTCGACTTCGTGCTACCCCCGAAACAGATCGCAACGCACATCGGACGGCTCGGCCGCCACCCGTATCTCGCGAAGGCGCGAGCGAAGGTGAGCGACACGGCAGTCGGAGTCGACGAAAAAAACCTCCGCTACGTGTTTCGCCGCTTGCGCAACGTCTGCGGCATCGATTTCGCGCAGTACAAGCGCGGCACCATTTCAAGGCGGCTGGCGCGGCGGCTCGCGCTGCATGATGTCTCGATATTGGACGAGTATCTGACGCTGCTGGAGAACGATTCCGCCGAAGTGCGTGCGCTGTGCCAGGACTTGCTGATTTCGGTGTCGAGCTTCTTCCGCGATCCGGCAACGTTCGATGCACTGAAGGCGACCGTCCTGCCGCACTTGCTCGACAGACGTCCCGCGCAGATGCCGCTTCGGATCTGGGTGCCGGGCTGCGCCACTGGGGAAGAGGTGTATTCAATCGCCATCTGTCTCGCCGAATACCTCGGTGAGCGCCTCGCGCAAACCCCCATTCAGATCTTCGGCACGGACGTGAGCGAAGCCGCCATCGAGACCGCGCGCACCGGTTTGTACATCGAGAGCATTGCACGCGATGTGTCGGAGGAGCGGCTGCGCCGGTTCTTCGTGAAGCAGGACGCGTGCTATCACATCGCGAAGTCTCTGCGTAATCTCTGCATCTTTTCGCGCCAGGATGTTACGCACGATCCGCCGTTCTCGCGCATCGATCTCGTGAGCTGCCGCAACCTGCTGATCTACTTCGGTCCGGAGCTGCAGAAGCGCGTGATGGCGACCGTCCACTACGGATTGAATCCGAATGGCCTGCTGATGCTAGGTGCCTCGGAAACGATCGGACCGTTTTCGGATCTGTTCCGTCCCTTCGGCGGCGAAGGCAGCAAGATCTTTCAGAAGAAGAGCGTGCCGGGACGCGCGGTGCTGGAGCTGCGCGCTGCTGCGCCCGAGCACCGAACACCAGGCGAGGTGGCGGATGCGGACGAGCCGGTCGCCGACGATGTCGCGCAACTCGAGGAGGCGGCCGACCGCATCGCGCTTGCGCGCTACGCGCCGGCAAGCGTGCTGTGCGACGACGAGCTGAACGTGCTGCAGTTTCGCGGCGACACCAGCGCTTTCCTGGCGCACGCGAGCGGGACGCCGAGCCTGAATCTGAAGAAGATGGCGCGTGCGGATTTGCTGGTGCCGCTCGGCAACGCAGTGCAACAGGCGCGTCACACCGGTGCACCGGCGCGCGCGCAGGGGATTCGCATGGAATCCGAGGCAGGAGTGCGCCGGGTCGATCTCGAGGTCGTGCCGGTGTCGTCGGGCGCGCCTTCGTTCCTGATCTTCTTCGAGGCGACGCAGTCGCTTCGCGGCGCGCCGCACGGTCTTCCCGGTCGCACGTTCTGGCAGCGGCTGTGGCGGCGCGGCGATGGCGAGTCCATCGACGGGGAGGCCGAGCCATCGCGGCTTGCGGGTGAGCTCGAAGCGAGCCGCGCCTACATTCATACGCTGGTCGAGCGCCACGACAGCACGGTCGAGGAGCTCAAATCGGCACAGGAGGAGCTGCTATCCAGCAACGAGGAGTTCCAGAGCACGAACGAGGAGCTGCAGACCGCAAAAGAGGAGCTGGAGTCGACCAACGAGGAGCTCGTGACCACCAATGACGAGCTGCTCCAGCGCAACCGCGACCTGGCCAGGTTCAACGAGGATCTGCGGCAGGCGCGCGACTATGCCGATGCGATCGTCGAGACCCTGCGTGCACCACTGCTCGTGCTCGACGCCGACCTGCGCGTCATTCGCGCCAACCGTGGGTTCTACGCCATGTTCGATACGAATCGGGAGGTCACCGAGGGAGGGCATCTCTATGCCCTCGGCGAGCAACAGTGGGACGACCCCGAGCTGTGCCGGCGGCTTCAGAGGACCCTTTCGGATACGGGCGACCTCGAAGACTTCGAAATGAAACGTGTGTTTCCGAACCTCGGCGAAAAGACCATGCGGTTGAGTGCACGCGGGCTTTCCTGGTCGAACCATGCGTTGATTCTGCTCGTCATCGAGGACGTGACCGAATACAAAGCGGCCCTCAGGACGCTCGAGATCAGCACGCAGCGCGCGCACGAGTTTCTCGCCATGCTTGCGCACGAGCTGCGCAACCCGCTCGCCGCCATCCGCAGCGCCTGGGAGATATGGCAGCGCGGCGATGCCGGCGCGGATCTCGAGCAGCAGGCGCAGGCCATGCTCGATCGACAACTGCGCAAGGAAACCCGGCTGATCGACGATCTGCTCGATATCTCCCGCATTACGCGCGGCATCATCACGCTGCACACGCGCCCCGTGGACCTCGTGCCGGCGGTGAACGAGGCCGTGGAGGAGATGCGCACGCTGGTGAATGCGTACCGTCACACGCTTACGCTCGCGCTACCCTCGCAGCCGGTCGTGGTCGAGGGCGACGCGACGCGCCTCGAGCAGGTGGCGGCGAATCTGCTCGGCAACAGCATCAAGTTCACGGAGCCCGGCGGGCGCATCGACCTCTCGCTCGCATGCAGCGGCGAGGAGGCCGTGCTCGAGGTCGCCGACAACGGAATCGGCATCGCGCCCGAGCTGCTGCCGCAGATTTTCGAGCTGTTCGTGCAGGGGCAGCGCTCGGCAGACCGGTCGCAGGGTGGTCTCGGGCTCGGCCTTACGCTGGTGCGTCGGCTGGTCGAGCTGCACGGCGGCACCATCGAAGCAAAAAGTGCAGGCGTGAACCGCGGCAGCACGTTCACGGTTCGCCTGCCGCTGGCATCGATACCGGAGGCGAGCCGGACGATGGCCGAGCCCGAGCCCGAGGCGCAGGATGGCGAAGCCGTCTCACGGCGCATGCTCGTGGTCGACGACAATGTAGACACCCTGGCCGCCATGGCCATACTGCTGCGCCTCGACAAGCACACCGTCGAGACCGCTTCGGACGGACCGGCGGCGCTCGCGATCGCGCGAACCTTCGCGCCCGAGATCGTGCTGCTCGACATCGGCTTGCCCGGCCTGGACGGCTACGAGGTAGCGCGGCGCTTGCGCGGCATGGCTGAGACAGAGACGGCGCTATTGATCGCGGTCAGCGGCTACGGTGGCGCGGAGGTGGTCCAGCAGTCGCACGAGGCCGGCTTCGACCATCACCTCGTGAAGCCGGTCGACATGAAAGAGCTCACTGCGCTGTTGGCGACGTATCGTGCCGGCTAGTGTCGGCGTTGCGAAGCAAACTCCTCGTTCCGAGCTCGCCAGCCGCTTCCCGTTGCTGGCCGCCGCCTAGTCCGTGTCGATCCAGGCCCGCTGGCCTTCGGCGCGCACCGCGGCGAGCGCGTCACGCGGGTCGGCGCCTTGCCGGGCTTGACCATGAGCTTGCCGGCCGGGTCGACGTGTCGAACGCCTGCGTGGTCGACACGAAGCTCACGTCGTGCTCCCGTAGGAACGCCACGCGATCCGCGACCACCCACCGCGCCGACGAGGCGCTCCCTGACGCCGGGTTCGACCCGAGGACGTCTCGGCTCGAGAAGATCCGCCGTTCCACGGTCTCTTGGCGGGCGTTCACCTCCCACGACGTGCAACCGGATGCGAAGGAAATCCCGTGCCGAGGAGAATCCCGATGATCGATCGATGGAAAGCGCGAAGTCGCGTCCGTCTCGGAGCAGCGACTGCGATGCTGGCGTTCGCGACGCACGTGATCGTGAGCACCGATGCACATGGCGGGTGGGCGAAGCTGAACGCCGACAAGCTCCTCGGCGTCAGCGGGATCGCGCTCTTGTCCGGCTCGGGCGATCCGGACGGTCCGTCGTTCCTCGTCGTCCACGACAACAAGGGACGGAAGGTGTACACGGCGCGCGTGACCACGAAGTCGGGGAACCTGAAGTACGAGCCGCTCGACTGGAACGGCTTTCAGACGACCCCGTTCGACCTCGAAGGTCTGTGCGAGGTTCCCGGTACCGATTCCTTCCTCGCGATGTCGAGCGCGGAAGGACACGTCTATCACATCGAGATCGGACCGGCTCCATGGCCGGGCGGCGAGTGGATCGAGGTGCGGGGCGAGTTCATGCTGCCCGGGAGCACGGACGCGAAGGACTACGAAGGGATCGGTCTCGGGACCGTAGGCGGCAGGAGTGTCCTCGTCTGGGCGTACAGGGGCGATGACTCCACGTCCGCGAAGATCTTCTGGGGGACGTTCGACGTCGGCAAGTACGCGGTCCACGACGTCCGGAGCGTCGAGTTCCGGGTCCCCTGGCCGACGGCGAGCTCCGTCCGCCACGTCTCCGACCTCTTCCTCGACGCGGCCGGCGTCCTGCTCGTCACCGCGAGCTCGGACTCAAGCGACGACGGGCCGTTCGGTTCGGCCCTCTATGTCGCCGGCGCGTTCTCCGAGGACGCCGACGGGAGCATCGTCTTCAGGAAGAACGCCACGCCGATCAGCCTGCGGCGATTCGCCGGCCGGAAGGTGGAGGCGATCACGCTGGTCCCCGGCCCGAAGGGAGGTATCGTCTTCGGGACGGACGACGAGAACGCCGGCGGATCCCTCCTGTTCGAACGGGGCTGACGCGCGGTCGGGAGACCCCCGGGGCGCCTGCCGGTGCTCCCGGGATACCCCCAGGCACGGGCATTGACGAGCGCGGGCACGCCCGGTAATGCGCCGGGTTTCGACCTCGTCGCAGAACCATGCGTACTCCGTTCGTCGCCGGCAACTGGAAGATGAACCTTGTGGTGCTCACGCTGCACCTCGTCGAGGTCCTCGACGTTCCAGCCGAGCGCGCCGAGAGGCCAAAGCAACGTCTCACTTCGCGCGGAATGACAAGGCGTTCGTCCCCGAGTACTCTCACGAGGGTCGGTCCGTGGACGCCATCCCGGCCGTCCTCGGTCACGACCACGGCATCGTGCGGGCTCAACGACTGCGCACCCGCGACCGACGCCAGCGCCAAGGAGGCAAGGACCGAGAAGCAGTCTCTTGTCGTTTTCATGAGGCCTCCATCACCTGGAGCTGGACTCGTGCAACATGGACGTGTTCGCACCGAGATCATAGCCGCGGTCGGAGTCGCCGCGGCCCCGCGCTTCATGGGACGTGAGGCGCCGTCGCCGACGCGCCGCGCCAGGTCAACGGACCTGGAACACCGTCGCTTGCGTGTCGTTGAAGATGGGTGGGCCGCACACGACACTGAGTCGGCTTGCGGTCCTCAGGTACGCCTGTCTCTTGCTGAATTTCTTGTCAAGGACGACGACCGCGCCGCGCTCGAGACCGAGTGGACCGCGGCCGGGGATGCTTCGGATGTTGGCGAGGGCGAGCCGCGGATCGGACCATGGAGGATCGCCGAACGCCGCGAACCTCATGGGTCTGTGGTGTGCCGCCTGGTAGAAGTGGTGTCCTGTGGTGTTGAATCCATACGGCGGCGGCCATTCGTAGACGACGGTCGCGCCATCGAGATGGTCACCGAGGTAGCAAGGCGGCACGGGAGCCAGGGCCGAACGGACGCGCGCGGCTTGCCAACCGGGGTCGGTCAAGTGGCTGAACGTCTGGAAGAAGTTGTGGTGGGCAAGGGCGTTGTCGGCGGTGTAGATCGATCCATATGGCCCCAAGAGGAGCCAAAGCGCCGCGACCGCCGCGCCGATGATTCCGAGAGGCGTCGGTCCGTCCCAGTCGACGCGCGAACGGAACAAGGCGGACAGAGTTGCGTGGACCACATGCGCCGCAAACAAGATCCAGAGCGGCAGGACGAAGAAGTTATATCTGGCGAGAACGAACCCGAAGTCCAGCAGCGTCGGCCTCAAGAGGAGGATCACCAGCGGCTGGCCGAAGGCCGCGACCAACAACGGGATGGCGCGAGCGTGCCAGCGCAGCAGGAACATGATCGCCCCGATCACCGCCAGGGCGAAGACCGCGGCCGCGCCCGCGCGCGACGGCACGCCGGCGAGAACCGCGGCATTCCTCCAAAGAACATTGGCGTCGATTACCACCGCGGCCCCGACCTTGGTTTCCACGTGCAGCTCGATGATTTGGCCAAGACCGGGCGCGTACAGCATCGCGATAGCGCCGAGCGTGCCGACCCCTGCGGCCGCGATCGGAAGAACGGCGCGACGGCGCGTGACGCCTCGGCTAGGAGTCACCGCCTCACGCAGGAGCGCGCCGAGGAAGACCAGGGTGACGGAGGTCAACGCCACCAGGGTGAACCAGCTCGCCAGCGCCGCGAACGCCGCCGCCGCGACGAGCAGCCACGCGCGCCGGCGGTCGTGCCAGAGGTCGAGGAGAAAGAGCACGCCGATCACCAGGAGCATCGACGGTCCGTAGGGTCGAGTGAACCGCCCGTAGAACACGAACAGCGGGTGAACCGCGACAATCCAGCCCAGCAGGAGCGCGGCGCCGGCGGGCGCGAACCGTCGTGCGCACAATGAAAGGAGCGCCGGGGCAACCGTTCCGGCGGCGAGCACGGGCGCCCTCAGCATGCACTCGTTCAGGGGAACGAACTCCGAGACGCCACGGAACAGGAGCGCAAGTGGCACCGAGTAGTCCGACTCCAGCACCGTCGCGGGGATCTCCAGCAGCGAACGACGCGTGATCACCCAGAGCAAGTGGATCTCGTCGCCGCCGAGAATCTGGCTGTCGAGGTGAAGCCCCCGCACCACGTATGCGACCGCCGTGACGATCACAATCCAGGTCCATAGGTTCGTGAAGCGCGTGCGCATGACGGTCCACGACGGGGCCGAGAAGACGCCAGTCTATCTAGCTAGTTTCTGTTGCGCGATGGCGTTTTCGAGTCGACGGCGAGCCCGCGCGATGCGTCGACCGGGATCAGAAGTCGCTGTGGAGAGCGCGTATTGGCGGATTCGTACACGATTTCGTCGTTGGCGGTTGCTGGAGGCGGACCGGTCCCGGAGCGAGCGGGGTTTGCCGGCTCGACAGGATTCCGCAACGCCATGTGCGAGCAGCGTTCAACCGTAGTCCCGCGCCAGAACCAAGAGGTTGTGCGTGAAGACGGTCGCGCCGACGGTCGCGCGATAGTGTCCCATCCCTTGTTGAGGCACCTCCACATCCCAAGGGCGCGCTTGAGAAACGAGATCGTGCCTTCGACACCGGCTCGAAACTGCTGACCGAGCTTGAACGCGAGGCTGCGTTCGCGGGCCGTCTCCTCGTCGGTCCGGCCGCCCGTCTTTGCGATCGAGACCACGCCGATGCGTTCGCGTACGGCTTCGAGGCTCGATGCGTCCCCGTAGTACGGCTTGTCGGCAGCCAGGAGATCGGGGTCGTGACCGAACAGAGCTCGGTGACGGTCGAGTGCGGGAATGACCAAGCTCGAATCCTCGGGGCGTTTGCGGAACACGTCGTACCCGGTGATGAACTTCCCGTCCACCTGCTCGATCGAGATCATGTGGCCGAACTCGATTTCCTTCCCCGCCTTCCCGCGCTTCAGGAGTTCGGTGTGCTCTTCGAAGAGGCTGAAGAGCTTCTCGTCGTTGGGTACGGACTCTCCTTGCAGCACACGACGTCGCGCTTGATCCACCACGCGGAGGCCGAGGCCGCGGTAGGTCTCGAGCGTCGTGGCGATGTGCTCGAAGCCTCGAACCGCCGCGCCTGTACCCTTCCCGATCAGTCGTGTGGCGAGTTCATCGGCCCATCCCAGAACTGCCTCTGCATGCTTGAGAAGGCTCTTGTAGAGCGATTTCATCTTCTGCGGGTCGCGAACTTTCCGGTTCGCCGCGCGCGAGATTCGAAGCGCAAGGCGCTTGACCTGCTTCGTCTGCAGACGTCGGTTCCCCACGACACTCGGAGCGCACTTTCGCAGGCGCTCGATCTCTCGGGTCATGACGCGGTAGGTATCCCACAGCAGCGACGAGTCCGTCGGATAGTGGATGTTGGTCTCGAACGCCGTCGTGTCGATCCGGAGTCGCTCACCCGTGGTCCGGCCTTCCCGCTGCCCACAAGCGATCGATAACTGATCGAGTGCAAGCGTTACTCCGAGGATCGCAAGGTGGGCGTGCTTCCGGTGCGCGCCGTGCTCGGCACGGTGATGACTGACGGCGCTACCAGGGGAATCCTCGCGACCACCGCCCCCGGCTTTCACGAAGCCCGCCGAGGAGGAACCTCGGAGATCGGCAGCGCGACGGCCGGCGATCCGATCGATTCGGGAGGCTCGCCGCCGACTCCGGCCGAACCGCTGGATCGCGTGGCGTCGCGGAGCGTCGTCGTCACCCAGGTTCCGGCGAATCCATGCGGGTCGATCTCGAAGTACGGCAGCGGCTGCGCCTGCGCCGGCGGGGTCCCGGCGCTCGCCGCCCAGGGCTGCGCGACTATGGGGGGACGTTGTCGCTCAGCCTGAGCCAGTGTCTTGCCGGCAGCTCGGCATTCCTCTTCGTCGGCACCCAACAGATCTCCCTTCCGATGGGAGGCGGCTGCTCACTCTTGGTCGGAAACGAATGATGACCAGAATCAGGCAGGTCGTTCTCGGCGACGTCGTGCTCTTCCTCGTCGTCTCGGGGCTGCTCTTGCATGACTCCGCTGAAGGTCAAGGCGCTGGGTTCGGTTCGAAGGTCGTGTGGCCGCCGGCGCCGCTCATCACCGGGACCGGACACTGCGTCATCACGGCCGCCGCGCCGATGCAGGAGTTCGAGGTGAAGATCGAGCGGCTCGTCCTCATCCCGTGGCTCGATCGATCGATCGTCGTCACCGACCCCATCGCCAAAGGACACGGAACGAACGCCGCCCCGCGCGAACGCGGGCGGGGCGGCGAGCTGGCCGCTACGCGGCTCGACGCTGCGCGATCGACATCACCGCGAGCGCGTCGGCCGGTTCGACGATCGGCTTCCCGACGATCGCGCTCTCGAGCTCGGCCGGGAAGTGCGACTTCCTCACCGCGGCCGGCTGCCGTCGAGCGGGTCGAGGATGCCGGCCCGTGGGCGAGGTCGTCGAGGACCGCGACGGAGTTGCGCCAGGACTCGGCGATCCGGCGCTCGAGCGCGGGATCGTCGCGCCGACACGCGAGGAACTCGCCGGCCAGCTCGTTGCGGGTCGAGGTGTGCGCGGTGCACGTCTGCCGCCGCAGCAGCAGCGTGCGCAGTGTCGGCACGACCCTCCCGAGCATCGAAACGGAGTGCCACCTCTTCACCATGCTCCGTCCCAAGTCATTGGCAAACGAGAGCTGGTCTTCGCAATCGGCGGAAGCCGAGTTAGATTCGGGCGTATGCCGGCCCGTCGATTCGTTTTCGCCGCACTCGCAAGCGTGCTGCTGCTCGCGGCGGTCATCGTCTGGACGGGTGGGCCGGCGAGAACGAGCGCGATAGGTGAGCCGGGCGGCCGTCGCGGCCGCGCGACGATGGATGCGCCGCACGGAGATGCTGAGACGATGCGAGCGGCCGTGCGTCGCGAGGAGTTCTCCGGGTTCCGCGACACCGAGCGACCGGCCTGGTTCGTCGACGTGGTCGACCCCGACGGTGGGCCGGTTTCGGGCGTGGTCGTCACGCTGCTGCGCGAGGACGTTGACTCCCGCTGCTTCCGGACCGAATGGACCGCGGTCACCGATGTCGACGGGAGGGTGCGGTTCGACGAGGGCGGCGACGTCTGCGACTCGGCGCTGGCCGATCATCCGGACTTCGCCCCGACGATTTCGTACTGCGGCTGGGGCGACGACTCCGACGAGATCCCGGTGATCGCGCTCCCGGAGGCGACCACGTTTCGGGGCCGCGTCGTCGAATACGAGTCGGGAGCTCCAATCGTCGGCGCGCGGCTGGTCGTTCACTCGTGGACGTGGGAGGATTTTGACGACGGATGGCCTCTGGCCGTCGAGACCAACGCCGATGGCCGTTTCACGCTGCCGCGCGTGCCGGTGGCCGATCTCTCAGTGATGCTGTACCGCGAGGGTTTCTCATTCGCGAACGACAGCGTGCGGCTGGACGAGTTCCTCGGCACGGAGTATGAGCTGGTCGTCGCGCGCGGGGCGACATACGCGGGTCGCGTCGTGGACGTCGAGACGGGTCTTCCGATCTCCGGCGTCCGGATCGTATCGGAAGGAACCGAGACGGATGCGGAGGGCCGCTTCGATCTGTCCGGCAAGGAAAGGGACGGCCGTCTCTTCTTCAGCCGCGACGGGTTCGCCAACACGATCGTCTGGTGCCGGCACCTGGACCTCGATGCGCGCAGCCAGGTGGTGGTGCCGCTCTTCCGTGCGTGCGGGGTCGAGGGCGTCGTGCTGGATGCGGTTGGCCGCCCCGTCTCCGGCGTGCGGGTCGATTTCGAGCCGACGACGCGCCAGGGACCCACGGATCCGATCGTGTCCCGATTCGCGGGCGCCGCCGCGGTGAAGCTGACGTGCTACCCCGCCGTACCGTGGCCTCGGCCAATGACAGGAGACGACGGGCGGTTCGTCCTCCACGGGCTGAATCCGTCCGCGGATCCGATCCGAATCACCGGCTGCCGCGAGGCGGACGATCGGCGCTTCGCAAGTCCCCCGGTCCTTCTCGATCGACCTGGCGCGCTCCTGTCGAACGTGACGCTCGAGCCTCGCGCGCTGGGCGCGGTGACCGTCACGGTCGCGCCTGCCTCCACACGGTGGTGCATCGAGCTGCACGCCGAGGGTGAGCCGATCCGAGAGGAGTGCGTGGCCGACGGCGACGTCGTCGAGTTCGAGGACGTACCGGTCGGTCGCGCGCGACTCCTCCTGGTGCAGCACCGCCGTTTGTTCAACGAGATCGAGGAGTTCGTGCCGGAGCGGCGCGTCCTCGACGAAACCGAGGTCGTCGTGCGCGCCGACACCGTCGTGTCGCACGCGTTCGCGATCGACCGCGGCCGCGATGCTGTGGTGGCCGGCCGGGTTCGGCGCCCGGACGGCCGTCCAGTCGCGGGCGTTTGGGTCGACGCATGGGAACCGGTCGGGACCAGGCACCGCGTCCGGACGGGAGCCGACGGACGTTTCCGCTTCGAGGTGCGTTCGCCGTTCGGGGAGGATGTCCAACTTGACGGCTGGGTCGGCACGAGCACGCGGATCACGCAGTCGGTGCGGCCGGGTGACGAGAGCGTCCTGTTCGTCATGCCGGAGCTTCGCAGAGTGGCCCTCCGCCTCATCGATCACACGACGGGATATCGTGTCTCCGGCGCGGACCTCCGATACTCCTGGCGTGATCCATCAGGACCGGACTCTCTCGAAGACGAGTTCGAGTTCGACGCGGCGTACGGGGCTCGCGATCCGGTACTCGAGCTACCGATCGGCGTGGTGAGCCTCGGGGTCGACGCGAGCGCGTTCGGCTACGAGCCCGTCGAGATCGAGCGTTTCGAAGTGTTCCCCGGCGAGGGACGAATGATCCGGGAGATCCGCCTGGAGCCGGCGCGATGAACCGGCCACTCCAGTGGACACTCCGGTGACAAACGCAGCCGCGGTCGGTGGAATGGGGCATCGCGCCCTCCTGGAGAGAATCATGCCCGCCGCTCGAGCTCGGTGCGCCGCCGTCGCGGCCTGTCTGTTCTCGACTCTCGCCGCGCCGGCGCAAGCGCAGGAGCCGCCCGAGTCCGTCTGGAAGTACCTCTTGGCGAAGTACGACCGGGACCGCGACGGCCGGATCGTCCCCGTGGAGCACGGCCGCGGAGACGTCGCCTTCCTCCGGTTGGACGAGGACGGGGACGGCGCGATCACCGCCGCGGACTTCGAGGCGCGCGAGGCCCATGCGACGCGACCGGAGCCCGGAGCGCGCGAGGAGGCCTTGGCCGCGCTGGCGCCGGCCTTCCTCGTACGCGGGTTCGCCGCTGACCCCGCCGCGGGCCTCGCCGTGGACGAACTGTATCGGCGCTTCACGGCGTTCGACGACGACCGGGACCGGCGGCTCACGCGCCTCGAGCTGGACGCCGCGATGGAGCAACGCGGCGTCTCGCCCTTCCGCATGATGGGGACCGACCGCTTCGGCGTGTTGGCGTGGGGCGCCGGCGTCGAGGGCGTCGAGGCGCTCGAGCTGCCCGGACTCGTCGCGCTGTTCGCCCGTAACGACGAGGACGGCGACGGGCGGCTCGCCGGCGCCGAGGTCCCGGACCTCGGCAAGGTCGGCCGGCGGCCGCGCCCCCGCGAGGACGAGCTGAACGCCCGCGCGGCCGCGGGTCGGATTGCGCCGGACTTCACGCTCGCGACGCCGGACGGCACGAGGACCGTCACGCTGTCGTCCTTCGCCGGGGACCGGCCGGTCGCGCTGATCTTCGGCAGCTTTACGTGACCGCCGTTCCGACGATCGGCCGGTCGGCTGAAGGAGGTCTTCACGCGCTACGGACACCGGGTGCAGTTCTTCGTGGTCTACATCCGCGAGGCGCACGCGCTCGACAGCGAGTGGGCGTTGGGCGGCAACGGCGCGCCGATCGTGGAGGATCCGGTCTCGCTGTCGGAGCGTCGTGAGGTGGCTGCGACGTGCGTCGGTGCCCTCGACCTCGCGCCGATCCCCGCGCTGGTGGATGACGTCGACGACGCCGTCAACATCGCATACCACGCCTGGCCGGACCGGCTCTACCTCATCGGGCGTGACGGCCGCGTCGCCTTCCAGGGCAGCATGGGGCCGTTCGGGTTCCTCCCCGAGGAGCTCGAGCACGCGATCCGCGTCGAGCTCGACGTCCGCGAGCTGTAGCGGCAGAGCCTGAGAGCGTGGCCGAGCACCACTGACGTTCGGACTGCCTCGTCGATCAGAGCTGCCCGGCGTTCGGGGTCCTCACCACGGTTTTCTCGCCGCCGCGGTCCGGGTGGTGCAGGCCAGCCTCCGTCTGGAACAGCCGCCCCTTCCTTCCCGGATCGGGGGTGAAGGGCCTTTGCCGGACGTTCGCGTGCCTCGAGTGGGACGAAGCGGATCCGCGCTTCCTCGAGCTCTTGCGCCGAGCGGCAGGCGCGGTGCGGCAGGATCGCGTGGCCCTCCCGGGTTCAACGGACCTTCGCCGCTCCGACCTTGAACGACGTGAAGATGGGGCGCGCGCGGCGCTCGGCCGCGATCGGCTTCTCCTTCTCCGCGAGCGGAATGGTGACCGTCAGCGTGGCCGCGTGGCCGGCGCGGTGGAGGGTTTGGGCGCGGGTCCAGACGCGCTCACCGGCCGCGGTCGTGCGCAGCGAGGTCAGCTCGCGGTTCTCGCCACTCTCGCCGCCCGGCAAGCGGCGTTCGGCGAGGGTGGCGGGCTCGCCGAACCCGAGAACGTTCATGCGATCCTCGCGTTCGACTCCGTCCCAGACGTACGAGGCGTGACTCTCGATCGGCTGGACGCGGAGCTCGACCGAGCTGCCGTCTCCGTCGAAGCTGACCACCGACCGGCAACGCGAGCGACCCTCGTTCCAGTCCTTCGGCGGAGTGAAATGCGCCTCGAGCTTCGCGGGGAGCGTGAACCGCACCACTCCGCGATCGTCCCGCGCGAGCGTGGGCGCGCGCTTCGCCGCGGTCGCGACGATCTCGTCGAACTCCCTCCGGGCCTCGTCGTCGGTCGAGTCGAGGGTCGCGTTGAGCCAGAAGATCCGACCGTCCCCGGCGTCGAGTGCCGCCATATGCATGAACACCTCGCGTCCGTTCGGGAGGTGGATGGCGAATCCCACCTCCTCGGCCCCGCGGCCGTTGCGCCGAAACAGTTCGTCGGCGTCCGTTCCGCCGGGGAGCTGCTTGCGCCAATCGTCCGCGAACCCCTTCGCGCTGGCGGCACCTTCCACCTTCAACAGGATCCGACGCCGTTCGTCATCGGATTGCCACCCGGCGCTGGACCCCGGGGCCGGAGCTCGGACCAGGATCCATCCCTCGGAGAGGGCGTCGTCGATCACGTCGGCGAGGAGCAGCGCGTCGCCGTAACGGCCGGTATGCTCGTTCGGAAGAATCGGCGAGACGGCGCCGCGTCCGACGTGGAGCTCGAGTCGGTCGAGGGCGCGTTCGAAGGTCGTGGCGTAGCGCGGCCACTCGATCTCGGGCGCGGAGAACGTCGCGTCGATCAGGACGTCGTCGAGTGCGCCGATGAAGTGAAGTCGATGCCGCGCTCCCCCGGACGAAGGAACGCGCGAGACCTCGACGCGATAGCCTTCGATTCCGTTCTTGACCATGGGCACGGGCGTCATGGGGACGGCGCGCGTTCCTTCGTCGACGACGTAGAGGGCGGTCGCCACCCAGCCGTCGCGGACCTTCTCGTCGCTGCCGGAGAGCTCGCGCGGTGCGTGCTTGGAGTAGTCCGCCCAGATCATCAGCTCGAACCCCACGACGAAAGAGTCGCCGGTCGTCGGCTCGGGGGTTGCGAGGAACCGGTGGTACGACCCCTCATCGATCACGCGCGACACCCAGTCCGACGGCAGTGGCAGCCCGAACGAGCCGGAGGAGTCGCTGAAGGTCCGTGTCTCGGCGAGGGTGCCGCCCCGGTCGAGGTCGAGCGAACGCCAGAGCGACTCGGCTGCGGGCAGATGGGCGCCGTCTCGGTCCTCGTTGTATGAAAGCGTGACGAGCACGATGAACGGACTCGCCGGCGCGACGAACGTTCGTTCCACGTCGCCGTCTCGCTTGTCGAACAGGGTCTGGAACCCAGCGACGCCCGCGACAGTCGCGGCGGCGACCTCCCCGTGGCCGATCGGGATCCCTGCCGCGCCGTACTGGTCGACCTTCGTCGCGAAGATCCGCTCGGCAAGGTCGCGCGGCGCCAAGTCAGCGAGTTCGCGCTTCGGCTGATCGAGCTGGACGGTGAGCAGGACGTCCACGTCGAACACGGTGGTGGCGAACGTCGCGTCGTCGATGGCGGATGGCGAGAAGCGCCACGTCCGCGAATGGGCCGCGGTCTTCCACTGGCGGCTCCAACCGTCGGGCAGGTCGACGCAGAGCGGATCGCGCGGGTGGGCGTCCGTTCCCGCGAAGGCGAGGGGGAGGGCCACGAGAAGGGATGCCGCGGCGGGGGCGAGGTGTCGCATCGTTCGGACTCCGGGGCCGTGGGGGCGTCCCGTCGTATCAAGACAAGTTCGGAAACGTCAACCCCGCCGCGTGGCCGGCGGCGCGCAGGTCCGCCGGGAAACCCCGACGTCGCCCGTGGACCGGCGACGTCGATCTCGACGAGGTCGTGGATCCCGGCACGGCCGAACGTGCCGCAGAGATTCTGAAAAACTTGTCCAGTGCGGTGCGCGAGTCACCTACTTCGGCCCTCACATCGAGAGGAGGTGCCCATGCGGGCCTTTGAAACCACGTCGCGGCTCGTTCGCGACGGTCGCGCCGTCGCCACGTCGTTCCTGCTCCTGGGCGTCGTCCTCGGCGGAGAGGCCGCGGCGGCGGGTCAGGTGCATCGGGTCGAGTCCGGAGGTGCCCCGGGCACCTTCGCCACGATCGGAGCCGCCCTCGCCGCCGCGGCCGACGGCGACGTCGTCGTGGTGGCGACATCGATCGCGGAGAGTGCGGCCGTCGACCTTTCGCAGCGGTCGATCACGCTCCTCGGAGAACGCGACGTGATCGGGAACGGGCCGCGCATCCGGGGTTTGAGGGTCGCCAACCTCACGGCGTCGCAGCGCGTCGTGGTACGAGGCTTCGACATCCTGGCGCCGATCCTCGTCGGTGCGGGCGTCCTCGTCGCCCTCGACGACAACCTCGGCCCGGTTCTGATCGAGGACTGCCTCGTCGATCAGAACGTCCCGGCGTTCGGGGTCCTCACCGAGGCGGTGGACGCGACGAACTGCGCCGCGGTGACGATCGTTCGCTGCACCCTGATCGGCGGCGCCGGGATCGGCGACGGCCTCTCGACCGGCGCGCCGGGCTTCGCGGGCCTGCGTTGCGCCGGCTCCAAGGTGGGCGCATACGACAGCTCGGTGCTGGGCGGCGGCGGCACGGACGCCGTCGCGCTCCTGACCCAGAGACTGTTCGCGGGCACCGGTGGACCGGGGGTCCAGGTCAGCGGCGGCGATCTCTACCTTTCCGGCTGCAGCGTCGCCGGGGGTGCGGGGGGCGCCGGAGTCGCCGGGACGACGGGTTGCGCGCACACCGGCGGCGACGCCGGCGACGGGCTCGTCCTCAACGGCGGCGTCGTGCGCGTCCGCGACTCGGCGATCACGGGCGGCCTCGCCGGGTCGAACCCGGCCGGCTGCGCCATGAGCCCCGTCGACGGCGTGGACGTCGTCGTCGGCGCCGGCACCTTCCTGCCGTTGAGCGACAGCGCGCGGAGCCTCAACATGACGTCCCCCGCGTACCAGGGCCAGCCGGGGACGCTCACCGTCGACGGCGAGCCCGGCGAGTTCGCGGCCCTCCTGATCTTCCCCGGCGTTCTCGGCGTCTACACCCCGCTCGGCTTCCTCAGCGGCGCGGGCGCCGCGCTGTTCATTCCCCTGGGCGTGCTCGACGCGCAGGGCACGCGCAGCTTCACGTTCGTGATCCCCTCGAACGGTCTGCCGACCGGCTGCGAGGGACTCGACCTCGTGGACCAAGGCGTGGTGGCGGGTGCGGGCGGCTTCGGGATCCTGACCAGTCCGTCGTTGGTGACGATCGTCGGGGGCGGCTGATCGGCTGGCGCCGCGGCGACCGTTCGGCGAATCGTCGGCCCCTCGTCCGGGTCCGAGCCGTTCTCTTCATCGTCCCGAACGCGATGGAGGAGACGGGCTCGGCCCGGCGCGATGATCAGCACTCGGATCTCCCTGCTCGAGCGGCTCCGCGATACCGAGGACGACTCGGCCTGGTGTGAGTTCGACGCGAGCTACCGTGAGCTCATCGTTCGCTGCGCCCGCGGTTGCGGCCTGCAGCAGGCGGAC
This sequence comes from uncultured Phycisphaeraceae bacterium, assembly GCA_964649825.1. Lineage (GTDB taxonomy): Bacteria > Planctomycetota > B15-G4 > B15-G4 > JADJEK01 > CAZYQW01. Next base: position 14,304 of record CAZYQW010000114.1, on the reverse strand, counting down.
GCCGAGGACGTGCATCAGATGGTGATGATGTCCCTGTCACGCTCCATCGAGGGCTTCGCCTACGACCCGCGACGCGGCCGCTTTCGCGACTACGTGGGTCGCGCGGTTCGCAACGAGGTGGCCCGCTTCTTCCGTCGCCCCCCGCCGTGGGCCGTCGATCTGCGCGCCGACTCGGTCGGTGATCGGAGCAGCGATCTGGAGCGCCGCTGGGAGCGCGAGTGGCGTATGCACCATCTACGTCGCGCCATGCGCTGGCTGCGCGAGCGTCACGATCCGCTCCACGTCGCCGTGATCGATGCATTGCTCGCCGGGGAGGACGCCGAGCGCGCGGCCGCGCGGCTCCGCCTGTCGGTGGAGGGGGTCTACAAGATCCGGCAGCGCGTGTCGCGTCGTCTCGAGGAACGTGTCCTGATGCAGATCCGCGAGGAGGACTCCCCCGTTGGTCGTACCTGACCGCGAGCCGCCGGACGCCGTCGAGCGCGACCTCCTCGAGGCCTTCGGCTTCCGCGACGCGAGACACCAATGGATCGATCTCCTGCGCGAGGCGGAGCACCCGCTCGGGCTCGGCCGCATCGGGGAGTACGAGCTGCTGGAAGAAGTCGGCCGCGGCGGCCAAGGCGTGGTGTACCGCGCGCGGCAGGCGGGCACGCAGCGGATCATCGCGCTGAAGCGCTTGCTCGCGGGCAGCCTGGCCGGCGCCTCCGCCAATGAACGCTTTCGCCGTGAGGTCGAGGTCGCCGCGGCGCTCGACCACCAAAGCGTGATCACCGTCTTCGGCTTCGAGCTGGTCGACGGCCAGCCGCTGCTCGCCATGGAGTGGGTGGACGGCGTGCCGCTCGACGAGTGGGCGCGCGACCAGGACTCGACCTCCACGGTCGTGGACCTCTTCCTGGAGCTTTGCGCCGGCGTGCGCCACGCGCATCAGCGCGGCATCCTCCATCGTGACCTCAAGCCGTCGAACATCCTGGTCGGCCGGGACGGCCGGCCGCGCATCCTCGACTTCGGACTGGCCAAGCGCACCCACGGGGACGACCGGCTGACGCGCAGCGCGCAGTTCCTCGGCACGCCTCGCTACGCGGCGCCCGAGGTGCAGCGCGACTCCAGTTCCTACGACGCGCGGGCCGACGTCTACGCGCTCGGGGTCCTGCTCGTCGAGGCGCTGACCGGGGAGCTGCCGCCGCCCGTTCCACGACCGGACGGCGCTGGAACGCGGGACGTGGAGGACGCGGAGCTCCGCCGGCCGTGGCAGGCGCTCGGAAGCGAACTGGAAGCGGTGCTGCTCACCGCGATCGCGACCGACCCGGAGCGCCGCTACTCCTCGGTCGATGCACTGATGGAGGACCTGAGGCGCTGGCGTCAGGGTGAAGGTGTGCTTGCGCACCCGCCGACCCTGCCCTACCGCCTGCGCGTGCTCGCGCGGCAGCACCGGCTCGCAATCGGCCTGGCCGCCGGCGCGGTCGTGCTGCTCGCCGTCTTCGGCGCCCACACGTCGTGGCAGGCGCGGACGCTCGCCCGAGAACGCGACGCGGTGGAGGCCGAGCGGCGCCGTGCCGAGGAGCACCACGAGGAGTCCCGAGCGATCCTCGGCTTGCTCTTCGACGTGGTGCTGCCCTCCTTTGGTCCGGAGGCGGAGGGACCGACCGCGGCGTTCGAGGCCGCCGCGACGCGGATCGACGAGACGGCGAGAGATCGACCCCTCGCCCGCGCGACCATGCACGTGGCTTGCGGCGACGTGTTCCTGACCCTGGGCCGCTACACACCGGCCGCGTCCCACTTCGAGCGGGCGCTGGAGATCCGACGCGCGGTGCTCGGCGACGATGCCCCGGACGTGGCGAGGTGCCGCCGGCGACTTGCGAAAGTGATCGGCCTGCGGGGCGACCTCGCGCGCGCCGAGGCGGAGTTCGCCCGAGCGGAGGTCGTGCTGCGGCGCCAAACCGACGACGCGGCCGACGACTTGATCGAGGTTCTGACCGATCGGGCCAACGTGCTGATCGCGCTCGGCCGGCCGGATGTCGCCGGCCCGATGTTGAGCGAGACGCTCGGTCTTTGCACCCGGCGTGGTCCGGCCGACGGTCTTCACGCCGCCGCGGTCCGGGTGGTGCAGGCCAGCCTCCGCCTGGAACAGCAGCGGCCGGCGGACGCGGTGGCCGACCTGCGGCACGCGCTCGAGGTCCAGGAGCGCCGGCGGGGCGCGGACAGCCTCACCGCGATTCGGACCGGCGTGCTGCTCGGCTTCGCCCTCGCCACCGCCGGCGAGCACGCAAGCGGCGAGGCGCGCCTGCGGCGGGCGCGAACGGCGCTCGAGGAGCGGCTCGCGGATTCGCACCCTTGGGTGATGGACGCGCGCACGCGGCACGCCGAGGTGCTGCTCGCGCTCGGACGGGGCGAGGAGGCCGAGGACCTGGCGCGTCGGGCCGTCGCGGTCGCGCGCGTCGAGTACGGCGCGAGCTCGCCCCTCGCGCCGCACCTGAACACCCTCGGCGAGGCGCTCGTCCGGCGGGGGAGCGTCGACGAGGGTCTGGCTCAGTTGGAGGAGTCCTGTCGGATCACGCGCGCCGGCCTCGGGGACGGCCATCCCCGCCTGGCGGCCGCGCTGACCAAGCTCTCGAGTGCTCGCCTCGCGGCGGGGGACGTCCCCGGTGCACGGTCGGCGGTGGACGAGGCGCTCGCGATCGGCCGCGCCGTCTACGGCGAGGCGAGCGTGGTCGTGGCCTACGACACCTGCGCCCTCGCGCGGATCCTCGCCGAGCAGGGCGACTACATCGCGTATGCCGCGCACTACGAGAAGGCCTACGAGACCTTCCGGGCGCGTCTCGGTCGCGAGCATCCGGACACGCTGCAGGCCTACAACGAGATCGCGAACGGCCTCGGTTACGCCGGCCGGTGGGAGGAGGCGGTGGAGCGCTTTCGGACCTCCCTCGCCCTGCGCCGCACGTCGCTTCCGGCCGGCGACCCGAAGATCGGCGAGACGCTGCTCTCGCTCGGCAGCCTGCTGCGGGAGTTGGAGAGGCACGACGAGGCGATGCCGTTTCTCGTCGAGGCCAGCGAGATCTTCGACCGGACCCTCGACGCCTCCGACCCGCGGCGGGGTTGGGCACGGGAGGCGCTGATGGCGCAGGAGCGGTGACCGCCTTACCAGGCGCTCGTTGCTCGAGCGTCGTCCGGGCGAGATCCCCGAGAGACCCCGTCGTCGACCGTCGTCGACCGTAGACCGAGGTCGCGCGATGCAGGGGGGGGGGGGCATCCTGTTGCTCGTTGCCGTCCTGCTCACCGCCCTCGTCGCGACCCGCGGGCCCTCGTAGGGATCGCAGGCATCGCGCGGCGGCACGCGCGTGTGACCGGTCACGCCACCGTGAACTCCCAACCGCCGCCGTCGTAACGCAGCATCGCCCGGCCGCCGTCGTTCAGGGCCGCGACCAGCGAACTGACCTGGTTCACATCCGCCGGCTCGACGGGGACCGAGATCTCGTTCATCGACGACGTCGCGACTCGAGCCTTCGGCGGACGTCCCGGTCCGCGCTTGACCGGCGGTGTAGTCGCCGAGTCTTGCGACAAGGTGGTCGTGGCGCTCTCGCGGGCCGCTGCCCTCGTCGCCAGCGCCATCTTCCCTTGTCCGCGCGGCTTCTGCTTCACGCGACCGAGCATGACTTGAGCGCGACCCCACATGATCGGATAGATCGACTTCCGCGCGCTCTTTGCGGCGGCCGCCGCATCGGCGTACGCGGCGCTCGGGTTGTTCCTCATGAAGTCAACGAGGAAGTCCATCGTCGGGTTCGGTCCACCGGGTCTGTTCGTGCGGGGAGCTGCCATGTTGTCGATTGCCTCGTGGGTCTGAGGATTGTCCAATAGTTGCATTGGATCCGGGGTGACATGTCGATCGGAAGGGGTGAGGAGCAAACACGGTTACAGGGATAGCGTCCAGGGTGCACAATCGCACGGAATACCCGAGCCCTCATTGATCGAGCGGAGACTGCGATCATTCGGGCCGGTATCGACGCGGCGACCCTGTGCACGCATTGGCCGGCGCACGCGCGGGCCGGAGCATAGCCTGACGTCCACGAGGCGCGCATCACGGATGTTCATCGGGGGGCGGATTCTCGCGACGTGTCCGAGCTTCGTCCGACCGACCTGGTCCATCCGTCGACGCGATCGTCGATCGTGTGGACTCGCTCTTCCAACCCCGCCGTGGGCGCGCGTTTCTCCATCGGGTCGGTCGGAACGGCGGTTGCGAAACGAGGCGTCATTCGAACCACCTGTGTCACGGAGGTCGTCATGAGGACGTCGAACGCGCGGATGGTGGCGGCGATGGCGATCGCCGGCGCATGGGCGGCGATGCGAGGGACCGAGCCGACGGAGCCGCCGCCGTCATTGACGGTGCGAGGAGACGCGGAGATCTCCATCGAGCCTGATCTGGCCGTGCTGCGGCTCGGGGCCACCGCGCACGCGTCGGATGCAGCGTCGGCCCAGGTGCAGGTCAACGCGACGATGCAGCAGGTGATCGCCGCGCTCCGTCAGGCGGGAGTCCCGGAGGCGGGGGTGCAAACGACGGGAACCTCGGTCGAGCCGGACTCCGATCGCCGGACGGAGCCGGGGGACGACCCGAGCCCGAGGATCGTGGCGTATCGGGCCAACAACACGGTGCAGATCCGCGTGGACGACCCGACGTCGATCGGCGAGATGATCGACGTCGCGATCGGGGCGGGCGCGAACCAGGTCGAGAGCATCTCGTTCGAGCGGCGCGACGACACGCCGGAGCGTGCGGAGACCCTGCGACTCGCCGCGCGGCGGGCACGCCTGAAGGCGGAGGCGCTGGCGGACGGCGCGGGGGTGCGGCTGCTCGAGGTCCTGCACGTCGTCGAGGGAGGGGAGAGCCTCTTCCCGGCGCACCGGCCGGTCGCGTTCCGCGCGGACACGCCGGTCGAGCCCGGACGAATCCAAGTGCAGGCATCCGTCACGATCACGTACCGGATCGCGCCTCGCGATGGAATGGCGGACGGACGTTGAGCGGGCGAGATTGTACATTCGTCGGCGGAACGTCGCTCGGCGGGGCCGCCGCGTCGCCGGAGGCGTCGATCGAACGAATCGAAACTGGAACGCGGGTTGCAGTCCCATCGGGCGCGTTGATCGGCGCGGTTGCCGCGGCCGGTCGTCGACGTGCCACATTCCGAACCACCCGGAGTCAGCTCATGCGCATCACGACTTCCCTTCTCCTCGCGACGGGCGGCCTGCTGTGCCTTGCGTCCACGAGCCGTGCGCAGTGCGATGGAGACGGCCTCTCCGTCAGTTTCTCACCGCCCGCCGCGAACCCCGGCGAGCCCATTACCGTGACGCTCCGGAACGACAGCCCGTCGTGCACGTACGTCCTGCCGAACGGTTGCGTGTTCCAATCAGTGCATGCGTTCAGCTGCGCGCTTCCGGCCGTCCGGGTCTCGATCTGCGCGCCGTCGCCGGTGACGTTGCCGCCGGGCATGAGCGTCTCGCAGACGTGGGACCAGACGGACGACGCCGGCCAGCCGGTCGGCGCCGCCGACTACGCGTTCGTGATCCAGGCGACGGGGTCGACGCCGGTCTCGCTCTGTCCGGAGATCGAGGTCGGAGACTGCGCGCTCCAATACGGACCGGAGGACCCTGGCACCGGCGGCTACGCGCCGGAGATGTCGACCGCCTACGGTAGCTCGTGGCTGGGGAACTCCAACTTCCACATCACGATCATCGGCGGCGTCGGCGCGGCGCCGGCGCTGCTCATCGGCGCCGTCGCGCCCGCCGCTCTCGACGCGCCGTTCGGGACCGTGCTGGTCGACCTCGCCGGCCCCCACGCGGTGTCGCCGTTCTTCCTCGGCGGTCCGGCCGGCTCACCCGGATCGGGGTCCAAGCTGCTGTACGCCCCGGTACCGAACATCCCCTCGCTCGAGGGCGTGATCGTTTGGATGCAGACGCTGGTGGGCGATCCCGGGTCCGACGGCGGCATCGCGGCGAGCACCGGGCTTCGCGTGCGGGTCTGCAAGCTGTAGGGTCAGGTCCGCGTTCGGTGGAGGTCCAGGCGATGGCGATGGTCATCGCGACCGAGATCGAGGCGCAGGACCGCAGGCGTACTGCCTGTACGGCGAGGATCCTGCAACGAAGAGATCGGTCGCGAGGGCCCGCCGCAGCCGCTCCGCGCGCTCGTCAGCGCGTCCGACTCGCCGACGGCGTGGGACCTCCGATGCCACGTGCGGGAGAAGCTCGTCGAGTTTCTCCAGCGCGAGTATCCGTCGTCCCTTCCGACGCTGCGCGCGATCGTGGCCGACGGTTCGCGCGCTGGCAAGGAACGGCGTGTCGCTCCCCGAGGCTCCCCGGACACGGGCGGGCTGCCCGGGGCGCCCGAGACGCCACCGACCTCGGCGCCGATGCAGCCGGAGTGACGGATCGAGCGATTCCATCTGCGGGGTGCGGCGGCGGGGCGGTTGGGGTCGACCCGGACGTTAGTCGATCGGCACCGAGACTCCAGGCGTGTTGCTGAACCCGAGCGCGCTGCCGGCGTCGGCGACGAACGCCTGTACCGTGAACGTGCCGGGCGTGACCGAGCCGGGGATCGTCGCGGTGAGTTGGATCCCGCCGTTGCCCGCGCCGACGCCGGACAGCGGAAGCGGCCCCACGACCAGCGGGAGGAGCGGTGATACGTTCAGCGTGCACCCGCCGCCCATTGAGATGGCGGCCTGGTTCAGACCAAGGAACAAGAACGCCGGCGCTCCGCCGAGGCCGTTCGTGATCGTGAGCTGAACCGGCGCGGTTCGCGCGGCGCAGCCGTCGACACCAAGGTCCGGAGTGAACCCGCCCGATCCCACGCAGCCTTGACCGTACGCCGGATTGCATGGCGTGGCGAGGTCGGGGCGCCAGTGCTGGATCGTGCAGCGCATCCGGTTCGTCTGTTCGGGTGTGAACTCCCACATGCAGGGGTCATCCGTGTAGTCCATGTAGTTATGGATGGAGTCCGGCGTGCCGCACGTCGACTTCGATCCGGGACAACCGAACGTCTCGCTCGACTGCGGGTTCGTGTCGCAGATCAGGTCGCCGTTCGTGTAGCACGCGGAGGCCGAAGGGCACCCGAAGACGAACGGGTGGTCGAGCCCGAAGTAGTGCCCTACCTCGTGGGTCAGCGTCCGGCCGAGGTTCTGCGGCCACCCCGACGTCGCAGCCTTGCCGACCGCCTCCCACCAGACGACGATGCGATCGAGCTTCTGTCCCACGATGCCGCCCTGCGGCCAGTCCGGCACGTAGCCGAAGTACCCGCTCGCCAGGTTCGTGTACACGTTCACGTAGCGGTTCGTGTCCCACGCGAGGGTGTTCCAGTACGCGCCGCCGTCCTGGAACCAGGTGTTGTTCGTCGTGTAGGTGATGCCCGTGGTCGGGTTGCCGGTTGGATCGATCGTTGCCAGGTGGAACCGGATCCTCGTGTCGACGCCGGGTGCGCCGGGCGAGCCGGGGAGCGCCTGGAAGTCCTCGTTGAGGACGTCGATCTGATCCTGGATCGTTGCCGCGCTCAGGAAGCCGGCCCCGCCGGAGTTCTGGATCACGTGGAAGACGATCGGAACGTCGTAGATGAGGCCCGCGGCGTACTCGGGCTGGATGGTCGTCGAGAAGTAGCCGCAGTCCGACGGCTGCGTGATGAACGCGCCGGCCGGCCTCGCAATGCGGTCAGGAAAGCCGCAGCGTTGCGGCAATCGTGCGGAGGCGACGGCCGGAACGAGAGACGCCAGGAGAAGCCAAGGGACCAGACTGATCTTCATGCCGCGATTCCAGCGCGCCGCTCCGCCGGCCCGGACACGTACGTCCGCGGCGCGACGTGCGCCTCAGTGAAGCGAAAGCGCCTCGATGATACTCGACCACGCGACGAGCTTGACGTTCTCCGGCGAGGCGTCGTCGCAGGCGTCCTGCGCGACGAAGAGGCCCTGCTGCCATGGACCACCGAGGTCGGCGATCACGCCATCGATCCCCTCCGTCCTCGTCACCGCGTCGATCGTGCCGCTGGCGACGAGCTCGAACCTCCCGACGTACGTGTGATCGCCGCCGCGGCGATAGACCACGAGGTCGTCCGACCCTTGGCTGGACGCGATCAGGTAGCCGTCCCCGCCGACCGCGCCGAGAAGGGCGAGCCCCTCCACGTCCCCGCGCAGATGGCCGCGGATTCCGGTTCCATCGACGAGCGTCCGCTTCGTGCCATCGTTGGGGTCCGCGGAATACTTCCAGATACCCACCCCCTCCTCGGCGACGAAGACGGCTCCGAGCTCATCGTCCGCCACGCACCCCTCGGATCGGCCGCCGATGGGAACCTCACGGACGAACGCACATTCGATACCCGCGTCGGTTCCGACGATCGCCCACTGCTCCATGCGGTAGTCGCCCGATGGATGTCGACCGACCACGAACGCGTACGTTCGATCGTCCACGCGGCTCCGATAGAGGCAGAGGCCGCGCGCTTGGACGCCGGTGCGGAACGGAGTCGCGGACAATCGGAGGAGTTCGCTCGATTCGGAAGAGACCTCGTGAAAGACCATCGTGCTCCGATCCGAGTCGGTCGATGCGACCAGCGCGGAGCTTCGTCCTCGCACGGACACTCCGCCGCGAATGTCCACGTGGACTTGAGGTCCGATCTCGACCCGCTGCGTCTCACGGCCGTCGAGGTCGTACACGACCAAGCCCGAGCTTCGGTCCGAGACGATCACCCGGCTCCGGCGCGGATCGGTCGGATGGACGTAGATGCACACGTCGTCCGGCGCGTTGCGGGCGACCGCGGTCGTTTGCGTCTCGCCGCGGGATCGGACCGCGGCGGCGGCCGGATCGAACGGGTTTGCGCTGATCCCGAGGATCGCCAGGACGACGACGGCCGCCGCCCACGCGCGCCCGCTCGCACGGCGCCTTCGAGGCACCGACGCGACCCGCGAACGGCCGTCCTCGGGCCCGGCCGGCGCAAGAACCGGTAGACGCGACTCCGACGCGGGGTCGATGACCAGGGCGGATGGTTCCATCTCGAGGTCCGCGTACAGCTCCCGCAGTACGCGCGCCGTCGCGCGGCCCGGCTCGTGGAACACGTCCCGGGCGAGGGCGCGGCGGATCTCGCTCTTTTCGTCGGGTTCCGCCAGGAGCCGCGGCACCTCGACGTGCAGCTCCTCGGGGTCCGACACGACGTGGCCGGCGCGGCGGCCCCAGGTGGCGAGGTCGAATCGATGGGCCTTCGGACCTTGGAGGATCTCCGGCACGTCCATGAACACGATCGGCCGATCCCGCAGCGCGTATTCGAACGCCACCGACGAGGCGTCGGTGATCAGCAGGTCCGCGGCGACCAAGAGTGGAACGATGTCCGACTGCAGGAGGCTCTTGAAGCGATCGCTCTCCAGCTCGCGCAGGCGGCGGTGCCAATCGACGCCGCGCTCGTCTCGTCGAGCGTGATCGTGAGGCTTGACGATCACGTTCTGAGGGAGCTCGCGCAGCACCTGCAGCAGCCGCTCGCCGTGGAACGACAGCGCGTTTCCCCGGTCACCGGTCGGCGCCAAGAGGACCGTCTCCCGCGAGGGGTCCAGGCCGAGCCGCTCGAGCACGACGTCGCGCCGATACGTCCCATCGACGAGCCGATCGAGCTTCGGCAGACCGAGGACGCGAAGGCGCGGGTCGTCCTCCCGGAACAGTCCCGACTCCACGTAGCGCCGACGGTGATACTCGCCGGGCAGGTAGAGCCGGTCGTAGCGGAGCGCCTTCTCCTTCACGCAGTAGTTCTTGAACGACACGCCGTGGAAGATCTGGATCTTCAATCGGGCGTTCTTCGGGTCCAGCCGATCGTTGAAGCTCGGCGTCACGCAGGCGTCGAACGGCAGCCAGCGGGCCGCGCGATAGTGCAGGATCCGTCCGGGCAAGTCACGTGACCTCATCCACTTCAGCGAGTCCCGGGTGGCGGCGAACGACGCGCGCGTGTGTTTGAGATACGCGGCGTGACTGAGGGCGAGGCGATCGTCGGCCGCGAGACGCGTAGCCAGCGGTCGATACATCTCGACGCAGACTCCGTTGTCCGCGGTGAAGAGGATCCGACGGGGCCGTGCTTCGTGCTTCATCGGACGGTCGCTCAATGAGTCCTGGATGGAGTCCTGGATGGAGGCCCGGGTGGAGTCCCGGATGCGGTCAGGCTGGCGAGCACGAGTCTAGACAAGTTGCGGTCGTCCGTGGAGTCCGTCGTGGAGAGGAACGTTGCGAACGAGGCGCATAAGACAGGCGGCCCGCACGGTCCGAGCGGGTCGGCCGCGTGGGTCGGCGAGACTTCCTGTCGCGCTCATCGGATCGGCGGGTCCGCGGCGGGGATGCCCGCGATCGTCGCCGGTTCTGCTACTCGATCCCGAGCGTCCACCCGCTGCCGTCGTAGCGGAGCACGGCGCGCCGGCCGTTGTTCAGCGCGGCGACGAGCATGCTCATCGTCTCGACGGCGCCCTCGTCGACCGGGATCGATATCCCGCCGCGCGGAGCGCTCGGGGTGCGGGCTCTGGGCGGCCGTCCCGGGCCGCGCGGGGCGGCAGCCGGAGCCGGGGCGGTCTTCGCCGCGGCGCTCTTCTGCGTCGCCTTTCCGCTGCCGCGCGGCTTCTGCTTGATCCGCCCGAGCATCACCTGCGCGCGACCCCACATAATCGGATAGATAGTGTGGCGAGCCTTCTTGGCCTCGGCCGCGGCGTCGGCGTAGACCGCGTTCGGGTTCTTCGTCATGAACGCAACGAGCCAGTCCATCGTCGGGTTCGACTTGCCGCCGCCGGCCTTTCGGCCCTTCTGTGCCGAAGCCGAGGACTTCGCGGTCTTCTTGTTGGTGGTTCGCGTCGCTGCCATGTCATCGCTTTCGTGTTCGGTCGCGGGTTCGTCCAAAGGTTGCATTTGATCCACGATGCGTCGCTTCTGAGTGGGGTAGGGACAGAACAAGCGCATATGCATAGCGGCAAGACGGAGTGATCGCACGAAGATTTCGCGTGTGCGAACCAGTGCATTCGACCACTGGATATGAACGTCCGGCGTGTGGGCAATGAGCGGCGTGCCTTTCGCCCTTGTCGGGCATCGTCGGAACCCGGTCGCCTTCATAGTGCCTCCTTCAGACGTTCGACCCGACGCCGTCGACCCCCCGATCATGCGACGTTCGCGTGCGCGCCAGGTGACCGCAGAAGCGGCGAACGATGGCAAGCAGAGGCGCCGAGCCGAGGCGGCGCGAAACTGGCCGAGCATGAGCGGATGGATCGAGAATCGCGGGTGTCGCATCCGACTCGAGCGGCGCGGTCGGGGCGCCGTGGTGCTGTTCATTCAAGGAGTGGGGGTCGCCGCCTCCGGTTGGAAGCCCGAGATCGAGCGCCTCTCGGATCGGTACGACTGCCTGACCTTCGACAACCGAGGGATCGGCCGCAGCCGCGAGTCCCTTCCGTCCCACGGAGAGCCGATCACGATCGCGCAGATGGCGGACGATGCGCGGGCGGTTCAGGAGTCGTCGGGCGCCGGCGCCGCGCACATCGTCGGCCACTCGCTGGGGGGGATGGTCGCGATGAACGAGCAGCCTCGCGCACTGCGGGCCGCCGACCTGACTCCGCACTTGGCGCGGCTCGCGGCGGTCCCGACCCTGGTCGTCAGCGCGCCGCACGACAGGATCGCCCCGACGGCGCTCGGCCGCGCGATCGTGGCCGCAATCCCGAACGCGTCCTATGCGGAGATGCAGGGCGCGTCCCACGGTCTGCCGATCACGCACCCGGAGCCGACCTGCGCCCTGCTGCGGGAGCACTTCGCCGCGGTCGATGCCCCGCCGTCGTGAGTCGAGCGTGAGCGGCACGGAATCGACCGGGCGAAGTCGGTGAAGTCAGGCGGTGCCCGGTGAACAGCCCGGCGGCGTCGCCAAGCGACGGCCCGCGAGCAGGAAGCCGGCCAGGTCCACCGCTCGAGCCATGACGCGCCCGCGGGCACGCACGCGCCGGATCCGCGCAAGCTCCTTGTAGACGGCGCCGGCGTCCCGGGGACGGCGGGCCGGATCGGGAGCGATGCAGCGACGGGCCAGGCGGACGAGGCGGCGGTCCGCGCGGCACCCGGACAGTCGATCGAATGCGTCCTTCAGCCGGCCGAGTCCCGCGCGGACGTACGACTCGGGGTCGGAGTCGTCGTGGGGAGGCGCGCCGGTGAGGACGTGGCAGAGCGTCGCCCCGAGGTTGAACACGTCGGTCCGCCGATCGATCGACCCGGCGCGCGCCTGCTCGGGCGCCATGTACGCCACGGTTCCGGACGCGCCCCGCGACGATCCCGCGGCGCCGTCGCTCGGCCGGGCCAGCCCCCAGTCGAGAAGGAACACGCGGCCGTCGCGCGCGACGCGGATGTTGGAGGGCTTGAAGTCGGCATGCACGATTCCACGACGATGCGCGTGGGCGAGAGCGCGCGCGGCCCCTTCGACCACCGCTACGGCGCGGTCGATCGACAGCCCACCCTGCCGCAGCATGCTCGAGAGATCGTCGCCGTCGACCAACGTCATCGCGAACGATGGGGAACCGGTGCCGCTCCCGTTCTCCTCGAGCACCTTGGGAATCCCTCGATGGGCGAGCGAACGCAGCGTTCGTACTTCGTTCCGCACGAGCTCCCGGCACGTGTCCTCGTCGAGCTGGTCCCCGTTTACCGTCTTGCGGGCGGCGAGCCGACCGTTCAGATCGACCACGTCCACCACACCGGCGCCGCCGCGACCCAGCCGCATGCCGGGTCGGGGCTTGTCATTCGTTGCGTCGGACCGAACCTGCATCGCTGCCATCCTTCGGGCGAAGGGATCAGCAGATGTCGTGCCAGGTTCGAGAACAGGTCCGAACCGAGCGGCGCCACCGTTTGGAAACGGTTGGAAACGGTTGGGAACGACGGATCGGATCGAACGGTCGACGCCTCGAGTCGGATTCTGCAATCGACCGCCCGTCTCGAGGACACACGCCGGCCACAGAGCCGTGACTCTCGTTTCCATCCGGTATCCTGATTCGAGCCGTTCCCGGCTTCTGCCCGCCGTTCTCGACTGCCGCGCCTGATGAGGAGGTTCCGATGAGTCGATCGTCCAGAATCGGTCTTGTCGCGTTGTCGATGGTCGCGTCGCACGTCGCGTCGTTCGCGCAACCGCTGCCGTGCTACGCCGAGAACGACGGCGCGAACTTCAACGATCTCGTGAGCATGGGGGGCCCGAACCTGCTGCTGGGCATCCGCTTCGTTGCTCCCGTCGCGATCAGCGTGACGTCGATCGAGGTCTTCACGGGAGAGGTTCCCGGCGCCAACACCGTGGGCATCTGGAGCGACGACGCGGCTCTGAATCAACCGCTCACCGACCTGTCGACGGGAAGCTTCACGGCCGTCGCCGCGAACTCGTGGCAGGGAGCCTCGCTGCCGACCCCGGTGTCGCTGGCGGCCGGTGCGACGTACTGGATGGTCTGGGGTCCGCAGAACGCAGCGCAGGCGTCGATCGAACTGCCGATGACCATACCTGGCCAGGTCTACCGCGGCTCGTTCAACAACGGCGCATCGTGGAACGGGCCGTGGCAGTTCACCTCGGATCACTGGAAGTTCCGGCTCATCTGCTGCCAGGGGTTCGTCATGGCCTACGGCTCGGCGTGTCTCGGAGGGAGCGGGATCCCGCCCGGAATGGGCGGCGCGGGTTGCGCGACGCCCGGCAGCCAGATCACGATCGACATGCTGGGGGCGCCGCCGAACGCGTTCGCGACGATCTTCCTCGGGGCGGGCACGGGAGCCGCGCTCGTGACGCCGGCGTGCTCGATGCAGAACCTGCCGCTCTTCGCTCCGACGATCCCGTTCACGTTCGGGCCGAGCGGGACGCTGACGTTCCCGGCGGTCATCCCGCTGTCCACTCCGGTTCCCGCCGACCTGTACCTGCAGACGTTGATCGCCGATCCCACCGCGCCGTTCGGCATCGCGTCGACGAACCCCCTGCGGATCCACATCGAGTAGCGTCGCGATCGAGGCGCGTCGCGCGTCGCGGCCGCCCGAAATCCGCAAGAACCGGGGATCACACCCCTAGGCTAGCCGCCCGTGGTGAAAGTGCTTTCGAAGCGAGGCGAGGTCATCGCGACCGAGATCGAGGCGCAGGACCGCACGCGTACTGCCTGTACGTCGAGGATCCTGCAACGAAGAGATCGGTCGCGAGGGGGGCCCGCCGCAGCCGAAATGACTTTCACCACGGGCTGCTAGTGGTGTGATTCAGATTGTTGGTGGATTATCCGGAGGTCATCGTCGTCGCTGGCAAGGCGCGACGACGACCGCGTATTCGAGATACGTCGAGGAGGAGCA
>CAZYQW010000113.1:0-42910 GCA_964649825.1 uncultured Phycisphaeraceae bacterium | reverse complement strand
GATTATCCGGAGGTCATCGTCGTCGCTGGCAAGGCGCGACGACGACCGCGTATTCGAGATACGTCGAGGAGGAGCAACGCAGCAAGCGATGACGAGGGCCCCGGAGAAACGTCAACAACTCTGAATCACACCACTAGAATCGCCGCCGGAGGCACCCGGTGACGGACTCGATGGCCACGACCCGGCTGAAGCGCGCGAGATCATCGTCCCGGCCGCGCACCGGAGGAATCGTCATCGTGTCGTGCAACGGAGGAAGCGCGTGAACGGCCACCGCTGGATCGCCGTCGCGATCTCGATCGGTTCGTCGCTGGGAGCGACCTGGAGCTGCTCGCGCGAGGACTCGCGCGCCGCCTCGACCGCACGGCCGCTGGCGAGCGGCGAGGATCCCTCCGAGTGGAGCGGCAGCTCCGGGATCGGGCCGGTAGAGCACTGGAAAGCGATCCAGTGGAACTACGCGGAGCAAGCGACGCTCCGTCTCCTCGACCCGCCGTCGAACCTCGAGTCCCACCGCGCGTTCCGCTTCGTCGTCGCGCACGCCGCGCCGACGAACCGCTTCCTCGAGCTGATCGTCGAGAGCGACGACGACGCGACCGCGGAGATCGACGGGTGGACGGCCGCCGTCCCGCTCGACTTCAAGGGCCCGATGAGGATCGTGGTCCAGCGCGACGAGATGGCCGCGGTCGGCCGGCCGCGCGGGTGGGATCGCGTCACCGGGCTCTCGTTTTGCACCCGCGCGCCGGCCGCCGGCACCGGCGAGGCGGGGACGCTCGGAGTCGCCGCCCTCGATCTCGCCGACGTCCCGAAGGAAGGGATCGTGCTCAGCGACGGCGAGCTGTTCGACGCGCTCGACCTCGACCGCTCGTCGCTCGCGGCCGTGCGCGAGGCGCTCGAGGCCAAGGATGAAACCGCGGCCGTCTCCCGCCTCGCCGACCACCTCCGACGCCGTCTCGACGTGACCTGGCAGTTCGACGCGGACGGGAACGATGACGATGACGGTGGCGATGGCGATGGCGATGGCGATGGCCGCGGCAATCGCCGCGGCGATCGCTCCGACTCGGACGGCGACGCCTTCAAGCGCGCCGAGAGCGTGGCTCGGGGGTCGATCGAGCTCCTCGACGTCCGACACGACTTCGAGAACGGAGAGATCGACTGGAACTACAACCCAACGCGCTACCGCCCCGATCTCGACTACACGCGCCAATGGGCGAGCCGCCTGAACGACATGAAGTTCTGGCGGAGCCTCTCGCGCGCCTACGTGCTCACGAGGGACGAGCGGTTCGCCCGGGCCTGGGTCCGTCAGTTCCGGAGCTTCGTACGGTCCTGCCCGTTCGAGGACGAGCCGGACGAACGGCTGCAGTCGCGGCCGTGGCACGCAATGCGCGCCGCCAATCGGATGTGCGGGAGCTGGCCCGACGCCTTCGTCGCGTTCCGCGACTCGCCGTCCGTGACGGACCGGGACCTCGTCGACTTCTTGAAGTCGACGATCGAGCACGGGCGTCACCTGCGCCGGAACCACGACCGTGGCGTCGGCGAGCACCAGAACTTCGAGATGCTCGCCCTGTACACCGCGGGAGCCTTCTTCCCCGAGCTCCGCGAGGCGCCCGCGTGGCGCGAGCACGCCTTCGAGACGTTGGCGGCCGCGGCCGAGTCGTTGTTCTACGAGGACGGCGTGGCGAAGGTCCTCTCGCCGAGCTACCACGCGCGCGCGATTCGGACGTTCCGTCGGATCCTCGACCGGGCGGTGGAGCTCGGCCGGACGGACGAGATCCCGCGCGGCTTCCTCGACCCGCTCGAGGCCGCGGTCGGCGCCGTCGTGGGCCTGATGACACCCGACCGGGAGCTCCCGACCATCAATGACTGCACCCCGACCGACGTGATGGTCGAAGCCGGCGCCGCCGTCGACTTGTTCCCCGACGATGCGGCCCTCCGCTGGGTCGCATCGGACGGCACCGGAGGTTCACCGCCGGGCTACACCTCGATCTCGTACCCCTGGGCCGGTTATCACGTCATGCGCTCGGGCTGGGATCGCGACGCCAACTACCTCTGCTTCGACAATGGGCCGCTCGGGACGTCGCACTGTCACCAAGACATGCTGAACGTCGTCGTCCATGCGTTCGGTCGGCCGCTGCTCTTCGACGACGGCGGCGGCGAGTACGAGGAGAGCGCGTGGCGCCAGTACGCGACCGACACGTTCTCCCACAACCTGGTGATCGTCGACGGCAATGGTCAGCGACGCCAGGCCGACAAGAAGAAGTTCGAGATCTCGAAGCGTCCGATCGACTCGAGGTGGGAGAGCACCGCCGGGCACGACTTCGCGGCCGGAACGTTCGACGGCAAGTGGGGAACGTCGCCGCGCAAGTACGAACAGGTCGTCGGCCGGAGGATCGCGGCGCACTCCCGCCGCGTGCTCTTCGTGAAGCCGGACCGGTTCTTGATCGCCGACACGCTCGAACCCCACGACGAAGAGACGCACACGTACCAGGCGCGGTGGCAGCTCCAGTCGACGTCGACCATCCACGACCCTAGAACGGGCGTGGTCGTGACCGACGACCCTGGCCTTCCCAACCTGGCCGTCGTGCCGCTGCTCGCGCGCGGGCTCGAGGTGCGCGCCGCGTCCGGTCGCACCGACCCCGAGCTGCTCGGGTGGCGGGTTCGCAAGTACGAGGAGGTTCAGCGCAAGCCGGCGACGACCGTCCTCCACGCGAGGACGGGCACCGGGCCCATGCACTTCCTGACGCTCCTCGTTCCGCTGCGCGCCGGCGAAGCGAACCCGGTCGGTGCGATCCGCGAGAACGGAACGACCGCGGCCGACGTGTCGTTCACGGATGGAACGACGCTGGCGATCGAGGCGTCCGCGGACCCCTCCGGCATCGTGTCCGTGGTCGAGACGCGACCGGACGGGACGATCGCGCGCCGCGTGGTCGGCGGCCGTTGAGCCTCTCCGCAGGAGAGGCTCACCCGGAATTCAAGGTTCCTACCAGCCCGTGGTGAAAGTGCTTTCGAAGCGAGGCCGCAGCCGGAATGACTTTCACCACGGCCGGCTCGGCGCATTGTTCGGCCTTGGAAATGGATGCGGCGACCGTCGAGGTCAGCGGGCCTCGTGACCGCTCCGTGCCGGCCCGCTTCGTGGTACTCGGAGTCGGCTCAGGCCAGCGCCGTCGACGCGGGCTCGCTGGCGGCCAGAGAACAGCGGGACGTGTGTCTTGGGTTGCGGGCGCGAGCCGGCGGTGTGATGCCGCTCGGTTGACCGGAACATCGAGCCGCCTCCGTGCGTCGAACGGAACCGGAGGTCCGCCATGATCCGACGCGTCCGTTCGTTCTCGACTCTTCTCCTCGTCGCGGCCCTCGCCCCGGCGCTCGACGCGTCGACCTGGTACGTCTCGCCGTCCGGCAGCGACGCCAACCCCGGCACGTCGAGCGCGTCCGCGTTCGCGACGCTCCAGAAGGCCGCGAACGTCGTCGCGCCGGGCGACACGGCGATCGTGCTGCCGGGGACGTACGCGGGGTTCAACCTGTTCACGAGCGGTCTTCCGGGGCAGCCGATCCGATTCGTCGGGCTCGCGGGGACGGTCCTCGACGGGAACAACGCGTTCACGGGCAAGGACACCGTGAACCTCGAGGGGGCATCGTACGTCGTCGTCGAGGGGTTCACGATCGAGGGGACCGGCGATCCGGCGTCGCATCGCGCCGGCGTTCGCGTGGTCGGGACGTCGGCGTCGAACGTCGCCGCCCACGTCACGATCCGCGGCAACCGCGTGGATCGCGCCGGTCGCTGGGGCATCTTCTCCGGTTTCGTCGACGACATCGTCATCGAGGACAACGAGACGTCGCGTTCCGCCGACGAGCACGGCATCTACGTCTCCAACAGCGGCGACCGGCCGATCATCCGGCGAAACCTCGTGTGGGGAAACCACAGCAACGGCATCCACATGAACGGCGACGCGTCGCTCGGCGGAGACGGCGTGATCACCGACGCGGTCGTCGAGCGAAACGTCCTGGTCGACAACGGCGACGGCAACCCGATCTTCGGCCCGCCGGGAGGGTCGGCGATCAACTGCGACGGCGTCACGAACTCGGTGATCCGGAACAACCTCATCTACGACAACCACAAGAGCGGCATCTCGCTCTACCGCCAGGACGGCGGCGCGCCGTCGACGGGGAACCTCGTGATCAACAACACGGTCCTGAACGCGAGCGACGCGCGCTGGTGCATGAACGTCAAGGACGCCAGCGCGGGGAACACGATCCTGAACAACGTCTTCTACAACCACCATCCGAGTCGCGGATCGATCGAGGTCGACTCGGACTGCCTGCCCGGCCTCGTGTCGGACTTCAATGCGGTCGAGGATCGCTTCAGCATCGACGACGTTTGGATCGACCTCGCGACGTGGCGCGCGATCACCCAGCAGGACACGAGCTCGTTCATCACGACGCCGGCGGCGCTCTTCGTCGATGAGGCGAGCGACGACTACCACCTGTCCCCCACCAGTCCCGCCGTCGACTCGGGCACGTCGAGTCAAGCGCCCGATCACGACCTCGACGGCGATCCCCGGCCATCGGGCACGGGCTTCGACGTCGGCGCGTACGAGCGTCTGCAATGTGCGGGGGACGTCATTGCATATGGCGCCGGGCTCGCCGGCGGCGGCGGACTCGTGCCGTCGATCGACGTGTCCGGCTGCCCCGCCGTGAACTCGAGCGTCACCCTGCAGGTCGACGACGCGTTGGGCGCCGCGTTCGGCCTGCTCCTCCTCGGCGTGAACGAGATCTCCCTGCCGTTCCTCGGCGGGCAGCTCCTCGTCGATCCCGTGATCGTGCTCCCTCACGGCCTCGCCGGCACCCCCGGTGTCGCCGGGGCCGGCACCGTTCAATTCCCCGCGACGATCCCGAACCAGCCGTCGCTGTCCGGCACGAAGGCCGCCGTGCAGGCCGTCTACGCCGACCCCAACGGGCCCGCCGGCGCGTCGATGACGGCGGGGGTTCGGGTCACGATCGGGTAGGGGCGGGTCGCGCTCCAGCGGGAACGGCGGTTGGCCGCGTGGCAGGTCCGAGCTCGGTGACGGAATCGAATCCGACCGCCAGCACCAGCGCCAGCAGTTGCAGCACGATTCGGCGCGAAATCTTGCGACGAGACGCGACGACGGCGACGAGCCCGAAGAGCTTGCCACCGTCGTAGTGAATTCGAAGTCTCTGTCCGGTGCGACTCTACGCGAGCTGTCGCGACGCGACGCGCCCCGATGTGTGGTACACCCGCCGCGATTCGAACGCGGAACCTTCGGCTCCGGAGGCCGACACTCTATCCAATTGAGCTACGGGTGCTCGGGAGGGAATTCTAGTCACGCCGCGGGGCGCGCGCGACGGGCGGGATGGAGATCGCCTGCGAAAAAAAACGGGGGACGGGATCGACCGCGGGGGGCGCAGGAGCCCGCCGGGCCGGAGGGCGCGACGGCGGGCGGGACGGCGAACGGCGGGTTCGGCCCTACTCGCCGTCGCTCGATCGCATGAGCAGCCCGGCGTCGCCGACGCGCGACACGGTCACGGCCGCGCCCTTGAAGTACTTGTCCGCGAGCTCGACATCGGGCACGGCGAACTTCGGTTCGCCGCGGGGTGGCTGGATCATGACCGGCAGACCCGGCGGGGGCTCGCCGTAGGCGAACGCGCGCAGGAACTGGATCAAGGTCCGCGCCGGGTCGGCCGTTTCCTGGTACGACACGGACGTGAGGTCGCCGTCGGCGAGCTCCTCGACGCGCTGGGCGTACGATTCCTTCTCGGCCAACGACGGCAGATCGGAGTCGCCGCGCCGGCGAAGCACGTCCTTCAACAGCTCGCCCGACAACGACACGACGAGCATGTCGTTCAACACCGCGTAGTGCAGGTTGACGAACAAGAACGGCAGCGGCACCACGAAGACGTTGACTCCCTGGAACTCCTCGCGCTTGCGCGACGCGTGGAGCCCCTGCGCGCGGACGAGCGAGTCGAGGGCGCCTTCGAACTTCGTGCCGTCCTTCAGCGTGATCATCGCCGCGAAGTTCTGCGGGTCCTCCTCCTGCCCCGGCAGCGACTCCGCCTCGTCCTCGACCCGCGCGGTGAAGAAGCCGAACTCGCCGGCCAGGTTCTCGATCAGGTCGGTGCGGACGTTGAAGTCGCTCTGCTCGAAGAACATCTGCATCATCGCCTCCGCCTCCGCCGCGTCGTCCGGCGAGACGTCACGCGTGAGCGCCAGGACCGCGTCGATGGTCGGAGCCACGTCCATGTGCCAGGCCTGCATCTGGATCGCCTCGGCGGGGACGAGCTTCGGCGTGACGAACGGTCCGGTCGTCAGAAGGGTCGTCAAGATGTTCGTCAAGTGACCCTGTCCGCTCCAGGACAGCTCGAAGTCCGACGTCATGCGCCCGCCGGGAAAACCGATCGTGCAGGCGAGCGTCTTCAGGGCGTCGATGCCGAGGTTCTCGATGAAGGCCTTGGCGTTCTCGTCGAACTCTCCCTCCGCGTCCGCCGCGGCGATGACGCGCCCGAGGAACGTCCGCACGTCGAAGTACACCTTCACGCCGCCCGTCGCGTCGCCGACGATCGACGCGGCGTAGCCGTCGGAGTCGGCGAGCGACTGCTCGGCCTCGCCGTTCAACCCGTCGACGATCTGCGCGAAGTAGGCGCGGTTCACGAGCTCCTCGGTCAGGAGCGTGGCGACGAACGTGGACCCGCTGACGCCGTAGCTGAGCTGGATCGGCGGCCCGGAGTCGGCGTCCGCCGACCGAATGATCGTCGCCTCGACGTCGCCCACTTCCTCCGCGGACCGGATCGCCTCGCCGCTCTTGACGCCCTCCTCCCAAAGCGCGTCGAACTTCGTGAGGAACTCCTCGCCGTGCTCGCCGGTTCCGAGGACCAGCGCGACGGCGAACGGCGCGTAGTCCGCTCCCGCCTTGGTCAGCTCCGGGTCGGCCACGTCGATGAGGCAGATGGCGGCCGGACCGTCGACGAGGTCGAGCAGGTCGAACGGGTTCGTCCCCGTCGACTCGGCCGCCTTGGCGCCGATGCTCGCGAGCTCGTCGCCGAGGTACGTCTTCATGGAGTCGAACGCGGGGTCGCCGAAGAACTTGCCCCACGCCGTCTTCTCGAACGACTTCTTGAGGGCGCCGAGATCGTCGATCCCGACGTACGCCAATGTCTCGCCGGGGACCACCGTCTCGAACCCGGCGGTGGCCGCAGGAGCCGGGGCCAGGACCACGAGCCCGGCCGCGAGGACGAAGGAAAAGCGTGACGACAGCATGTAGATCACTCCTGGGGATAGACGATCAGCCGATCGTGGACGAGGATCGCGATGTCCTTGCGATCATCTCCGGTGAAGTCTCCGACCACCACCTCGCGCGGCTCGCGGCCACCGCGGCCGCCGCGCTCGAAGATGCGCTCCTCGAAGACCTGGAACTTCAACGCGTAGTCGATCGAGTCGGGTTCGATCGGCGAGATCGTGATGAAGTGCTTGCTGCTCTCGGTCACCACCGCGTCGGCCTTGCCGTCGCCGTTCACGTCGCCGAGCGCGACTTGATCGAGGAACGCCTCCTTGATCGGCACCTCGAGGTCGTCGACCAGACGGAACACCGGGTCCGTGCCGCCGTTCTGCACCACGCAGAAGCGATCCGAGCCCGAGAGGAGCACGTCGCCCCGACCGTTCCGATCGAGGTCGACGACGCGGATCGAGGTCGGGACGAACCCTCCAAGGTCGACGCGGGCAAGCTGCTCCGCGCCGTCCTCCTTCAGTCCGAGCACGACCAGCGACGAGGACGCCTTGTCGACGGCGAGGATCTCCGGCCCGCCGCCGTCGACGTCGCCGATCGCGACGAGCGTGACGTCGGCGGACGCGTTGTCGAGGTTGTACTGCCCCACCGACTGCGGCTTGCCGCTCGCATCGATGTGGAACGCGCGCGCGAAGTTCGGCCCCGGCACGACCAGCTCGGCCTTGCCGTCGCCGTCGACGTCGCCGTAGGCGAGCGAGCCCTTCGATCGACCCTGGAGAATGCCCAGGGTCGGGAGCTGTGCCGCCTTCAGATCGGTGAAGCCGACGTCGGTCGCGACGAGGATCGTCGGCACCTCGCGCGGCTCGAAGACCACGATGTCGTCGCGGCCGTCCCGGTTCACGTCGATCAGCCAGAGGTCGCTCGGATCCGTCTTCAGGTCCTTCAGCGACGCCAGCTCCTGGGATTCACCGGTGCGCGCGTCGACGCGCATGATGCGCCGGTCGCGTGTACGCCCCTTGCCATCGGCGAGCGCGACCACGATCTCCGCCGTTCCGTCCTTGTCGAGGTCCGCCGCCTCGAGCGCCAGGAGCTCGTGCCCGTTCGGCACCGCGACGGCCGCCGGGAAGTCGAGGCCGCCCTTGTCGTCGATCTTCGCCACTCCGATGGCGCCTTCGGCCGGCGCCGCGATCACGATCTCGGGGCGGCCGTCGCCGTCGACGTCCGCGAGGCGCGGGCGCGACGTGCCCACGAACGACGGGTACGGCGTCGCCGTGCTCGCCCCGCCGCCGAGCAGCGAGCGATGGACGACGATGCGCGCGCCGGCCGGCTCGGTCACGATCAGCTCGTTCATCCCGTCGCCGTCGAGGTCCAAGAGCAGGTCCTCGCGCTTGTCCGCGTCCTTGATCTCGTCGTACGGCCGTGCGCGCAGCGACGAGAGCGGCAGCTCCTGCTCGCCGGCGATCTCCTCGCGCCCGAAGCGCAGGAACGCCAAGCGCCCGCTCTTTCGTCGCACCGTCACGACCTCCGCCCCCGCTCCGCCGTTCAGCTCGCCGAGCGCGTAGGAACGGATCTCGGCGAACCGCGACTGGACCTCGGGGCCGAACTTCACCTGCGGCTCGCCCAGGCGGTACCGGAACGGCCACTCGGAGTTGTAGTCGACGTAGAACAGATCGAGGAGACCGTCCGCGTTCAAGTCGGTGACGAGGAAGCTGCCCGCGTCCTTCGTGGCGTTGGGAAGCTTCTCGGCGTCGGTGAATCGACCGGACTCGCCCTGCAGGAACAGGTGGGTCGAGGTGCGCCCGAGCACGGCGACGTCGATTCGACCGTCCTGGTTCAGGTCGGCCGGACGCACCGCGTGCCACGAGCTCGATTGGTCCGCGACGTCGATGGACACGGCGCGGCCGTAGTTCCCGTTCTCGTCGCGGTACGCGATCGTGAGCCGGCCGGAGTCGCCGAGCAGGAGGAGGTCGGGCCGCCCGTCGCCGTCCATGTCCTCGATCGCGATCGAGCTGACCTTCTGCTCCGTGGGGTAGGCCTCGCGCTTGAAGAAGACCTCGTCCGGAAGCTCGTTCACGAGGTCGGCCGAGCTCTCCTCCTTCGTGGGGGCGCCGTGGATCAGGAACTCGATCTTCGAGCGCGGGTTGTTCACCACCGCGAGGTCGGTGACGCCGTCGCCGTCGACGTCGGCCGCGGTCAGGTTCGTCACCCCGTCGTTCAGCTTCGAGATGATCATCCCGGAGAAGCCGTAGTTCAGGAAGCGCTCCTCCTCGTCGCGCGGGGCGACGCTTTCGTCCCCGTCTCCGGCCGCGGCCGGCAGGGTCAACACGAGCGAGACGAAGAGGTCGATCGAGGTCATGGCAATCATCGGTCCTTCACTCCGGCGGACGCCGTCGAATTGGGCGATTCTAGAAGACGCTCCGGGGATTTGCGAGGTGGCATCCGGCGGGCCGGAAACGCCCCTCAGGAACCGGCCGGGAGCCGCGCCGTCGCGCGCGAACTGAAAACGACCGGACCCGCGGAGGAGCCGAGGCTCCCGCGCGGGTCCGGTCGTCGCCACACCGGCGGATCAGAGGTGCCGGATCAGAGTGGTGGATCAGAGGTCGGTGAAGCGAGTCGCCTCGAGGTTCGTGAGGCCGGGCGTCGAACCGACGAGCGCCTGCCAGTAGACGACCACGTCGACGAGGGCCGGCAGGTTCGGGATCGGCACGGTCACCGACGCCTCGCCGTCCGCGGACAGCGGGCCCGACGTGATCCACAGGAGCTGGGCCGGATCGACGCGCAGGGTTCCGAACGGCGGCAGCGGGAGCGACGTCTTGCCGGCCGACGCCAGGAGGGTGTAGCCGCCGGAGGTGCTCGAGAAGAGGTCGAGCGTCAGCGGCTTGCCGATGCGCGGGACGGCGCGCCACGCGAGCTGGCGCGTGGTGTTGGAGAGGAGCACCGCGCGGTCGCCCCAGACCAGGTCGACGTCGCCGTCCGCGTCGACGTCGCCCGCGGCCAGGTCCTGGCCATACTGCGGGCCTAGGTCGCGCACGAGCGAGCTGTCGTCGATGTAGATCCCTCCGCCGAGATTGCGGAACAGGTACTCGTTCGACGTGGCGACGTCGAGGTCGCCGTCGCCGTCGAAGTCGGCGAAGACGACCGGGGCGGCGCCGGGATCGGCGACCGGCGGAATCTGGTTCGAGACGTCGGCGAACTGCCCCGACCCGTCGTTGGCGAGCAGGACGTCCGAGCTCCCTCCCGCGATCCAGAGGTCGACGTCCCCATCCGGCTCGACGTCGCCGGCCGTGATGCCGTAGCCACCCGACGCGGGGAGCTGCACCGAGGCGTCGGTCAGGACGCCGGTTCCGTCGTTCGTGAACAGGCGCAGCTCGTAGTGGTCGTCGAGGAACACGAGGTCCGCGTCGGCGTCGTTGTCGACGTCCGCGGCCACCGCGAACCGGATCGCGGGAAGCGGCTGCGACGCCGCGTCCTGGAACTTCCCCGTCCCGTCGTTCACGAGGACGCGCGACGGCTCGAACAGCCGGGCGATGATCCCGTCGAGGTCGCCGTCCTGGTCGAGGTCGAGAAGGACGCAGTCCTGACCCGGCCCGCCGACGGTGGGGATCGCGCCGGCCAGATCGACGAACGAGCCGGTCCCGTCGTTCAGCCGCACGCGATCCGGCACCATCGGCCCGCCGCTGACCGTGACCACCAGGTCGGGCGCCGCGTCACCGTTCAGATCGCCGACGGCGAAGCGCGACCCGGCGCTGCCGCCGAGCTGTGCACTCACGTCGACGAGCTCGCCGTCGTCGAAGCGGAACAGCCGGAACGTCGTGCCGCCCCCGAGGCCGCCCATCAGGACGTCCAGGTCGCCATCGAGGTCGACGTCGGCCAAGCGCACGCGCGACGTGTTCGCGAAGGACCGGGGAGCGGCGGAGGTGACGTCGACGAAGTGCGCGTCGCCGTCGTTCAGCCGCAGGCGGCGGCCCGCCGCGAGGTCGGGATCGCCGTCGCCGTCGACGTCGGCCACGACCATCGGCTTCGCCTCGATCGGCGTCGCGGACGCAGGCGCCTCGAACAGCGTCGCGGTCCCGTCGTTCAGGTAGATCGCCGCGGTGCCGCTCGGCAGGCGGATCAGCAGGTCCGGGTCGCCGTCGACGTCGACGTCCGCGACGCGAATGTCGACGCTGATCGGCGGCACGCCGCTCGCCGCGTGGAGCGCGCCGGGATAGAAGGTGAAGTGGCCCGCGCCGTCGTTGCGATAGACCCGCGCCGGGCTTCCGGTCAGGATCAGGTCGAGATCGCCGTCCGCGTCCAGGTCGGCCAACGTCGGGATCGTGTTCAGGCCCACGCCCGCCGGCAACGGCGTCGCTCCGAGCACGAAGCCGCCCGCGCCGTCGCCGAGGTAGAGCAGCGACTTGTTGCTGACCTCGACCACGTCCGCGTCGCCGTCGCCGTCGACGTCGCCCGACGCGAAGCGGTGGTAGAACCCCGCCTCGTCCGGCAGGTTCGCGGGCGTCGTCTGGAACCCGCCCGGCGCGTGGCGCAGGAGCTGATCCGGGCCGGCGACCCCGAGGAGCGCGTCATCGACGCCGTCGCCGTCGAAGTCGCCGATCGCGGCGGTGTACGTGGTGGCCCAGAACGGTCCGCCGGCCGCGATCTGGAACTGGCCGGTGCCGTCGTTGACCGCCACGTCGCAGAAGCCCTGGTCCTGGACGATCAGCAGGTCGACGTCGCCGTCGCCGTCGAGGTCGGCCGGCAGGACGGTTTGCGCCGACGTGTAGACGACGTACGGCAGCGCGCCCGGCGATTCGACGAAGCGGCCGTTGCCATCGTTCCGTCGGATGGACAGCGTCGCCTGGAAGCCGGGGATGAAGGAACCCGCCGCGCCGAGCACCAGATCCACGTCGCCGTCGCCGTCGACGTCGGCCGCCGCGACCACGGAACGCTCCGCGTCTCCGGCCGGCATCATCGCGCGCAGGTGAGCGAGCAGGGGATGGGAAGCGGTCGCGACGCCGGTGCCGAGGAACGCCAGCGCCGCCAAGGGAAGAGGGGTGAAGCCGGAGAGTCGAGCCATTTGCATTCCTTGCACGTTGATGGAGAGGGGCTCCGTGCGGATCGAACGGAAGGGGACGGGTCCCATCTCGTCCAATGCCGAGGTCGGCGAGGACGACGCATGGATTCTCGCCGATCGCGGCCGCGATCGCTCGCGCCGGCCGGAACGAACGACGGGCGGGGCCTTTCCGTCCGCCGGGGCGATGGCCGCCGAGGACGCACCCGGTACGATCTGTGGCTTGGAACACGGAGAGGTTGGAGGACCACGAACAATGGGAAGGATCCGCATCGACCGCGTCCCGGTGATCGGCGGCACCCCCGGGACCGCGCGCCAAGGCGCGATGGAATCGGACATGCAACCGGTCGGCCGCCGTCGGAAGGTCGAGGTCGTCGACCTCATGCGCGTCGGCGAGCGCGCGGGAACGCTGACGTTCCTCGGTCCGGTGAAGAGCGAGGTCGAGTTCGCCCGCGAGGAGGTCACGGTCGGCGGCCGCTCGATCGCGTGGTGGCGCCACGAGATCCGCGTCGATCGGGTACGCGCGGACGACGCGACCGAGGCGCCGCTGGACGGCGCGCGCGAGGGCGAGGCCGTGGTCGTCACCGAGTGGCCGTGGTCGCAGGAGTGGGCGGACCTCGCGCGGCTGCGCAAGGCGAACAAAGACGCGCTCGACCCGACGCGCGACTGGGCCGGCCTCTCGCCCGACGACGTGATCTGCCGCGTCGACGCGCTCGACTACGACGTCTTCGAGACGAACCACCGCTACCTGACCGCCGCGATCTCGCGGCCCCTCTCGACGCTCGGGATCGCGGACCCGCGCGCGACGCGGGACGGCTACGAGGTCTACGGCCTCTGCGCCGATCACGACGGCTACACCCGGGCGCTGCTCGAAACGGACGTCGTGGCGCGGCTCATCGCCACGACCCGACGGGGGACTCTCGACTGCGTGCCGAAGAACGCGAAGGTCGAGGGCGTGATCCCGCGTCGGCTCCCGAGGGAGGCCCGCACCGAAGCGCTCTCCCTGATGCTGCTCTCGCTCCGGCAGACGCTGGCCGGACCCGCCCACGGCGACGACGCCGACTGGGTGGGCGAGCCGGTCGCGAAGCTCGCGGAGCAGATCTACAAAGGCCACGTGTGGAACCTCGTCAAGCGCGTCTTGAACCGCGAGGAGTTCGAGAAGAAGCACGGCAAGCTGCTGCGCGAGTACCTCCGCAAGCACCCGGACGCCGGAGCGACGCCGGGCGACGACGAGGAGGCCGCGGCCGAATGAGCGACGCGCTCGATCCCGCGCGCGGTGTTCTCCGCGTCGCGTGCAAGCAGGGACGCGACTGGAAGGCGGAGGGGACGGCGACCGCGCTCTCTCCTGGATTCGTCGTCACCTGCGCGCACGTCCTGCTCGGTCATCGGGACTGGGACTCGGCCGACCGGCGGAGCAACTTCGAGAACGACCTCCGCGATGGCGACCCGGACGTGCGCGACGCGTGGAGCTTCTCGCGCTCGGCCGACGACCCATCCGCCGGCGTCCCTGCCGCCGACGTCTGGTTCCATCCGGAGACCGCGGTCGATCTCGCGCTCATCCGGCTCGAGGGCGACGGCCTCGACGTCGGCGCCTACCCGCTGATCGTGGATCACGAGCGCGCGCTCCGCCACGACCTCCTGCCACTCCACTTCACGACGTGCGGTTTCTCGGGCGACCGAGCGGCGGAGCACCCCGGCGTTCGCGTCGATGCCGGCGCCGGTGAGGGTCGGATCGATCCCAGCACGCGCATGCGCCTCGAGTACCTGCTGAGGCGCGGCGTGGCGACCGGCCAGAGCGGGGGACCGCTCCTGCTGCGCCACGGCGACGGGTGGGTCGCCCTCGGCATCGTCGATCTCGGCGGGCGTGCCGCGTACCGCTCCGGCGCGTGGTCCGGCGATGCTCTCGCGGCGCTCCTCGGCATCGCCGACCTTCCCGACGACGGCCGGGACGTGTTCCAACGCCTGCGCGACGTCCTCGCCGACGACCCGGCCCTGCAGCGGTGGCTCGACGGCGAGCACGAACGCCACCGCCGCATGCCGCACCTCTTCCGCGAGGGGCTCTCGCACGAGATGGCGGACGTCTACCGCCGCCGCCTCGTGCTGCAGGAGCGCGGCAAAGGGCGTGAGGAAGAGCCCGGCGCGCGTGGCGGAACGCGCGACGACCTCGCGTCGCTGATCGCGGCCGTCCGCCCCGACCGCGCGATCGTCGTCGTCGGCGACCCGGGGATGGGGAAGAGCACGCTGCTCCGCCACGAGGCGTTCGAGCGCGCGGGGCACGCTCTCTCGGGGTCGACGGCCGGCGACACGCTGCTGCCGGTCTTCGCGCGCCTGCCGCTCGTGATGAAAGCGCTCGACTCCTCGGCCACGCTCGACGACGAGGCCGCCCGCCGTGCGCGGGTCGAGCGCGTCATCTTCGCCGCGCACGCGGGGCCGAACGAGCAGCCCGTGCCCGCGGCGCTGAAGCGGCGCGCTGTTCGCGACCGGATCGTCCTCCTGCTCGACGGTCTCGACGAGGTGACCGTCGACGAGCCGAGCGAGATCCCGCGGACCCTCGCCGACGTCGTCGATCGGTTCGGCGCGCGCGCCGTCGTGCTCACGACGCGTCCCGCGGGGTTCGTCGGCCCGGGCGGCCTGCGCGCGAGCCTGAGCCGGGCGCTCGACGGCCGCCTCGACGTGGCGAGCCTCGAGCCGCTCGATCCCGAGGATCGCGTCGAGCTCGTGCGCACGTTGGTCGCGCTGAAGAGCGGCGAGCGGCCGCCGGCCGCGACGGTCGAGGCGTGGCTCGCGCCGCTCTTCGGCGAGAAGCGGACCAGCGAGCTCGGCGGCAACCCGCTGTGGCTCACGCTGCAGGCGGTCATGTTCGATCCGGAACATCCGGCGATGGCGCCGGCGACCCTCGGCGCGCTCGTCGACGACGCGATCGACGCCCTCGTCCGGGGGGCGCACAACGAGCAGCCCGAGGGCCAGACCGACGATGCCGAGTCGAGGGACGTCGAGCCGATCCCCGAGCACGCGCTCCCCGCGGTGCGCGCCACTTTGCGCCACGTCGCCGAGCGGCTCGCCGCCCTCGATCGCGACGAGGTGGACATCGAAGAGCTGTGCGCGCTCCGTCGCGAGCTGATCGGCCAGTCGCCGCAGGGTGCCGTGGAACGTCACGCCGCCGAGCGACTGCGGCTCGCCTCCGACCATCCGCTGGCGGCGATCCCCGCCGCCCGCCGCGACGAGGCGCGCGCCGCCGTGCCGCCGGAGTGGTCGAACCCGTGCACGTTCTGGAGCGAGGTCCGCCGGCGGACGAGCGTCGTCGTCCAGCCCGGCGCCGACCACGGCTCGCGGACCGACGACGCGACGGACGGCGCGCGCGAGCCGTGGCGCTTCTGGCACCGCCTGTTCCACGAGGCGCTCGCGGCACAGGCGCTGGCCGAGCGCTGGACCGAACAGAAGGAGGCGATCGTCGGGCTCCTCGACGGCGCGCTCGCGTCCGCGCGCCGCGCCGCGGAGCGCCGGCACCTCGTGCCGAGGTCGCTTCGTGAATACGCCCAGCGGGAGGTCGACCGAACGAAAGGGTGGAAGGACTGGAAGGCGTGGTGTCGCGCAGCCGCGCAACAGTTGGGAGACCGGTTCGTCCCGACGTGCGACGACTTGGCCGAGCGGAACGACGACGACGCGTGGTTCGACTTCACGGCGGAGAGCGACGAGCCTTCGGCGCCACCCGTGGTCGTTCGGATCCCCGGCCCGACCGTGTGGCAGGAGGCCGCGGTCTTCCTCGCGCGCCGCGAGGGCGCGAACGAGCTCGCGTCCCTCGCCGCCGCACTCGAAGATCGCCAGTTCGGCCGGTTCCTGGCCCACGCGAAGGAGCTGCGGGCCGAGAGCCTCGGTCGGCTCGTCGAAGCGGTCGACACAGACCTGCGGCGCGGCCTGGTTCTCGAGACCGCGCTCCAGCACGTCACGTCCCGCGACGCGTTCGAATCGATCCGCAATCGTGCGCGCGAGCGGTTCACCGAGTCCGGCGCCTGGGTGTGGTTCGTCGACGAGGCGCTGCGCGAAGCCGCGCCCCGTCTCGAATGGGCCCAGGACGCGCGCCGCAGGTTCTGGGAGGAGACGATCGGTGGTCGCCCGTCGACCGACGAGTTCGTCCCAATCGCGAGCGGAACGTTCTGCATGGGGAGCCCGGACGGTGAAGCGGACGCGTACGACGACGAGAAGCCGCAGCATCCCGTGAGCATTACGGGCTTCCGGATCTGGCGAACACCGGTGACGCGGCAACAGTACCGGCGGTTCGATCCGAAGCACGAGGACTTCTGGTCGAAGGAGGGCGGCGTTCCCGACGACGAACAGGACGACCGCCCGGTGACGGAGGTGTCGTGGTGGGCGGCGATGGCGTACAGCCGGTGGCTGGGATACCGCCTGTTCGGGACGCTGGAGGGAACGCTGCCGTCCGAAGCGGAGTGGGAGTACGCCTGTCGGGGCATGACGGCCGCATCGCCGGACGGCCAGACGAAATGGTCGTGCGGCGACCGCGAGGAAGAGGTGAGGCACGCCGCGTGGTACGAGGGGACCCCCAACGTCGGCGGCCGCGTGCATCGCGTGGCGGAGAAGACGCCGAACGGATTCGGTCTCTACGACATGCACGGGAACGTCTGGGAGTGGTGCCGCGACCACTGGCGGCCGTACCGGCGGTCGGCGGAGCTGCTGGACGATCCGGTTGGGCCCCTGAGCGGCGCGAGGCGTGCCGTGCGCGGGGGCAGCTACTGGTTCGATGCCCGGAGGTGCCGCTCCGCGTACCGGTTCTGGTACCACGTCGGGCTCCGGCTCAGGAACCAGGGGTTCCGCCCGGTCTTCCCCGCCGCCCGAGGTTGATGTTCGGTTCTTGAGATGTGGTGGATCTCGGCCGCAGACCGGCCGGCCGGCACGAATGAGACGGCCGATGCGGCAGATGCGGCCGTCGCGACGCTCGCAGGGCGTTCTTCCTGCCGCAACCGGCCGGAGCCGCGGCCATTCCTGCCGCCTCGGCGGCATCCGCGGACGCCCGCCGCGACACGATCTTGCCGGAACGAGCCTCCGGCGCGGCCGTCCGCGGTCATCGACGACCGGATTCGGCCGACGCCCGCCGCTCCGGACCGCGAACCGCCGCGACCTCGGCATCGACGATTTTTCGAGATTCACTGTTCACACTGCCGTGGCCGAGTGCCTCTTTCCCATCCGGAGGACACGATGCTGATCTCCCTGCGAGAAGCCGCCAGTTCGATGGGATGCAGCCCGCGAACGCTCCGCGCCCGCCTCGCGCGCGGCGACGTCGTCGGGAAGAAGCACGGGTCGCAGTGGCGGGTGGAGAGCGACGCGATCCCGCTGACGAATGAGCAACGCGCCCGGCTCCACGCCCGCGCCGAGACGATCCGCCAGACGGTGGACGACCAGCTCGCGCGCATGGTCCAGCGAACGAAGGGGCCACGTCGCTCGCTGCGCGATCTCGACGCGCCGCGCGCGACAAGGTCGCGGCCTTCGTCGAGGAAGAGTTCCACCTCCGGCTGAAGCGTCCGGCCGCACCCATCCTGTCGACGGCCGCGCCGGTCCACGCGCTCGGATGGGCGGTGAGCCGCTCGGGCATGGCGCCGCTCGCGCGACGGCGGCAGTACTTGCGCCGCGCCGTCGCGGAGCTCGTGCGGGCCCGGACGGACGTGGATCCGCGGCCCCGGATCACGACCTGTCGGGCCGGCTCCAGCCGCGATACCCCGCGTCACGAAAAAAAGGGACGCACCGGGTGAGGTGCGCCCCGATCGATCCGCGACCGCTCAGCGGCCGGCGACGGCGTAGATCGCGCCGGCCGGGCCCGCCGTCGAGGCGTGGACCGCGCGCGCCGGCAGGTGGATCCGGTCGCCCGGCCGGGCCCGCGCCGAGCGACCGCCGGCTTCGAAGTGGAGCGTGCCGTCGAGGATCAGCAAGACCTCGTCCGCGTCGTGCGCGTGCGGCGGGTGGCGAGCCCCCGGCGCGTCGCGTTGGATCTCGACCGAGCCGTGCGGCGGGAGCAGCGCGCGCACGGCGTCGTCGAGCGCGACGCGATCCCCGTGCTCGATCCGGATCCCGAGCTCGGCCCAGCTCGGCGTCGCGGCGCCGCGCAGCTTCAGGGGGATCGGCCCGGTGATCGGCGCGTCATCGTCCGGGACGAAGTACTGCTTCCACTCGAAGTTCGACGGGTCGCCGTAGTCGCAAAACGCCGCGTGCGGGGCGACGAGGTCCCACGCCGCGAGGCGTCCGCGGATCGTCGCCCGCGCTTTGACGCCGGCCGGCGTGCCGCCCTCGATCCCCGCGAACACCGTCCGCGGCTGGAAGAGCAGCACGAGCGACGGGCCGAGGTTGCGGCTGCGCCGGCGGTGGTAGGACGGCGCGGCGCCGAACACGAACATCGGCGCGCCGGCGAACGAGAACTCGAAGCGCGGGTCGTTCGGGTCGAGCGGCACGCCGGCCGGCCACGGCGCCTCGTCGGCGTCGTGCAGATGCTGGAGGAGGCTCCAGAACCGCCCCGCGGAGGCGCCGTGGTCGAGCGCCTTCGCGCCCGGCTCGGTGAAGGCGACGAGGGCGAGCCGCTTCCCGGGCGAACGGCGGGAGAGCGCGGCGAAGGCGCGCATCGTCGCGGGAAGGCGATCGGCGTTCGACGCGTCCACGTGGGTGTAGTAGAGCTCCTTCTTCTTCTCGCCGATCGTCGCGAAATAGCACGGGTAGTCGGGGTCGAGCACGTTGCGGCGGAACTCGGCGTAGACCGCCGGAAGCCAGGGCGGCAGTCCAGCGCCGTCCTGCATCGCGTCCTGGTCGAGCAGGAGCGCGCCGTCGAAGTTCGAATCGTGGGCCATGATCGGGAATCCAGCGTTGCGGGCGAGCGTCGGCCTCCGTCGAGCGAGGGCCGGGGGGACGCTCCGTTGCGCCACCCGCGGTCGCTGCCGTGTCCCCGCGGGCGAAAACAGGATTCCCGTGACGAGCGGTCCCGTCATGTCGGACGGAAGGGTCGGGCCGGGATGCATGGTGAAGGTGGTGGGACCCGGCGTGCAGGGCTCCGGCGTCCTGGTCGCGCCGGACCCTGTGCTGACCTGCGCGCACGTCGCTTCCACCGCCGGCGAAGCCGGGGAGGAGTGGAGAGGTCCGCTCCAACCGGTCGCCGGTCTGGCCGTCCACGCTCCCGATCGCGCGGGGGCTCGGGTCGACCTCGCGTGACGCGCGGCGCGCTCGGGCTCGGCGACGAGGGCTTCGAGGATCGGTCCGCGAATCGTGTCGGGCGGCGCGGGCGGCTCGGGCGTCTCGGGGGTGCCGACCTGCTCCTCCGCTCCAACCGAGACCAAAAGAGAGGTTCGCCATGTACCTGCTTCCTCAATCCCTGATCGCCCTGACCGCGCTCGCCGCCCCCGCGGATCCGCTCTGGATCCCGCTGCCGGGCGGCACCAACGCCCCTCCGGGAACCGAGCCGACGATCGAGGTGATCGAAGGGTTCTCGAACTCCCATCTGACCGTGCTCGACGTGCGGATCCCCGGGTTCTGGGCGACGCCCACGGACGTCGACGTCGGCGACGGGTTTGCGTATCCGAAGGGAATGCACGTCTTCACGCGGCTCTCGCTCCCCGCGCGCCCGTCGACGACCGAGGACCTCGGCGCGCCCGAGCTGCCGGTCCTGCGCATCCCCCTCGCGGCCGAGCCCGGCGCGCCGTCGATGATCCACCTGGCGGGCTTCTCCGTGCCGGGCATGACGGAGCTGAGCGCGTCGTTCGACGAGGCCGAGCTCGCCGGCCTCGCGAGCGGGGCGGCGGCGCCGCGGATCTACCCCGTCCACGTGCCGGAGTGGGACGGCGACCCGGACGCGGGGACTCCGAACGGGATCCCCGAGCAGTTCCAGTACGACAAGACGAAGTACGACGGCTTCGGGTCGTACCCGCCGACGAACTTCGACGCGACGACGCCGGTCGGGCGGCTCTTCATGGGGGTGGACGGGGCCACGGTAGAACTGCGTCCGTTCCGGTGGCGGAAGGGCCTGCAGCAGCTCGACGTGCTCGCGCGATTCGTGGTCGCGTTCCAGCACGCGGCGCCCGCGGGCGGCGTCCCGCCGACCATCACGATCCACGCCGCGGAGATCGCCGGCGCGTACGCCCTCAACTACGAGACCGTCTCCACGACCTATCAGCAGAACCATCAGTCGTACGACGGCCGCTACTTGATCGTGACCGACCTCTCCTACCTCACGACGCTCGTGCCGTTCGTCCAGCACCGCCAGCAGACGGGGTACGACGTGCAGGTGCGCCTCCTCGGCGGGATGCCGGACACGTCGTGCGCGTCGATCCGCGCGGCGATCGGGCAGTGGTACGCGGCCGGCGATCCGTCCGCCGATCACTACTGTCTCCTCGTCGGCGACGAGGCCGAGATCCCTCGCTGCCCCGCGAACTCCGCCGTCGGCACGCTCGGCGACGACATGTACGGCTCGCCGTTCGACGGGGACCTGGACGAGGAGGTCTACGTCGGGCGCCTGTCGATCGACGACGACGAGGACCTCGCGCACCAGCTCGCGAAGATCATGTCGTACGAGCGCGACGCCTCGGTCGACCTCGACTATGCCGACATCCCGGTGGCCGCGCACCTCGAGGACTCGCCGGGCAAGTACGAGGGCGCGATGCTCGACCTCATCCAGGACCTCAACGCGACGTTCTCGAGCGTGGAGACGCAGTGGCTGCCCGGCAGCTTCGTCACGTTCACGACCAACGCCAAGGTGATTCAGTACGTCGAGGAGGAGGCCGGATTCCTCCTCTACCGCGGCCACGGGAGCTCCGGGGCCTGGTCGAGCTGGAACTGGACCGGCCAGGACCTGATCGGCGACGACGTGGACAGCATCGTCAACGACCAGTACCCGATCCACTGGTCGATCACCTGCAGCAACGGCAACATCAGCTCCGCCGACTGCATCGCCGAGCGCTGGATGGAGGCGCAGAGCGGCGCGAGCGCGGCGTACGCCGCGGTGCGGAGCACGAAGACGAGCCAGAACCACGAGATCGCGCGCTACCTCTCGATGGGCGCCTTCGACGCGAGCGGCACGACGCATGGGATCGTGATCGCGTACGCGGAGGCCGTGGCTGACGCGCTCTTCGCCGGCGAGTACGACGAGTCGAATACGTGGCGCTACCTGCTGCTCGGCGATCCGGCCATGGCCGTGCGCACCGACGACGAGCCGCCCGAGCCGAGCGTCGACCACCAGGACGACTTCGTCTTCGACCAGCACGGAACCGGATCGGTCGACGTGGGCGTCCACGACGCGGCGGGGAACGACCTCGATGGCACGCTCGTGTCGCTCGTCATCGGCGAGCCCTCCGTGAACGCGTCCGGCGACCTCGTCCCACCGCTCTACCGCGCCAACGCGTACGTCGGGGGCGGCACCGCCTCGTTCGACGTCGAGCTCCCGCTCGACAAGGTCGCGCTCGCGGGGACGAAGGCGCACGTCGGCATCCGCCTGCCGGGCGGATACGTCGAGACGCACGACCTCCCGCTCGTGGCCGGCGGCTTCGAGCTCCTCGGGGGAGGCATCCCTGACGCGACGGGCGAGACGCCCACGCTGTTGTCGCTCGCGGCGCCGAAGCCGGGCAAGTCGCTCGCGATCCGCCTGAGCGGCGCGGAGACGAAGTCCACCGCCCTGTTCTTCGTGTCGTTCGTCCACCAGCCGGTCGCCGCGGCGGGCGGGGTGCTCCACACGAACCCGCCCGCGTTGGCCCTGCCGCTCGCCACCGACAAGTTCGGCGAGGCGACCCTTGCCGGCGGTCCGATGCCGCCCGAGTGGTTCGGCAGCGGCATCCCGCTCGTGTTCCAGACGGCGGTCGGCGACCCCGACTCCCCCCTCGGCTTCACGCTCTCGAACGGGCTGAAGACAGAGCTCTGAGGTCGGATCCGGCTCGCGCGGATGCGCGAACCGGGCCGCCGCCGGCCGTCGGTCCACCGCCGGCCGGCGGCGGCGCCCCCGTCCCACCGGGCGTCCGAGGCGTCGTCCTCCTCGGGCTCGATCTCGATGTCAGCGAGCTCGCGGTTCGCCTTCTGCATCGCGGCGACGATCTCGCGGCGGCGCCAGTGGTCCTCCTCCCGGGCGAGGCTCGAGCGCGTCGAGATACGCGGCGTGGAACAAGGGGCAGGCGGCGGCTTCGGCGCGGGCCGTCGGCGTCGAGTCGGGATTCTCCGGGTCCGACCCGGGACGGATCGCGGAACCTTGCGTGCGGCCGCCTCCACCCTAGAATGACTCGATTCTGCCCCGACCGGAGAACCGCGATGCGAACGATCGCGATCCCACTCTTCACCTTCCTCCTGGCCGCGCCGCTCGCGGCCGACGAGTTGCGGCTCGCCGACGGCAAGGTCGTGCGCGGCGAGATCCTGAAGGAGACCGACGACTCCGTGTTCGTCGACATCGGCTTCACGGTGCTCGAGGTGCCGAAGGAGCGGATCGCACGCCGCGTCTCGGAAGGCACGGACGGACCCGACGGACCGGGCGGACCGGATGCGACGGCGGCTTCCGCGACGGACTTCGGCCTCTACGCGTCGGCCAGTCTGCCCGAGATCGGCGTGAAGGCGGCGGTCGAGAAGTACGGCGAGGGAGTGGTCCTCGTGAAGGTGCCCGGCTCGCTCGGATCGGGCTTCATCATCCGCGAGGACGGCTACATCGTCACGAACGCGCACGTCGTCCAGGGCGAGATCGAGGTGTCGGTGACCGTCTACAAGCTCGTCGACGGCCAGTTCGAGAAGACGACCTTCGACCGGGTGAAGATCGTCGCCGTGAACTCGTTCGTCGACCTGGCCCTGATCAAGATCGATGAAGAGGAGCTGAAGGGTCACGAGCTCAAGAAGGTCTACCTCGGTCGGATCGACGACGTCGGCGTCGGCCAGACCTGCTTCGTCGTCGGCGCGCCGCAGGGGCTCGAGCGCAGCGTGACCGAAGGGATCGTCTCGCTGACGAACCGGGCCAACGACGGCAAGGTCTACATCCAGATCGACGCCGCGGTGAATCCGGGCAACTCGGGTGGGCCGCTCTTCAACGCGAAGGGCGAGGTGATCGGCGTCAACTCATGGAAACGCCTCTTCTCCGAGGGGCTGAACTTCGCGATCCCCGTCGATTACGTGAAGCACTTCATCGAGAATCGCGACGCGTTCGCGTACGACCGCGACAACCCGAACTCGGGCTACCGCTACCTGGCGCCGCCGGCGCGGCCGCCGGCGAAGCAAGCGGACCACTAGGATGAGGGAGCTCGACGTGAGCCGCGATGGTCGCGGCCTTCGGATCCTGGTCGCCGTGGCGCGATTCAACGACTTCGTCACGGGGCGTCTGCTCGAGGGCGCGCTCTCCGAGCTGCGCGCGCTCGGGGTCGCGGACGGCGACGTCACCGTGGCCCGCACGTCGGGCGCGTTCGAGCTGCCGCTCGTCGCCGCGTCCGCCGCCCGCTCCGGCCGGTACGACGCGATCCTCTGCCTCGGCGCCGTCGTGCGCGGCGACACCGACCACTACCGGCACGTCTGCGAGGCGGCCACGGCCGGCATCCTGCGCGCGGGGCTCGACACCGGGGTCCCCGCGCTCTTCGGCGTCCTCACCGTCGACTCGCTCGAGCAGGCGATCGACCGCGCCGGCGGCAAGGCGGGCAACAAGGGCGCCGACACGGCCCGCGCCGCGATCGAGACCGTCCGCACGATCGAGCAGCTCAAGCAGGACCCCTGATCACGGTGCTCGAGGGACCTCCTCGCGCGCAACGTCGAACCGAACCGATCCACGATGGCGATCCGAAAACGAACCCGAGCCCGCGAGCTCGCCCTGCAGTTCCTCTACGCGGCCGACGTGCGCGAGGACGGCGGCTCGCTGCGCGTCGATCCGTTCCTCCGGCTGCAGACGAAGGACGACGCGATCTACTTGTTCGCCACCGGGCTCGTCCACGGGACGCTCGAGCACAAGAGCGAGATCGACGACGAGATCCGCCGCGTCGCGTCGAACTGGCGCCTCGAGCGGCTCGCCGCGGTCGACCGGAACCTGCTGCGCCTCGCCGTGCACGAGCTCCTCCATCGCGATGACATTCCTCCGCAGGTGACGATCAACGAGGCGATCGAGATCGCGAAGCGGTTCTCCACCGCCAAGTCCGGCGCGTTCGTGAACGGCATCCTCGACCGCGTCCGCCGCGACCGAGAACGCCTGCCCCGGGGCGCCGGGGCCGTCCCGGCCGACGTGGCGCCCGAGCCCGAAGGCGAGACGACCGAACGGACGATCGACGAGTCGGTCGACGAGACGGCCGACGAGCCCGAACCCGGCTAGCCGAACACGGCGAGAAAGAGCGATTCGATGTTCGAACGACTGCGCGCGGGGCTGAAGAAGACGCGCGAGAAGCTGGCGAAGGGGTTAAACGCGATCCTCTCGATCGGGCGCGACCTCGACGACGCGGTCCTCGACGAACTCGAGGAGACGCTCTACACGGCCGACCTCGGGCCGTGCGCGACCGAGATCATCGCGGACGCGCGCGCCGCGTACAAGCGACGCGAGCTCAAGACGACGACCGACGTCTACGAGTTCCTGAAGAAAGACGTTCGCGAACGGCTCGGCGAGCGGCAGGGGATCCGGCTCGCGGACCACCCCCCCACCGTCATCCTCGTCGTCGGCGTGAACGGCTCGGGCAAGACGACGTCGATCGCGAAGCTGGCCCGACACTTCACGTCCCAGGGACGCCGCGTCGTGATCGGCGCCGCCGACACGTTCCGAGCCGCCGCCGTCGAGCAGCTCCGCATCTGGGCCGACCGCGTCGGCGCCGAACTCGTCTCCGGACGCCCCGAGATCGACCCGGCGTCGGTCGCGTTCGACGCGGCCGACCGCGCGATCAAGACGAACGCCGACGTCCTTCTCGTCGACACGGCGGGCCGGCTCCACACGCAGGAGACGCTGATGCGCGAGCTCTCGAAGATCACGAAGGTCCTCGACCGGCGGATCCCCGGCGCGCCCCATGAGGTCCTGATGGTGCTCGACGCCACCACGGGTCAGAACGCAGTGGTGCAGGCCGCGCAGTTCAAGGGTGCGGTCGCCGTCACGGGACTGTTCCTGGCCAAGCTCGACGGCTCGGCGAAGGGCGGCGCGGTGATCGCCATCCGCGACAAGGTCGGCCTCCCGGTGAAGTTCGTCGGCGTCGGCGAGCAGGCCGACGACATCGCCGAGTTCGACCCGGTCGGGTTCGCGGACTCTCTGTTCGAGCCGGCGGCGACCCACACGAAGGGGAACGCATCCTGAGCGGAGGTCGTCCCTGACGCCAACCGCGCGGGAACGCCTCGAATCTCGTCAAGCCCCGGCGGGCGATCGGCCGAAGACTTCCTCGGATTCCGTCCCGAACCTGCCGGAGTCGAGGAGCACGGATGCTCGACGCCCTCGCGCGGCCGCCGCGCCGTGTCGCGGCCCCGCTGACCTTCATCGTCATGCTCGCGCTCGTCGCCTCGTTCCTTCCGTTCGGGACGGCCGGACGGATCGCCGCCGGCGTCGGGCTCGCGGCGGCGGCCGCGCTCCTCGCGGCGACGCGACGGGAACGGCGCGATCGCGCGAACCGAGTCGCTTGCCGGCGAGCGCGACGCCGCGCGCGTCGATCCACTATCGACACGCGGCGCACTCGCCTCTCGCGCCTCGACGAGATCGTTCGTCAGAGCGAGCGGAAGGACCAGTTCCTCTCCGAGGTATCGCACGAGTTCCGCACACCCCTCGCCGCGATCCGGTCGTTCGCGGAGATCCTGCTGAACTACGACCAGGAGGATCCGGACACGGATCGGGAGTTCCTCGGCATCATCCACGCCGAGAGCGGGCGGCTCGCGCGGCTCGTGGACGACCTGCTCGACCTGTCCAAGATCGAAGCCGGGCGCGCCGACTGGCGAATCGCGCCGTTCGAAGCGACCGCGCTGATCCAACGGGTGGTGCGGAGCCTCTCGCCGCTCGCGGCCGAGCGGCGCATCGACTTCCAGCTCGACCTTGCGGACGCGCCGATCGCGGCCGAGGGCGACGTGGACCGCATCGCGCAGGTGATGACCAACCTGATCTCGAACGCGGTCAAGTTCTCGCCGGCCGGCGGGCGCATCGTGCTCCGAGCCCGCGTGAGCGACGACCAGTGGCGCCTGGACGTCGAGGACGAGGGAGACGGCGTGCCGGAGCACGAGCAGGAGAACGTGTTCGAGCGCTTCCGCCAGGTGCGGCGCGCGAACGGAGCGGACGCGGCCGCGCGCGGGACGGGGCTTGGCCTGCCGATCAGCCGCGAGATCATCCAACGGCACGCGGGGCGGCTGTGGCTCGAGGCGAACGAGCCGCGCGGCTGCCGCTTCTCCTTCCGCCTTCCCCTCCGCCGGCCCGCCGCGGTGTCGATCGGCGGGAGCTGATTCGACGCGACCCGATCGACTCCCCGCGAGGGTCGCCGGATTCGCGACGCTCCCGATCCGCGCGGCGGCTGAAGCCGGCGGCCCGCAATCGCTATGGTGGCCGGATCGAGCCTCCGTTCCGGGCGGCTCCCGACTCCGTACGCACGAACCCGCGATGAACCTGATCCTGCTCCTCGCCCTCGTCGTCCTCGCCGTCGAACCGATGGCGTTCGAGCAGCCTCACTTCAAGCAGGGCGTCCTCCTCGTCCTGGGTCCGCTCGTCCTGCTCCCCGGCGCGACGTTCGGCCGCCTGCGCGGCACGGCGCGCGCTCCACTGTCGTGGCCGCTCCTCGCGTTCGCGGGGCTGTTCGCGTGGTCGGCGACGATCGGGCCGCACGCGGCGACGAACCTCCCCGAGGCGTTCCGATCGATCGCGACCCTGCTGGTGCTGCTCGTGCTCCTGGTCGCCGTCCACGACGACGGTTGGCTCCATCCGCGTCGCATCCCGATCGCCGTGCTCGTCCTCGGCGCGGCCGCCGGAGCGTTGGCGCTCCTCCAGACGGCGGGCGTGGACTTCCCGTTCGGCGATCCGTTCGATCAGGATGCCGCGGTGTCGACGTTCGGCAACACGAACCTGACCGGCGAGTTCCTGGCGCCGATCGTGCCGCTCGCGCTGGTCACGTTGGCGGGCGGGCGAGGCATCGCGCGCGGCACGGCCGCGATCGCCCTGCCCCTCGCGGTCGGTGGGCTCGTGGCGACCGAGAGCCGCGGAGCGCTGCTCGCCGCCGTCGCCGGCGTCGTCGCCGCGCCGTTCCTCGCCCGCGGCCTCGTCGCCCGCCGCACGCTCGGCCCGGCGTCGATCGGGCTGCTCGCCGTGGGCGCCGCCCTCGCGTTCGGAGCCGGCGGCGCCGACGCGTTCCGCATGAAGGCGATCGCGAGCGACGCGTCGATCCTCTCGAGCGACTATCCGCCGAATCGCCAGCGCGCGCTCCTCCTGGCCGCGTCGATCGACATGACGCGGGCGCGCCCGATCGTCGGGCACGGCCCCGGGAACTTCCGCGCCGCGTTCCCGCCGTTCCGCGATCCCGCCGAGGCCGCGCTCGAGATCCAGGGCGCCCGAACCGAGGCCGAGGACCCGCACAACCAATACGCCCTCCTCGCCGCCGAGGGCGGCGTCGTCGCGCTGCTCTTGTTCCTCGCGTTCCTGCTGCCCGCGCTCCTCGCGTTCCGGCACGCCGCGATCCTGCCGGACGACGATCCGAGGAAGGCGATCGCCCCCGCCCTCGCCGCCGCCCTGCTCGCGCTCCTCGTGGTGGGGCTGTTCCGCGCGCCGCAGAACCACCCGCCGAGCGCCCTTTTGCTCGTCGCGCTGGCGGGGTCGCTCCTGCCCTACCGAGACTCGATCCTGTCCGACGGCAGCCGCCGGCACCGATCGCCCCTCGATCTCATCCTGCCCCTCTATCTCGTCGCCGCGCTGTTCGTGGGCGTGAAGTCGCTCGGCGCGGACACGCTGATGGCGTGGTCCGCGCGGCGTCTCGAGCAGGCGATCGAGAAGGGCGACGTGCGCTACAAGTCGGAGGCCGGGCACTTCGCGGCGTGGGCCCGGACGCTCGACGACGCGAACCCGTTCCTGCTGCAGTACTCGGCGGAGATGCTGCGCCGCGACCCCGGCCGGACGAGCGAGAGCCGCGACGAAGAGCACCGGCTGCGCCGGCGCATGCTCGAGCTCTACCCCCACCACCGCGACACCTTGCTCCGGCTCGCCGCGCTCGCCCTCGAGGATGGACGGGTCTCGGCGGCGCGCGGCTTCCTGCGCCGCGCGCTTCGCGTCCGAGCCGAGACCGATCCGAACGATCCGGTGCGGCTGCTCGCGGCGACGGGTCACGATTCGGCGGCGACGCGCCTCCTGCTCGACGAGGTGGCGAACGGGACGGAGCCGGCGACGACCCTCCTCGCGCGCGCGGACGAGGCCGAGCGGCGCGGCGACCGGACGCTCGCGCTGGTCTGCTACGACGCGCTCCTCGCGGTGCACGCGTACGACGGCGACGCGGCGTTCGAGGCCGGCCGCCTGTTGCGCGATCAGGGGCACGAGGCGCAGTCGGAGCGTCTCTTCGCCCGCGCCCACGTCGCGTTCGCCCTCGAGAAGCTCGGCCAGCGCAACTACGACGCGGCGCGCAAGAGCGCCAACCTCGCGACGCGCCACCTGGACACGATCGAGGCCGAGGTCGTGCTCGCTCTGGCCGACGCGGCGGAGGGCGGCGCCGCCCGGCTCGACGCCCTGCTCGCCGGCGACCCGGCGCTGGCCCCGGCGTTCCTCGAGGCGCTCTCCCGGCTCGACGGAGTCACGGAGCTGAAGGACGCGATCGATCGACTGATCGACGCGCGCTAGCCGCCCGTGGTGAAAGTGCTTTCGAAGCGAGGCGAGGTCATCGCGACCGAGATCGAGGCGCAGGACCGCAGGCGTACTGCCTGTACGTCGAGGATCCTGCAACGAGGAGATCGGTCGCGAGGGCCCGCCGCAGCCGGAATGACTTTCACCACGGGCGGCTAGCCCAACGCGCCTAAGGATCTCGAACTCCGGATGAGCCGCTCCTGCGGAGAGGCTCAGAGCCCGTGCTTCTCGATCAGCTTCAACAACCAGCGGCGCGTGATCCCGAGCATCGCGGCCGCGCGGACGCGATTGTCCGAGCAACGCCGCAACGCCTCGACGACCATCTCGCGCTCGCGCTCGTCGACCGCCGACTTCAACGGCGGCAGGTCGCCTTCGGTCGCGGCGACGGCTCGCGCGACCGAAAGGAGGTCGGCGGGCAGGTCGGCGACGTCGATCACGTCGGCCTGGACGGTGAGGACCAGGGACCGGATCACCGCCTCGAGCTCGCGCACGTTGCCCGGCCAGGGGCGCGCCGCCAGGGCCTCGAGCGCCGCGCCGGTGAACGCTCGCGGTCGATCGCCGCTCTTCGCCGCGATCTTCTCGGTGAAGTGACGCACGAGCACCGGCACGTCCCCGCGTCGAGCTCGGAGCGGAGGGACGTCGATCTGCACGACCCGTACGCGGTAGTAGAGATCCTCGCGGAACGCGCCGGCGCGGATGAGGTCCTTCAACGAGCGATGCGTGGCCGAGACGAGGCGGACGTGCGCGGTCTCGGGCACGTTCGAGCCGAGCGGCACGTACTCGCCGTCCTGGAGCACGCGCAGGAGCTTCGCCTGGATCGCGGGCGGCATCTCGCCGATCTCGTCGAGGAACAGCGTCCCTCCGTCGGCGGCCGCGATCAGCCCCTCCCGATCGCGGAGCGCACCGGAAAACGCGCCCTTCTTGTATCCGAACAGCTCCGACTCCACGAGCGCCTCGGGCAACGAGGCGGAGTTCACCGGCACGAACGGCCGGCGCCGGCGATACGACGAGTCATGGAGCGCCCGAGCGATCAACTCCTTGCCGGTGCCCGCGGCACCCTCGATCAGGACCGGCGCGTCGCTGTCGGCGACCCGCTCGATCAGCTCGAGGATCTGCAGCATCCGCGGGTCACGCGTGACGATCCTCTGAGGTGGAAGCCGTTCGTCGAGGTCGCGTCGCGCCTGTTCGAGGTCGCGCGCGAGCCGGCGGTTCAGCGCCTCGATCTGGGTCAGCAGGCGCGCCTTGTCGAGCGCCGTCGCCGCGTGCTCGGCCAGCGCCTCCAGCACCTCGCGCGCC
Source organism: uncultured Phycisphaeraceae bacterium (assembly GCA_964649825.1). GTDB lineage: Bacteria > Planctomycetota > B15-G4 > B15-G4 > JADJEK01 > CAZYQW01. The sequence goes on along the minus strand of CAZYQW010000113.1, from coordinate 12,582 downwards.
GCCTCGTCGAACCGATCCACGCGACTCGGGTCGTCGACGTAGATCGCGCCCAACGTGCTGCCGCGGGTGATGAGCGGCGCGCACATGACGGAGAGAAGATCGAGGTGCGAGATGCTGCGGAAGGCGCGGAAGCGCTCGTCGGTCCGCGCCTCGGAGGTGACCACCGTTCGGCCCGACAGCAGGACGTCCTCGACGATCGACCGGCTAAGCTGAAGGGCGGGGTCGAGGATGTCCTCGCGCCGCAGGTTGCGCGCCGCGGCGAAGCTGAGGCCGCCGTTCTCGTCGTCGCGGACGACGACGAATCCGCGGTTGCCCCGCGTCAAACGCAGCGCGGCGTCGATGATCCGGTTCAGGACGTCCTTCACCGACACCGCCTCGTTGATCCAGCGGCTCGCCTCGAGGACCTGCCGGAGCGCGCGACCGCGTGCGTCGAACCCATCCCCTTCGCCGCGGCCGCGCGCGATCTCGAGGGCGGAGACGAGGGCCGACGCCTCGCCCTGGCGCAGGCGGTCGCCGCGCTGCGCCGCCGTCGCCCCGGCGTCGCCCGCTGCCTCGGCCGCGAAGCGGGCCTCGCCGAACGCACCGCTGGAGACCGCCACCAGAGCCGCGCGCGCGTAGACGAGGCGGACGACCACGGCGATTCCCGGGTCGCGTGCGAGCCGTTTCGCCGTTTCGTGCGCGCGGCGAGCATCCAGCGGCCGGCCGCGAACCAGGAGCGCGGCCGCGCGCAGCGCGGTCGCGCGGGCGAGGTCGTCCACCACGCCGGCGCGTCGCGCGACGTGTCGGGCCGCCCGCGCGTCGAGCAGCGCACCACGCACGTCGCCGTGGAAGAGGCGTCCTTCGCCGACCAGCACGAGCGCGGCCGCACGTTGGTCGTCGAGGCCGGTCGACTCGACGAGCCGCAGTGCGCGCCGCGCGTAGCCGTAGAGGCGCCGCGTGTCGCGCTCCTCCGCCGCCGTCTCGGCGAGCGCGACGTAGAGCTGGATTCGAGCCGTCTCGCGCCCCGGTCCGACCGACAGCAAGAGCGCGCGGAGCGCCGCCTCGCGCGCGCGGTCGGCGTCGCCGCGCAGGCGCCGCGCGAGAAACAGGTTGACGGCCGAGAGCGCGGCTCCTGGGTGCGCGTTCGCGGCGATCCGATCCTCGACGCTCTCCTCGAACCGCGCCGCCGCCGCGGCCGGGTCGCCCAACCGGAGGAGCGCCGACCCCTCGCCGTTCCTCGCCCAGCCGAGCCCGCGCAGGTTCTGCGCGCGCGAGAACAGGAGGACGGCGCGACGAAACGCGTCCAACGCGTCGGCCGCGTCGCCGTGGCGGAGCATCAGGAACCCGTAGCGGACGAGCGCGTCCGGCAGGAGTCGCGTGTCCCCCGCGCGCTCGAGGCTGTCGACCGCGCGACGGACGCGGACCAGACCGCGCGCCTCGAACCCGGCCTCCACGTCGAAGTACCCGAGCGTCGCGTCGAAGTGCGCCGCGCGCGACGGTCGCGCGAGGGCCCGCGCGGCGCGGCGGGCGAACACCGCCGATCGGCGCGCCCCGCGGAGATCGCCACGACGATGGAGGAGCGCCGACGCGACGGCGTGGACCTCGAGGAACTCCGCGGTCGCGTCGCACGCATCGTCCGTCGCGAGCAGCTCGTCGATCGCCGCGTGGGCGTCTTCGGCGCGGCCGGACGCGAACAACGTCCACGCCCGCGCCGCGCGAAGCGGCCGGACATGGCCGAGGTCCGGGCGGCGGAGCGCGTCGTCGAGGATCGCGAGAGCGTCGTGAGGGCGTCCGGCCCGCTCCATCAGGTGCGCCCGGTCGAGGATCAAGTCGCGCGCCGCCGCCCCCGTCGCTCCGTCGATCGCCTCGGCAAGGGCGCGATCCGCCGCCTCGACCTCTCCCGAGAGCGCGAGCGTCCGCGCGCGCAGGACGCGGACCGATTCGTCCTCTCCGAGCCGGGGCCGGATCAGGATCGCGCGCTCCAGGTCCTCCGCCGCCTCGCGGTGCTCGCCGAGCCCGAACCGCGCCCGCGCGGCCCGCACGAAGAAGCGCCCCGCCGAGCGCCACCGCGCCGCCCCGAGGAGCCGTGCGACCGCCTCGTCGACATCCGGGCTCCCCTCCCGCCTCCGCACGAGCGCGCGCGCGAGCCGGATCGATCGATCGTCCGCGAGCCGAGTCCTCGCGCGCACGCCGTCGCGGTCGTGCGGGAAGACGAAGTCGAAGGTGGGCCGGCCGCCGGCCACGCGGCGCAGGATTCGGCGGTTTGCGAGGCGGTTCAACGACGCGGACACGTCCGCTGCGCCTCGGCCGACGACGAGCGCGATCTCGCTGGAGGCGAGCGGCACGGTCGAACGCGACAGCACGGCGACGAGTTCGCGGGAGGGTTCGTCGAGCGCGTCGAGACGACCCGCACCGTCCTCGGCGTCGACGGCCGGTTGGTCGTCGAAGCGGCCGAGATCGGCGATCAACGCCGAGCCGCTCGGCAGGAACCCGCCAGCGTCGGCGAAGCGGGACAACAGAGCCATCGCGGTCGACGGGTGCCCCCCGCTCCAACGTTGCACCTTCGCCGCGAGCGCCTCCGGGGCGACGAGCGTCGGAAGCGCTCGCTTCAAGTGCAAGACGACGTCCGCCTCGCCGAGCGGCGCGAGGAGGATCGTCGCGTCCGCGCTGACGGAGCCGCGCGGGAGCCGAAGGTGCATCGAGTCCCGATCGCCGGCGACCACGACGCCGAGCCGCGCGGCCCGCGGCCGCGCCGCGGTGATCACGTCGCGTACGAGGACGACGGCTTCGTCATCGACACGATCGAAGTCATCGATCAGGACGAGAACCGGTACGTCGCGCGCGACCCTCCCCAGCGCCTCGACCGGATCGAGGGTCGCGGCTCCGCCGAGCGTGTCGACCGCTCGGGCGAGCGAAGCGCGTGCGTGGGCGCCGAGCGACACGCACGCGAACCCCTCGACGAGCGCGCGATCGCGGAGCCGTTCGAGGACCGTGGTCCGGCCCGACCCCGGGCCGCCCGCGATCAGGAGGGGTGTGCCGCCACCGCGCCGGCTCCGTGCGTCGACGAGGTATCGACCGAGGGCGCGGTCGACGTCGCCCGGGGGTTCGGGGCGCGTACCGTTCAGCGCGTCGCAGTACGACGGCGCCGCACGAGCGGCGACGGGCCGCCCGCGCGCCCGCTCGATCGCGTCCGCGACGGCGTGGGCCGTCCCGGGCCGAAGCGCGGGATCGCGCGCGAGCAGCGACTGACAGAGGTGCACGAGCTCGTCCGAGCCGTCGCGCGGCGGAGGCGGCGCACCCCTCAGGATGGCCCGCAGCACCTCCACCGGCGAATCCCCGGAGTACGGTGGCTGCCCCGCGAGGGTCTCGTAGAGCATGACGCCGAACGCGAACAGGTCGGCGAGCGGCGTGGGCGGCCCGAACGGGATCCGCTCCGGCGCGAGGTAGTGAAGGGTCGCGCGCCGGCCGCCGCGACCGCCGGACGGGTCGATCAGCACCGCGCGCCGATCGATGGTGACGATCACGTTGGACGGCTTCAGGTCGCCGTGCGCGAGGCCGCGGCCGTGAAGGGCGGCGAGCGCGAGGACGACCTGGTGGAGCAGATCGATCCGGGCATCCTCGTCGAGCCCCGCGGTGGCGCCGAGCTCGACTCCCTCCACGTACCGGCTGACGACGACGAGCCGCTCCGCGTCGAGCCGTTCGACCGCGAGCACCTCGGCGACTCCCTGGAGCCGCAGGCCGCGACGCACCATCGCTTCCTCGGCCTCGTCGGCGCTCGCTTCGCGAAGCACGCGGCGCGCCCCGCCTTCATCGAGGTCGAGGACGAGGAACGGGGATCCGTCCTCGGCATCGACCCCCAACCGGCGCTCGACGCGATACCGATCGAGGATCGTCGCCCCCACGTTCATCCGCGGCCCGCCTGCGTCTTGTTCTCCATCGCTCCGCTCGATCCGGCCGACCATCGTAGCGGAAGCCGCGCGGTCACTCGCGCTGATCGCAATCCACGCACAGGCCGAACAGCTTCAGGGAATGGGAGAGCACGCGGAACTGTTTGTCGCGCGCCGCGTCGTCCTGAAGGCGTTCGATCTTCGGGTCGGCGAACTCGATGATGCGGCCGCAGCGGAGGCAGATCATGTGGTCGTGGTGATCGCGTCCGAGCACCGGCTCGTAGAACTTCGCCTCGCGAGCGCCGATCTCGAGCTCGTCGAGGAAGTGGGCCTCGACGAGGAGCTTCAGCGTGCGGTAGACGGTCGCCTTCGAGACGTTGGTCCGCTCGCGCTTCAGCACGTGGTAGAGGTCCTCGGCCGAGAAGTGCTTCGGCATCGAGAACGCGCGCTTGACGATCTTCAGCCGCTGCGCGGTGTGCTTGAGCCGGTTGTCGCGCAGGAAGCGCTCGAACAGGTCGTTCACCTGGGCGTCTCTCGATCGGGGCTCGGTCACGGCCCGCCCTCGTACTCGGACCTCCCGATGTCCGTGCGATAGTAGGCGCCCTGGAAGCGGACCTTCTCGACGGCACGATAGGCGCGCGCACAGGCGTCGCGGAGGTCGTGGCCGAGCGCCGTCACGCCGAGGACGCGGCCGCCCGCCGTGACGACGCGGCCGCCGCGGCTCGAGGTCCCGGCGTGGAACACGGTGACGTCCTCGTCCGCGGTCGCCGCCTCGAGCCCATGGATGACGTGTCCAGTCCGATACGAGCCCGGGTAGCCGTCGGACGCCATGACGACGCAGCAGGACGGCCGCGGATCCCACTCGAGCGGCGCCGCCTCGTGGAGGCGGCGGTCGGCGGCAAGCGCGAGGAGTTGGACGAAGTCGGAACGAAGGCGCGGCAGGATCGCCTGGGCCTCCGGGTCGCCGAAGCGGACGTTGAACTCGAGCACCTTCGGACCGGCCGGCGTGAGCATCAACCCCGCATAGAGGAAACCGTGGAACCCACCGGCGTCGCGCGCGAGCGCGTGCACGGTCGGCACGAGCACGTGCGACTCGATCGACTCGAGCAGCTCCGGCGTGACCCGGCGCGACGGGGAGACCGCGCCCATCCCGCCGGTGTTCGGCCCCTTGTCGTAGTCCTGCGCCGCCTTGTGGTCCTTCGCGGTGTCGAGCACCGCGATCGTGCGTCCGTCGACGATCGCGATGACCGACGCTTCGACGCCCTCGAGGAACTCCTCGATCACCACCGTCGCGCCGGCGCCGCCGAACGCGCGATCGACCATCATCCGATCGACGGCGGCGTCGGCCTCGTCACGGTTCCGCGCGATGATGACTCCCTTGCCGGCCGCGAGCCCATCCGCCTTGACGACGACCGGGAAGTGCGTGACGTTCTCGAGGTGCTGATGCGCGGCCGCCGCGTCGGAGAACGTGCGGTACGATCCGGACGGGATCCGATGACGCCGGCACAGCTCCTTCATGAACGACTTGCTTCCTTCGAGCCGCGCCGCGGCCCGGGTCGGTCCGAAGATGCGCCGACCCGCCGCGCGAAACGTGTCGACGATCCCGTCCACGAGCGGCTGCTCGGGCCCGACCACCGTCAGATCGATCTCGTTCCCTTCGGCGAAGTCGAGCAGGGCGACGGCGTCGTCCGCCTGGATGTCGACGCACTCGCCGAGCGCCGCGATCCCCGGGTTCCCGGGCGCCGCGTAGAGCGCCTCGAGCGACGGTGAACGCGCGAGCGAGGCGGCGAGCGCGTGCTCTCGCCCGCCTCCGCCAACCAGCAGTACTCGCATGGGACCTCTCTTGCGTTCATCGGGCGCATCGGACGTTGTGCATCGGGCGCGTGGTTCGGGCACGTCGATCGGCGTCGATCGGGACGGGGCGGAGAACCGAGGGCGCGAACCTACCAACCGGCCGGAAGAGCCGTCAATGACATCCGCCATTGTCTCCCGCGCGGCGTCGAGTACCATTCGCTCGGGTGGTCAGCAGGGATCGTTCATGACGGAAGCTCCGGACGTTGCCGCACGGAGGCCGGGCGTCGGTCGCAGCCTCGTCGCCCTTCTATTGGGTGCCGCGGCCGTCCTGCTCGCGCACGAGAGGATGCGCGGAACCATGCTCCTGCGCGGCTCCCCGACGATCGTGACGGGCGTCATCGTCGGAGTCGCGCTCCTCGCCTTGCTCGTCGCGCGAACGCGCCGCGGCCGGCTCGAGCCGATCCTCGCCGCGCTCGCGCTGGCCGCGGCGGCAATCTGCATCGCGGGAGTGATCGAGCTGCCGAGCTGGCCTTCGATCGAGTCGTTCGGCCGCAGTCCGCTCCTGTTCCTCGTGGTGCTGACGGTCATCGGCACCGCGCTCGCGTGGATCCCCGCGTCGCCCCACCGCTCGCTCCCCGACGTCGGCCTCGGCCTCTTCGTCGTCTTCTCGGCCTGCGGCGGACCGTTGTTCGTGCGCCAAGCCAACGAGTTCGCGGCACTGATCGTGCTCCTCGTCGTGATCGCGGCACTGACGATGACCCGGTCCGAGGCGCGCCCGGTCCGATCGATCCCGTTTCTGCGCTGGGGACTTCTCTTCGCGGCCGCGTCGCTCGTCCCGATCGTCACCGCGGTCGACTTCGATCGCCATTTGGTGGGGTGGAGCGGGGTCGTCATCGGTCTCTTCCCGTTGCTCGCGCTCGGCCGCGGACCGGCGGACGCTCGGCGCGCGCGGTTCGCCTTGAACGTCTTCGCCGCGATGGTCTTGGTCGTCGCCGCGAGCGCGTTCCTCATCGTCCTGGAGACCGGGTACCACTTCGACCTGGACCTCGCGCTCCAGGCGCGCCTGCCGCTGTTCGGCGAACACCCGAACATCATCGCGCCCTACTTCGCGGTGGCGCCGCCGATCCTGGTGGCGCTCCTCCTCGGCGCGCGTACGTGGACGGCTCGCGTGCTGCTGCTGCTGACGCTCGGGATGGACCTCTGCGTGCTCGCCTTGACGCGCTCCCGTGCGTCGTTCCTCGGCGCCGCGGTCGGCATCGGGGCGATCGTCGCCCTGTTCGCCGCGGTGCAGATCTATCGGTGGCGCCCGTCGAAGCGGATCGTCGCCGCGATGGTCGCCGTCGTCGTGGTCGTCGGGCTCGTCGGCTTCCTCGCGGTGAAGGACCAGATCGGCGCGAAGGCCGGCGGCGAGTCGATGCAGTTCCGCATCTACCTGTGGAAGACCGCCGTCGCGGCGATCGCCGATCGCCCGCTCCTCGGCTTCGGCTTCCTGACCGGCGATCCGCTCATGGCGTACGCCGAGCCGTCGTTCCTCGACTACCGATCCAAGGACACGCACCCCCACAATCTCCTGATCGCCATCGGGCTCGGCTCGGGCCTCCTCGGGCTCGCCGCGTTCGTCGCTCTCGTGGCGGCGTTCCTCGGGAGGACGTTGGCCGCGTCGGCTCGTCTCACGGACCGCGGCGACCGCGTTCTCGCGATCGGCGTCGTCTCGAGCGCGCTCGCGCTCTTCGCCGCCAACCTCCTCGATCAAGGCCTGTCGCTGAATACGCCGTTCCCGCTCCACCTCGCCCTCCTGATCGGAGTGGGTTCGCTGCTCGTACGCGCCGCGAGTCCGGAGCAAGCGCCGGTTCGAACGCGGAGTTCGCGCCTCCTCGCGGCCGCGACCGCGACCTCGCTTGCCGCGGTCGCCATCTACGCGATCGCCGGAATCACCGCGCAGCGACTCTCGCGTGCCGCATCTAGCGACCTCCAGAACGGCGACGAGGTGGGCTCGATCCGCAAGATCCAGCTCGCGTACCGGATCCACCCGCTCGCTCTCGAGACCGCCGTTCGCCGCTTCGACATCATGTATCAAACCAAGCGTCTCGGGATCGCCGAGCAGACGCTCGAACGGCTCCGCTGGACGCACCCGATGTCTGCGATTCCGCTCGACCGCCTCTCGATCATGAGGTTCGACGCGATGCGCTGGCTCGACGCGCTCGACGCGGTCGAACGGGCGCGAGCGCTCGATCCAACCGGGCCGCTGACGGGAGAGTGGGCGCTGCGCGCCGGACGCGTTTACGTCATGCTCGGCAATAAGGACGCATGCATCCGAGAGCTCGCGAACGCCTTCCGGTACGACTACAAGACCGCGACCCGGCTTCCTTGGATCCCTGATTCGGCGGGAGGGTGGCGGATCCACGTGGCGATCACGTACGAGCCGATCTACTTCGGGGTCGTGCTGAACGAGAACCGCAAGCTGCTGCCGGAGATGATCCAGTCCGATCCGATCAACGCTCGTCGGCTCGCGACGACGCTTTGCCAGAACTACATGCATCAGGTTCGGTTCGACCTCGCGCGGGAAGTGATCGCGGAGTACGAGCGGTTCGGAGGCCCGACGTGGTTGCCGCTGCAGTACCTGATGGTCGAGATGCAACGATCCGAGAACGCGGGGGAGCTCGCGAGGCAGGCGGCGGAGCAGGACACGCCCGAGTCGGACGCGCGGGTAGAGGACGAAGCACTGCCGAGCCCGGAGGCCACGGTGGCCGCCACGGCGGCGATGGCCGCGGCAGACGACCCGGACGGCGCGGGCCTCGTCCTCGCGACCCCGGCCGACGAGGACGCCGCCGAACCAGGCGACGAGCAAGGCCATAGCGAGGAGCCGATCGCCGAGGCGAACGTGGAACGGATCGTCGGCCTGGTGGGCGAGTCGGGCGTCTACCTCGCGACCGGGCGGCGCCTCCTCGGCGACGGCAAGCCGGACGAGGCGCTCGTCGAGTTCCACCGCGCGATCGCGACGCTTTACGACATCGTCGCCGAGAAGGAGTACATCGCGCTCGTCCTCGCGTCGATCCTCGACGCGCACATCGAGCGGAACGACGTCGACGCCGCGGCGGCCGCGCTCCGCCCGGCGCTCTACTTCCACGGCGCGGTCGACCGCCGCATCGCGCTGCGCGTGAAGATGGCGCAGCAGTTCCGCGAGGCGGAGCGACACGACGAGGCGCTGGCGCAGCTCACGCGCGCGTGCCGCATGTCGCGGATGCTCCACCCCGGGAAGCAGACCAACGAGCAGATTCGCAACGTCGCCGACGCCCTCGTGCCGTACCTCAGACGCACCGCCCCCACCGCGCACCAGAAGGCCGCGAAGCAAGCCCTCGCCGTCGCGATCACCGCCGCTCCCGGCTGGCTCATCGAGATCCGCGCCCTGCGCGAGATCGGCCAGAGCAAAGAAGCCCGCGCGAGCTTCGAGCAGTTCCGCGCCCGCTTCCCCGAATGGACCCGCGCCCAACGCTGACCCCGTTGATCCTTCCGCACCCGCCGCGGAAGTGGCACAATCGCCTCGCGCGCGCCCGTAGCTCAACCGGATAGAGCATCGGATTTCTAATCCGGCGGTTGGGGGTTCGAGTCCCTCCGGGCGTGCCACTTCTACTTCGACTTACGGCGCCGCTTCGACTTCGCGCCGACGGCCTGGGGATCGGGCGGCCAGACCTTCCGAAAGTCACAAGGAGCCAGCGGGGCCCGTCCGGGCCTGCGAGAAAAACCGGATCGCACCGTCACGTGCCGCGGGGAACCCGTCTCCGTTGCCCGACACGTGACCGTGAGCTCGGTCGGCCGAGGCCGCCGAATCTCGCCACCTCGGAGACCCGCCGGTGAAACCCCGCTGCTTCTTCATCCTGTGCTTCGTCGCCCTCGGTTCCGCCGTCTCTGCGATCGCGCAGATCCCGTTGCCGCCAAGCGTCAACGACGCCACCTTCGGACCGCTGATCAGCGGGAACGTCTACGTCGCCAACCAGAACGTCTCGGTCCCCGGTGGGACGACTCTCACGGTGCAGGCGGGCGTGGTGGTCAAGTTCGCGCTCGACCGCGAGATGACGGTCTCCGGAACTCTCGACGTGCTGGCCACGCCGGCGAACCCGAGCTTCTTTACGTCGTTGCGGGACGACTCGGTCGGCGGGATCACCGATCTGGCCAACCCGGCGCCCGGTGACTGGAAGGGGATCCTGTTCGGGGGCAACGCCGACGCGAGCCAGCTCCGCTCCTGCGTGGTCCGATACGCCGGCGGCAACGTGACCGGCGCGATCCGCCTGATCGGCGCGGACATCACCATCGACGACGCGGCGATCGAGCTCTCCGCGTCGGACGGGATCGACGCCGCAGCCGGGCCGGCGAGCCTCCCCGCCGTCACCCGCAGCCGGTTCGAAGGGAACGTCGGGTTTCCAGTCAACCGACTGGTGCTGGCGGCGCTGGCGGGATTCTCCGACAACACCGCGACCGGCAATGGCGTCGACGCCATCCGCATCACCGCCAGCAGCACCGTCGGCTCGCAGACGGTGTCGCTCCCGAACGTCATCAATGGGCTCCTCGTCGTGGCCGGCGGGATCACCGTCAACAGCGGGCACACGTTGACGTTGGGCCCCGGTCTGGTTCTGAAGTGGCAGTCGCCGGCGGGGGTGACGGTGAGCGGCGTGCTGGTCACCGATGGCAATCCCTCCGCCCCCGTGGTCCTCACCTCGTTGGCCGATGACGCGATCGGCGGGGACGCCAACGGGGATGGGCCGAGCAGCGGCGCGCCCGGTGACTGGAAGGGGATCGTGTTCGGGGGCAATGCCGACGCGAGCGCGCTGCGGTCCACGAGCGTGCGTTTCGCGGGCTTCGGCCAGGTCGGCGCGCTCGTCCTGCTGTCGGCCGACGTCTCGCTGACCGACGTCGCCGTCGAGTCGTCGGCCAGCGACGGCCTGAACAGCGGCGGCAGCCTACCGAGCGTCACCCGCTGCCGCTTCGACAACGGCCTCGGCCGCGCGATCGACGAACAGAGCTGGGCGTCCCTCGCCCGTTTCGAGGACAACGCCGCCAGCGGCAACCTCCTCGGACAGCTCACGCGCATCGCGAAGCAGAACCTCACCGGCACCAGCCGGGTCGACCCGTGGAACACGCTCAACGGCGACGGGGTCATCGTCGCCGACGTGTCCACGGCGGTGCTGAGCAACCAGGCCCTGATCCTGGGCGCGGGTCTCATCGTCAAGTTCTCGAACCCGAACGCCAGCGGCTTCGTGGCCAGTGGCATCAGCGGGGTCGGCAGCGGCGTGCTGCATTTCGATGGGCGTGGATACGACCCGATCGTGCTGACGACCATCCAGGACGACGAAGTCGGCGGCGACACCAACGGCGACGGCGTCGCCACGACGCCGCAACCTGGGACGTGGGGCGCGGTGCGCTACCTCTCGCTCGCCGGCCCGGCGCAGATGAACCACACGATGGTGCGCTACGGCGGTCGGAATCTGGCCGCGGCGGTGGTGTGCCAGAGCCCCAACGTGTCGCTCGATGCTGTGCGCGTCGAGCGGTCGATCAGCGACGGCTTCAACATCGCGAACAACGGCGGCGGCATGCGCAACCTGGTGGCGCTCGGCAATCTCGCCGACGGCATCGTCGTCCAGGCAACCGCCGTGAGCATCCTCCACGCCACGTCGACCGCGAACCTCGGCCGCGGCGTGGTGAGCGAGGGCAGCCACACCGGCAGCCTCTCCGCGTCGATCGCGTGGGGGAACGGCATCGGGGCCGCCGACAACGTGGTCGGGTTCGGCGACAAGTTCGACCTCGCGCAGCGGGTCTTCTTCACCGACGGATCGGCCGGACACGACGACATCAACGGCAACTTCGTCGCTGACCCGTTGTTCGTCGCCCCGAGCCAGGGAGACCTGACGCTGTCGCTGTTCTCGCCCTGCGTCGGCACCGCCGGGTTCCCCAACGGCGCGTTCACCTACGAGGACCACGCCGGCAACAGCCGTGTCCTCGACCACAACCTGTTCGGCTTCGCGCTGCCCGACATGGGGGCCTACGAGTACTACTCGTACACGATGCTGATCACCGGCGCGCCGCGCATCGGCACCAGCCTGACGTTCCGCGTAGAGGGGCAGCCGTTCCAGGGCAATCCCCCGGGGACGGCCCTCATGTTCCTCGGCACGGGTTTCAACGGAGTCGGCGTGTTTCTGCCGCCGTTCGGCAACGCGAACGTTCTCCAGCCGGGAGGGCTGTTCCTGCCGTTGTTCGCGTTCCCGACCAGCACGACCGTCACGCTTCCGATCCCCGACAGCGCGGGGCTCGTCGGCTTCGGCGTCGGACTGCAAGCCCTGGTGCGCCCTCTCGCCAACCCGGCGGTCGGCAATTGGGCGACCGCGTTCTACGGCGTCGTGTCCGACTAGCGATCGACGGAACGTTACCGATCCATGGCGCGCCACGGAGCGCGGCGCGCGGCGTCGCGAGCGCGTGGCAGCGCCAGGGGGCCGATCTCGTCCCGCGTGAGAAGTCGCGCGAGTCCCCGCCCATCGGAATCGCTGGTTCCAGGCGGCGAGGAGGCGCGAGCCAGGTTCTCGCAAGGATCGGGGTCTCGTGGCATCTTCGGGGCAGCCGATGCCGCCGTATGAGACCCCTGAAGACCGACGACCGAGCGGGGCGCTCCAGGCGTCGAACGGTTTCATGACGTCGATCACCGACGCATCGCCGATCCCGATGTTCTGCCAGTATCGCCGGGGTCCGTTCGAGCCCGTCGGCCATCGCACGTCCGACCCGCGGGGACCGGAATTGCTAGTGGTGTGATTCAGAGTTGTTGACGTTTCTCCGGGGCCCTCGTCATCGCTTGCTGCGTTGCTCCTCCTCGACGTATCTCGAATACGCGGTCGTCGTCGCGCCTTGCCAGCGACGACGATGACCTCCGGATAATCCA
>CAZYQW010000112.1:0-69836 GCA_964649825.1 uncultured Phycisphaeraceae bacterium | reverse complement strand
GGTCGGTGTAGCGGTGGCCGTTGGACCAGCCGTTGAACCAAGGGGCCGACGAGAAGAGATCGACGGGCCAGGGGAGCTTGACGCGATGGCGGCGGGCGTTGTTGAGGACGTAGGCGAGGACGCGGCGGACGTCCTTGGCCGTCTTGAGCACCTGGTCGTGGTAGCGGTCGCGGAACACGCGGCCGCGGCGGCCCCACAGTCGGTTCAGGCCCTTGGCGATGCGGATCAGAAGACCCTGCAGACCACGAGACACGGCGCGGCGGTCGTCACCCTCGACGATGAGGTGGAGGTGGTTGTTCTGCACCGTGTAGTGGCACAACCGGAAGCCGAAGCGATTGCAGCCCGCCACGAACGCCTCGCGCAGCGTGCGATACGCCCTCTTGTTCCGCAGCTTCGGCAACCCCTCTCTCAGCTTCACCGTCACGTGGACGGTCCGTCCGTCGATCGCCTCCCGCGCATGATGCGACACCCCCGACCCCCGCTTCGGCTTGGGCCCCGGTCGCTTGCGCATGGTGGTCGAAGGTCGGTTCGGCATTAGGGCATCTATTAGTCCAGGTCGAACCAAGGTCAAGTCGCCGCGCCGAACAACCTCGACTTTCTTGTCATCGAGCCTCCCGGCCCGCGACCGCGCGACCGCGCGTCCCCGTTCCACGCGGTATCACTCTGTAGAGCTCTTCGTCCCCGCTCCCGCGTACCGCGTCGTTCCTCCTGTCCGCGTCAAGCGGAGTGGGCGGGGCTCTGGCGGGGCTCGAGTCGCTGTAGAATTCGCACGCTACCTTTGTTGCTTTGCTGCGCGGATTCGTGGGTGGTGGTGGGAGGACCCGACCGCCGGTCACTCGTCGCGCGCGCGGCGGTCGTCGGCGAGCAGGAGGCGGACGCCGTCCGCGAGGAGCGTCGCGTCCGAGTCGCCCTTCGTTTCGGCCTGTTCGATGACGGTGGCGTCCATGCCCCAATCCTGGAACCTCCGGCGAGTTCCGTCGGGGACCGACCGCGCCGCGACCACGAGCACGACCTTGACGCCCATGCGTCCGACGTTTCCCGCCTTGCCGCGCGCGAGCCCCACGTGGATCGAGGCGTCTTTCAGCAGAACCCCTTGGAACAGCCCGGGCGCGCGGACGGCGATGTTGAACGCGAGCGTTCCGCCCGTGCCTTCCCCGGCGATGAGGACCCGCTTCGGATCGACGTCGTGCCGCTCGCGGAATGCCTGGTAGGCGTCCAGGACCGGGCGCTCGAACTCGAGGTGTCTCAAGTCATAGCGTTCGGGCACGTCGACCCACGCCATGCCCTGTCGCGGGCCGGCGTCGACCGGGATGCGGCCCGACGGAGCGAGGAGCGCGAAGCCGAGCGCGTCGGCGACGGCGCGCCACGGACCGGCGACGACCGACTCCTTGGTCTTGCCGTCGGCGTGGAGCACGAGCAGCAGCGGCCACCGCTCCGTTCCCGCGAGCGCCGGCGGCACGTAGACCGCCGGCTCGCGGGCGTAGGCGTCCGCCGAGGCGCGGCGACGTTCGAGCTGCTCGACGAGGCGCGGGAAGTCGGGATGGCTTCGCACCGCGGCCAGGTCGTCGTCGCCGCGAACGAGATCGATCCCGTCCGCGCGCGACGCCAGGCCGATCTGCGCCGCGCGGTTCAGCCACGCGATGGAACGTTCGACGTCGCCATCGATCGCGAACGTGCACGCGATGTTGTACGCGCAGATCGACGCCAGGGGACGTTGCTCGAGGCATGCCTCGAACGCCCGGATCGCCTCGTCGTGCCGTGACGACTGGAGCGCGGTGATGCCGAGCTGGAAGAGCCGCTGGTACTCGGTCTCGACCTCGTCCGCGAAGAGCGGAGCGGGGGTCGGCGACGTGGCGCGCCGCGCGCGCGCGGCCACGATGAACCGCTCGATCGCGTCCTCCGTGCTCCCGATCGCGGCCTGTGCGAGCGCCTCCTCCTCGAGCGCGAGGCTGCGCTCCCGCGGGCCGATCTCGTCGATCTCCCGCAGCCGTTCGTTCTGCCGCTCGAACCAGTGCGCCGCTTCGGCGAGGTTGCCCGCGGCTCGCTCCGCTTCGGCGCGGACCCGGGCCGCGCCGGCCGCGACGAGTCCACCGGCGTCGTGCTCCGCCGCGACCGCGGTCGCGCGCGCCGCGACGTCCATCGCCTCGTCGATTCGACCGGTCCGTAGCAGCGCGTCGGTGCACCCGATCAACGCGTGGATGACGTCGCCGGGGTCGGCCGTGTTCGAGCGTTCGAGGTGCTGCAGGGCGGCGTGGTAGGTTCGAGCCGCGTCGGCCTTGCCGCCACGGAGCCGGCCGTTCGCGAGGAGGAGCAGCCGCCGGCCGGCCCGCAGGTCGCGCGCGGGATCGACCACGGTCCAGCGCTCGTAGATGCGCGTCAACCCGACGAGTGCGCGCTCGACGCCGGGGTGACCTTCGCCGTACCCCTTGCGGTAGAGCCCCAGCGCCTCCTCGAGCACACCTTCGGCCCGGTCCAGGTCGCCGAGCGACTCATGCAGCGAGGCGAGCGCGACCAGCCCGGACGCGATCGCCTCGAGCCGCGGTTGGATGCGCCGCGTGCGGATCGCCAGGCTCTCGCGGATCATACGTTCCGCCTCCTGCGTGCGGCCGGCCGCGCGGTGGACGTCGCCGAGCCGCTCGAGGGTCGCCGCGACGTCGTCCTCGTTCGGGCGGGAGGACGCGCTGCCGCGCTGGATCGCGAGCGCCTGTTCGTACCTTCCGATCGCGCCCGCGAGGTCCCCGTCGCGAAACGAGAGGTCGCCCAACGTGAGCAGGCCGATCGCCGCCTCCGGGGCGGCCTCGGCCTCGGCCCGGCGAAAAGCCTCGAGGCTGCGCTCGGCCAACGCGCGGGCGTCCTCGGGGCGATCGAGCGCGAGGTGGGCGGCCGCGAGGTGGCCGAGCAGCGACGCGACGTTGGCGTCGTGCTCGCCGAGCTCGCTGTTGCGGATCGCGAAGGCGCGATCGAGCAACGGCACCGCCCGCTCCGGGAGCCCGATCCCTCCGTAGATGCGCGCCAGGGTCTCCATGAGCGTCGACCGCGTCAACCGCGAGATGCTCGGGTCCGTTTCGAGCCGCGCGCTTCCGTCCTCGAGGATCGCCCGCGCGGCGGCCACGTTCTCGGCGACGCCTGACTCCTCGACGTCGAGGAACAGGCTCTCGAGAAACTGCGAGATCTCCTTGTTCTTCTCCGCCTCGCGCTGGGCGGCCAGCGCCTGCTCGAGGTACGCGCGGTTGGCGAGGAACAGCCCCAGCGGCGTGCCGACCGCGACGAGGACGGCGAGGACGGACGCGACGGTCAGGGCCGGGTTGCGACGGGCGAACCGGGCCATGCGGCGGACGTTGCCGATCGGCCGCGCGCGGATCGGGCGGAAGCCGAGGAACCGCCGCACGTCGTCCGCCATCTCGTCGACGGACGCGTAGCGCCGCGCCGGCTCCTTCTCCATCGCAGTCAGGCAGATCGTCTCGAGGTCGCGCGGCACGATCGGGGCAAGGTCGCGCGGCAGCATCGGCTCCTGGAGCTGGATCTGGCGCAGCACTTGGGCGGGAGTGGCGCCGTTGAACGGCCGCGTCAGCGTCAGCATCTCGTAGAGCGTGACGCCGAGCGAATAGACGTCGGTGCGCGCATCGATCGCCTTCGGGCGTCCCGAGATCTGCTCGGGCGACGCGTAATGCGGCGTGCCCGCGAGGTCGCCCGTGCGCGTGATGGCGGTGTCATCGTCGAGATGGGCGAGACCGAGGTCGAAGAGGAGGCCGCGGCCGGCGCGATCGACGAGCACGTTCGACGGCTTGACGTCGCGATGGACGATGCCGTGGGCGTGGACGTGCGACAGCGCCGCGGCGACGTCGAGGACGAGACGGCAGACCGCCTCGACGTAGGTGCGTCCCCACCGTTCCGGAGCGATCGCCTCTCCTTCACCGCCGCGCAGGAGCGGCGCGGCGAGCCGCGTCGGCGTGAGCTCGGCCACCGGCGCGCCGCGTTCGCGCAGCGAGCGGATCATCTCGGCGAGCGTTGCGCCTTGCACGTACTCCATCGTGAAGAACGGCACGCCGTCCTGCTCGCCCACGTCGTAGATCGTGACGATGTGCGGATGCCGCAGCTTCGCGACCACGCGGATCTCGCGCTGGAACCGCTCGCGCGCCTTCTCGCTGTCGGCGAAGCGCGCGTCGATGCACTTCAGCGCGACGCGCCGGCCGAGCTCGTCGTCCTCGGCGAGATACACGACGCCCATCCCGCCCATCCCGAGCTTCTCGATCGTCCGGTAACGCCCGAGGAACGACGGCCGGGTCTCGGCGAGCTCGTCGGTCAGGAGGCCGATCCGGCGGAGCGACTCGATGTGAGCGCGGATCTGCTCCGCGTGCTCGGGGTTCTCGCGGCAGATCTCGTCCACCGCCTTCGGCCCGATCCGGCGGGCCCGATCGAGGCACCGGGCGAGGAGGGCCTCCACGCCGCTCGGCGGCTCGCTGCCGGTGGTGGAGGTGGTGGGATCGCGCGAGGACATCGGGTGGAGTCTACTGCGAGGTGGGGCGCGCGGAGGCGCGGCGGGCCGGCTTCCGTTGGCGCGCGCCGGCGGACGCGGATACGTTGGCGGCGACATGGACGCACGAGCACGGTCTGGAACGTGAGGAGAACGGCGGGCGCGGCTCCAATTCGGGGGCGACGCGCACGGATGCCCCGTCGTCGCCGATCGGGGCGCGTGCCGGTGGGGCGCCTCGCTCGATCGAGCGCCTCGCGGACGGAGTCTTCGACACGGTACGTATGACGGCGAAGGTTCACTGCGTCGGTTGCCGAGGATGGGTCCCCGACACGGAGGGCCCGACGCATCGGTACATGGAATCGTCGCCGGGTGGCGGGTCCCACCCGCCCCGCGGGGCCCCTTGGAGGGGCCGCTTCGTGTCGAGTGGCATCGCATTCTCCGTCATCGGGCTCCTTGGCGAGCAGTGGGTCGGTGGCGACCACGCTTTCGAGTACCTGATGCTCTTCGGCGGGCTGTTCATCGGGATTGGCGCGGAGCGGATGCGGGCGCACAAGGTGTCGTCCGACAAACCGCTGCAGCCCCTCGCTTCCCGCGGCGGTTGACCGATACGGATGACTCGAGAAGCTCCCGAATGGTGGAACGCGCCGGAACGCCGCCCGGCCGAATCCGAGCTCGATGCGACCTGCAGCCATTGCCGAGCGCCCATCCAGCGAGAGCAGATGATCAAGCAGTGCCCGGAGTGCGGGGTGGTGCTTCACGTCGCTTGCTACGAAGACACCGAGGGGGGAATGGCCTACCAGACGCCGGACTGCGAAAGCTGCCGGCATCGCTGCTACTGGCGCTGAGGCCCAACCGTGGAGCCCCCGAAGAATCCCCTACGATGGCGGTGACGAACACCGCGTCCAACTGCGGCACATTCGGCAGATCGTCCGATCGCCGCGCGGCACGGGCGGTGCCGACCGGGTACGCTCTCTCCGTCATGAGCGACGATCCAGCGAGGGATCTGATCGAGGCGGCCCGGACCGGCGATCCGGTGGCGACGGAGGAGCTCCTCTCGCGCCACCTGAACAGCCTGCGCGCGTTCGTCCGTCTCAAGATGGGGCGGCTCGTGCGCGCCAAGGAGGGGAGCTCCGACCTCGTACAGTCGGTCTGCCGGGAAGCGCTGCAGGATCTGAACCGCTTCGAGTACCGGGACGAGGCCGGTTTTCGCCACTGGCTGTTCCGGCGCGCCGAGCGCAAGATATTGAAGCGCGGGCGCTTCTATCGACAGGAGAAGCGGGACGCGGCGCGCGAGCGAAGCCTCGACGACGTCGCGACCGACGACCGCGAAATCCTCACCGGAGTCGAGGCGTTCTTCACGCCGTCCCGGCAGATGGCGTTCGGCGAGCAGCTCGACCGCCTGGAGACGGCGTTCCAAGCGCTTCCCCCGGACTACCGCGAGGTGATCGTGCTCGCGAAGATCGTCGGGCTTTCGCACGAGCGCATCGCGGAACGGATGAAGCGGACGCAGACGGCGACCTGGACGCTCCTGTCGCGCGCGCTCGCGCGGCTCGCCATCCAGCTCGAGAAGGACCGGGACCGGATCCACCGCGCCGACGGCTGACGGAGCCCGGTGGCTGCTCCGCCAGGTCAAGCTCAGCCGGCTCCAAAGCCGATGGGACGAATTGCCGGCCTCGATTCGGGCGCGGCCGAGCTATTCTGGAGCGCCGGTGCGGTTCCCATCGTTCGAATCCACCCTAGGAGAGTCCAGCGGGCGACGGGCCGGGAGGAGGCCGTCGTCACCGGCGGAGTTGTCATGACATCCGGGATGCCCAGCACGGAGCAATGCACGCCCTCCGTCTCGGTCCTGGTGCCCGTCAAGAATGGTGCGGAGCACCTCGAGGGCTGCCTCGAGGCGCTCTCGCGCTCCGAGACGGACCCGATCGAGATCATCGTGATCGACGACGGCTCGACCGACGACACGGTCGCCGTCGGTCGGCGTTGGGGGGTCCGCGTTCTTTCGCTCCCGACGTCCCGCGGTCCCGCGTTCGCCCGCAACCGCGGAGCCGAGGTGGCGACCGGGGACCTGCTTTTCTTCATCGACGCCGACGTGCGGGTCCAAGTCGATACGTTGACGATCGGCGTCGGCTGTTTCGTCGCGGATCCCGGGCTTGCGGGGGTGATCGGCTCGTACGACGATCAGCCCGGCCATCCATCGTTCCTGTCGCAGTACAAGAACCTGTTCCACCACTGGGTGCATCAGACCAGCCGGGAGGAGGCCTGGACGTTCTGGACCGGTTGCGGGGCGATCCGCCGGTCCGTCCTCCTCGAGCTGGGCGGGTTCAACGAGGGCTACCCGCGGCCGAGCATCGAGGACATCGAGCTCGGCTTCCGGATGCGCCGCGCCGGCCATCGGATCCGGCTCGAGAAACGGATGCTCGCGCGCCACATGAAGGAGTGGCGGTTCTTCGACCTGATGCGCACCGACATCTTCCGCCGCGGGGCGCCCTGGATCGCTCTCATGCTGCGCGACCGGTTCGCGATGGGGGACCTGAACCTGAGCTCGGAGTCTCGGTACGGAACCGTCCTCGCCTACCTCTTCTTCCTCCTGATTCCGGCCACGATCCTGTTCCCTGGTCCGCTCTTGCCGTGGGCGCTCCCGATTGGTCTCCTTCTCATCGGCTCGATCGTCTGGATGCACCGGCCGTTGTACGCGTTCTTCCTGAGGAAGCGAGGAGCAGCGTTCGCGGTGGGAGTGCTTCCGATGCATCTCCTGTTCTTCCTCTACAGCGGCGTCTGCATCCCGATTGGAATGCTATCGCACTGGCTCGATCGACGCCGTGCCGAGAAGACCGCGAGCGGTCCCGGCGTGAGAAGCCTCGCGCCTCTCGCGATCACCGCCGAGGATCGCGTTCCCGAAGGAGCTCAGTCGTGAACCCCGACGTCGTCATCGTTGGCGCGGGCCCGGCCGGCCTCACCGCGGCGTACGCGCTCTCGAAGGAGGGCGTGAGGACGACGATCCTCGAGAAGGATCCGTCCGAGGTGGGGGGGATCGCTCGCACCGTCAACTACAAGGGGTATCGCTTCGACATCGGCGGACACCGCTTCTTCACCAAGATCCCCGAGGTGAACGAGGTCTGGCACGAGATCCTGAACGACGAGTTCCTGACCCGCCCGCGCCTCTCCCGCATCTTCTACCGCGGCAAGTTCTACAGCTACCCGCTGAAGCCGTTCGAGGCGCTCCGGAACGTGGGCGTCGTCGAGTCGGCGAAGGTCGGCGGCTCCTACCTCTGGGCGAAGGTGTTCCCGTCCAAGGAGGAGGTCAACTTCGAGCAGTGGGTGTCGAACCGATTCGGCTACAAGCTCTACTCGATGTTCTTCAAGACCTACACCGAGAAGGTGTGGGGGATGCCGTGCACCGAGCTCGGCGCCGATTGGGCGGCTCAGCGGATCCAGAACCTCTCGCTCTTCACCGCGCTCCGGAACGCGTTCTTCGCGAAGAAGGGCGACACGTCGGTCAAGACGCTGATCGATCAGTTCGAGTACCCCCGGCTCGGGCCGGGGCAGATGTGGGAGCGATGCCGGGATATCGTGCGCGAGCGCGGTCATCGCGTGCTGTTCGGCACCGAGCTCGCCCGCGTGAAGCACAAGAACGGCGTGATCTACGCGATCACGACGAGGGACGCGGACGGGAACGAGGGCGCGGAGATCCCCTGCTCGCACCTCATCTCGTCCATGCCGCTCTCGCAGGTCGTGAAGTGCCTGGACCCGCTGCCTCCGGCGGAGGTGATCGCGGCGGCCGATCGTCTGAAGTACCGAGACTTCCTGACGATCAGCCTCGTCATCGATCATCCCGACCTCTTCCCGGACAACTGGATCTACGTCCACTCGCCCGACGTCCAGCTCGGTCGCATCCAGAACTTCAAGAACTGGAGCCCGCACATGGTGCCGGACGCGAGCAAGACGTGTCTGGGCCTCGAGTACTTCGTGTTCGAGGGGAACGAGCTGTGGAACTCGCCGAACGATCGGTTGATCGAGCTCGGCGCGACGGAGGTCGAGCGGCTCGGTCTGGCGTCCGCCAAGGACGTCGAGGACGGCGCGGTGGTCCGCATGCCGAAGGCGTACCCCGTCTACGACTCGCAGTTCCAGGCCGCGGTGAAGACCCTGCGCGACTATCTCGTCGAGAAGGTGCCTGGGCTGCAGCAGATCGGCCGGAACGGGCAGCACCGTTACAACAATCAGGACCACTCGATGATGACGGCCCTTCTCGCGGCGCGGAACGTCCTCGGTGGACGGTACGACGTATGGAACGTAAACGAGGACCAGGACTACCACGAGACCGTCGAGCGACAGGTACCTCGTCGCATCGGCGAGAACGCGGCTCCGGTCGGTAACTGACGCTCCGAAGCACCCGGCATGGCGGAACTACTGTGATGTCGAACCTGACAGGCGACGGACGGCACCCGAGACAACTGATCATCGGGCTCGACGCGGCGGAATGGAACCTGGTCGAGCGTTGGGCGCGCGAGGGCAAGCTCCCCGCGTTCCGGCGTTTGATGGAGCGCGGCGCGAGCGGCACGCTGAAGACGACGGCCGGGCAGCTCCCCGACACGGTCTGGTCGTGCATCTACGGCGGCACGAACCCGGGAACGTTCGAGAAGCACTTCTACGTGCAGTACGACGCAAGCACGCGGAACCTGCGGCACGTGCGCGACGACGCGTTCACCGATCAGCCGTTCTGGGACACGCTGAGCCGCGCCGGTCGCAAGGTCGGCGTCGTCGACGCGGTCAAGTTCACGACGTCGAAGGCGTTGAACGGGTTCCAGCTCACGAACTGGGGCGCGCACGCGACGAAGGCCGAGAAGTCGTCGGTGCCGGCCGGTCTGGTCGATGAGGTCGAGCGGAAGTTCGGCCGTCACCCGGTCGGTGACTGCGACGCGGCCGACGCCAGCAACCCCGTCTCGCTCCGCGACCTGAAGGACCGCGTCCTCGCCGGCGTGAAGCTGCGCGGCGAGGTGAGCCGCTGGCTGATGACCGAGAAGGAGTGGGACGTGCTGTTCGTCTGCTTCTCGGAGCCGCACTGCATTGGCCACCACTTCTGGCACTGGATCGACGAGTCGCACCCGCGGCACGGCGAGGCGGACACCCACGGCCTCGCCGACGCGGTCGAGCGCGTCTACCGCGCGATCGACGAGGAGATCGGGAAGATGATCGAGCTCGTCGACGAGGACGTGCTCGTCATGATCGTGGCGGGACACGGGATGGGACCGCTCTACCACGCGTCCTGGAACTTGCCCGAGATGCTCGACCTCCTGGGCTACGGCCGCGGCGAGGCGAGGAAGGTCCACGCGTCGCACGACGAGCCGGCGCAGGCGAAGACGAACTTCTGGCGCATCCTGAAGATGACGGTGCCCGGCAAGGTGCAGTACGCGATCAAGAACATGCTGCCGCAATCGGTGCAGGACGAGCTCCTGTTCCGCTGGTACGCGGGGAACCGCGACTGGAAGGGGAGGAAGGCGTTCTCGGTGCCGAACAACGACGCGGTCGGCGCGATCCGGATCAGCGTCAAGGGTCGCGACAAGGGCGGCGTCGTCGACCCTGCCGACTACCCGCGGGTGCGCGACGACATCGCGGCCGCGATCGAGGAGCTGACCGACCCGGTCACCGGCCGCAAGGTCGCGGACACGGTCACGTTCTGCCAAGAGGAGTACTCGGGCGCGTACGCGGCGGGTCTGCCGGACATCACGATCCTCTGGGACTCTTCGTTCGCGTGGAACACGATCCACTCGCCGCGCTTCGGCACGCTCGTCCTGAAGAACCAGGACGGTCGGACGGGAAGCCACACGCCGCGCGGCTTCGTGATCGTCGCCGGGCCTGGAGTGTCCCAAGGGCAGCGACTCGAGGGATGCTCGATCTACGACGTCGCGCCGACGATCTTGACCGCGGCCGGCGTCGAGGTTCCCAACGCGATGGAAGGTCGGCCGCTGCCGATTCTCGGAGGCGCCGTTTCGGTATGACGCTCGAGACGCGGGACGAGGTCGTCGCGGTGATCGAGACCGCGTCCGCGGCCGAGGAATTCGACTCTCCGGCGAAGGAAGGCCGCAGCCGCGCGCGCGACCTCGCCTGGACGATGTTCGGCAAGCTCGCGATGACCGGCGCGAACTCGCTGCTCCTGCTGTCGCTCATCCCGCTCGGACTGCTCGACCTCGAGACGTTCGGATTGTTCGGTACCTGCATCGCGCTGCAGCTCGTGCTGAGCCGGGTGGTCCTCGTCGGCGCCGACCAAGGGATGATCCGCCTCTACACGGTGGAAGACCTGCGCTCCCGTCCGCAGCGCGTCGTGGCGGCGGGGCTCCACTCGGCGCTGCTCTTCTCGATCCCCGCGTTCGTGCTCGGCGCGATCGGCGTCTTCGCGGCGGAACCGGTCGCGCGCGCCGTCGGCATCGATCCGTGGCCGTCGAGCGCGGTGCTCGCGGTGCCGCTCGGCGCGGTCGGGCTGGCGTTGTTCGACTACGCGGTCGCGGCGCGGCTCGCTCGGCTTCGCTACCGCCGCGCGGCGCTCGTCCAGGCGTCGATGCCGATCGTCCGCACCGCGGTGACGCTCGGTGCGCTCTACTTTCTGCCGACGCATCCGGGGCTCTCCTTCCTTCTCTATGCGATCGTCTCGTTCGCGTTTGGCGCGTACCTCTCGTTTCGCACCTGGGGACAGTGCGGCCGGCGACCCGAGCGGGCGCTGATCGTGCGGCTTCTCTCCTATGCGAAGTGGCTCGGCGCCGCGGACGTCGCGATGATCGTCTGCCTGCAGGTCGGACTCTTCCTCCTCACGTACCTCGACCTCGGCGGCGAGCGCGGGACGTTCGTGTTCTCGCTGAACCTGTTCTACGGCTGGTTCGCGGTCTTCCTCGCGTTCTATCAGACGATCCTTCCGCGCGCCGCGCGCATCGCCGACGTCGCGGATCTCCCCGGGTTCATCTTCCGCTGGCTGAGGATCGGAGGAGCGATCGGGGTCGGCTGCCTCGTGCTCGCTCCGGCGATCGCCTACGGGATCGAGTTCGCGCTGAGTCCGATCGAGCTGCCGCCGTTCATCCCGTCGTTCTTTGCGCTGACCGGCTTCGCGGTCGTCCTCGTCCTAGAGGCGCCGCTCACCGTAGCGTGCCAGTACCTCCTGCTGCCTCAGCTTCCGGTCTTGAACCTCGTCCTCCGCATCGTGATCGTCGCCGCCCTCGGTCTGTGGCTCGCGCCGCGATACGGGGCGCTCGGCGCGGGGCTCGCGCAGCTCGCCGGGGCGGTCGTCTCCTACGTCCTGCTCGCGTCGTTCTTGACCGCGGTCGTGCGGGCTCGCCAGCGGGAGGCCTGAGTCGTGTGCGGCATCGCGGGAACGGTTCGTATCGGAGACCGCGCGCTCGTCGAGCGCATGGCGGAGATGATGGTCCACCGCGGCCCGGACGGCGGCGGCACCTGGATCGGCGGCGACGTCTGCCTCGCGCACCGGCGCCTGAAGATCCTCGACCTGAGCGCGGCGGCGAACCAACCGATGGTGAGCGACGACGGCAAGGCCGTGCTGACCTACAACGGCGAGGTCTACAACTTCCGTGCGCTCCGCGACGACCTCGAGAAGCAGGGGTTCCGTTTCCACACGACCAGCGACTCGGAGGTCGTGCTGAACGCGTACCGCGCGTACGGCGACGCGTTCCTCGGGCGCATCGAGGGGATGTTCGCGATCGCGATCTGGGACGACGCGAGGAAGCGGCTGCTGCTCGCGCGCGACCGCACGGGCGTGAAGCCGCTGTTCTATCACGTGCAGAGGGGCGAGCAGGGAGACGGGCTCGCGTTCGCGTCCGAGCTGAAGGCGCTCTGCCTCGTGCCCGGCTTCGAGCGACGCGCCAACCGCCGTGCGCTCCGCTCGGCCCTGCGCTACGCGTGCAACCTCGAGTCGGAGTCGATGCTGGAAGGGATCCACAAGCTGCTGCCCGGCTGCTTCTTGACGTGGCAGGACGGCAGGATCGAGATCGGTGCGTACTGGACCTTCCCCGAGCCGGCGGCCGATCTCACGGACGAGGACGCGGTCGCGCGCGAGCTCCGCGAGACCCTGCAGCGCGTCGTCGAATCGCAGATGGTGAGCGACGTGCCGCTCGGGTCCGCGCTGTCGGGAGGCCTCGACTCGTCCGGAATCGTCGCGCTCATGGCCGCGACCGGGAATCGGGTCGACACGTTCACGGTCGGCCACGGCCACGACGACCCTGACCTGTTGAAGGCGCGCGTCGTCGCGGACCACTGCAAGACGAACCACCACGAGATCATCGTCGAGGCGGAGAACGTCGCCGAGCTCCTGCCGGCCGTCCTCTGGCACGTCGAGGAGCCGGCCGGGCAGATGGAAGCGGTGCAGATGTACGTGAACTACCGCGAGGCGGCGAAGCACGTGCGCGTTCTGCTCGTCGGCGAGGGCGCCGACGAGTGCTTCGCCGGCTATGACCGCTACCGGCTGTTCGACCCGCGCCTGCCGATGCCGATGGGACTGCGCCGCGACCTGTACGAACGGGTCTACATGTATGCCGACGAGCCGCCGCGGACCCTCCTCGGCCGCGTGCTCGCGCGCGGGGCGTGGGGGCCGCTGCCGCCGTCGCCGATGAACGACCCGCACCCGCGCGCCGCGATGGCGTCGCTCGGACGAGACGGCTGCGGAACCGCGCTCGAGCGCGCTCTCGGCTTCGACCAGCGCACGTACCTGCATCACCTCGCGTTGAAACGAGCCGACGGCACCGGCATGGCGCATTCGCTCGAGATCCGCGTCCCGTTCCTCGAGCACGCAGTCGTCGAGCTCGCCGCGCGCATTCCGGCCCGCATGATGCTGAAGGACGGCACGGAGAAGCACATCCTGCGACGCGCGCTCGCGCCGTTCCTTCCCGAGGAGATCGTGAATCGTCGCAAGCGCCCGTTCCAGATGCAGATGAACACGGGGCTCGTCGAGATGCTCGACGACCTCTGCGACCGCCTGCTTCGCCCGGCCGACGTCAAGGGGCGCGGCTTCTTCGATCCGGCGAAGGTCGAACGTCTGCGCCGCAAGCGACCCGGCCGCTTCTCGCAGGCAATCGCGCACAAGGTCTGGGGCTTCCGCGTCTGGTCCCTGATCCTCTGCGAGCTTTGGGCGCGGACGTTCATCGATCGCGAACCGCGACCCAAGCCGCCGACGTTGGCGGAGCTCTGCGCGGCGCGAGGTTGACGGCTCCAGGCCCGCCCGCGCCGAGATCGGGGCGGGGGTGGCCCGCACGCGGTGACGAGACGGGTCGGATGATCGAGGCACTCCGGCCGGCTCTCGGCCGCGTGGGGGCGGCTCGGAGCGGGTAGAATCGACTCGCCCCCCAGCCGAAGCGCCCGGCCCGCCCGAGGATCCCGATCGATGAGAACCTCTCTCTCTCCTTTCCGTCCGGTCCGTCTCACCCTTCGCGCGGCCTCGTCGGCGATGTTGCTCCTCGCGGCGTTCGCTTCCGCCGGCGCCGCGCCGCCGGCGACGGAGCTCCCGAGCGGCGTCGACGGCGCGTGGTGGTCCGCGGTCCAGGATGCGCTGTCGCGAGCGGAGTACGACGTTCGTGCGATCTCGACCTCGACCTCGGCGCCGGCGGCCGCGGACGTCCGGTTCCGCGCGCCGAACCGCGCGCAGCGCCTGCGCGCGGAGTTCGCGAACGCCGAGGTCCGACTCGCGCCCGGCGCGGAGACGGGCGCGTGGTCGTTCGGGATGGCGTTCGCTGGGCTCGGGCGCGGCGAGGACGTCGTCGCGCCGATGGCCGCCACGGTCGCGGCCGAGGGCAACCGCGTGAGCTACCGGCGCGGCAACGTGGAGGAGTGGTACGTGAACGACGCGCGCGGGCTCGAGCAAGGGTTCACGATCGCGACGCGGCCCGCGGGGGCGGAGGACGAGCTCCTTCGCGTCGTCCTCGGGTTGAGCGGGGACCTTGCCGGCTCGATGGACGCGGACCGCGCCGGCCTGCTTCTTCGGGATCCGTTCGGCGTTCCCGTGCTCCAACTCTCGAAGCTCTACTCGTACGACGCCAGCGGCCGAGACCTGCCGTCTTGCTTCGAGCTCGACGGCGACCGCCTGTCCATCGTCGTCGACGACGCCGGCGCGCTCTATCCGATCGTCATCGATCCGCTGGCGACGAGCCCCAACTGGTCGGCGGAGGGGAATCAACCGTCGGCTCGGTTCGGCTACTCGGTCTCGGGCGCGGGCGACGTGAACGGCGACGGCTTCTCGGACGTCATCGTCGGCGCGCCGGACTACTCAGGAGACCAATCGTCGGAGGGCCGCGCCTTCGTCTACCTCGGCAGCTCCAGCGGCCTGGCGGCCCTGCCGTCCTGGACGGTGGAGGGAAACCAGACGGTGAGCGAGTTCGGGATCGCGGTATCGGCGGCGGGCGACGTGAACGGCGACGGGTTCGTCGACGTCATGGTCGGCGCGGCGAGCTTCACGAACGACCAGGCGCTCGAGGGTCGAGCGTTCGTCTACCACGGGTCGGCCCTGGGGCTCGCGACGATCCCGGCCTGGATGACGGAGGGGAACCAGGTCCTCTGCCAGTTCGGCGCGTCGCTGTCGGCGGCGGGCGACGTGAACGGCGACGGCTTCTCCGACGTGATCATCGGCGCGCCCTTGTTCGACAACGGGCAGAACGACGAGGGCCGCGCGTTCGTCTACCACGGCTCGGCCGGCGGACTGGGCGGGGTCCCCGCGTGGACGTCGGAGGGCCAGCAGAACGGCGCGCAGTTCGCCGTCGCGGTGGCGATGGCCGGCGACGTGAACGGCGACGGCTTCTCGGACGTCATCGTCGGCGCACCGGGCTTCGACAACGGCGAGGCCGACGAGGGAAGAGGGTTCGTCTACCACGGGTCGAGCACCGGGCTGGCGTTCGCCGCCGCGTGGACCATCGAGCCCAACCAGATCGGCGCCGCGTTGGGAGCGTCGGTCTCGACGGCGGGCGACGTGAACGGCGACGGCTACTCCGACGTGTTGCTCGGGGCGACGCATTTCGACAACAGCCACGTCAACGAGGGCGGCGCCTTCGTCTACCTCGGAGCGGCGAGCGGTCTCGCGACCGTGGCCGCGTGGACGGCCGAGTCCAATCAGGCCGAGGCGAGGCTCGGCAGCTCGGTCTCGATGGCGGGCGACGTGAACGGCGACGGCTACGCGGACGTGGTCGTCGGCGCGCCGTTCTACGACGGGGGCGCGATCGACAACGGCCGCGCGTACGTGTACCTCGGCGCGGCGGGAGGGCTCGAACTCGCGCCCGCGTGGACCGACTTCGGTTTCGCGGCGTCGACCTTCGGGAGCTCGGTGAGGACGGCGGGCGACGTGAACGGCGATGGGTTCTCGGACGTCATCGTGGGCGCGCCGACCTACGGGACGCTCGAACCGAGCGAGGGCCGGGCGCACGTCTACCACGGCGCGGCGAACACGCTCGCCCCGTTCGCCGCCTGGCAGGCGAGCGACCTCGTGCAGTCGGGCGAGTTCGGGACGTCGGTGGCGCTCGCCGGCGACGTGAACGGCGACGGCTACGCGGACGTCATCGTGGGCGCGCCGTATCAGACGAACCCGGCCGGTTTCGAGGGTGCGGCGTTCGTCTACTACGGAACGGACGCGGGCCTCCCGACGAACCCGGACTGGACCGCGGAGTCCGATCAGATGATCGCACAGTTCGGCTACTCCGTGGCGTCGGCCGGCGACGTGAACGGCGACGGTTTCGCCGACGTGATCATCGGCGCGCCGCTGCACACGAACCAGCTCGCGTTCGACGGCGCCGCGTACGTCTACCTCGGTTCGTCGAGCGGCCTCGCGCTCACGCCATCGTGGTTCATCGAGACCGATCAGAACGACTCGAGGCTCGGGTCATCGGTCGCGAGCGCGGGCGACGTCAACGGCGACGGCTACTCGGACGTGATCGTCGGCGCGCCGTTCTACGACGCGCCGGAGACGAACGAGGGGCGCGCGTACGTCTACCTCGGCTCGGCGACCGGGCTCGCGCCGGACCCGATCTGGGCGGGGGAGGGGAACCAGATGAACGCACGCTACGGATGGTCGGTCGCGGACGCTGGCGACGTCGACGGCGACGGGTTCGGCGACGTGATCGTCGGCGCGCTCGGCTACACCAACGGGCAGAGCGGCGAGGGGCGCGCCTTCGTCCATCGCGGTTCGCCGGGCGGCCCCATGCTCGGCGCGGCGTGGATGGCCGAGGGCGATCAACCGAGCGCGATGTTCGGTCGGTCGGTGGCGCCGGCCGGCGACGTGAACGGCGACGGGTTCTCGGACGTCATCATCGGCGCCGCCGAGTACGACAACGGTCAGCTCGACGAGGGGCTGGCCTTCGTCTATCAGGGGACGACCAACGGCCTGGCGTTGATCGCGGAGTGGGTGGTCGAGGTCGATCAGGCGTCGGCTTTGTTCGGGTGGTCGGTCTCGACGGCCGGCGACGTGGACGGAGACGGTTTCTCCGACGTCATCGTCGGGGCGCCCGGCTACGGGTTCGAGGGTCCGGGAGGTGTCTTCGTCTACCACGGCTCGTCGACCGGACTCTCGACAGGCCCGGAGTGGACCAAGCAGAGCGACCTGACCGCGGCGGAGTTCGGGGCCTCGGTCTCGACCGCCGGCGACGTGACGGGTGACGGCTTCTCCGACGTGATCATCGGTGCGCCCCGGTACGTCGTCACCCAGATCGACGAGGGGTGGGCGTTCGTGCACTATGGGAACGACGGGCCGGGCCGGCTCCTCCTGCCGCGCCAGCGAGACGCGCTTGGCGTCGAACCGATCGAGCGCCTCGGGACGGCGGCGGATGGAGCGTTCCGCATGTCGGCGCAAGGGTGGTCGGCGACGGGCCGCGCGGACGTCGGGTTGGAGACGGAGGTGAGACCCCTCGGGACGGCCTTCGACGGGACCGGGACGAAGAAGACCGGGCTGGTGGACGCGGGCACGATCGGCGTCGCCCTCGCGCGAACCGACGCGGGGCTCGCGGCCGACACCGGCTATCGGTGGCGCGCGCGCGTTCTCTCCGAGACGGCGAAGTCGCCGTATCAGCGTGCCGGCCGATGGTTCGGCCAGAACGGCAGCCGCGGAGTCGCGGAAACGGACGTTCGCACCGAGATCTGTCCCAACACGCCGGCGACGACGCTTCCATACGGGGCCGGCAAGCCGGGGACGAACGGCGTCCCCGTGCTCTTCTCGGTGAACCCGCCGGTGCTCGGCGGCTCGTCGACATTGAAGCTCGTGAGCGGCGCGCCGAACGCGGGGCCGGCGTTCTTGTTCCTGGGGCTCGGTCCGGCCTCGGTGCCGTTCGACGGCGGCGTCCTGCTCGTCGTGCCCGCGCTCTCTCTGAACCTCCCGTCGCTCGACGTGAGCGGCGAGCTCACGCTGCCGGCCGCGATCGTGCGCGACGCGAAGCTCTGCGGCGTGTCGCTCTACATGCAAGTGTTCGTCGTCGATCCCGGCGCGGCCGGTTTCTACCACACGGCGCAGAGCAACGCGCTTTGGTGGATCTTCGGCAAGTAGCCGCGGCGCCGTCGGTGCGGAGTCGGGCGTCTCGCACCTCGTCGAGCGCGGCGACGACTCGGTCGGCGCGGCGACCGCAAAGGTGGCCGTGCGGGACGGCGCGGCGACGTCGCTCGTGCTCCGTCCCACCGGTTCCGGAGCGATCACCGGATCGGTCACCTGCGACCGCACGCTGCCACGGCGGCTCCACGTCGGCGTGACGCCGCGCGACCACGCGCCGTCCGGCGAGGACGCGGTCGTGGCCGGCCGCGGTGCGTTCATCGTCGACGGTCGGTTCCGCGTCGAGGGGCTCGCCGCTGGCCGGTACAGGGTCGAGGTCGTGACGACGGTCGACTCCGAGCCCTGGGTCGGGACGGTCGATGTCGATCTCGACGACGGCGCCGTCGCGGACGTGACGGTCCCGCTCGCGCCGGAGCGGGAGTAAGGGCCCGCGCGAGAATCACTTCCCGTTCGGGCTCGGCGGTCGTCGAGGCGCACCGTTGAGTCGCCGCGCGCTCACGGCCCGAGCCGGACTCCCATCGCCTTCAACTGGCGCTCCGCCTGCGGGGCCCAGCCGCGGTTCGCGATCGGGCTGGCCGGGCTGGGGTGGAGGATCTCGCCGACCGGGAGGTCCAGGTCGGCGAGCGCGTCTTCGGCTCGGCGACGCGCGAAACCGCCGATGCCGATGACGTGACGCGGTTCGAGCGTCGCGACGACCTCGCGCAGCGATGCATCGCAGATCGCGTAGAGCGCCGCGCGTTCGGACGGCGACAACTTGTCCGGCGTCCGGTTTCGCCCGCTCGTCTCGAGGAACGCGAGCGGACAGTAGTTCCAGACGAAGAAGCGCGCGAAGAAGCGCTCGGGCGTCGCGAAGCGCTCGCGGGCCCAGCCCCAAAGCCGCCGCCCGCTCACTTCGCTGCGTGAGGAAGCAAACCCGAGGATCGGTCGCTTCGGGTGCTCTCTTGCGGGTCGTTCGACGCGCTCCTCGATGCCGAGCCACTCGCGCACGAGCCCGACCTCGCCGAACGGGACGCCGGTCTGGGCCATGCCGAACGGGCCCGGGTTCATGCCGAGGAGCAGCACCTCGACACTCGGTCGAGCGAACTTGCGTGCGTACGCCTCGGCGCTCCGCCGGGCGTAGACAAGAGGGTTGTAGACGAAGGCGACCGGCTCCGTGAAGCGAAGGCGATCGACCTCTCCTGCGAGCTTCCGTTGGACGCGAACGAGTTCCACGGCCGGCATCGTGACGGTCTCCGCGGCGGGTTCAACCCCGCAGGGTCGGAGCCGCGCTGGGTCGAAACGGTGGCAGCTGCCGAATGCGTCCAAACTCTGTAGTATTTGGCGGCCAAAGCGTTGGATAATCGAATGTAAATCTCCTGAGCCAAAGCTCTTGTGAATGGACCCGGACAATTGGTGGATTCTCGGGAGTGGAGCGAACCTTCGAGCGAGGAGGGCCGTCGAAGCGGTGGCCGCTTGGCGGCGAAGGAATGGTCTTGGCCCCCTCGGGCACTCAGGCACTCGAACGGTTCCATCGAGCGCGGACCCCGGCCTCGATGACTCGACAACGCAGATGCTCTTTCGGAGGCGCTTGATGCTGCACCCACGCGTGCTGCTGTTCGCGGTTTCGTTTGCACTGGCGTCGCGACTTGCGACCGCCACCGATCCGGTTTGGCCGGGCGCGAATTGGCAGCCGGCGACGCCGGCGCAGGTGGGCATGGATCCGGCGAAGACGGCCCAGGCCGCGAACTCGCTCTACGGTCACGCCTGCCTCATCCGCTACGGATACCTCGTGGCGACGCACCACTCGATCGACATGAACTCCAACGTCTACTCGGTGGCCAAGAGCATCGCGGCGTTGGTGTTCGGACGCCTGCAGAAGGACGGACAGGTCGAAGTCTCGACGCCGGTTCCGCAGTCCGCGTACCCGACCGGCCCGCTCGCGACGTACGGGCAGTTCCTTTCGATGACGTCCGACTACGGACTCGACCCTCACGTGCCGGGGACGCAGTACGCGTACAACAACAAGGCCGTCCAGCACTACTGCGAGCAGATGCAGGCGATGTACGGTGGGCTCACGCCGCCGCAGGTGCTCGATCAAGCGCTCTTCAACGTCATCGGCCGTCAGGACCCGCTCGGGTTCAGCGGCCTCTGGAGCGGCTGGTCCGGAGGCTTCAACACGACCGCGCGCGATCTCGCCCGCGTCGGGTACCTCGTGCTGCGCGAGGGCAACTGGTCCGGCCAGCAGATCATCTCGAAGAGCTTCATCCAGGCGCTCTATGAGTCCCAGATCCCGCCGACCGCGACGCCGAACTGGTCGCAGGGGGTCGGTCCGACCGAAGGCTCGCCCCAGAACAACTGGTGGAACCAGTACCAGCTCACGCAGATCCTCCCCGGCAACTACTCGTACGGCTGGTGGACGAACGCGAACGGTTTCTACCCCGGGCTCCCGACGGGCACGATTTGGGCCGACGGGCTCAACGGCAACCGCATCATCATCTGCCCCGAGTACGACCTCGTGCTCACGACCGTGTTCGACAACAACGGCAAGTCGATCGAGCAGGTCTTCAAGCCGTTCATCGACGCCGTCCTCCCGAACGTGAACGAGGGCGAGGTGAGCGGCGACCTGCAGCAATGGCACGACGTCACGATCACGTTCGACGGGCCGAACACGAGCGAGACCGACCCGGTCAACCCGTTCCTCGACCATCGACTCGACGTGACGTTCACGAAGGGTGGCGAGAGCGTCGCCGTCCCCGGCTACTATGCCGCGGACGGCGACGCGAGCGAGAGCGGCGCGGCGAGCGGCGACAAGTGGCGCGTCCACTTCGTCCCACACGAGACCGGCACGTGGAACTACACCGCCTCGTTCCGCGTCGGCCCCGACGTCGCCGTCTCGCCGAACCCGTTCGACGGCGTGCCCACCTCCTTCGACGGCGCGTCGGGTTCGTTCACGATCGCGCGGTCGGACAAGACCGGGTCCGACTTCCGGGGGAAGGGCTTCTTGACGTACGCCGGCGACCACTACCTGCGCTTCTCGGGGACGGGTGAAGTCTTCCTCAAGGGGGGCGCGAACAGTCCCGAGAACTTCCTCGCCTACTCCGGGTTCGACGGGACGACGCCGCGACATCACTATTCGCCCCACGCCGGTGATTTCACCGCGGGCGATCCCGATTGGAACGCGGGAGCCGGGCAGAACATCATCGGCGCGCTCAACTACCTCGCCAGCGAGCAGATGAACTCGGTGTCGTTCCTCACGATGAACGTCCTCGGCGACGGCGACGACGTGTGGCCGTGGATCGACAAGCTCGATCGATACCGGTTCGACTGCAGCAAGCTCGACCAGTGGGAGATCGTGTTCGGCCACATGGATCGCCGCGGGTTGATGATGCATGTGTTCCTTCAGGAGGTCGAGAACCAGTACCTCCTCGACGGTGGATACCTCGGCGTCCAGCGACGGCTCTATCTCCGGGAGCTCATCGCTCGCTTCTCCCATCACCTCGGTCTGCAATGGAACCTCGGGGAGGAGAGCACCAGCACGAGCGCGCAGGTCACTGCGTTCGCGGACTACGTGCGGTTGCTCGACCCGTATGATCATCCGATCGCGGTGCATCATCCCGCCGGTGCGAGCGAGTCGACCCTCACCCCGCTCCTCGGGCACGAAGCGATCGACGCGGCCTCGTTGAACCTCTCGAAACCGTCGCTGTCGGACGACCACACCACGACGTGGCTCGCCGCGTCCAACGTGGCGGGCAAGCCGTGGGCGGTCACGGTCGACGAGTTCGGCCCGCAGACGATGGGAGTCCCCCCCGATTCCGTCGATCCGACCCATGACGACGCCCGCCGGGAGACCCTTTGGGGCAGCCTCCTCAGCGGCAGCAGCGGGGTCGAGTGGTACTTCGGTTACGCATGGCCTCACAATGACTTCAACTGCGAGGACTGGCGCACCCGCGACCTCATGTGGAACCAGACGCGGCGCGCACTGTTGTTCTTCCGGAGCTATCTGCCATTCACCGAGATGACCCCTGCCAACGAGGTCGTGAGCGCTGAAGGAGCGCGGTGTC
The DNA here is from genome assembly GCA_964649825.1 of uncultured Phycisphaeraceae bacterium. Taxonomy (GTDB): domain Bacteria; phylum Planctomycetota; class B15-G4; order B15-G4; family JADJEK01; genus CAZYQW01. Next base: position 47,815 of record CAZYQW010000112.1, on the reverse strand, counting down.
TTGCGAAGGCGGACGAGGTCTACGCGATCTATGTGAACGGAGGAACGACGGACGTCGACCTCGGCGACGCCCCGTACGTGTTCACGGTGCAGTGGTTCGACCCCAGGAACGGCGGACCGCTCCAAGACGGGAGCGTCACCGAGGTCATTGGTCCGGGTCCTCGATCGATCGGAATGCCGCCGTCGCAGCCCACCAAGGACTGGGTCGCGCTCGTGAAACGCGACGACCAATGGCTCGAGTTCTACGGCCAGGGTCTTTCCGGCTACATGGGGCTCGAACCGAAGATCGGGGCCAACGGCGAGCCGTACGTCGGCAACACGAACTGGCGCGCGATCCTGTGGGACGCGAACCCGAATATCCTCTCGGTCCTCGTGATCGGGTACCTGCCGATCGATGTCCCGGTGCTCGACGGTTCGCTCTACAACGAGGGCGGAGTCGGCTTCTTCCCGATCAAGACCACGCCGGCCGGCACGGCGAATTACTTGTTCCAGATCGCCAACGACCGTTCGCTCGCCGGAAAGAGCCTCTACTTCCAATGGCTCGTGTACGACCTCGCGGCGCCGAAGGGGGCATCGATGACGCGGGGGATGAAGATCACGATGCACTGACGGCTCGTCTTGGCCGGGGGGGCGGGAAGCACCACCCGCGCCCGCATCCTGCCGCCTCTTCCGCCTCTTCCGCGCGCGACCGGGCGGAAAACGACCCGACCGAGATCGGTGGCGAGATTCGTCTCCGGGCGAGCCGATAGAATCTCGACGTTCTCGTCGTCCCCGTTCTCGTCGTCCCCTGGAAGGTGCGGTGCATGAAAGAGGGCAGCAACCCCGGCTGGGTCGGACGTCTCGGCCTCGCGGCCGGGCGGCTGCTGATCGGCCGGCGGTTCACCAGCGTCATCGGGGAGATGCAGCGCGCGCAGTGGCTCTCCCCCGAGGAGCTGAAGTCGCGGAGCGAGGCGCACCTCGCGCGTCTCTTGTCGCACGCGGCGCGACACGTGCCGTTCTATCGAGAAGCGTACCGGGAGCGAGGTCTCGCGCCGGACGCGCTCGAGTGCGTCGAGGACCTGGCGAGGCTTCCGATCGCCGACAAGGGGCTCTATCGCTCGCGGGCCCCCGAGGAGTTCCTCGCCGATGACGTCGGCGGGCACCGGCGCCTGCAGTACACGACGTCCGGCTCCACCGGCGAGCCGTTCCCCTTCTACCTCGACCGCGCCGCGATGCCGCTCGTCTTCTCGAGCCACCTGTTCTACGACTCCTGGTTCGGGCTGCAGCCGTTCGACCGTCACGTGCGCGTCATGGCTCCGCCGGCCACGGAGCCGCCGCTGCCTGCCGACACTCCGCTCGCGTTTCGCCTGCGGCAGCGCCTGAACGGCCGGCTCCAGGCGATGCACGAGCGATGGACGCAGCGACGCTTCAACATGTTCGACGTGGACCCCGCGCGAATCGAGACGATCTATCGCGTGATGGAGTCGTTCGCGCCGGTCTACGTGATGGGCTACACGTCGACCCTCGCCATGATGGGCGACGAGCTCGGGCGCCGGGGCCTTCGGCTCTCGCGGCCGTTGAAGGCGGTCATCACGATCGCGGAGACCGTGTCGCCGACGCGAGAGAAGCAGATCACCGACTACTTCGAGGCACCGATCGTCAACCGGTACGGGCAGCGCGAGTTCAAGTATTGGTGCGCTCAGAGCTGCGAGGTCTCTCCGCATCGGTTCCACGTGAACACCGAGCTCGTGGCATGGGAGGTCGTCCGCGCCGACGGGACGCCGGCGGGGCCGGGCGAGGTGGGGCGCGTCGTGCTGACCAACCTGCACAACCACGTCATGCCGTTCATCCGCTACGACACGAAGGACCTCGCCGCGCTGTCGAGCGAGCGCTGCGAGTGCGGCCGGGGGTTCCCGCTGGTCGTGAGCCTCGAGGGACGCTCGCAGGAGGTGCTCGAGACTCCGTCCGGCCGCATGGTCAGCCCCGTCAGTCTCGGCCAGTACCTGTTCGTCACGCTCGACTACGTCGACCGGGTCCGGCACTATCAGCTCGTGCAGCGAGACCCGTCCTGCGCCACGCTGAGGGTGGTGCCCGCGAACGGCCTCGACGAGACGACCCGCGGCCGATTGCGCGCCGACATGCAGGCGTTGCTCGGCGACGACGTGCAGGTCGACGTCGAGGTGGTCGACGACATCCCGCTCGAACGCTCGGGCAAGCGACCGATCATCAAGGTCCTCCGAGACCGCCATGAACGCTGAAGCGAACCGCGTAGAGGGCGGCGCGGCTCCGCGCGCCGCGTCCCGCGATGCTCTCTGGATCCTCCTGCTCGGCGGGCTCGGCGCGCTCGTCCTCTACGTGACGCTCCGGCAGAATCAGGGACGAGACTGCCTCGACACGTCGGACGAGGCGGCCTACTCGGAGCAGGCGGACTCGATCCTCGCGGGGAACGAGCTCTCGATCGGGTTCATTCAGCACCACCACGTCCGCTATGACGCGGACGTGGTGCATCCGGAGGACTTCTACCCGCCCGGCAACGGAGCGGTGCTCGCGGCCGCGTACCGGTTCCTGGGGCGTTCCGAGTTTGCCGCGACGGTGCCATCGGCGCTCCTGGCGTCGATTCTGATCCCGCTGCTCGCGTACCTGATCGTGCGCCGGCTCGGCGCCGGACCGCCGTTCGCGTTCGCGTGCGGGGCCGCGGCGATGCTCGACCCGAACCTGCGCGAGTACGTCGCTCGCGGGCTCGCCGACGTTCCGCTCACGACGTTCGTCGCGATCGCCGGATGGCTGGCGCTCGGAAGAGGACGGTGGTCCGCGGCGTTGGCCGGCGCCGCGCTCGCGGTGGCGTTCTACATGAAGCCGGCGGGGCTCTTGTTCGCGCCCGGGCTGGCGATCCTGCGGGCGGTCTCCACGAGGCGGCCGCTCAAGGAGAACGCGATCCAGGTCGTCGTGATGGGCGTGGGTTTCCTGGCCGTGGCCGGGCCCTGGTTGTTCCGGAACTACCAGATGTTCGGCGATCCGGTCTACTCCGGCAACCAGCACATCACCGCGATCGCGAACGATCCGGGCTTCGAGTACGACTTCAACTGGCGCGTCTACTGGGCGGATCCTCCGGTCGCGATCCCGTCGATGGGCGGTTCGATCGAACGGTACGGCGCCCATGCCGTCGTCACGCGCGTCCTCGTCCACGTGTACGAGGCGTTCGTGTCGAAGGGAGGAGTGATCTTCGGCTTCCTCGTGATCGCCGGTGGGCTCCTGCTCCTGGGGCGCCGGGCCGTGCTCGGCGTGGTGCTGTTCGTCGTCACGTTCGCGCTCGCGCTCTCCGCGGTCTTCGCGGTCGAGGTCCGCTACCTGCTGCCGTGCATCCCGTTCGCCCTCGCCGTCGCGTGGGCCGGGATCGATCACGTGTTGTCGTCGAACCGGCTCGCGGAGCTGCTCGAAGGGTTTTGGCTGCGGCCACTGGCGCGGCCCGCGCCGCGCGCCGCCGCGGCGATCCTCCTGGCGGGGGCCTGGACGTTTCCGACTTGGGCCGCGATCGGTCGTGACGCCGCTTTCGGTGCCCCCCCGTTCGCGTCGGAGGGCGACCAGGGTCTTCGCGCCGCGGGGGAGTGGATCGCCGAGAACAGTCCGGCCGATGCTCGCGTGATGAGCCACCAGGCGCTGCGGCTTCGGTACTACGGACGCCGACTCTCCGTCGCGACGCCCTATGACACGCCGGAGCGCATGCAGCAGGTCGTCGCTCATTATCGAATCGACACGCTCGTCGTTACCGAGGCCGGCAACCTTTCCGAGATCGCGCGGAAGTACATCGACCCGTACCTGGCCGCATACGGCGATCAGTGGGACCGGATCGGCCCGAGCGACGACCTGCGTTTCAGCGTCTATCGCCGGCGGTAGAGGCGTCCTCCGGCGCCGTCGGACTCAGGTGCCGTGGACGACCTTCATGCCCTGGCTGAACGACACGCCCGCCGGTGCGCCGGGGTCGCTGCAGAGGAGCTGCATGAAGACCTCGACGCCGTTCAACGTGGCGTCGCACGGCGTGGCGACCGGGATCGCCGTGGTGCCCGGCGGGAGCAGGAGGTTCGTCGCGATCCAGGGCGGGGCCACGAGGACGCTGGCTCCGAACCCCGTCGGCAGGTCCGCGGCCGTGACGCCGAGGAACAGCGTCGCCGGGGTGGCGACGTTCGATGAGCTGGTCAACGAGAGCGTGTTGATCGTGCACAGCTTCGGGGCCGAAGCGAGCGCGAGCGCCGGTGGGCCGACGGTGCCGGGGAGCGACGCGCCGTAGAGGCTCCACTTCGCGGCGACGTCGCCGCCGAGGAAGAGCAATGCCGCCCCTTGGACCGTGATCAATCCCGTCGAGCCGGGCGCTCCGACGAGCACGTCGGCGCGACCATCGCCGTTGACGTCTCCGGCCCCGGCCACCGAGGTGCCGGCGTGCTGGTACGGCGCGAGGTACTTGTAGGTCTCGAGCAGCGCGTCGTTCGATCCGGAGTAGAGGCGCGCGACGCCAGCCGAGGCGACGCCGAACGGCGAGGAGTAGGAGCTGGTCGGCGCGCCGACCAGCAGATCGATCACGCCGTCGCCGTTCACGTCGCCGGCGCTCGCGACGCTCGATCCGGCCTGCTCGCCGCCGAGCTTGCCGGGGAACGTCCCGAGGGGGACGCCGTTCTGTCCCTTCTTGGCGTACGCGACGCCGTTGTCGACGAGGCCGTTCGTGTCCGCGCCGGGGGCGCCGATCATGTAGTCGCCCACGCCGTCGCCGTCGAGATCGCCGAGCGACGCGAGGGAGTAGCCGTAGCGATAGCCGGCGTGGATGATTCCGTAGGCGCCGCCCAGGGAGCCGCCGTAGATGTTGCGGACGTGGTAGGCGCCGATGTCCGCGATCGGCTGGGACAAGTGATCGTAGTGTGGCGCTCCGATGATGAGGTCGTACTTGCCGTCGCCGTTGACGTCGCCGACGCCGGCCACGGCCCAGCCGTAGTGGGAGTTCGCGGCGTAGATCCCTTCGAGGGTCGAGATCGTGGCGCCCGTCCCGGAGTAGACCCGCACCGCCCCCGCGTCGATCAGCGAGCCGCCGGAGAGGGTGGACTTGTCGTAGTAGGGCGCGCCGAGCACGAAGTCCGATCGTCCGTCGAAGTCGACGTCGCCGACGTCGAGGGCGGTGTGACCGAGTCTCGCGTCGTCGTCGAGGACGCCCCCGACGGTCATCAACAGGCCGCCGGTCGCGCCGGAGTAGAGGCGCGCGCCGCCGTACTTGACGCTGGTCGTGCCGATCCCGGAAACGATCACGCCGGGACGGGTGGCGAGCAGGTCGGTGAACCCGTCCAGGTCGACGTCGCCGACCCCGGTGATCGCGTACCCGAGCTCTTCATTGGTGGAGCCGCCGACGTGGTCGCGGACCTTGGCGCCGGTCCGTCCCGAGTAGACGGAGACCCGCCCGCAGTTCTGTGGGCCGCTCGACGGGACGTCGTAGCCGGGGCTGCCGACCGCGACGTCGTCGAACCCGTCGCCGTCGACGTCTCCGACCGACGTCACGGAACGCCCCGTCAGGTCGTCGACGTCGCTCGCGGGAAACGTGACGAAGGGCGATTGGGCGTCGGCGGTACTGGGGGTCGCGAGGAAGGCGACGAGGACGAGCGGGAGGACGGTGGGAGTGGTCGGCATCGGGGCTCCATGCGGGGGTTCGCGGAGAGCCGCAGGACTCACGGCGACGCGGCCTCTCCACCCGACCAAGCCTGATCGCGCGGCGAACGTTTCCGAGGAAATCCGCGAAACGGGTCGAACGTCGCGAGTCGACCGACGTGCCCTTCGGGATCGGCGTCCGCGCGGGTCCGCTCGTTCCTACGAGTCCGACTCCAGCCAGCCCACCAGTGCTTTCGCCACCGTCTCGTGTCCCTTCGCGTCGAGGTGCTCGTCGGTCGGCAGGTAGAGCCCGTACGGGTCCTTCTCCGCCTCGGCGCGAAACGCGGGGTAGAGGTCGATGAAGGGAATCTCGTGCTCGATGCAGAACTGCGCCATGACGTCGCCCCATTGCGGCGGCAGCTCCTGCGACGGGTCGGGGAGGGATCGCGCGCGTTGCTCGGCGTCCGCGAAGGTGAGCCGATCGACGTTCACGCGCGCCATGATCGGGATGAAGAAGACGACGAGCCGGGCCCCGCGTTCGTTGCAGAGTCGCTGTCCCACGAGGATGGCGGCCTTCGTCGCGTCGAGGCCGCGCTCCTTCACCTGCGCGTAGTCGGGGACCCAGCGGTAGCGCAGCCGCATGTCGCGCATCGATCCGTCGGCCATGCGCATCGAGACGTGGATCCGATGCTTGAGGCGCGCGGTGAGGTCGAAGAACGGCTTGAAGAACGAGTTCTGGACGTACCGTTCGGAGAGCGACGCCGCGACCCGGTCCGGGTCGTCCCTCCATTCCACGAACGACTGGGCGTCGCCGAGGTCGTTGCCCTCGAAGAGCTGCCAGAAGACGGTCTTCGGCTCGTACGACAGCGCGTAGCGCTCGAGGACGATCAGCTCCTGCGGCGGGCCGTACGCCCCGCGGCCGAGGTTCACGACGCTCTGCTTCACCTTCCGGCCGACGCGCGCGGCGAAGGTGTCCTCCTCGGCCACCTGCGCCGCCTCGGTGTACGAGTCACCGACGAACGCGAGGTCGGCGCGCTCGAGGCCGGGCTCGTTGCGGAAGCCGTTCTGATCGGTGCGGTAGCGGATCGCGGCCTCGACTTCGTCGGCGACCCCTTCCCACGTGATGTTCGGACGCCGCCGGAAGCCGAGGTCGTCGTCGGCGACGTTCTCCTGGCGAGAGACGTGCTGATGGTCGAGCCAGAACGCGGGCTTCAGCGCGCCGATGTAGAACAGCGAATAGCCGAGGTCGAACAGGATGACCGGCACGAGCGCACCGAGCAGCACCGCGAACGCGCGGTGGCCGACCACCTTTCGCATCCGCTCCGGCGCGAGCACCGTGATCACCACGGCGAGAGTGAGCGCGAGAAGCGGAAGGCCGACGTAGAGGTTGAGGAGGTGGTAGTACCCGAAGAGGTAGTCGCCTCGTACCTCCCGCGGATGCAGGAGCGGCCGAATCCAGATGAATGCGCTCGCGGCGGCGAGCAGGGCGGCGGCGCCGAGACTCGCGACGCGGCCCAGGTTGTAGCGCGGCATCCTGACGACTTCGTTCTCTATGACGTGTGAGAGGCAGAGCCTAACCGATGAGGGCCGCGAATTCCCTGGTTTCGGGACGCCGGCGCGTGTCGGTGCGAACCACGCAGAAGATCGGCTGCGCGGCTCCCCTGCGACGCGCGGCGGGGTACGATTCGGCCCAATCGCTAACCTCGAGCGCGGAGCCCACGATGTCGGATCTCACCAACTCGATCATTGCAGAAGTGAAGGCCAGGAACCCGCACGAGGCTGAGTTCCATCAGGCCGTAGAAGAGGTGATGTCGTCGCTCGCGGGGGTGCTCGATCAGCACTCCGAGTACGTGGCGGCGAAGATCCCGCAAAGGATGGTCGAGCCGGAGCGCGTGCTGATGTTCCGCGTGCCGTGGGTCGACGACCAGGGGCGGGTCCAAGTGAACCGCGGATTCCGCATCGAGATGAGCAGCGCGATCGGACCGTACAAGGGCGGCCTTCGCTTTCATCCATCGGTGAACTTGAGCATCCTGAAGTTCCTCGCGTTCGAGCAGGTCTTCAAGAACAGCCTGACCACGCTCCCGATGGGCGGCGGCAAGGGCGGTTCGGACTTCGACCCGAAGGGGAAAAGCGACAACGAGGTCATGAGGTTCTGCCAGGCGTTCATGAGCGAGCTGTTCCGACACATCGGCTCGGACACCGACGTCCCGGCCGGGGACATCGGGGTCGGCGGGCGCGAGATCGGGTTCATGTTCGGCCAGTACAAGAAGCTCCGCAACGAGTTCACGGGAGTGCTCACCGGCAAGGGCACGAACTGGGGCGGTTCCCTCATCCGCCCCGAGGCGACGGGGTACGGCGCGGTCTACTTCGCGGCGGAGATGCTGACGACGCGAAACGAGACGCTCGAAGGAAAGACGTGTCTCGTGTCGGGCAGCGGCAACGTCGCTCAGTTCACGATCGAGAAGCTGAACGAACTCGGAGCGAAGTCGGTGACGCTCTCCGACTCCTCGGGATACGTGTTCGACCCCGATGGGATCGATGCGGAGAAGCTCGCGTTCGTGAAGGAGCTCAAGAACCAGCGCCGTGGTCGGGTCCACGAGTATGCAGAGAGGTATCCGAACGCGAACTACACGCCGGTCGACCCGAGCCAGGACCACAATCCCCTGTGGATGAACGCCGCGCACTGCGCGTTTCCGTCGGCGACCCAGAACGAGATCAGCCAGAAGGACGCGGTCCACCTCGTCGAGAACGGCGTCTACGTGGTCTCCGAGGGCGCCAACATGCCGACCGACCCCGAAGGGGTCGACGTCTTCATCGAACACGGGATCCTGTTCGGGCCCGGCAAGGCCGCCAACGCGGGCGGAGTGGCGGTATCCGGTCTCGAGATGTCGCAGAACAGCATGCGGCTGCCGTGGACGCGGGAGGAGGTGGACGGTCGCCTGCGGCAGATCATGAAGTCGATCCACGCGAACTGCATCGCCGCGGCCGACACCTACGGTCGCAAGGGCAACTACGTGGACGGTGCGAACATCGCGGGGTTCCTGAAGGTGGCCGACGCGATGTTGGATCAAGGCGTCGTTTGAGTTCCATGCTTCAAGTTCGTTCGACCCCCGGCAACGCGGTGAGGATCACCCCGTGTCCGCGTTGCCCGTCCATCATGACGGTCAGAGGCCGCTCGAGCCGGACGTGTCGCACGAGGCCGAGGTCCTCGATCGCGGGCGTGTTCGCGAGCCAGTTCCAATCGACATCCCCCACGTCGTCGGCGCCGCCGACGGTGAAGTATCCGACGCCGGAGCTCGTGATGTTCTGGAAGAAGTGGGAGCCCTGCGACGGCGTGGACGGCACGTCTTTGAAATCGGACTCGACGATGACGCGCGCCCCGTTGATCTGTGGCCAGGTCACGGGAATCCCGAGCCATGGGTCGGCGGAACCCCAACGACCCACGCCGATCAGCACGAACGGCGTCCCGTCCCGCGTGAGGCGGGAGTTGATCTCTCCGATCCTCTTCGCGGTCTCGACCGACCGCGCGCGGTCGAAGCGGTCCCGGTCGACGACGACGATGTCCCTGATGTCGTCGATCACTCCGTGCCCGAGCACGAGCCGCGAGCGGCAGAGCGTCGGGCGGTTCGAGACCGAGTCGAGATCGACCGGGGCGCGCCCGTCGTGGAGCGCGAACGGTCGGATCTGGAGGAGTGCGAACTCCAGCGGCTCGTCGACCGTCTCGGGAACGTTGACGGCGAACTCGATCTCGACGGGCATGTTCAGCGCGCGCTGCCCCACGTCGAGGAGGACGCAGAGGATCTCGGCCAGCGGAATGGCGTGCTGCTTCAGGGTGGGAGCGAACGTGACGAGCGGCACGCCCGGCCGCCCGACGCCGTCGTAGACGACGTCGTTCTCGGGCGAGAACACGGATCCGGCGAGGCGCATCTTGCCGTCCGCGATCGCCACTTGGAGGCCGTACTGCTTCAAGATCGGCGTCGCGTCATCGCTCGACGCCTCGTCCAGGTCGAGCGCGTAGAACGCGCGTTGAGACGTCGCGAGGATCTCCTTCGTGGTCGAGAAGTGGATCGGTCGGTCCGGGTGGCGCGGACAGAAGCTGACCGCCTTCTCTCCGCGCACCACCGTCTCCCCGAGGCCGAGTGCGATGCGCGCGATCCCATCTTCGGCCTTCATCGGCTCGATCGGGTAGAAGTTGTGAGACCGCGCGACGCCCGATAGATCCGGGTAGCAGCGACCGTCGTGCGTCGAGCCGACGAGCCGCTGGAGGATCACCGCCATCTTCTCTTCCTCGAGCCGATACGGCGAGGCGTAGAAGGTCTGCTTCACCGGCGTCGCGAACATGCTCGCGTAGACCCGCTTGATCGCCAGGACCGTCTGGCGGAGTCGAACGTCGACGTCGGCATGGTGGTTCGCGACCATGTAGGTCTCGTAGGCCCCGGTCAGCGAGAAGTCCTGCGAGTCCTCGAGCAGGCTCGATGAACGGACCGCGAGCGGATAGTGGACGAACTCCAGGAATCGCCTCAGGGCGTCGAGAACGTCCTTCGGCATTTGCGCCGCGAGGAAGCGTTCCTCGACCTTGCGGTCGTCCTGCTCATGAACGGCGAAGTCGAGCAGGCCGTTGTCATCGAGGAAACGGTCGAACACCTCCGTGGCGAGGACGAGTCCCGCCGGGACGAAGATCCGGACCTTCGGAAACGGCCGACGGACGTCGTACCGATGGATGAGCGACCGCACGAAGGCGAGTCCGCGCGCCTTCCCGCCGAGCGATCCGCCGCCGAGGCGCGCGAAGCTCATCCTGGGGTTGAACTCGGTGGGGTCGAACTCGGTGACGGCTCCCGCCTGCCGGCCCTCCCGGAACTGGCGGATCGAGTCGACGAGGAACTCGCGGACGTCCTCGTGCGAATCGAAGTCCGACGCGTTCGTGGCGCGAAGCGCCTCCGCGAGCCGGAACTCGGTCCGCGCCCGCAGCCAGGTCGAGAAGTGGTTCCGGGCAGCGTGTCGAATGATTGCGTCCGCGGGGGCGGCCGCGACCTGCTGCTCCAGCTCACGCAGGTCGGCCGCCTGACCGATGCTCGCCCCGCGGTCGTCTTGGAAGATGAACGGGCCGAACCCGAAGCTCTCGCGCATGAACCGGCCGACGTCCTCGAGCAGCCGGGGAGAGCGCTTCAAGACGATCGCCGCCTGCAGGCTCTCGGCCATCGACAGGAGGCCGGGCTCGTTCGTCTGCAGCATGATCGGGATGCCGGGCGAACCTCGTCGGGCGAGCCGCGCGAACTCGATCCCCGCTTGCGGGTCGTCGCGACCCTCGCGCGGGAAGTTGACGTCGGCGATCACGCCAAGGACGTACGGGCGGAACCGTTCCAGGTGGTCACGCGCCTCTTCGAAGGTGACGCAATGGAGGATCTTCGGCCGCGCGCGGAGGCGCATGATCTTGTGGTGGAGGCTCGTCCCTTCCGCGATGACGCGCTGCGACTGCTGATGGAGCTGGTGGTAGACCATCGGAAGGAACGAAGAGTAGTAGTGCACCCCGTCCTCGATCAGGATCACGACGCTCACGCCGATGCTCTGGGTGTCGGGTCCGACGTTCCACCGGTCTTCGAGCGACTGCACGATGCCGAGGAGCAGCCGGAAGTCGCCTTGCCAGAGGAACGGTCGCTGGAGCCTTCCGACGTCGGGGTCGGCGAGCAGCGCGGTCAGCTCCGTGTCGTCGAACGCGAGCGGGACGACGGTCAGGTCGGGGTTCTCGTCGAGGAGCAGCCGGCCGAGCGGAGCCGGCTTCATGTCACGCACGTGCGGCGTGACGACGACCAGGTCGATGCGGCCGCCCCGGCACGCGGCGAGCGCGTCTTCCGCGGTGGAGACCACCGTGATCCAGCTCGTGTTGGTGAGGTGGATGTGGACCCACTCGCTGAGCAGGTGCTGGCTGAGCTGGCCGTCCTCCCACAGCAGGAAGAAGTCGTACCGGCTGCCGACGAGGAGCATGCGGCGGACGCGCCGCGGCATCAGCTCGTGGAACAGTTGGAGCGGGTCGTTGTACTGCGGTCTGGGGACATCGTGCGCGCCGGCCATCGTCGTCGTGTCGAGCGTCTACTCGTCGCCCCGCCGCCTGCCCTCGAACAGATGGAAGAGCGTCGAGGCGCTCGACGGATCGCGGAGCGTGTACACGTCGATCGCCTCCAGCAGCGGGCCGTATCGGTCGATCACCTCGCGGTCGTCCGCGAAGCAGCGGACGTGGCTCTCGTAGGGGAAGTTCGGAACGGTGCAGATGCACCGCGTTCCGGGACGAATCCGGGCGAGGACGTCCAGGTCGCGCTCGACGTGTTCGAGGACCTCGGTGCAGATCACCGTGTCGTGGTCCTCCCGTTCGTGGAGGTCGGTCGTCAACGCATCGTCGTGGTGGAAGGTCGCGTTCGCGATCTGCTTCGCGTTCGCCTTCTCGATCGCCGTGCCGCTGAAGTCGAAGCCGACGTACCGTTGGACCCCCTGGTCGACGAGGAACTGAGCGAGCTGACCCGTGCCGCACCCGACCTCGAGCACGCGGCTGCCCGGCCGCGCGCGGACGCGGTCGACGATCACGGTCCAGATGAAGTAGTACTTCGACTCGTGGTACGCGCGCGCGTACTCGGAGCTCTCCCCATACATCGAGTCGTAGTACCCGGCGGCCTGTTCCCGGCCCGGCGGAGGGATCCAAGGGGATGGGGCCAGCCGTAGCCGCGCGGCGATTCGCCTGATCAGCGAGACGTTGGACTCGGCCATCGTTCGACCTCGGTCCTCCAGACTATGGGCCCGCGCCAGAATAACTTCCCCTCGATGCATCGGGGTCATCGGGATCATTGGTGGTGGGCGGGGTCATGCGGCGTCATCGAACGTCGCGTCGATCGCGGCCTGGTACACGGCCCGGTAGGCGGTGACCATCGAGTCGAACGTGTACTCCTCCTGCACGCGGAGCGCGTTCCGCCGGCCGAGCTCCGCGCGCAGGTCGTCGTTCGCGAGGAGCTCGGTGAATCGTTCGGCGAGCCGCCCGGGCGCCTCGACGTCGGCCGGCACGAGGAACCGCCGCTGTCGGTCCGGGAGGACGGCGTGGATGTCGCCCACGTCCGTCGCCGCCGCCGCGAGACCGGCCGCCATCGCCTCGAGCAACGCGACCGGGTGCTGCTCCGAGTCGCTGGTCAGGCTGAACAAGTCCATGGCGGCGTAGAAGTCGCGCAGGTCGCGTCGATGCCCGGGGAAGTGGACGCGGCCTCCGGGCGGCGGCGCCGCCCGCGCTTGTTTCTCGAGGTCGGCTCGGAGCTCGCCGTCTCCCACGAGGATCACGTGGATGGGTCGTCGCACGCGCGTGGCATCCACCCGCGCCGCCGCCGCGAGGAGGCGGGCGAAGTTCTTCACGGGACGGAGGTGCCCGACCGTCCCGATCACCAACGCGTCGCGCGGAATCCCGAGGCCCTCGCGGACGGGCCGGCCGTCCCCGCCTTGGAACCGCTCAGCGTGGATCCCGTTCGGGATCAGGCACGTCTTGTCGCGCGGCAGGCGCCACGTCGAGGTCGCGATGTCCAGCAAGCGGTGCGAGCAGACGACCACGCGCGAGCATCCGCGGAGCAGGACCCGCCGCGCGAAGACGCGTCGCGTCTTCTGACGATCCACCTCGTCCTGGTTGAACCCATCCTCGTGATGCACGTGCGGCCTCGCCGTCGCCGAGCGCGCGGCGAGCACCGCGTCGAAGCTTCCCCAGTTGTAGGTGAGGAGGAGGTCCGGACGGTCGCAGACGCCGGGCTCGCCACGCCGGAGCAGGCCACGCAGCCGACGAATCCGGTTCACGGTCCCGGCCGGCGGCGTCGCGAGCAGCGTCGCCTGCGGCGCGTCATCGAGCAGCGCCATCGCGTCGGTGCGGCCGTCCATCCCGATGATCGAGTGGCGAAACTCGGCTCCGAACGCGTGGATGAGCTCGGACGCGCGGATCTGGGGACCGGAAGCGGTGAAGGTGGCGAAGACGTGGAGGAGGTGGGGGGCTCCCATCAGCGGGAGCGGGCGGAGTCGGGCTCGTAGACCCGGACGGCCCGATCAAGGAACGGCTCGCGCTCTTCGATCGGCTTCCAGCCAAGCACGTCGCGCGCGAGGTTCGAGCGGAACGCGGGCACGAGCGCGCGTGACTTCAAGTCGCGATAGGACGGGAAGACGACGCCCGCGCGGCGTCCGGCCTTCTTCACGACCCACTTGCCGATCTCCATCGCTTGGCTCTTCCAGAGCGCCCGGGCGTGGAAGAAGAGGCGTCGACCGGTCGCCTTCCTCATCTCGTTCACGAGCTCGCGAGCCGAGAGCGGAGGTCTCGCGCAGAGGTTCATCGTCTTACCGGTCAAGTCGGGTCCCTCGTGGAGAGCGGCCGCGACCAGCGCATCGGCGACGTCGTCGGCGAGCACGATCGGGAGGGGATGGTCGCCGAGGCCCCAGGCGACGCAGTGGTTGTCGCGGACCCAGAGCCCGATGCCGCTGTGCTGCATCGGCGTTCCTTGGCCGAGCACCACGCCGGGCCGGGCGATCACGAGGCCGACGTCGTGCTTCGACTGGAACTCGAGCAAGGCGCGCTCGGCCGCGATCTTGCCGCGGGCGTAGACCGGCCGCGCGTCGGGTTCCGGATCGGTGGGGTCGGAATCGTCGATCTCGTTCGAGCCGCAATCGTGCCCCAGATAGAGCGCCGCGATCGACGAGACGTACACGAGTCGCTCGACCCCCGCGACGCGGCACGCCTCGGCGACGCCGATCGACCCGTTTACCATCGCCCGCTCGACCTGTTCCCACGTGTCGCCGCCGCCGGTCGCCAGGTGGATGCAAGCCCTGGCGCCCTTCATCACCGCGGCGACGTCGCCCAGGTCCTCGAGGTGCGCGCGCACCACGCGGAGCCGGCCGTCCTTCGCCGGCTCGGTGATCTCGGTCGGCAGGCTGTGCGCTCGCCGGATCACCGCCGTGACCGGCACGCCGCGCTCGACCAGCCGGCTCACCACGCGCCTCCCGATGAAGCCGTTCGCGCCCAGCACGACGACCTCGCCGGCGCGCGTCGGACCGGGCTTCGGAATCTCCAGTACGGGCGGAGCCTTCCCCGACACGTCGGCTGCGACGGCATCGCACCACTCGATCACTTCCGTGGCCGTGTCCGCGTCGCTCGGCAGTCGCGTCCCCGCCCGGAGAGCGCGGTGGAAGGCCCGGATCGAATCACGCATCCCCACGTAGAACGAGTCTCGTCGATCGCGGATCCCGAGCGTGTAGCCGATCCAGTCGAACAGCACCCTCCGCGCGTCCCGTCGATACCCCTTCGCCCGCCGCGCCCCCGCGAGATAGCTGTTCCAGAAGTCGAGGTAGATCGTCTTCACCTCGCCCACCAGGTGATCGTGGAACAGGTCGGCCTCGAGCGATCCATCCGTTCCAAGGACCTGGAACGTGCTGCGCGTGAACGGCGGTCCGAACGCCATGTAGATCTCCGCCGTCGCCCGTTCCGCCTCCGCTGCGACGAGCCAGCGATCGTGCAGGACCTGACCCGGCAGCAGCTCCTTCGTCGACAGGATCGTCGTCCTCGCTCGCTTCACCGCGCCGATCAGGTGGTGGACCTGGCTGAGCGGGTGGGTCGCCTGCTCGAACACGATGTTGCGCGGCGTGCGGAACATCCAATGCGAGTAGTCCCCCGCGTCGAGCTGCCGAAGCGGTACCGACAGCGTGACCTGGACGTGCTGAACCCTCCCGATCTCGCCCGCCGCGACTCTGCTCGCCAGCCGCGCGAACGCGGGATGGAACACGTTGTTGTGATTGACGGCCAGCGGCAGCCGCCGTTCCCGCGCGATGTCCGCGAGCCCCCGCGACTCGTCCGCCGAAAGCGCCAGCGGCTTCTCGGCGAACACTCCGATGCCAAGCCCGAGCAGCTCACGGGTGAGCGACACGTGAAGATCCGGTGGTACCGACAGGTGAGCGACCTGCACCCCCAACCCTGGGAGCTCGTCGAGGCGGGTGACCGCGTTTTGCACCTTGAATCGCCGCGCCGCCTTCCGCGCACGCTCCTCCGCTGCGTCGCAGATCGCGACGACCTCGACGCCTTCCGTCTCGCTCAGGATCTGCAGGTGGAAATCGGAGATGTAACCCGCCCCGACGAGCGCGACGCGCGTCGGGCCGTCGAACGTGATGGAGAAGCCGTCGGATGCGGCCCCGGGGCGTTTCCGTTCGAGGGTGTCGATCTCTGTCATGGAGGTCCGGCGGTCGGGCCAGTTTCCGGCATTCTATGGATCCGGGGCCATCGTACGGTTCGCCCGGTGGCGTTCAATCCGAGGTGTTCTTCGTCCGCTCCTTCGTCCAGTCTTGATCACTTGGCCGGCCCGAAGCGACGCCGAGATCCGACGAGCCTCGGGTTCGCCGGTGCGGCGCGCTCCACGATAGGAATGGCGTACCGGCGGGTCATGACACGACCCCCGCGTTCGTGATGTCCCGGATCTCCTCGACGAGCCGGCCCAGGTGGCCGTCGAGCTCGGCGAGGAGATTCGGGACGTCCGAGAGCGTCTCGTCCCGGCCCATCCGTTCGAGGCGCTCCGCGAGTCCGCGGACCCGCTCGGCGCCGATGTTGGCCGCGACGCCCTTCAACGCGTGAGCGGCGTTGCCGAGCGCTTGGGCGTCCGCGGCCGACGACGCGGACGAAAGGTCCTGGAACATCTGGGGAACGCATTCGAGGAAGATCTCGAGCGTCTCCCGCAGGAGGTCCTCGTCGCCGTCGAGACGATCCAACGCCTCGGCGACGTCGACCTCGGGGCCAGCGGCGCGCTCGGGCGATCCAAGAGAGTGGGGGGAGTGGTCCGGACCCGCCGCGTCGGCCTTCGCGTCGCTTCGGGCCGGGATCCACTTCTCCAGCATCTCGCGCACCGCGGCCGCCCCGATCGGCTTCGACAGGTAGTCGTCCATGCCCGACTCGATGCATCGGTCCCGGTCGGCACCCATCGCGTGGGCGGTCATGGCGACGATCGGAACGTGGCCGCCGCGCGATCGCTCGCGCAGCCGGATCCGGCGCGTCGCCTCGAACCCGTCCATGACGGGCATCTGGACGTCCATGAACACCAGGTCGAACGTCGCCCCCTCCAGCGCCGTCAGCGCGTGTTCACCGTGCTCCACCGTCGTGACGCGGCACCCGCACTTCGACAACATGACCTCGGCGAGCCTGACGTTCATTGGCGTGTCCTCGACCAACAGCACGCGGGCTCCGGGACGGTTCCCTGGGGGAGGCCGGGGCGGCTCGGGGAGGGGAGAGGCAGCGGGCGCCGACGGATCGAGAACCCGGACCAAAGCGTCCTTCAACACCGACCGTCGAATCGGCTTCAGGAGCCAGGCGTCGTAGACCGCACCCTTCTCTTCCTGGCGCTCGCGCGCGACCGACGTGAGCATGACCACCAGCGGCCGGCCGCACGACGCATCATCGGCCACGATGCGCGACATCGCGAACCCGTCCATTCCGGGCATCTGCGCGTCCAGCAGCAGCAGTTCGAACGGCACCGACCGTGCGCACTCGGCCCGCAGGCGGTCCAGTCCTTCGCGGGCGCCGGAAGCTGTGCTCACGGCGCAGCCCCAGGCGGCCAGCATGGCGTGGACGACGCGGCGATTGGTCTCGTTGTCATCCACCACCAGGACGCGTTTCCCGGCGAGCTGATGGGCCGTCGAGCGAGCCGCGTCCGCGCCGGCCGCGCCGCCGGGGCTCTCGATCGGAAGCGTGAGGCGGAAGCTGAACGTGGAACCGCGGCCCGGCTCGCTCTCGAGCCAGAGGCTCCCCGACATCTGCTCCACGATCCGTCGGGAGATGGTGAGGCCCAACCCGGTGCCGCCGTAGCGGCGGGTCGTGGCACCGTCCGCCTGCGCGAAGCTCTCGAAGATGGCGGCGTGCCGATCCTTGGGGATCCCGATGCCGGTGTCGCGCACGGAGAACAACAGGGTCACGTCGTTCTCCGTGCGCTTCTCCACCTCCATCCGAGCTTCGACCTCGCCGGCGTCGGTGAACTTGATGGCGTTTCCGGCGAGGTTGACGAGGATCTGACGAATGCGCAGGGGGTCGCCGCGCACCCAGACGCGATCGGCCGCCGGCGTCGCGCAGATCAGTTCGATCCTCTTGTCCGCGGCGCGATGGGCGACCACGCCGATCGCCTTCTCCACGCACTCGCCCGCGTCGAACGGCGCGTCCTCGAGGACCAGCTTCCCCGCCTCGATCTTCGACAGGTCCAGGATGTCATTGATGAGCGCCAGGAGCGACTCGCCGCACTCGACCACGGTGCCGACGTACTCGCGCTGTTCCGCGTCGAGCGCGGTCTCCAACACGAGCTCGCTCATGCCGATGATCCCGTTCATCGGCGTGCGGATCTCGTGGCTCATGTTGGCAAGGAACTCGCTCTTCGCGCGGCTCGCCTCCTCGGCTCGGTGCCGGGCTTCGCTCAGCTCCCGCGTCCTCGCTCGGACCCGTGCGTCCAGCTCGTCGTGAGCCTTTCGTATCTCGGCGTTGTTTCTCTCGACGTGCTCGAGCATGTGGTTGAAAGCGTCCGCGAGGTCACCGACCTCGCCTTCGCTGATTCCCGAGACGCGGAGCGAGCAGTCTCCCCGTTCCGTCACCTTGAGCGCGGCGGCGCGCAGGCGGAGGATCGGCGCCGCGATGACGTCTCGCAACGCCAGAGCCACGACGACGCCCAGGATGACGGCAAGCAAGCCGGCGATCGCCGCGGTCACGATGGCCCGGTGGTATAGCGCCGAGAGCGAATCGGTGTTGATTCGGAGCACGGCGTGCGCGAACGGAGCGCCCCCGGACAGCAAACTCACCGTGAGCACGAGGGACCCGTTCTCGAACCGCTCGGTCTGGCCCGCCGCGAGCGGCGCCGGCGGTGCTCGCTCGACGGATCCAGCGGGCGCGTCGTCCTTCCGGTAGGTGAACAACGTCCCCCCGTCGACGTCGCGGACCGCCAAGTGCTCGATGTCGGGGAACTCCCGGAGCCGCGCCACGATGTCGGCCGCCATTGCCTGATCGTCGAGGAGCGCTATGCGTTCCAAGTCCTGCCCGAGCGCCCGCACGATCGAGCGCTCATCGCGGACGAGCGCTTCTCGGGCGTGGCGCATCTCCGCCTGGGCCGAGATTACCAGCACGGCCGTCACGAGCACGAGTGCCGGCCCGGCGATCGCAAAGAGGAGGCGGGCTCGCAGCGTCAAGGGGCGACGACGGAAGGGGATTCGCATGCTCGACCTCGTTGCCTCGCGTCGTCACTCGATGGGAAGGCCAAGATCGTTCCCCCACTCGAGCCACGAACCGTCGTAGACGGCGACGTCTCGCTGCAGCACTCGGAGGGCCAAGTAGCTGACGCTGGCACGATTCCCGCTGTTGCAATAGGTGATCACCCGCTTGTCGGACGGGATGTCCGCGTACAGCATGCGCAAGTCATCGATGTTCGCGAATCCGCAGGAGCCGTCCGCCGCGTCCAGGTTTCTCTCGAAGCTCACGTTCACGGCGTTCGGTATATGCCCGCTGCGCTGCGCCTTGGAGACCTCGCCGAGGTACTCCTCCCGCGACCGGGAATCCAGGATCACGGCGTCTTGGCGAGTGACGGAGCGCATCACCGCGAGCTTGGTGGCGAGTCGCTCGGGCCGCATCGTCGCGACGAAGCGCGCGCGTTCCGGAGGCTTCGCGACCAAGCTCGCCTCGCCGCCGGCGTCGATCCAGCCGCGGTACCCCCGGTCGAGCACGGCGGCGGCGCGATGACCGTGAACCTCCAGCACCCAGAACACGCGCGCCGCGGCTCGGTAGTTCTCGTCGTCGTAGACGACCACGGCCCGGCTCGTGTCGATGCCGGCTTCCCCGAAGACTGTCTCGATGGTCGAGACCAAGGCGAGGTCCCGGTCGGTGTCCGGGTCCAAGAGCCGTTGCGGCGGAATCGATACGGCTCCCGGAACATGTCCGGCGTCGTAATCAGAGCGCGGACGGGCGTCGACCACCACCAGCCGCGGATCGGACAGATGGCGATCGAGCCAATCGGACGCGACCATGACACTCGGGGGAGCCAGCGTCTCTCGGTCGGCGGCGACGTCGTGCGAGTCGCCACCGCCGCCGCATCCGGTCCAGAGGAGCGCGATCGACCCGGCGACGGCCAGCGGGCGAGCACCCCGGCAAGTCGACCCGGCCGGCGAGTGTCGCGTCGCACGGCGTTCCTTGCGTGGAGACCAAGTGAGCATTTCCATCAGCTTTGCGTTCCTCGGACGCGCCCGTGGGGCGCAGTTCATATGACGGGTACACGATCTGGCGGCGGTCCCTGACTCGTCGCCGCGCGCGCGACGCGCGGATTCGCCGCCTCTCCCGCGCGCTCCGCTTCCACCTGCCTGAGCGGCAGTCGAATGATGAACGTCGTTCCCTTGCCCGCCTCGGTCTCGAAGCGGAGCGTTCCGCCGTGTCGCTTGACGACGACCGCATGGGCGATCGCCAGCCCCTGTCCAGTCCCTCGGCCCACTTCCTTGGTCGTGAAGAACGGGTCGAAGACGCGGTCCCGGATCTCTTCCGGTATGCCGCCTCCCGTGTCCGAGATCCTGATCTCCGCGGATTCCCCGACTCGCTTGGAACAGATGGATATGCGTCCCATCGCTCCACTTCCAGCCGATGCATCGCCGATCGCGTGGGCGGCGTTGACGATGATGTTGAGGAAGACCTGACCGACCTCGCCGGACACGCAGTCGACCATCGGCAGCTCGCGATCGAGGCACAGATCCAGGTCCGACACGTGCTTCCATTCGTTCCGGGAGAGCGTGACCGTGTTCTCGATGCAGTGGTTGAGGTCGGTCGAGGACATCGACTTGCTGCCCGGATGCGAGAACTCCTTCATGGCTCGCACGATTTGGTTCACTCGCTCGATGCCTTCGATGGACTGGGATATGGCCAAGTCGGTCTCGGTGCGTAGATAGGCGAGGTCCGCGGCATCCAGGGCTTCACGGAACTCGTCCGCCGCTTTGGTCGAATCGCCGGTCCCGTCGGCCGCGTAGAGGCTCTCCGCCGTCTCGAGCAGGCGTAGGCAGTCACGAAACGCGCCCTGTATGAACCTCGTGTTGTCACCGATGTACTGCATCGGCGTGTTGATCTCGTGCGCGATGCCGGCCGCCAACTGACCGACGGACTCGAGCTTCTGCGACTGCAGGCGTTCGGCGTGAGCCACCTCGAGTTTGCGTTGGGCGACGCGTAGCTGGAGGTGCACCGAGACTCGTGCCTTCACCTCGCCCACGCGGAACGGCTTGGTGATGTAGTCGCTCCCTCCCACCGCGAACGCCCGGTCGATGTCCCCCTGGCTCGACTGCGCGGTCAGGAATATGACCGGTATCGACGCGGTGTCATCGGAGGCCTTCAGAAGCTCGCACGCCGCGAACCCATCCTGAACCGGCATGCAGACGTCCATCAGGATGAGGTCGGGGAGGTGGGTCCGGGCCAACTCCACGGCCCGGACTCCGTCGCAGGCCTCGAGCGTCCGGTGACCCGCCTTCTCCAGGGAGCCGACCAGGATGCGCCGATTCGTGGGCTGGTCGTCGACGATCAGAATGGTGTACAGGTTCGTCAAGGCACGACCTCCGCGTTCGTGATGTCCCGGATCTCCTCGACGAGCCGGCCCATCCGTGCGAGGCACTCCGCGATGCGGCGGACCGGCTCGGCGCCGATGTTGGCCGCGACGCCCTTCGACGCGTGAGCGGCGTTGCCGAGCGCTTGGGCGTCCGCGGCCGTCCAAAGCAGTGCGATCGTCACCGTCACGACGGCGAGCGAGACCTTCGATGGCGGTCTTGATAGGCGTGCCATGATCCACCGGTCCGAGGGTCGCTACGTTTCGGTAGGTTCGATCCAGGACAGACCGCTCCCCCTCCAGACCATGTCGGCATCGGTCTCGACTTCTCTCGAGTGCCGATCCCCGGGTGCGCATCAGATACAGCGCTTGCCCGCCGCTTTTGTTTCAGAGTTGGAACCGATCCCGTCCCGGCCCCCCTCGAAGCGTCCGATCGCGGGCTTCGGAACGACTCACCGCTCGCCGCGGAACATGCTCTTCATCACGTGCCGCGCGATCGTCGGATTCTCCTTCAGCCGCCGAATCGAGTATCCATACCAGTTCGCCCCGTAGGGCACGTACACGCGCAGGCGGTGTCCCGCCGAGATCAGGGTGCGCCGGGTGGCGGGAATGACGCCGAGCAGCATCTGGAACTCGTACTGATCCCGCTTCAGCCCCAGCGCGTCGGCGACGCGGAGACCCTCATACAGCAACGGCTCGTCGTGGGTCGCGATCCCCACGTACGCGCCGCCGCGGACGAGGATCTCGAGCAGGTTCGAGTACGACCGCCGCACGACGTCTCGGTCCTTGAACGCCACCTCGGGGGGTTCGTTGTAGATCCCTTTGCACAGACGGACGTTGAGCGGGGGCCCGTCGAGCAGCGACCGAGCGTCGGCGAGGCTTCGCCGCAGGTAGGCCTGAAGCACGGGGCCGACGTTGTCGTGGTTGGCCCGGGCCTCGCGGTAGATGTCGAGCGTCGTCGCGGTGGTCGAGGAGTCTTCCATGTCGATGCGCACGAACATGCCGTGCGGCTTGGCGAGCTCGAGCACCCGGAAGAGATTGTCGCGACAGAACGATCGGTCGATCATCAGGCCGAGCGCGGTCAGCTTGATCGAGACGTTGCAGTCGAGGCCGAGCCGCGCGATCTCGGCGATCGCGAGCTCGTACTGGCGGACGGTCTCGCCGGCCTGGGCGCGCTCGAGCGTGTCCTCGCCCAGCACGTCGAGCGTGGCCATGGCACCTTCCCGATTCAGCTCGGACACGACGCGCATCGCGTCCTCGAGCGTCGAGCCGGCGATATAGCGGCGAGACACGCGACCGACGATCGATCGCGGTACGACCGGCAGCACGGACGAGATCAAGCGGTTGAAGAGGCTCATCCGGCGCGGGCTCGCTCGAGGTAGGCACGAACCTCTTTGTCGTCCGGGTTCGACAAGGACACGCGTTCGAGGTACGGGATCGCCTCGCTGACGCGATCCGCGCGGAACAGCGTGATTCCCATGTACTTCACCGCCTCCAGATCCTCGGAATCCAGCGCGACGGCCGATTCGAGCGCCGAGACCGCGGACGCGTAGTCGCCGACCTCGGAGTACGCGCGGCCGAGGAGCACGTAGGCGTCGAACTGCATTCGATCGCCCCGAACCGCGACCTCGAGGTCTTCGATCGCCGACTCGTGGTCGAGGAGGGCGAAGTTCATCTGACCCGAGACGAAGCGAAGGCCCGGGTCCTCGGGATGGCGCTCGAGCGCGGCCAAGAGCACCCGGTCCATGCGTTCGTACGACTGCTGCCCGAACGCCTCGAGGATGAAGCGCCGGACCTGGTTCATCACGAACGGATCGTCGGAGCCGGCGGCGACGGCGGCGACGAGCGCGTCGCATTCGGCGTCGGTGATGACGTGCCGCTCCGAGTCCTGGTTCGCGACCTCGATGTCGAAGTAGTTTCTCGAGTGTATGGAGAGGGCGCGAATCGCGTGGCCGACCGCGACGGCGCCGCGCGCGCTCAGCAGCTCCGCGAGTGTATCGAGCGTCGCCGCCGAGGCGAGGGGGCGGTTCGACACGTCGGTCGAGGCGCACGACTCGGCGATCGGATCGAGCCGGCGATTGGTGCGTGACGTGATGGGGTCGAAGACGTCGCCGTCGATTCGCACGCTGAACTTCGTTTGCGCCAGGTCGGGGAGCGCGCCCGCCTCGACGGCGAGGAACGGGCCGGTGTAGCCATCGGCCGCGATCCAGCCGCGCGACTCGCCGAACAGGGCCCGTACGGCGCGGTTGACCGCCGCGATGATCGGCAGCTCGGCCGATCGAGAGTCGAACCACACGAGCAGGATGCCGTCCGGAGTCAGCCTTCGCTTCAGTCGCGCCAGCGCGGACTCGGTCAGCGGCCGTGCCGACTCCGCGAACAAGACCGGAGACGAGAGGACGACGATCGCGCGGAAGCGGCGGCTCGCGTCGAGGCGATCGAGCTCGTCGAGCGCCACGTGCCGCTCGCTCGCCAGCACCGCCTCGTCGAGGAACGGAATCGTCGCGGCGACGGTGTGATCGATGAAGGTCGAGCGCGACACGCCGACACGGTGGTTCGCGGTCGCGTTGCCGACCAACAGGAGCGATCCGCCGCCGCCGCCCGCCTCGGCGAGCTGGTCGGCGAGACGCACCTCCTCTTCTTCCAGCCCGGCGAAGCGCGGAGTCCGCGTCGCGCGGTTGCCCTGCCAGGCGAGGAACGCGGCTCCCTCGGCGCGAGTGTTGTTCCGGGCCGAGCGGAGGAGGCCCGAGGACGTGACGCGGAAGGCCTGGAGGTTCTCGAGCACGCTGGTCCGGATCAATCGCTCCGGGCGGTCGACGAGCCGGCTGGGCCAGAGCCCTTCGTGATCGAGGGAGCGATGCGCGATCCATGCGCCTCCCGCCGCCGCGAGCATCGCGAGTGCGACGCGCGGCGCCGCGGGCGCGCCCCGAGACGCGATACCGATCCAGATTCCGGCGCACACGCAGGCAACCGCGAGCAGGCGGATCACGATCGAGGCGTCCCCGCGGAATCCGCCCACCTCGGTGAGGTCGGCGAGCAGTCGCGGGTTGGAGGCGATCTCGAGGATTCCGAGCGTACGAAGCGACGCCCAGACGAAGAGGATCGGCGCCGCGGCGCGAAGGAGGAGCGAGGCGACGCGGCCACGTGCGAAAGCGTCCTCGGCGAGATGGCCGACCAGCGCGCCGAGGCCGCCGCCCAACAGCAGGACCGACGACAGAGCGGCGTGGCTCGCGCGCGTGCCTTCGAGGTGTTGGAGCACGAACGGCCGTGTGAATTCGAAGAAGGCGGCGACGGCGATCGAGGCCGCGAGCAGATCGATCCAGCGGATCGGCGTCGGATCGCTCGTCCCCGGCGCGGGTCTCGGCAGGACCGCGATCAAGACGGCCGCGACGATCAGCAGCGGCGTGGCGCCGAAACGCGGGATGAAGATCGATTCGCCGAAGCCGACACCGATACCGAGCCCGATGAGGAGCGTCGCCGTCGAGACGGCGGCGCCGAGGAGGCGCAGTCCGATCGCGGTCGCGACGAACGACCCGAGGAGGAGAGGAATGGACACGCTCGCGGACGCGGCGACGAACGACCCCGCCGCCGCCCCCGCCAGGACGAGGGCGCCGCCGAGCGTCCGGCGCGGCCGGGACGCGGCTCGAACCGGGATCAGGCAGGCCAGCGCCGCTGCGATCGAGATCGCGATCGCGGCGTGGACGCGGGCGGACGCGGCGCTTGGAGTCGCGTCCTGGAGCAGGCGCAGCCCGAGTCCGATCAACGGAGCGATCAGGACTCCGAACAGGAACGAGAGGACTTGTGGCAACGGAGACACCGATTCTCGGGCATTCTCGGGCAATGGAGAGCGCGCCAAGGTAGCGCTCCGGACCGCGGATGAGAAGCCCGACGGAATCCCGTCCGTGACCCTCGCGCGGACGTGGTCGGATCGGGAGGATGCGCTCGTTCCTCCTCATGAAATCCGGTGGTGGATCATGACGCGGTTTCCTTGGTCGGGTGGGGTCGTCCTCGTCACCGGCGCATCGGCCGGGATCGGGGCGGCCGTCGCACGCGAACTCGCGACGGCGGGGGCATCGGTCGTCCTCGGGGCGCGTCGCCGGGACCGGCTCGAGAGGCTTCGACTCGAGCTCCCGCGTCCGAGCGATCACCTGGCGGCGACGGTCGACGTCCGTGATCCGGCGTCGGTCCGGTCGCTGTACGAGGCGATCGACGGTCGCTACGGCCGCCTCGACGCGCTCGTGGCGAACGCGGGGATCGGCGTGTTCCAGGACGTCGAGCAGACCTCCGATGCGGACCTCGACGAGATCGTCGCGACGAACCTCTCCGGCGTCATCCGGTGCGTGCGCGACGCGGTGCCGCGCCTCCGGCGGAGCCCGGCGGGTCGCATCGTCCTGGTCTCCTCCTCCGCCGGCCGCCGGGGGTTTCCCGGACTCGGCGCGTACTCGGCGACGAAGTGGGCACTCTACGGGCTCGCCGACGCGCTCCGCGTCGAGTTGCGCGCGGACGGGATTCGAACGACGGTCGTCGCGCCGACCGCGACGAGGACCGAGTTCTTCGACGTGGCGAAGGGGGTGCGGCACGAGGTTCCGGCGCGGGCGACGTCGTCCACTCCGGTCGCGCGCGCGATCCGGCGCGCGATCGATCGAGGCATGCCCGCGATCGACCTGAGAAAGGGCGGCCGTTTCACGGCCGCCCTCGGTTTACTCGTTCCCTCGCTCTACGACCACTACATCGGTCGCGCCGCGAGGTGACGAGGTATGGGGAAAGCGCGGTGGCCCCGGGCCGGAGGACCCGCCCGGCTGGGCGAGCCGCGCCGATCGCGTCCGCGGTCGATCACCGCGTCGCCGCGCACACTTGGTTGCGACCACCGTTCTTCGCGCGATAGACCGCGACGTCCGCCGCCTTCAGGAGCTCATCGATGCTCGACATGTTCGCGCTGCGCTGGGCGACGCCGAAGCTGCAGGTGACGGAGCGCTCGAAGTCGTTGTAACGGATCACGTGGCGTTCGACCGCGGTGCGCAGCCGTTCCGCCACGATGGCCGCGCCCTCGATGTCGGCACCCGGGCAGATCACGACGAACTCCTCGCCACCGAGTCGACACACGGTGTCGTCGCCACGGGTGTTCGCCTCGAGCTGCTCGGCTACCTGGCGCAGCACCACGTCTCCGGTGTCGTGTCCGTGGTTGTCATTGATCGACTTGAAGTGATCGATGTCGATCATGATGACGGAGATGCTGTCCGCCTTCGACGGATCCCGCTCCTGCCACTGAGTCTCCAGCGTCTCCAGCGCGTGACGCCGGTTCGGCAGGTTCGTGAGAGCATCGGTGATCGTCGTCATCTTCAGCTTGCGGTTCAGCACCGCGAGCTGCGCAACCTGACGCTCGATCTTGCGCTTGTCCTCGGAGACCTTGTCCTTCAGGCGAACCAGGCGATCTCCGGCCGCCACGCGCGACAGAAGCACCTTCGGATTGAACGGCTTCGTGACGAAATCGTCGACGCCGGCGTCGAACGCCTCGACGACGCGTTCCTCGTCTTCGCGGCCGGTCAACAGCAGGATGTACATGTCGCGTCCGATCTCGGTCTTCCGCAGGCTGCGGCAGAGATCGAGCCCGTCCATCTCCGGCATCGACCAGTCGCTGACGACGAGGTGCGGGTTGGCTTCGAGAGCGATCGTGAGCGCCTCGGCGCCGTCCCTGGCCTCGATCACCTCGTAGCCGACGCGCTTCAGGTGCGTGATCAGGAGCCGCAGCGACACCGGGTCGTCATCGACGGCGAGCACCTTCATCTTCTCGAGGCTCGTCTGGCCGCCCTCGGGCGCGGCCGGGTCGATGTCGTCGAACGATCTCACCGGTTCGGCGGCGTCCTCTTCACTCGGTTCGACCGGAGGGTTCTCCGTGGCCTGGCGGGCGATCTCCTGGCACGCCGGCATCGAGCGCGCCGGCACCGAGAGTACGCCTCCCCAGTCCTTCCACTCTTCCGCGATGGAGTCGCAGAGCTCGAAGAAGCCGCCTCGATCGGCGTCGATGAGCGGCAGCGTCGCGGCGACGGGAGGCCACAGAGCGACCTGCCGCGCCAGGTCGGGGGCGACGATCAGGTCGGCGATCGGTACGGCCACGCGAAGCACCGTCCGAAGGTTCGCGGTGACGCGATCCACCTTTGCGCCCGCGGCGGCCGGCTGCGGGAACGTGTGCACGGCGACGCCGTGAGGGGGAGGCAGACGCCAGTCCTCGAACATGGCGCGGGCGATGTCGAGGTGGTCGATCCCGAACACCTTCTGTTCCGCCTCCGCCAGGCGAGACTCGTTGAGCCCCTTCGCGCGATGCCACAGATCCGAGTAGGACTTCGGGTGGACCGTCGCGAGCGCCAGCTTCCCGATGCCCGAGAGTAGGCCGCAGAGGTACGCGTCCGCCGGGGGCACGAGACGCAGCTCGCGGGCGAGGGTCTGCGCCGCCACTGCACGGGCGAGCGACTTCGACCAGAACTCGCCGTAATCGAACGACGCACAGCGTCCGTTGCGGTACTCGGAGACCAATGAGAACCCGAGCGCGACGTTGCGGACGGTTCGGATGCCGAGGCGAACGACGGCTTCCGCGACGTTCGTGACGCGGGTGACCCCGGACGCCTGGGCCGAGTTCGCCATCTTGACGATGCGGCCGGTGAGCGCCGGGTCGGACTGGATCGTCTTCGCCAGTTCGTCGGCCGAGAACTCGTCGGTCTGGGTGAGTCGGAGGATGGCGATTCCAACGCCGGACGGCGACGGGAGGTTGCCCGTCAGCTTCATCTCATCGAACTGGGTCTTCATCGGCGGGCTCTTCCGGGTACGAAAGACCTACGAGCGGTTCTGATCGAGTGCGGCGGCGACGGCGTCGAACTGGGCCTCGAGCTGCGCGATTCGAGCTTCGGGTTCGTGGATCCGACCAGCTTGCCCGTCCGCTTCGATCGAACGGCAAACCTCCGACAGCCGGAGCGCGCCCATGTTCGCCGCGCTCGACTTCAAGCCATGCGCGGCCTTCCAGGCGCCGTCCGCGTCGTTGGATCGGAGCGCCGCGCCGATCGCTTCGATGCGGGCCGGACTGTCCGCGAGAAAGGCGTCGACGAGATCGTTGAAGAGGCTTGGGTCATCCTCTCCGCCGAGCTCCTTGAGTGTCTCGACGACGGTCGAATCCAGCACCGGCATGTCGGCCTGGAAGGACGTAGGTGATTCCGACATTCGCGTCCGTCCTTGTCTTGGCCCGTCCTGGTGGAAACGGGCCGTCTCATGAACGCCCCCGGCGCCGAACCGGGAGCTCGGGGTTCATGCCCAGTCCTAGGTATCGGACGTGGACGGGGCCGGAATCAAGGAGACTCGTGGCGAACGATGCGCCGGGCGGTCGGCGATGCAACACGAGCACCCCCTTCCGAGGTTCTTCGGAAGGGGGTGCTCGCCGCGGCGCGCCGGAACCGAAGGCCCTTTCCCTGGGGCCTTCGAGGACCTGCGTCAGTCGAGGTTGACGGTCTCGCCGACGATCGTCGGCTGGATCGGCGAGATCGGGATCGACACGAAGTCGGTGTCGACCGCGAAACCGCCCACCTTCAACTTGTAGACGCCGACCTGATCGAGCGGGACGTTGATGAGGTGGATCCCGACGTTGCTCGTCGACGTGAACGCCGAGACGTTGTACACCTGTCCCGCCGGGGTCTCGACGACCAACGTTGTTTGCGGGACGGTCATCGTGCCGCTCACCTCGACGTTCGCCGTCAAGAGCGCGCCGGGGAACGCCCCGACCTCCGCGACGTACTCGATCTCGCCGGTGGCCGGCTGCTGATTCTTGAGCAGGCGCGGTTTGGCGTTCTTCGGGATCTTCTTCACCTTGGTCGTGAACTGGTACGCGCCGGTCGTGCCGTCCGCCCCGCTGACGATGAGCCGGTACTTGCCGGACGTCGGGAACGTGAACTTCTTCTTCGACGCCTTCGACTTGAACTTCAGCGTCTTCACGTCGGCGCCCTGTTCGTCGACCAGCCGAAGCATCGGCTTGAGGCCGTTCGTGGACTTGCCCGCCTTGATCAAGACCTTCGTGCCCTCGAGCGCGTCGAACACGGCGAGGTCTTCGGCTCCGGGCGTGTCGATCGTTCCGATCACGATATCGCCGACGTCGAAGCCGACGAGCTCGACGGTGAAGCGGACGAGGATGGAGACGACGTTCGCGGGATCCGCGAGGTTCCGGAATCGGATCGCCCCGACGTACAAGTCGGGTTCGAGCCCGGTCGGGTCGAAGTTGAGCGTGACCAGGACGCCGGGACCGCCGGGAGCGATCGAGCCGGTCAGCGGATCGACCACCGCGAAGAGCGGCGCCTCGGCGAGGATCAACGTCTCCCAGGACAGCGACTTGCTGAGGTCGCCGCAGTTCTTGATCATGAACTCGACCTGCCCCGGAAGCGCCTGGCCGACCTTGTACGTGACCTCGACCACGGTCGGGCCGACCACGCACACGATCGGGACCGTGACCGGGTCGCCGACGACGAGGTCGACGTCGAGGATGATCTGATCGTTCGTGTTGTCCTGGTTGGTCAGACGGACCTTCGTCGTGTACGTGTTCTTCGGCAGCCCCGCCGGATTGAACGTGAACGTCAGGTCCTGCGTCGTCGTCCCGACCGGAATGGTTCCCGTCATCGGGGTGACCGTGAGCCAGCTCGGCGCACCGGTGACCTGCACGATCCAGTTCAGCGTCTCGTCGCCGATGTTGCTGATCTTCCGCACGACCGGGTCGGGCACGGGTCCGTTCGGCTTGAACGATCCGATCACCTTCGACGCGTTGTCCAACGAGAGCTTCGACGACGCGGGAATCGCCGGGAACACGTACGCGGCACCCGCGGCCACCGCCGATGGATTCAACGCGGACGGTGCGCCGGCCGTGAAGTCCGTCTTGCCGTCCTGGTTCGCGTCGCCGAGGAACGCGACGCTGCGACCGAAGTTCGTCGTGAGGGTGAACGTGAGCAGGCGAGTCCCATCCTTGCCCGAGAGAACGTCAGCGCGACCTTTTCCCGGCGACCCGGCGATGTAGTCCGGCTGATTGTCTCCGTTCACGTCTCCGATGAAGTCGACGCTGGTGCCGAGGTTGTCGTTGCTCGCCAAGGCGAGGACGGTCTGCAGCGTCGCTCCCGACTTCGCGATGACCCGAACCTCGCCCGCGTTCAGGCCGGCGATGATCGAGTTCGGCGCTCCCACCACGACGTCGGGGTTGCCGTCCGCGTTGAAGTCCCCGCCGGAGCCGACGGAATTCCCGAACCGATCGTTGATGAACGCCCCGGTCGCGACGAACTGGAACGTCCCCGAATGGGTGAAGCCGAACGCGGAACCGGAGGGAACCGTGGCCTGCTGATCGAATGGCGCCCCGACCGTCAGATCCGGGACGCCGTCGTTGTTCAGATCGCCGGCGTCGCCGACGGCGCCGCCGAACTCGGCGTCCTTGAGCCCGCCGACGATCTCCGTGATCTGGGACGCGGTGAACCCGCTGAGCACGTAGGCCGCCCCGAAGTTCGGGCCCGCCTTGTCGCTCCCCGGCGCGCCGACCGCGAAATCGAGAATGGTATCGGCGTCGACGTCACCGATGACGCTGAGCGCCGCGCCGAACTCCATGTTGGTGGAGTCGCCGAACACCAGGTGGATCTGCGACCCGTTCGCGCCGGAGAAGACGTAGACCGCGCCAGCGTCGACGTTGAGCGGCGAATCGAATCGCGGCGCCCCCACCGCGAAGTCGTCGAACCCGTCGCCATCGACGTCGCCGAGCCCGGTGACGGCAAAGCCGAAGCGATCGCCGAGCTGTTGGCTGTCGATCTTCAGGAGCTGGGCCCCGTCCTTGCCGGAGAACACTTTGACGTAGCCCTTGACGGCGGGTACCGCCGCCGTGATGTCCCCTGGGGCCCCGACGATCCAGTCGGTGAACGTGTCTCCGTTGACGTCGCCCGCCATCGCCACGGCCCAGCCGAAGTTCTCCAGCGAAGCCACGCCGAACTTCTCGTAGGTCGGAGCCTGCGCAAGAGCCGAGACAGTCAAAAGCGAAAACGCAGTCGCGAGAATCGTCGCTCGACGCATGAGCATGAGAAGGGTGCCTCCTTCGCGTGGGGCCGGGGCTT
This sequence comes from uncultured Phycisphaeraceae bacterium, assembly GCA_964649825.1. Classification (GTDB taxonomy): domain Bacteria; phylum Planctomycetota; class B15-G4; order B15-G4; family JADJEK01; genus CAZYQW01. The sequence continues at coordinate 16,525 of CAZYQW010000112.1, read as the reverse complement.
GGGTCGGCGCTCGTGGGCGGAACGTGGGCTTCCTGGGAGCGCGACAGGCTGCGCAGATATTAACCGTGTTCAGGGCCAAACGCCAACCCTTGCTGTAGCCGGGCCCGGCTCACGTGTGACAACCGATCTCCCGTTTGCATAGGGAATTGCGACGAACGATCCACGCGACCCGCGGGGAGGAAGTCGACCGGCGTCGCAGGGTACTCGTAAGTATTTGAAGAAAAACGCGTTACCGATCCGATCAGAGATCGAACTTGACGCCTTGAGCGAGCGGAAGCTCGGTTCCGTAGTTGATGGTGTTCGTCTGGCGACGCATGTACGCCTTCCACGAATCGCTGCCGGATTCACGGCCACCGCCGGTGTCCTTCTCGCCGCCGAACGCCCCGCCGATCTCCGCCCCGGACGTGCCGATGTTCACGTTCGCGATGCCGCAGTCCGAGCCGGCCGCGGCCAGGAAGCGCTCTGCGCGCCGCAGGTCCCGGGTGAAGATGGCGGACGAAAGTCCTTGATCTACAGCATTTTGCAACGAAATCGCTTCATCGTCGCGGTGCACCTTGAAGACGTAGAGGATCGGCGCGAACGTCTCCTCCTTCCAGATGTCCATCGCCGGGCTCGCCTCGACGATCGTCGGCTCGACGAAGAAGCCGGGACGGTCGAGGCGGCCCCCGCCGCAGCGGACTCGTCCGCCCTGCGCGCGGGCGCTTTCGAGCGCGGCCATCATGGCGTCGACGGCGCCCGCGTGGATGAGCGGCCCCATCAAGGTGTTCCCATCGAGAGGATCGCCGATTCGCACGCTGGCGTACGCCTTCGCGAGCTTCGCGACCAGCTCGTCGTAGACCGCTTCATGCACGATCAGGCGACGCGTCGTCGTGCATCGCTGTCCGGCGGTCCCCACCGCGCCGAAGACGACGGCGCGAAGCACGAGGTCGAGGTCGGCGTCCTCGCAGACGATGATCGCGTTGTTGCCGCCGAGTTCGAGGAGCGTCCGGCCGAGGCGTCCGTTTACCACCGCTCCGACGCGACGACCCATCCGGCAGGAGCCGGTCGCGGAGACGAGAGGGACGCGGCGGTCGTGGATCATCTTCTCGCCGATCGTCGTCCCATGGCCGACGACCATGTTGAACACGCCGGCGATGTCGTGCTTCTCGACGATCGGGCGGATCAGGTTCTGGACCGCGACCGCGCACAGCGGCGTCAGCTCGGACGGCTTCCAGATCATCACGTCGCCGCAGACGGCGGCGATCATCGCGTTCCACGACCAAACCGCGACCGGGAAGTTGAACGCGGTGATGATCCCGACGACGCCGAGCGGATGCCACTGCTCGTACATGCGATGCGACGGACGCTCGCTGTGCATCGTCTTGCCGTAGAGCTGGCGCGAGAGGCCGACCGCGAAGTCCGCGACGTCGATCATCTCCTGCACTTCGCCTTCGCCTTCGGCCGCGATCTTGCCCATCTCGAGGCTGACGAGGCGGCCGAGGTTCGTCTTGTTCGCGCGCAGCACCTCGCCGATCTCGCGCACGACGTCGCCCCGCTTCGGGGCGGGCCACGAGCGCCACCTCTCGAAGGCGGAGAGCGCGCCGACCATGACCCTCTCGTAGGTCGCGGCGTCCGCCTCGGCGACCTTGGCGATCATGGACCCGTCGGTCGGGTTGTAGGACGTGACCTCGCCGCCAACGGTTCCGACGGCGGCCCGACCATCGTGGGCGCCGGGATTGAGTTCCGTGATTCCGAGGTCCGCGAGCAACTGGTCCGACATGGTCTTCACCTTCGATACGTCGGGTGGAAGCGGGAATCGGACAGTCTACGGGGCGGCTCGCGGGGACAGAAGTTCGAACCGCCAACGCGGACGGTCCGGCGCGCGTAGAATCGGCTCTCGCCCTGCCCGGAGTCGACGATGCTCTCGAATTGGCCCGGTGTCGGCCTGGCGGCCGCGTTGCTCGCAACCGTGTTCTGGATCGACGCCGAGAAGGTCGTGGAAGGTGGAGAACCCGTAGACAAGGAGATCCTCCAGTCGTTCGAGATGGACGAGCTGCTCCGCCGGCGCGCGGAGGACGGCAAGCCGTGGCTCCCGTTCCTCGACGTCGACACGCTGACGTGCGGCGTCTACGTCATCCCGGCCGGCGGCGACGATGGGCAGTCGCCCCACGAGGAGGACGAGATCTACTACGTCGTTGGTGGGAAGGCGACGCTCACCGTGGAGTCGGTCGAGGTCCCCGTGAAGCCGGGCTCCGTGGTCTTCGTGAAGCGCGGCGCCGTGCATCGGTTCCACGACGTCGAGGAGGAGCTGAAGGTTCTCGTCTTCTTCTCGAAGGAGATCCCCGCCGGCGGGGGGTAGATGGATGTTCGGTTTGGGCAGGCCGCGGTCGGCTACCTGCCGCGGGCTCGTCACGCTGCTGATACCGTCTTGTGTTCCCTCGGTCGGGCTCAGCGGCCTCGCTTCCCGCCGCCCGCGTCGAGGACGTTCCGGTCGGGCATCGCGTACGCGATCGTCATCAGCGCGACACGGGCGACGGACTCGATCCGTCCGCCGCCGCTCCACGGACACTTCACGTCGTCCGGGTCGAGCGCGTCGACGTCGGGCCCGGTGGTCGGCGCGCTCTTCGGAAGCGAGCGCTTCAGCATCTCGGTGAAGTTCGTGGCGGCCTCGCCGCCCGCCTCGATCGAGAAGCGCGACTGGAAGAACGCGGAGAGAGCGCGCTGTTCGTTGGCGAGCGCCGAGTCGGTCGACGGCAGCTCGTTGCCGGCCTGCGCCGCCATGAAGAGCACGCGGGCGTTGGTGGCGGGAGTTCCCAGGAGCACGAGCGCGTTGGCGAGCGCGACGTAGTCGGTCGAGCTCAGCGTGCTGTAGGTCGCGACGATGCGGCCCTCGTCGTCGAGCGCGGACTCGATCAGCCCCTTCAGCTTCGCGGGGAGTTCCCCGACGTCGAGCCCCATCTGCTCCGCCCGGACGACCGCGATCGCCTCGAAGCCCTTCTCGATTCCGTCGCGGAACTCGGCGTCGGTCTCGATCTCCTTCCGGATCTCGGCGAGCGCTTCGTCCGCCCCCGCGCGCAGGAGCGGATGGCGCGTCCGCCAGTACGCCTCGATCTTCGCCCACGAGACGACCGTCCGTTCGCGTCGCGGATAGCGACGTCTCGAGTCCTCCGGCCACGCGAGAAGCCAACGTTCCATCAACAGGAGCGCGTTCCCGGTCGGAGTGCCGTCGCCGGCCCGGACTCCGAGGTCGAGGAACGCGACGAGCGCGAGCGCAGTCGACTCGGCTTCGGTGAAGACGTCGTCCGACCGCATCGAGCCGTCGGCGCGCAACGCGAGACGCATCGCGAGGACCGCCTCCTCGGCGAGGACTCGAATCGCTCGGAACGCGGGCGCGCTCTTGCGTGAGGGTGGGCTGCGGCGCTGCTCGAGCGGGTGCGGCTGATCCGACGCCTCGGCGAGCGAGACCAGGAAGCCGGACGCCTTCACGTACTCGGCGCCGTCGTCCTTCAGGAGCAGGAGAACGCGCCCCCAGCCCTTGGCGCCGAGGTCGGAGAGGACGCGGAACAGGTCGTGCATCGTCGGGCCCTCGCCGACGGCGAGCGCGAGCGTCGCCGAAGGACCGGCGTCGCCCGGCACCGCGGCCTCGAGCACGCGCCGCGGGGACGAGCGCAAGGTCGCGGTCCGCTCGTCGCCCACGAGCGCCGCGAACCCGCGTAGATCGACTGCGAGGAGGGGAGCGAGGCCGCGCGCGGCACCGGAGCTCGGAAGTTCCCCTCCGACGCAGACGTCGGCGACCGAAGGGGCATCCTCGAGCCAGCTCTGGAGCGCGATGGTGTCGGTGTCGACCTTCGCCCGCGTCCGACCCTTGACGACCTGGATCCGCACCGGCAGGCGAGCGCGCAGCAGCCGGTCGACGAGCGGCACGAGCGAGCGCGCCGGCCACGCACCACCCTTCCCGAGCGAGAGCGCGATGGCGGCTTGCGGCGGCTCGGTCGCCGCGATGGCGTCGGCGGCCTTCTCGATCAGGACCGCAGCGTCGCCGACCTCGATCGTCCCGGGAGACTCGGTCAGCGATACGCGTAGCGTCGTCCCGGCGCTCGCGATGCAAGTCATCGCCCCGGCGAGGCAAGTGGCCGCTCCGGTGACGGCGAACGATCGATGCTTCATGCTCCGAGACGTCCAAAGGAAAACGGCGAAACCGAGGGAACGAGGACTCCGTCGGACCCGGCGGACGTCGTTGCCCGCCATCACCGTAGCTTCTTCCGGTCGAGCAACACGGCTGGGTGCTTCGTTTTCGCGGAGGAATCGCTACGCTCCGCGATCGCCGAGGCCCGGCGGCGCTGCTCCCTGTTCAGAAGGGATGACCCCGAACGCAGCGCCTCCGACGTTATGAGTCGGTTGAATCCCCTCTTCGGAAACGGAGAGGTCCCTGTTCAGAAGGGATGAACCGCTCGTCCGGGCCTCGGCATTTCCGATTCTTTTCGGAACACTCGAATCGCCGACGTCCGTCTCGAGCGGAACCGCCTGATCACTGCCGGGCTCCACCTTGTGAGAGAAACACCGTGATGACACCGAGCGCGTTCGTTTCGTACTGCATCCTTTGCACGCTGGGCTTTGTGGCCGTTCTCCCACCCGTCGCCGCGGCTCGGTCGAACAACGACTACCTCCACTCGGCACCGCCGATCGTCCCGCTCGCCCCGACGCAGATCGACGTCTATCCGAACGGTTATCAGTTCGTCGGCGGGACGTTCGTGGCGGAAACGGGGTACCCGCTCTTGCGTGCGATCGAAGCAGGCGAGGCGTTGTACGCGGCGAACCAGCAGACGCTGGTGGTCGAGGTGCATGGCGTGATCCCCGCCTCGCAGGGGCAGTACTTCGGCGGCGGACCGGCGGGCCTGAAGCCGTACCGATGCTACTGGAAGAATTACGCGATGGACGTCGCGGTCCGGGGGGCTACGGGACCCTTCGTCGACGAGATCGTGGGCTTCGGCCTCGGCAAGAACTTGACCAACGGGACGATCACGCCCGGCGTGAAGCTCTTCCGCGCGGAGAACCTCTCGATCCGTCCCGGACTCTCGTCGTGGTCGGTCGTCAGCACGCCGAACGGTCTGCCCGAGACGTTCGCCGGAGGGGTCTATCCGCTCCTCGAGATCTACGGCTGCGTGTTCCACAAGGGTGACGGCCAGCCGAAATGGGGTGCGCGGCTGAATGGACGCTGCCGCTTCGACCTCCGCGGCAACCACTTCCAGTACATGAAGGAGCACTCGGCGTACATCGACTCGCCGCAGGGCGACAGCATCTTCGCCGGCAACTCGACGGGCGGCTCGACTCGGACGATGCTGCAGGTGGTCAACCGGTCGATCGAGAACCCCGGGCCGAGCGGGCACGGATACCTCCTCATCGCGCACAACATCGCGACGAACATCGACGGAAGCGGTGGATCGGACTTCACCGTCGCCGGGCACCTCGGCGTCGTGATCTTCCGTGCGAACGTATCGCTGCAGGGTTACTGGCAGACCGGATCGCAAGGATCGGTGGTGGTCTACACGAACGAGAACCCCGCGCACGGTGTGCATCTGAACGCGAACGGCTACTCGACGAACAAGGTCATCATGCAGCGCCACTTCGTGTTCGCGCCGAACGCCGATCGCGACCACGTCACGATCACCGGGGCGGAAGAGGTCGAGGTTCGCGACGCGTTCCTGATCGGCGGAAACCGCATCGCCTTCTACTTCGATGAGACCTTGTACGGCGGATCCATCCCGAACGGCAAGGTGTGCTTCCTCCTCCCGCCGCCGGTCTCGAACAGTCAGGGATTCCTGAGCATCGGCGACGTGCGCCGGGCCGGGAAGTTCCTCAGCGGACCGGAGATCGACGCGCTCTGGTGTCCGTGAGGCGCGGATGCCGGCGGTGGGGTCGAGCCTCCTCCAACGCGGTGTGACCGCCACCAAGGGAGTCCGCATCGCGTCGGACCGAGGGCAGGGCACTCTCGCCACGGGGTCTCGGATCGGAGGGGACCAAAGCTCGGACGAGCTTGGAGGGGCTGGGCGAGGCTACGATGGGACGCCATGGTGTGCTCTGAAGCGAGCCCGAAGCCGTCACCCGAAGGTGAAGACGGCGAGTTCGCAAGCTGTGTCGGACTCGCGGGTGAAAGTCCCGCCGCTTCCATGTCGAAGACTTCGGCCTTCACGAACAGCTCGGCACGAATCGCTTTCCCGGAGGCGCGCATGCGACGTGAGAAGACCATCGGTCAGCCGTGTGCGCGAAATCCGCACGCACGGTTGGAACGGGGGCCACTGAACACGGAGCCGCAAGGCGACCGCGCCTGAGGTCTACCAATGGGTGCGCTCACGACGCCGGTCTACGTTGGTGGAACTCGAGTGGTGTCGGGCGATGTCGTCTGGTTCCGGCCGCGGGGAATGATGGCATCGTTTCGTCGGGCGTTCTTGGGGGTCGTCGACACGCGGGACTGCTCGATTCCGTACCTCGTGCGCCGCAAACGGGGGCGGGTTTGGAGGATTCCGCTGGAAGGCGCGAGCTGCGTCGAGAGCGGCTACGAGCTTCGTGTGTACCGCCTTCCCGGCATCGACTGGACGCGCGCGTCGACGGTGGCGGCACGAGCGGCGGAGCGGCCCGGTGAGGGCGTCCATCACCCCGACTACGACTGCGGGCGAAGCGTGGTGACGGATCGCGACCTGATCGCGGATGCCTACCGCGCCATCGACGTCGACATCGACTGGCCGGATTCGCTTCCGGGTCCGCCGCTCGTCCCGGTCTGCGGCCCGCAGGACCCTCCGAACGAGATCATCCACTCGTCGGCCCCGCCTCCCGTCGACCGCGGCGGCGCCTCATGGATCCGCCGCGGCATCCGCAAGACCCTCTCGTGGCAGCTCCGCTCCCGCCGCTGAGAGGATCCACGAGGCGCGCGAAGCCGCCGCCTCATGGACCCATCCCGTCCCGAACCCAGCCGGCGATCGCCGTTACTTCGAGAAGACGGCCTCCACCGGGGTGATCACGATGTCGTTTGGCGAGAGGTTTAGCCTTCGTGCTCCGATCACCTGGTCCTCATCGAGGAGATCCTTCGGCTTCTCGCCGTCGTACGTCATCGGCGAGAACTCGTCGGAGAGAAGCTGATCGCGGAGCGTCTCCGCGTCCTTGGTGATCATCACCACGTGGAGGCTCTCCCAGCTCAGGTGGCGGCGAACGACCGCGTTCACTTCATCGAGGGTGAGGGACTTCAAGCGGTCCCGCATGAAGGTCGTGAACTCCGGCGTGTGGTACCACCAGCTGTCGAGCAGGTAGCCGAGGTTCGTGTCCTGGCCGTCGGTCATCACGAAGACATTCTTCATGAGGTACTCGCGGGTCGACTCGAATGCCTGGGGCGTGAGGCCGTGCTCGATCATGTTCTCGAGCTCATGCAGAGCGATCCGCAGCGCCATGTGCGCCTGGTGGGGCGGCACCGGGCGAATCCAGATCTCGAAGATCTGGGCGAGGCGCGCGTGGTTCGGGCTCGGGAAGAACTGGAACATGCCGCCCGGGAACGCCTCGATGTAGGCGTAGTCGCCGTAGTTCATGCCGCGGATCTCGCGGATGCGGTTGTAGAGGTGGCTCAAGGAAGAGCGGTGCTCGCCGAGCCACGTCCGCGCGAGGTAGAGGGGCACGAAGTCCGGGTGCGAGCGCGTCACCTCGATCGGGTGGCCGAGCGAGATCGCGGTCGCGCGCGTGTCCTTCTGCAGGATCTCGATCGTCAAGCCGTTGCTGCGCCGGCCGGCCGGGGCCGCCGCGGCGTGGGCGCGGCGGCCGGCGGCCAGTCCCTCGGACAGACGTTCCTCGAGCATCGCGATCAGCGAGTCGGGCGCGTCGCCCGAGATCCCGATCTTCAGGTTCGCCCAGGTGTACTGATCGGCCATGAACCGCTTGACGTCGTCGACCGTGATCGCGTCGATGCCCGCGACCGTCCCCACCGTCGGATGCCCGTACGGAGTCCCGGCGAAGACGTTCGTCTGCAGGCGCTCCTTGCCGAGTTCCTCGTCGTTGTTCGAGATCAGGTCGAGCCGCAGCTCGTTCTTCTGGTTCTCGCGGTTGCGCGTGAAGTCGATCGCGCGGAGGCCGGGGTTCAACAGCATGTCGAGCGCGATGCCGCAGAAGCGGTCGAGGTTGTCCTTGTGGATCGAGCCGGTGAAGACGGTCATCTCGCGGTCGACTTGGTGCGAGAACGCGCCGGCCATCGGATAGACCAGCTTCTGGATCTCGGCCAGCTCGAGGACGTCGCTGCCCGCCTGGGTGACCATCTTCGCCGTGAGCTCGGCGAGACCTTCCTTGCCGGGAGGATCGTCCGCCGAGCCGGTGAGGAAGAGAAACTTCATCACGATCTGCGGGGACGGCGACTTCTGCACCAGGAACCTCGACTCGCCGAGGTCGTCCGACCCGGACGAGCCGCCGAGGGAGTCGAGCGACGGGGGCGTATCGATGCCGGCGGGCAGCGGCTCGCCGGCGATCGTCGTCACGCCCAGACGCGCGTCGGTGAAGTGCTTCTGGGCCGCCGCCTGGAGATCGGCCGGCTGGCACGCGTCGTACCGGTCGAACAGGCGGTTCAACGTGTCGTACGAGCGCTGGAAGCGGACGTACTGCGCGAGGGTCGACGCGATCGCTTCGGTGTTGTCGAGCGCGGCTGCGAACGAGTAGCGCAGGTTCGACTTCGCCTCCTCGACGCGCTTGGCGTCGAACGCGGTGGTCCGGGCCTTCGCGCACGCCTCGAGGATCGCGTCGCGCACGTACACCACGTCCTCCGCCGACTTCACGCGCGCGATGACGTTGATGAGCGACGGGTCTTGATCCTCGGCGTTGAGGCCGGCGAGCATGTCGACCTTCTGTTCGTCCTGGACCAGCCGTCGATAGAGGTCCGACGTCTGTCCGAACGTGAGCCGCAGGAGGAGATCCATCGCGGCCGACTCCTTCTCCGTCTCGGAGAAGGCGGGACCGAGGAACGAGACCGCGACGAGCGGAGCGGTCTTCGTGTTCCACTCGTGATGGGCGTAGAACGGACCGTTCGGCTCGGGCTCGGCCGGGATGCTCGCCTCGAAGTCGCCGCGCTCCCAGGGGCCGAAGTACGTCTCGACGAGCGGGATCACCTCGTCGGGGTCGACGTCGCCGACGACCATGACGGTGGCGTGCTCGGGCCGGTACCAGCGGTCGAAGAAGGCTTTCGAGTACTCGTACTGGTTCGGCATGTCCTCGATGTCGGCGATGAAGCCCATCGTGGTGTGCTTGTACGTGTGCGTCGAGAACGCCGCGTTCCGCTGCACCTCGAACAACTTGCGGACCGGGTTGGCGACGTTCTTGTTGTATTCGCCGAGCACGGCGCGCGCCTCGGTCTTGAACGGCGACACCTCGTAGTCGAGGTTCATGAACCGATCCGCCTCGATCTCGAGCATCTTCTCGAGATCCTCCTTGGCGAAGGTGACGTGGTAGTTCGTGTAGTCGTCGGTCGTGTAGGCGTTCTGGCGCGCGCCGGCGCGCGTGATGATCGCCTGATATGCGTCCGGCGGATACAGCTTCGTGCCGCGGAACATCATGTGCTCGAAGAAGTGCGCGAACCCGGTCTTGCCCGGCTCGATCTCGTTGCGCGACCCGGTCTGGACCGGGATCTGCAGCGACACGAGGTTCGGGAACCCGGTCGGAACGACGATGACCTTGAGCCCGTTGTCGAGGGTCTTCTCGGTCGCGTGGAACGGCAGGACGTCATCGGCCATGGCGATCGCTCCGCACGAGAGCGCGAGCAGGATCGGAAGGAACGCGCACAACATCAGTGCTCCTCTTTGGCGACTTGGGTTCAGAGGCGGAACCGGCCATCCTACGCGCGCACCGGCTCGAGTGGTAGCCGCCCCGGCGCACGAAGCGCTTTGCCTCGCCTGGTCGGGGCGGATAGAGTGCTCGGCCCGGTCGATCCCAGAAGCGGAACCGAACGATGCGCGCGACGATCCTGATCCTGAGCCTCTGCGGACTGATCTCCTGCGGTGAGAAGACGCAGGAGTCCGGGGTCGAGACGACGCACGCGGCCAAGCCGACGACGCGCGTCGTCCGCGCCCCGGCCGGGCTCTCGTTCCAGGTCCCGACCGACTGGCAGGAGGAGACGCCGTCCAGCAGCATGCGCCAGGTCGAGCTGGTCCTACCGAAGGGACGTCCGGGCGACGACGAAGCGCGACTCGTCGTCTACTACTTCGGTCTGGGCGGGGCCGGCGGCGTGCAGGCGAACCTCGACCGTTGGTACGGCCAGTTCGAGACGGCCGACGGTCGCCCGGCATCGGAGGCGGCGAAGACCGAGAGCCGGACCGTGAACTCGCTCGACGTGACGACGGTCGAGCTCGCGGGCCGATACGTGGCCGAGACCCAGCCGGGTTCGGGAGTGCGGCTGGATCGGCCCGACTATCGAATGAGGGCGGCGATCGTGCAGACCTCCCGCGGCCCGTTCTTCTTCAAGCTGGTGGGGCCGGAGACCTCGATCGATCCGCAGGCTGGGGAGTGGAACGCGCTGGTCGAGAGCATCGCCGCGGACGGCGTCTGACGCGGCACCTCGGCTTTTCTTGGGAAAACGGAAAGAATGGAGGCGCGCGGCCTCTCCATTGCACCGTCGCGCGCCTGGTTGGAGACCTCCCAAAGGAGCCGAAGCTGGACGCCAGGGACATCGAACAGGAATTCGACGGGCCCGACTGTGACGATGTGCGGCGCGTTCTCGACGGTGACTCCGAGGCGTTCGGCGCGATCGTCGCTCGGCACGATGCATCGTTGCGACGGTTGCTCACGGGATTGGTCGTGGATCCCAACCTGGTCGAAGACGTCCTGCAGGAGGTCTACTTGCGCGTCTATCGCAAGCTCCCGACGTTCCGTCGCGAGGCGAGGTTCGCAACCTGGATGCGACGCATCGCGGTGCGCGAGGCGATCTCGGCGCGGACTCGGTGGCGCCGTTGGTTCCAGCGCTTCCTACCGGCGGGCGATGACGAGCCGGTCTCGCGCGACGACGCCGCGACCGGAGCGGTCGACGAACGAGACGAGCTCATCGAGCGACTGCGGCGGCTGCCGGCGAGCGAGCGGGCGGCGATCGTCCTTCTCGCGGAGGGCTGGTCGTACGGCGAGATCGCGGAAGCGATCGGATGTCCGATCGGAACGGTGTCGATCCGGATCCACCGCGCGCGGGAGCGGCTCGGCGAGAGATCGGCGAAGAGCGTGACGCCTTTGGCGTCCGCCGAAAGCGCGGGACTCGGTCCCGCCCGCGCGCGAAAGTGGTTGACGTGAACGTGGAACGAATCGGTGGAGCGAATCGAATGAACGATCCGGAACTGCAATCGGACGTCACGGTCGACGCGATCCGCGCGGCTCTGGACGCGGGAGCCGCGAGCGACCCGTCGGCATCGGTCGAACGCATCTTGCGGAGGATCGACGGGCGCACGCCGGCCCAGATGGCCGACCGGCATCGCGCGCGGATCAACCGGTCGTTGTCGGTCGTGGCGGCGGCGGTGCTCGTCGGGCTCATCGGTTGGAGCGAGCGTCCGAGCCAAGCGTCGTCCACTCCGTCGGTCCTCGTCGACGGCGGGACGGCGAGCCTCCTCGAGGAAAACGGTTACGGCTCCTACTCCAGCGCGTCGGCGGTCCTGTCGGACCTGTTCTTCTGGGAGGTCGAAGAGTGAGGTCGTTCGGTTGGACGATGGTGCTCCTGGTCCTCGTGTTCGGCATCGGCTGGACGTCGCGCGTCGTGGCCGAACGGGACTCCGGTGCGTTGGAGCGCCTGCCCGTCGAGGCGGCGGCGGAAGACCTGGCCGGGTCGAGACTCGGTGGTGACGGCCCGGGGGGGCCTCGCGGCGGGCATCATCGCCGCGGCGGGCCGTTCCTGTCGTCCGTTCAGGAGTTCGCCGATCAGCTCGATCTCTCCTCGGAGCAGCGTGCCGAGATCTGGGCCATCCTCGACCAAACCCTCGAAGAGGTGCGTGAGCTCGAGCGATCGATCTGGAACGTCCATCAGCGCTCGCGGCCGCGGATGCTGGCCGTGCTGACGGATGAGCAACGCGCCGACCTCGAGCGCCTCGTCGACGACCGCCGGAGCGAGATGGAGCGCGAGCGCATCGAACGAACGATGAAGACGATCACGGAGGCGACGTCCCTGGACGACGGCGCGGCGGCGCGCGCGCGTGCCGCGCTCGAGGGCTACGAGCGACGAAAGTCGCGGTTCTTCTCGGAGCTGTGCGATCGCGAGGCGTGGCCCGAGGACGCCGAGATCAAGGACGCGATCGCCGAGTTCCGAGCCGAGCGAGACGCGGCGTTGGCGGACGTGCTGCCCGCCGACGTGCTCGATCGAATCCAGGATCGGCGCCGGCGTCGGCCCTGACGTTCTCGACGACTCAACGACTGCTTCAACGAAAGAGAGGTTGGAGGAGAGATGAAGACATTCCTGATGGTGGCGAGCCTGTTCACCCCCGGCGACGACGTCGCGACCAAGGACGCGACGGACGCACTTGCAATGTTGAAGCGCCTGGCTCAGCCGTGCGCGACCGCAAAGAGCTATCGGTTCGAGATGACCCAAGAAACCTCCGGCGGTGGCGGTCGCCGCGGAGCGGGCGGCGGCTCGGAGGCCCGCGCGCCGACGACGGCCGACGTCCGGGTCCAGGCCGGCAAGCCGCTCCACGTCCGGAGCGGCCGGCTCGAGGCGTTCGTGGCCGATGACAAGACCGTCTTCCGCATGGGAGACGGCGATTGGGAGCTGGCACCCACCGGGCCGGCCTTCGGCGGAAGGCGAGGAGGTCGCCGCGGGGGCGAGGATGGCGAAGGCGGCGGCGGAGAACGAGTCCGCGATCGAGCCGAGGACGACGCGGGCTCGGATCGGGAGCAGATGCAGCGCATGATGTCGTTGGCGAGCCTGCGGACCGCGAAGCCGCCGCACGTCCTGCTGAAGAACTTCGACAAGTACATCGAGGGCGACGTCACCACCGAGGACAAACAGGAGGACGTGACCACGTTCCGCGGGCGGCTCACGTCGTCGGCCGCGAGCACGCTGGGCGCAGGCGGCTTCGGCCGCCGCGGTCGCGGCGGGTTCGGCGGCGAGGACATGCCCGAGCCGACCGTCGAAGGCACGTTCGTCGCCACGACGCTGCCCCAGGGCGGGCTCGCCTCGTTCGCGATCGAGATCAAGACGTCGACGTCGTTCGGTGATCGTGACGTGGAACGGACGCGTAAGACGACCTACGTGATCCACGACCTCGGCAAGGTCGAGATCGAGGTGCCGGAGGCGGCGCTCGCGCTGCTCGGGGCTGGCGAAGCCGCCGACGCCGAGTCCGCGCCGCCCGCCCGTGATACAGAGAACGACGGAACGAAGAAGGAAGGGTCCGGATCATGAACATGCAGTCCCTGATCACGATCGGCGCCGCGCTCGTCGCGGGAGCGGCCGGCGGCGTCGTCGTCTCCGGTTCCAGCGGCGGTGGTGACGTCCCGACGACGATCCTCGATCTTCACGACCTGCGCGCCGAGCTCGAAGAGCTCCAGTCGCAGAACCGCGAGATGCAGAGCCGCATCGATATGCTCGAGATGCTCCCGGACGTTTCGAGCGTGGCGCCGGCCGCCCGCACCTCGGTCGCCGAGGAGGAGTCGCTCGCGGAGAAGGAGCGAATGCTCGACGAACTCCTCGGCCGCATGTCGCAAGCGGATGACGGCGCGACCGTCCCGCCGAACCTCACCGATCAGGTGAAGCAAGTGTACGCCGACATCCGTCGCGAGGAGGAGGAGGCGCGCGAGAAGGAGCGCGAGCAGCGACGCAAGGACGCGTTCGACGATCGGATCAACCGTTACGCGAAGGAGCTGGGGCTCAACGCGTACCAGACGAACCAGATGCACGAGACGCTCACGAAAGAGGCGCTGGCGTTCGAGACGGCCCGCGAGAAGATCCGCGAGGCCGGCGACTTCAGCGGAATGCGCGACGCGATGGCGACGATTCGAACGACGACGCGAGACTCGCTCGGAACGTTCCTCAGCCACGAGCAGATGCAGAAGTACGACGAGATGTCGGGCGGAGACCGCGCGTTCTTCCGCGGTTTCGACGGCGCCGGCCGAGGCGATCGCGGCGGCGGTCGGCGCGATCGCTGATGCCGGCGGCCGCGACCCAATCCATGACCCAATCCATGACGCAATCCATGACACGATCCGGGATGCTCGCGCTCTGGTTCCTGCTCCCCGCGGCCGGCGCCGCGCAGGAGCCGGACGAGAAGCGCGGCCTGTCCTCTCGTCGGAGGGAGCGTTCGAGGGCGTGACCCTCTTCACCACGCTCCGCTCGACGAGCACGTACCTGATCGACCTGGCCGGCGACGTCGTCCACGAATGGAAGAGCGACTCGCGCCCCGGGAATCGGTCTTCCTGCAGGACGACGGCCGGCTCCTCCGCTGCGAGCGCGTCGAGAACCGGGTGTTCCGCGGCGGTGGACAGGGCGGCCGCATCCGCGAGTACGATCACGCCGGGAACGTGACGTGGGAGTTCGTCTACTCGAGCGACGACGTCCTTCACCACCACGACATCGAGCCGCTGCAAAGCGGCAACGTCCTCCTCATCGCGTGGGAGCGGCGCAGCCAGGGCGCCGCGGTCGAAGTCGGGCGCAACCCGAAGACGCTCGACTCGGTCGAGTTCTGGCCCGACCAGGTCGTCGAGGTCGCGCCGACGCGGCCGTCCGGGGGGACGATCGTGTGGGAGTGGCATCCCCGGCGGCCCGGAACGTTGGAACTACGGTCTCTTCCGCGCGACGCGCCTGCCGCTCGATCACCCCGGCGTGAAGGCGATCCTCGAGCGGCGCGAGGGCTGAGCCCGAACGATCGGCAGGTCGAACGGCCGGTCGACCATCTCGAAGCGCAACCTTACGTGCGGACTCCTATCGTCGTCGAACCAACCGACGGGCACCTCGAGCCGTCCGGCCAACGGCACCGGCGCGGGCAGGTCGGGCGGCGGCGCGCAGCGCAGCTCGATCTCCGTGGTGCGACCCGAGACGAGCGTCGCTTCCGCTTCGGCCAGCACGAGCCGCCGCGCGTGGTCCGGACGCCCGGCCTCGATCGATGCGATGAGCGTGAGCGGAGCGAGATCGTCGAGCACGAACGCGCGCGAGCGCTGCGTCAGCTCCTGCTCCCACGCGAGCACCGAAGGGCGATTCGCCATCATCGCGCGCCTGGGAGCCCCCGGTCCCGAGCCCGGCACGCAGCGGAGTCTCAGACGGAACGGATGGACCGGCGGCACGTCCTCGACGCGAACGCGGAGCGCGGCGGCTCGGTGGAGCTCCACGATGCACTCCGCGCCGCCGCGCGGCGGCGCGAAGGACAGCCAGCCGAATCCCGGCGCGTGAACGAACGTGCTTCCCCCCGCGCCGCTCGATGAGTCGATCTCGCTGCGCGCGAGCCGGAGCGGTGAGACGGCGTCGTCCCGCAAGCGCTCCTCGGTGCCGTCGAGCCGCGGCCGGAGATAAGGTCCGATCCAGGAGGCTCCGCGCGCGACGGACGGCTTCACGCGGACGATCGAGACTCCTTCCAGCTCGGCTCGCGTCTCGGCGTCGATCACGTGCACCAGAAGGTCGGTGAAGGCCCCGATCAGCTCGACCGGCGGGCCCGCCGCGGCGTCGTGGATCGCGCCCGACTCGAACCGCACCTCGCGCTCCTCGAGCATCGCGCTCTGGCCGCGGAACCTCGACCCGCGCGGCATGCGCGCGTGCCACTTCCCCTCGACCACGTCGACCTCGACCGTCTCGCGCTGCGCTGCCCACCCCGTGCGCGGCGGCTCGTACTCGAGCACGAGCGTTCCGCGCAGGCCGTCGCGGAGCTCGCCCCCGTCGATTACGACGAGCGTTCCGCTGATCCGTACGAGGTTCACGGCCGAGTGTCGGCCGGCGGTCACGTCCCCGTCGGCGGCGTTCGCCGCGGGCTCGTCCGCCGCCGCGTCGGCCGGAAAGGGAACCGGCGGGTCCGGCGCCGGAGCCGCCGCGACGCGCGCGTTCCCGTCCTCGTCGTTCCCGATCGCTGCGGCCGCACGGAGCTCCTCCTTACGGGTCGTCCGGTCGAACGGCGACGCCGACACGACCAGCCAAGCGAACGCCCCGTTGACGAGGGCCGCCGCAACGAGGGTCAACCCACGGATCCGCGTCGATCGCATCGTGACTCCTTTCCCGGCCAGGATACAACGGTCGATCGGTCCGGGCCGGCGGTGGACGCCCGGGAGACTCGTCACCGTGCTCGCGCTCATCGAGTCGGCCCAGAACTCACCGGTGAGCAGATGGAATACCGACCACGACACGTCGATCTCGTCGTTGGATGTGCCGCTGATCGTCTCGTGCTTCCCGATCGCGAGGTGGCCGAGCCACTCCGGTGTGAGCGGGTGCGTCACGAGACAATCGGACACCACCGAGCCCGTCGACGAGAACCGCACGACGGGTGCCACGTTGAGATGCACCGTCGCGTCCGCCGGGCTGCAGGTCGTCGACGTCGTCGAGTGCGTGCCGGCGAGGCTGAACCCGAACCAGAGGTTGCTGCCCTTG
>CAZYQW010000111.1:0-42395 GCA_964649825.1 uncultured Phycisphaeraceae bacterium | reverse complement strand
GTGGATTATCCGGAGGTCATCGTCGTCGCTGGCAAGGCGCGACGACGACCGCGTATTCGAGATACGTCGAGGAGGAGCAACGCAGCAAGCGATGACGAGGGCCCCGGAGAAACGTCAACAACTCTGAATCACACCACTAGGTCGTTCGGGGCGACGCGGAAGCCCTTGGATCGCACGGGGTTGAGCCCAGGCCGCAACGGCGATTCGGAGCGTCTCGAACCGCTTTTCCTCCGTTGCCCCCCTTCGGTTGGCCAACTAGAATCCAAATCGTCCGAACCCGCGACGGAACGCGCCGTTCACGCGGAGCATCGCATCCCCTGAAACCTTTCCATCGATCCCTCATGGGAGGATCGCGGCTATGTCGAACCTGTCCGAGCTGCAGAGCTACCGGCCCGAAGAACCCACCTTCGAGGAGGAGCTCCGCGAATACGTCAAGAAGGCGCCGTGGCTCCTCGTGTCCGTCGTCGCCCACGTGATTCTTTTCCTGATCCTCTCCCAGTTCAATTGGTCGGTCGGCAAGCAGAAGGAAGACGTGATCACCCTGACCGCGTCGATGGACGACCAGGAGATCGACCCGATCGAGGAAGAGGAGGAGGAGGAGGAGGAAGAGGAGATCGAAGAGCAGGAAGTCCAGATGGACGACCCGATCGTCTCCGAGGACGAGATCACCGAGGAGGAGTTCACCACCGAGAACGAGCAGCCTCTGTCGGACGCCCCGTTCGAGGGCAAGGGTCTGAACGACGTGCTCGGCGTCGGCGGCGGCGCCGGCGGCCGTTTCGGCGGCAAGTACGGCGGCCGCGGGTCGGGAAAGGGCGGCGGCAAGGCCAGCCAGAAAGCGGTCGAGTGGGGTCTCGAGTGGCTGAAGCGTCACCAGGATCCACGCGGCTACTGGTCCTGCGCCGGCTTCTCGAACATGTGCGAGAGCAACAAGTGCGACGGCGACGGGGACAACATGCACGACATAGGCGTGACCGGCCTCGCGTTGCTCGCGTTCCTCGGCTCGGGCAACACCGTCAACAGCGGCAAGTACAAGGCGGTCGTCCGCAAGGGCCTCAAGTACCTGCTCGGCGTCCAGGACGGCGAGACCGGCTGCTTCGGCGAGATCAACTCGCACCAACAGTTCCTCTACGACCACTCGCTGGGGACCCTGGCGATGACGGAAGGGTACGGTCTTTCCAAGTGGCCGCTCCTGAAGGAGCCCGCCCAGAAGGGCATCAACTTCATCCACTCCGCGCGCAACCCGTACAAGGCGTGGCGCTACGCGTATCCGCCGGACGGCAACAACGACATGTCGGTCACCGGCTGGATGGTCATGTGCCTGAAGTCGGCCGAGGACTTCGGCCTGAAGGTCGACAAGGCCGCGCTCGAGGGCTCGAGGCTCTTCATGGACGAGATGACCGATGAGAACTCGTGGCGCACCGGCTACCTCTCGAAGGGTGGCTGGTCGGCCCGCGAGCCCGGCATGAACGAGCGATGGCCCGAGCAGAAGACCGAGGCGATGACGGCGGTGACGATGATGTGCCGCGTCTTCCTCGGCGAGGATCCCGAGAAGAGCCCCGCCCTGCGCGGCGGCGCCGACCTTCTCCGCAAGCAGCTTCCGCTGTGGGACGAGAAGGAAGGCACGATCGACTTCTACTACTGGTATTACGGCTCGTACTCGATGTTCCAGATGGGCGGCGCCGACTGGGACAAGTGGCAGGCAAAGATGCTCGACGCCGTGGTCAAGCAGCAGCGCGAGGACGGCGACGAGAAGGGGTCGTGGGACCCGCAGTTCGACCCGTGGGGTCACCGCGGCGGCCGCGTCTACGCAACCGCGATCATGACGCTCTGCCTCGAGGTCTACTACCGCTACGACCGCGTGCTCGGCGCTCGCTGATCGCGCGTCTCTCCCCCTCCTCCCGAGGGGAACGGCGCATTGAAGAGCCCCGCGACGACCGTTCGTCGCGGGGCTCTTCACGTCTCTCGATCCGATCGCGAGAAGATCCGCGACGCTCGTGCACGCGCTCGATTCGTAGGCACGTTCGAACCGGCCGAGGCGACGCGACGTTCCATCCCGACATCGAACTCGATCACGACGTTCTCCACGAAGGAGGAACAGCATGTCGATTCCCTACGAGCTGCCGAACCATCGTCCCCAGGCTCCGACGTTCGAGGAGGAGCTCCACGACGCCGTCAAGAAGGCGCCGTGGCTCTTCGTGTCGATCGCCGCCCATGCGATCCTGTTCCTGCTCCTCGCGCAACTCGAATGGTCGGACCGCAAGCCGGAGGCCGAGGTCCACACCATCATCGCGGTGCTGGACGACCATGTGCGCGACCCCATCGAGAACCAACCGGAAGACGAGCCGGAGAAGAACATCGAGGAGACGGACGTGCAGATGACCGATCCGATCGTCTCCGAGGATGACTTCACCGAGGTGGATCCCGCCGATGAGAACGACGAGCCGTTGGCGGAGGCTCCGTTCGAAGGGAGAGGGCTGAACGACGTGCTCGGCGTCGGCGGCGACGTCGGCGGACGTTCCGGCGGCAAGCACGGCGGACGCAGGTCGGGACGAGGCGGCCCCGAGGCGAGCCAGCACGCGGTCGCGTGGGGTCTCGACTGGTTGAAGCGCCACCAGGATCCGCGCGGCTTCTGGTCCTGCGCCGGCTTCTCGAACCTGTGCGAGAGCAACAAGTGCGACGGCGGCGGGGACAACGCGCACGACGTCGGCGTCACCGGGCTCGCTCTGCTCGCGTTCCTCGGTTCGGGAAACACCGCCGACAGCGGCAAGTACAAGGCGGTCGTCCGCAGGGGGCTCAGATACTTGCTCGGCGTCCAGGACGGCGAGACCGGGTGCTTCGGCGAGATCGGTTCGCACGAGACGTTCCTCTACGACCACGCCCTCGCGACGCTCGCGATCACCGAAGGATATGGCCTCTCCAAGTGGCCGATCCTGAAGGAGCCCGCGCAGAAGGGCATCGACTTCATCCACGCGACGCGCAACCCGTACAAGGCGTGGCGCTACGCGTATCCGCCGGACGGCAACAACGACACGTCGGTCACCGGCTGGATGGTCATGTGCCTGAAGTCGGCCGAGGACTTCGGCCTGAAGATCGACAAGGCCGCGCTCGACGGGGCAAAGCTCTTCCTGGACGAGATGACCAGCGACGACTCGTGCCGCACCGGATACATCTCGAAGGGAGGCTGGTCGGCGCGCGAGCCCGGCATGAACGAGCGGTGGCCCGAGCAGAAGACGGAGGCGATGACGGCGGTCGCGATGCTGTGCCGCATCTTCCTCGGCGAGGAACCCGAGACGAGCCCCGCCCTGCGCGGCGGCGCCGACCTCCTCCGCAAGCAGCTCCCGCGGTGGGACGAGGAGGAAGGCACGATCGACTTCTACTACTGGTATTACGGTTCGTACTCGATGTTCCAGATGGGCGGCGCCGACTGGAACAAGTGGCAGGCGAAGATGCTCGACGCCGTGGTCGAGAGGCAGCGCGAGGACGGCGACGAGAAGGGGTCGTGGGACCCGCAGTTCGACCCGTGGGGTCACCGCGGCGGCCGCGTCTACTCGACGGCGATCATGACGCTCTGCCTCGAGGTGTATTACCGCTACGACCGCGTCCTCGGCTCACGCTGACCGCCGAACGCGACGTGCCTCGCCCCCGAAGCGAGGCACTTTCGTGCTCTAATACGTCGTCCTCCGGCCCCGACGCCGCGTAAAAGAGTCGCGATGAATCCAGCCCTCTTCGTTTCGCTGGCGCTTTGCTGCGTCCCCGACGGCGACCCCGATCGCCCCTCGCCGCTCGGCTACGCGCCGGATCGGTTCGCGGTCGACGCCATTCTGAACGGAAGCTTCGAGCTCGCCTGCGACTCGACGACGAAACCACGCAAGATGGGCGCGTACTGGAAGGGCGCGTTCGTCCACGAGAGGGACGTGTCCGACGACTGGATCGAAGAGGTCGCGGACGGCCACGCGCTCCGTCTCGACGCGGATCGCGACCCGGTGACGCAGATCGTGACGCTCTTCGGACCTTTCGCGGCGAGCTTCACCGTCACCCTGCGCGCACGATTCGAGTCGCCGGCGGCCCGGTTGGTCGTGGAGTTCGCGACCCAGGGAGGGCGTCGCGTCGAGCACGTCGTCGACGGTCGCGAGCCGGCCGTGGGACCGCTGGACGCGGACGGGTTCCGTACCATCACGCTTCCCGTCGGGGCCGAGATCGGTCGCGCCACGGGCGGCCCGCCGTCGCCGTGGGGATGCATCTCGCTCGCCGCGGCGGGAGGCAACGTGCTCGTCGACGACGTCATCGGCCGGCACGAGCTGCCACGGATCCGTCCGACGGAGCTTCGCGAGATGCTCCTCGAGGACGTGCGGGACATCTTGCGCATCTTCCTCGCTGCGCCCGACGGAGACCCGCTCGCCGGCCTCGGCCTCGTCGACGCGAGCTCGGGCTACTTGATCGGTGTGCAGCACGACGCCAAGTCCGGCGAAGTGCTCACGCGCACGTCGGTCGTCGGCATATCGGGCATCCACCAGCTCATGGTGAACTACCTGCACGCGAACGACGACGATCCGGACGCGGCCCCCCTCGTCGAGCTCGTGAGGGATCGCCTGCGCAAGCACGTCGTCTCGCTGATGAAGCAGAACGTCTATCCCTCGAGCCACCTCTACTGCCTCTACAACCTGAAGACGAACGCGCCGGTCCCCGACGTCGAGCTCTCGCCGACGCACTTCATCGACTATGTCTCCGACGTCGCCGAGCTGCTCGCGGACGAGACGATCACGACGTACGCGGAGGTGATCTGCGGGGAGATGGCCGATCGCCTGATCGAGCTTCGCGAGCAACACGATCTACCGAAGTCGGTCCCGTTCGGTCGCGGACCGGGCGGGAACTGGCACGGACGCATGCCGGAGAAGATCTCGGCGCTCGGCGTGCTCGCGCCGCCGAAGAAGAGCACGTACGACCAGGCCTGGGCGATCTCGCAGAACCGTTCCTGGTACCACGACTTCGACACCCTGGTCGGTCTGATGCGGGTCTGGCGGTCGAACCCGAAGCCGGAATACCGCGCGGCGGTCGACCACGTCATCGAGCGGTTCGATCGCCAGTGGGACGCCGAACGCTACGACATGGAGAACGACACCGACGACCACTACGGGAAGAACGTCGAAGCCGCGCTCCTCGCGTATCGAAACAGCGGCTGCGCGGTCCCCGCCCTGCTCGAGTTCGCCCAAGCGGTCACCGACTATCGCCTTCCGCGGGATCGCCCGTGGGACGAGAACCTCTGGGTCGAGGGGATTCGGCTCGGCTCCTTCACCACCGGCGACCAGCCCCGGGCCTACCGAGGCCCCGTCTGGCTGTGCACGTTCGACCCGAAGGCGAACCCGACGACGAGCGGCTACGACGGCTACCGTCATGCGATCCGCGAGCTCTGCCGCAGCGACCTGAAGCGCCGCGTCCTCATCGATGGCTCGCTGACCGAGGCGAGCTCGTACATGTGGGAGATGATCTCCGCCTGTTTCCAGAGCGACTACATCGGTCCCTGCGACGAGGACCGCGAGTGGGAAGGCGACATGGGCGATCAGTTCGCCGGACCCTCCGCCAACGCGTTCCGAGCCCTCGGCCGTACCCTCGAGATCTCGCGGCCGGGCGAGGACCTCGAGTTCGTCGCGTGGTACGCGCTCCTGCACGCCCACACCCTCGCGACCTACCGCGAGCCGTTCGGCTACCGGTTCGGCATGGCCGTGGAGACCGGACGCCACTACGGCATTCCCGAGCGCTATCTGACCGGCATGTCCAACACCGATCCGTACGGCAACGCCTGCGCGTTCATCCACGCCGAGACGTTGACCAGCGTCGACCTCACGCGCGACCCCGACGCGGTCCGGATCGACGGCGTCGCCGCGGTAGACCCGGCGACGGAGGACGGCGCACGGACCGCGCGAATCATTGTGTCAGGTCCAGCGCGGGGGGCCATCGAGCTGCGCGTCGCGTCGCGCGTGTCGCTCACCCACGTCGGCGTCGCCGACTGGCGGCTGCTGCACGCGGACCCGACCTCGGCGACGTCCATTCGGGTCGACCTCGCCGAGGACGGCCGCGGTGAGGCGCGCGTCCCGATCGACGGTGATGGACCGCTCGCGGTCGATGCCATCCTTCGAGCGGCCGAGGACGGCCCCGTCCTCGACGTCGCGAGCGGCGTCTTCTCAGTCCGCTGATCCGTTCGGCTCGCCGGGCGGGGCGTCGAGGCGCTTCACGATCTGCGCCGGGTTCCCGATCGCGACGACGCGCTCCGGGATCGAACGGCGAACCACGGTTCGCGCGCCGACGACCGAGTAGCGCCCGATCTCGACCCCCTTGAAGATGACCGCGTCGTTCCCGATCCACGTGTCCGCCCCGAGACGGATCGGTCGCGATCGGATCCTCGGGGCGCGCGAGAGATCACGCGGGTCGTGGAACTCGTGATCGATGATGTCGACCTTCCCCACCAGAGAACGGTCGCCGACGTCCACGCGAGCGCGACACGAGATCGTCGTCCCGTGAAGCCACACGCGGTTCCCGATCGTGATCACGTAGTCGCTCGAGCCGCTCCCGAGATAGACGTGACGCAGGTTCCAGCGGAAGACGACGTCGTCACCGATCGAGACCGTCCCCTTGCCCGCGATGACCAGCTTGCCGTAGCAGCGGAAGTTCCGCCCGACCGTCAGCCGAACTCCGCGAAGCCGATACCGGAACCGGTACCAGCGACCGCGGACGACCGCTCGCAGCACGCCGAACGCGGGCCCCGGATCGCGCAGCGCGGATCGCAGGTTCTCCCGGCTCAGGAGCGACACCGCGCCGATCCTCGCTGCCGCGAAGCGACCGCGGACTCAGCTCGCGGAGGCCTGGAGGTCGCGGAGCCGCCGCGACAGAAGCGCCTTCCTGCGCGCCGCGGTGTTCCGGTGGATCACGTTCTGCTTCGCGGCGCGGTCGATCTTGCTCATCGCCGAGCTCAAGAGCTCCTTCGCCTTCGCCACGTCTCCCGCGGTAACGGCCGCGAACATCTTCTTGATCTCGGTGTTCATCGTCGAACGGCGCGACTTGTTCATGACGCGTCGTCGCTCGTCCTGACGGTTCCGCTTCTTCGCTTGCTTCGAGTTCGGCATGAGTTCCTCGGTCAGTCCTTGAAATCGTAGGTCGACGAGGATGCGGAGCTCTCGCCCGCCGCCTCGTCGTTCTTCTTGAGTTTGGGAGGCTCGGTCTGGGAAGGCTCGGTCTTGGGAGGCTTCGTCCTGGAAGCCTCCGTCGCGGCCGCGGACGGCTGTGGCCGTGCCTCCGCCAACGCCTTCAGTCGGTCCCCGACGTCGCGGTAGTGGATGTTGCGCTCGTAGATCGACTCGAACCGCGTGCGCGCGGCGTCGACGGCGCCGGCCTTCTCGTCGAGGACGCCCAGCGCGTACACGATCTCGGTCGCGCGGTCGGAGCCAGCGTCGACCGATTCGAGTGCGCTCTCGAACTGCTTGCGCGAGAGGTCCAGCAATCCCTTCCGCTCGAACGCCTCGCCGAGACCGAGCAGCGACTCGACGCGCCGCCTCGGGTCCTTCACCGAGTGCTGGAAGCTCTCGACCGCGGCGTCCAGCTCGCCTTCCACGAGCTTCAGCCGGCCGAGACGGAAGCGGAGGTCGAGGTCGGTCGGGTGCGCCTGGACGCGGCGGCTCACTTCCTCGAGCTCGAACTCGTGGCGCTCGCGCGTCAAGTCGATGACGTCGGTCTGCGCCGCGGCGTCGCCCGCCGCGGCCTTCGCCTTCGCCTCGCGGATCTGTTGATCGTAGTCGAGCAGTCGGATGTCTCCGAGCCGCTCGCGGAGCTCATACGAGTCCGCGTCGATCTCGATCCCCGCCTCGAGCACCTCGATCGCGGCGGCGTAGCTCCTGGCCTTCGCCAAGTGATCGACGAGCGCACGCCGCGCGCGCAGGTTCGACGGGTCGCGCTCGATCTCGGCGGTGAGCTTCCTGGTCAGGATGTCGCGCTCGTCCTCGGTGGTGACGATCTTGTGCCCGATCTCGAGTTCCTGCTTCTCGGCCTTGTTTCGGGCGAGGTCGCGCGACGACTTCGTCGGGTCGTACGAGCCGGACGAGAGAACGCCCTCGGCCGCGAGGTTCTTGCGCATCTTCTCGGCCTCGGAGTCGCGCGGCGAGCGCTTCAGCACCGCCTCGTAGCAGCCCAGCGCCTTCGGCATCTCCTTCAGCTCGTAATAGAGCGCGCCGGCCCGCTTCAGCGCTTCGTCACCGACGACTTCGTCGTCCGCGAGGAACTCCCAGACCGCCACCGCGGAGCGTCGGCAGTTCGCCTTCTCGAGGGCATGGGCCAGCGCGCGATTGACGCCCCGATTCGCCGGGTCGTTCTTCAGGTAGTTCTCGGCCGCCAGGACGACCTGCTGCGGCTTCCGCAGGAGGCTGCCGAACAGCATGCCGACGCGAAAGGGAACTCCCTGGAGGAGCGCGATCACCGGTGGGACCTTCTTGTACTCGGCGCGACGCACCAGCGCCGTCCGCAGCTCGCGGCGCGCCTCGCCGTGGTCGGGCTTGAGCTGGAGCACCTGGTGGTACAGGCTGATGGCGTAGTCGAAGTTCTTCTTGCGAAGGGACTCCGCGGCCTTCTCCAAGTGCTTCGAGACGTCCATCGGGTCGTTTCTTGTCGTGACACGGGCGCCAACGAGCCGTCATGACGTCCGCTTCCGAACGACGGAAGAGAGACGGAGCGGCGCGACTCGTCGCAAGATGAGGAAACGCGCCAAGTTACCAGTCGGACCGAGTGTGGTCAACGGCGATTTGCCTTGCCCGTGCCGCAGCCGTGGGTTATCTAAGCGGTTTCAGATCAAGGACGTCCGGCCATGGAACTCGTTACGTATCCGCACCCCGCCCTCCTCAAGAAGACTCGCCTGGTCGAGTCGTTCGACGACGACCTGCAGAGTCGGATCGACGCGATGATCCGGATCATGCACGAATCGGACGGGGTCGGGCTCGCGGCCCCGCAGGTCGGCTGGAGCGTGCGCCTGCTCGTGCTGAACCCCGGCGGCGAGGCCGAGGACGAGGTGCTGATCAACCCGGAGATCCTGCGGCGCCGCGGGCGCGTCGTCGGTGAGGAGGGCTGCCTCTCGTTCCCCGGGATCTTCGTCCAGGTCGAGCGCGCGCTCGAGATCGAGGTCGAGTACACGGATCGAAACGGGGAGCGCCGCACGGAGACGAGGAAGGACTTCGCGGCGCGGATCATCCAGCACGAGATCGACCACCTGGAGAACATCCTCCTGCTCCACCGGATGTCGCCCGCCGACCGAGTGCGCGTGAAGCGAGAGCTCGAGGCGATGACGCGCTCCGACGATTAGTTCGGGTCGACTCCCCCCGTGCGCGTCCACCACGTCGAGTCGCTCTCGGCGAGCTTCGATGCGGCTCGGCGCGGCGTCTGCACGCTCGGAGTGTTCGACGGCGTCCATCTCGGACACCAGCGGATCCTCGACCGAGTGCGGGCTCTCGCCGACGAACGAGGCGCGGCCGCGATCGTGCTGACGTTCGCCGTCCACCCCGTCGTCGTCGTGAAGGGCCTGCCACCCCGCCTGATCACGAGCCTCCCCCACCGGCTCCGCCTCTTCGCCCGGCACCGCATCGACGAGTGCGTGGTCCTGCCGTTCGACGAGCAGGTCCGCTCGTTGTCGGCCGACGAGTTCGCCGAGCGGGTGTTCGTCGAGTCCCTCGCCGCGAGCGCGGTGGTCCTCGGGCCCGACGCTCACGTCGGTCGCGACCGCGAGGGCGACCTCGCGTTCCTGCGCCGATTCTGCGCGTCGCACGGGATCGACTTCGAGGTGATCGATGACCTGCGGCTCGATGAGTTCCGCGTCTCGAGCACGCGGATCCGGGCCGCCATCGCCGACGGCGACCTGGATCGCGCGAGCCGGATGCTCGGGCGACCCTATTCGATCCTCGGCACCGTGGTACGCGGCGACGGCCGCGGGCGCCAGCTCGGCTTCGCGACCGCCAATCTCGACCTCCACCACGAGATCCGGCCTCCGGCCGGGGTGTACGCGGTCCGTGCCCGGCTCCCCGGCGGAGGGCGGGACGGGGTCGTCAACATCGGCATCCGCCCGACGTTCGGCCCCGACGGAGACCTGACCGTCGAGGCCCACCTCTTCGACTTCGACGGCGACCTCTACGGCAAGGAGCTCGAGCTGGAGGTGCGGACTCGCATCCGGGACGAGATGCAGTTCCAGTCGAAGGAGGAGTTGATCGAGCAGATCCGCCGGGACGTCACCGCCGCGCGGACCGCGCTCGCGGAGTCACGCGCGAGTCCATAGCGCGAATCGACCGGAGGAGGGCTCGCTCGAACCGCAGAACGACCGGCCGGAGAAGTTCTTCGCGCCCTCCCCTAAACGGATTGCTCCGTCGGCCCCCCCTCCGTATCATGCCCGGCTCACATGGGCGGGTAGCTCAGGTGGTAGAGCACACGGCTGAAAACCGTGGTGTCGCCGGTTCAACTCCGGCCCTGCCCACCAAACCTCGACGCGACCCGGGGTGACGATGTCACTCCGGGTCGCGTCGCGTCTCGGCCGAATCGCGGAAGACGCGGACGTCCGGATGAATGCACCGCTCCAGGCCGAGCGACTCGAGCGTCGGACGCCGCCACTTCAGGACGTCTCGATAGATCTCCTCGACGCGCCGTCCCCGCGCCGGGTTCGCCATGACCTCGCGAACCCGACGCCGCCCCTCGTCGCCCATTCGACGGGCGCGGTCCGGCTCCTCCAGGAGGTGGACGATCGCCGCCGCGAGCGATCGGACGTCCCCCACCGGCACGACCAGCCCGGTTCGGCCGTTCTCGACGATCTCGGGATTGCCGGCGACGTTGGTGCTGATCACGGGAACCCCGAGCGCCATCGATTCGCGCAAGGCGCCGGTCATCCCCTCGCCGTCCCGCGAGCAGGTCACGGAGACATCGAACGCGGCGAGCGCACGTTCGGGATCGGGTCGAAACCCCGTGAACCGGACCGCATCGACGACACCATGCTCGCGCGCCAACGCCCGAGCCGCCTCGATGTCGCCGCCGCCGACCATGACGAACGCGACGTCGGGACGTCGTTCGAGCACGAGTCGCGCCGCGGCGAGGAACTGCCGGTGCCCCTTCTTGCGATCCAGGTTTCCCAGCATGCCGACGACGGGCGTGTCTCGACCGAGCTCGAGCTCGTGACGCGCCACGGCAGGATCGAGCCGCTCCTCGAAGCGAATGGGATCGAACGAACCGTAGACGACGTCGACCTTCTCCGGGGTCACGCCGTCGTGGAGGACAAGGACCCGTTTCACCGCCTCGGCGACGGCGACGATCCGATCGACTCGCGGCGAACGGAAGACCCGCGCGGTGACCGCGTCCAATCGGTAGCAGTTCCCCTTCTGCACGATCAATGCCGGTCGCGGCATGGAATGCAACGCGCGCCACGCGAACCGCATCGCGCGCTCCCGATGCGCGTGGACGACGTCGGGTCGGAGGCGCTCGATGTAGGAGCGAAACCGATGCCTTCCCACGAAGCGGGCCAAGCGCTGCATCGGAAAGGGGACGCACGAGAACCCCTCGGCCGCGAGTGGTCCGAAGTCCTCTCGCGATGCATCGGGGTTGCGGCCCGCGTTGTAGCCGATGGCGACCTCGTGCCCGGCGTCGCGCTGCGCGCGTGCGAGCAGAAGCGCCTGGATCGCGCCGCCGCTCTTGATCCGATCGTGGGACAGGAGGTGGAAGATCCGCAAGGCCGTCGGGCTCGAACTCACGGAGCCTCCAAGTTCAGGATCTGGTAGATCGCGTCCACCGCACGCTCGGTCGCGCGACCTGGATTGTAGAAGAGCTGCGCCGCTCGTTGATGGCGCACCGCGCTCCGCCCCTTCGGGCAGGCGAGCTCCTCGTCGACCGCCGCGAGGAGCTCGCGTTCGCTCCCGACGACCGGGCCCGTCGCCCGCAGGTAGTCGAGGTCCTCCGGATCGTCCGCTCCGAAGCGCTCGCACGCGGATCGACGGATCTTCTCCTCGTGCGCGGGCGTCGACAGGTAGACGATCGGACGATCCAGGAGGAGGAACTCGCTCGCGACGCTCGACAAGTCGGAGACGAGCAGGTCCGCGGCGAGAAGCAGCGGGATCACGTCGTGGTGGCGCACGAACACGAGTCGACCCGCCCGTTCGCGCTCGGCGAGTTCGGACTCGAAGTCGTGCCGCAGCTTCGTGCGGTAGCGGCGCTGCGAGCGGTCGTGGAGCTTCACGAGCACGTTCACCGGTCGTTCGACCAGACGATCGATCCACCGGATCGCCCCCTCCTCGAGCGAGGATCCAGCCGAGCCCGATCGGGTCGGCGCGTAGAGCACGGTCGGTCGTGTCCGATCGATCGGTAGGGCGTCGATGAAGGAGAGGGCGTCGTCGTCAGGGTGAACGAGGCGATCGGTCTTCGGCATTCCGACCCGCCACGCCCGCTCGTCCTCCTCCGAAAGCAGCGACGCACGCACGAACTTGCGGCGGTGATACTCACCGATCAGGAAGAGATGGTCGAACCGCGTCGCTTCCTTGCGCACGGCGTAGTTCTTCGGTGACACTCCGTGGAACATCTCGATCGCGCAAAGGGAGCGCCGGGAGTGGAAGTAGAAGCCGCTGCAGACCGCGAGGTCGTAGCGACGCAGCGATGCCACGATCCCCCTCTCGTAGGAGAAGGGTGCGTCGAGGAAGCGTCGCGCCTCCTTCACCCCGCCGTGCCGGGCGGACACGACGACCTCGATCCGAGGATCGACCGAAAGCGCACGAACGATCGGTGCGATCACGGCGTAGGAGAGCGGCGTCGACACGGGAAGCAGCACGCGACGTCCGTCGTCCGGTCGACTCAAGAATCAAGCCTCTCGACGGGTTGAGAAGTGGCGTGGGAGCCGTCCCGCGGCGCAAGCCGGAAAGAACGGTAAAACCAGTTCACGATTCGGTATATCTACCAACTGATCACAGAAGTCGATGCCCCTTGTGGCGTCGAGAGGGCTCAGGTCGAAACGGATGGCAACTCCGCCTTCCCGGCACTAGTCTCAACTCGTATCTGCAAGTGGTATCCTCGCCGCTGAGTTGGAGAAAGGGACGATGGCTGCTCGCGCTTCCTCCTCGCGCAACGCCGTCTTTCGCAGCTCCACGCGGCAGAGCGCACCGCGGAGCCGACCCGCTGGCTTCCAATTCAACCGAGCTGGGGACGTTCGAAGATGACCTCGCACATCCTGGTGGTCGACGATCAGTCGAACATGAGATCGACGATCGCATACCTGCTCGAAAAAGAAGGGTTTCGCGTCACGACCGCTGCTTCCGGCTCGGAGGCGCTCACCCTCCTCGAGAGCCACGACTTCGAGTTCGCGCTGATCGACGTGAAGATGGCCCAGATGGACGGGCTGGAGCTGCTGCGGCGCATCCGCGCGCGCTGGCCGGGGGTGGCGGTCATCCTGATGACCGCGTACGCGTCGATCCCCGCGGCCGTCGACGCGATGAAGATGGGCGCGTCCCACTATCTCGAGAAGCCGTTCACGAAGGAGAAGCTCCTCGAGGCGTTCGAGAAGGTCCGCTCCGAAGTCGGCGGCGCCGCGGCGAGCACGTCCAAGGCATCCGCCTTCGCGGAGATCGGCGGCGCGAGTCAGGCGATCACGGATGCGATCGAGCTGGCCCGCCGGACGGCCGCGACCGACAAGCCGGTTCTCGTCCTGGGCGAGATCGGCACTGGTCGCGAGCTCATCGCGCGCGGCGTCCACCAGAGCTCCCCGCGGGCGCCGGCGCCGTTCATCCCGGTCCGCTGCGCGGCGCTCGGCGACGGCGCCGACGCCGAGCTCTTCGGCAGCTCGGGTTCGCCCGGTCGCCTGGTCGAGGCGAACGGCGGCACCGTCTTCCTCGACGAGGTCGCGGAGCTGTCGAACGACACGCAGGCGAAACTGCTCCGCTTCCTCCAGGACGGTGAAGTGCCGCGCGAGGCGGGCACGTTGACTCGCTCGGACGCACGCGTCACCGCGAGCTCGTCGGAGGACGTCGAGAAGCTGGTCGAGGACGGGACGTTCCGGCGCGATCTCTACCTGCGCCTCAAGACCGTCGTCATCCGCCTGCCCGCGCTGCGCGATCGTCGCGGCGACATCCCCAAGCTCGTCCAGTACTACGCCAAGAAGCACCGCTCGCGCGGCGGCGCCCCGCCGAAGTTCGACAAGGACGCGGTGAAGGTACTGATGACGCTGCCGTTCCCCGGCAACCTCCAGGAGCTCGAGGACATCGTCGAGCAGGCCCTCGCGCTGTCGGGCGGACAGGACGTCACCCCCGCCCTGCTGGCGAAGATGGACATCCAGCCCGCCTCGAGCGGCGGCGAAGCGACGTATGCGATCCGCGAGCGCATCGAGTCCGAAGAGAAGCGCGCGATCGAAGAGGAGCTGCGAAAGAACCCGCGGAACCTCAAGCAAACCGCGAAGAACCTGAACATCTCGCGCACCACGCTCTGGCGCAAGATGAGGAAGTACGGCCTCGATCGGCAGTGACGGCGGCGCGTCGCCGCCCGAGCTACTTCCTCGCGACCTCGGCGGCGATCAGGTCGCCCAGCTTGTCCGTCGGCAGCGCGCCGGCGTTGAGCGACGGGATCGTGCCGTTCTGGATGAGCTTCTCGACGGCTCCCTCGATCGCGGCCGCCGCCTCCGACTCCTCGATGTAATCGAGCAGCATCGAGGCGGCCATGATCGCCGCGATCGGATTAGCCACGTTCTTGCCGCGATACTTGGGCGCGGAGCCGTGGATCGGCTCGAACATCGACACCCGTCCCGGATGCAGATTGCCGGACGCCGCGATGCCGAGCCCGCCCTGCAGCATCGCGCCGAGGTCGGTGATGATGTCGCCGAAGATGTTCGGCGACACGGCCACGTCGAACCACTCGGGGTTCTTGATCATCCACATGCAAGCCGCGTCGATGTAGGCGTGGTTGGTCTCGATGTCCGGGTAATCGCGTGCGACCTCCGCGAACGTCCGCGTCCAGATGTCCTGCGCCCGAATCGCGTTCGCCTTGTCGATCAGCGTCACCTTCCTCTTCTTGTCGCGCTTGCGCGCCGTCTCGAACGCGTAGCGGATCGCGCGCTCGCAGCCCTTGCGGGTGTAGATCATCGTGGCGATCGCGACCTCGTCCGGGGTCCCCTCCTTGAAGATCCCGCCGATGCGCGTGTACGCGTCCTCGGTGTTCTCGCGAACGAAGACCATGTCGATGTCGTCGATCGTCTTGCCCTTCAGCGGACAGAGCGCTTCGGCGTACAGCTTGACCGGCCGAAGGTTGACGTAGAGGTCCAGCTTGAAGCGCGTGCCGCCGATGATCGCGTGCTCCAGCAATCCCGTCTCGACACGCGGGTCGCCGATCGCGCCCAGGAAGACCGCGTTGAAGTCCAAGAACTCCTTGAAGATCGACTCCGGCATCGTCTCTCCGGTGGCCAGGTAGTGGTCCGCACCGAACGGGTACGTCTTCGTCTCGTAGTCGAATCCGAACGCGCCGGCCGCGGCCTCGAGGACCTTCATGGCCTCCCGGGTGACTTCCTCTCCGATGCCGTCGCCAGGGATGACGGCGATGCGATGCTTGCTCAAGGTCCTGCTCCTGAAGGATCGACTTTCATTCGACTGCGCCGCGCCGTCAGACGGCCTCGCGGCGGCTCCTGAGAACTTCGTCGGGGTGAGCGATGCGCCCGAGCGCGGCGGAGGCCGCGGCGACGGCCGCGGACGCGACGTACACCTCGGCGCCGGTGGCCGGGACCGGGGTGGGGTCGGTGGTCAAGACGTGCTCACCCGGTCCGGCCGTCGTTCGATCCTCCCCGCCCCAGATGCCGCTCGTCGGTGCGGCGACGACGGCGCCGCACCGGATGAACGTGCCGATCAGGCCCTCGTCGACCGCGTGCAGGAACGCGCGCTGGGTCGCGGGCATCACGACGAGCCGCACGTTGTGGTGGACCGGATGCTCCTTCAGCAACCTCGCCGCGACCCGCAGCTCCTCGACCCGTCCGCCGACCCGTCCGCCCAACACGACCTGATCGAGGGGAACGTCGGGCATCTCGCTGATGCGGCGGCCGGCACGCGGACGATCGAGCGGAGCCACCATCGGTTCGAGGCCCTTCACGTCGAGGTCGCGCGCCGCGGCATACTCGGCGTCGCGGTCGGGAAGCAGCGCCCGCACGTCGCGGTCGGTTCGCGCGCGCAGCCACGCGAGGGTCCGATCGTCGGGTAGACAGAACACGGCGGCCGCGCCCAGCCCGATCCCGGTCGCGACGAAGGCGAGCCGATCGACGACGTCGAGCCGTTCGATCGGAACGCCGGAGAGCTCGAGCGCGGCGTCGCGATCCTCCCCCTCCTCCGTCATCCGCAGGAGATGCAGCATCACGTCGACGCCCATGCACCACCGCCCGGTCTCCCCCTGGATCCGGATCCGCCGGCTCGCCGGAACCGGCCGCGTCACGGATCCGTCGGCGAGCGCGTCCGCGAGCCCGACCGGATCGCGGAGCACCGCGAGGCTCGCGAGCGCGCCGCACGCCACGAGGCTTGGGTCGCATCCGGCGAGCGTCCCTCCCGGCGTCGCGAACCCGCGGTCGACGAGCTCGACCGAGGACAGGCCCGAGCGACCGATCGGCACCACGAGCTCGACGTCGGGACGGTCGCCGAACTCCGCAAGCCGGCGATAGACCGCGAGCCGCGACGGGTCCTCGACCGCGACGAAGCGATCCGGCAGCACCGCGACGCGGACGCCGGCGATCACCCCTCCCCGCTCCTCGAGCCGATCGAGCACCGCGTCGGCCTCGCGCTCGCTGAAGACCACCGCGTCGCACGCGAAAGCGATCTCCTCACCGGGACGGACGGCGTCCCGGCCGGAATGGGCCGCGATGATCTTCTCGACGAGGGTCTGTGCCATGGTTGTCGTTGGGGCCGGTCCGGTCGCCGGAAACGTCGGTTCAGCTCGATGGATCCGTCAACCGATCGACTCCACGAGCAACGCGGTCCCCTGCCCGCCGCCGATGCAGGCGGACGCGATCCCGGTCCGCTTGCCGTGCCGCTTCATCGACTGGAGCAGCGTCAACACGAGTCGAGTGCCGGTCGCGCCGAGCGGGTGGCCGAGGGCGATCGCGCCACCGTTCACGTTCACCTTGGCGCGATCGAGGCCGAGGTCCTTCTCGACGGCGAGGTACTGGGCCGAGAACGCCTCGTTGATCTCGAACAGGTCGACGTCCTCGACCTTCATGCCGACCCGGGCGCAGACGTCGCGAATCGCCGGGGCGGGGCCGATCCCCATCTCGGACGGCTCGACGCCGACGACCGACCAACCGACGATGCGGCCGAGCGGTGCGTCCGTGAGATCCTTGCCGCGCTCGGCCGAGGCGACGATCACGGCGGCCGCGCCGTCCACGATGCCGCTCGCGTTGCCGGCCGTGACGGTGCCGTCCTTGCCGAACGCGGCCGGGAGGCGGGAGAGCGCCTCCAGGGTCGTTTCCGGCTTGATGTGGTCGTCGGTGTCGACGACGACGGTCTTCTTCCGGCTCGCCACCTCGACGGGCACGATCTCCTCCGCGAAGCGTCCCGACCTCACCGCCTCGGCGCCGAGCTGGTGCGAGCGGAGCGCGAACTCGTCCTGCGCCTCGCGGGAGATCGAGTACTTGCGCGCCAGGTTCTCGGCCGTCTGCGCCATGAACAGCCCGCACATCGGGTCCATCAGCGCCGCGAAGAGGAGATCCTCGAGCTCGACCTTCGACCCGAAGCGGAACCCGTCGCGGCCGCCGCGCACGACGTGCGGCGCCTGGCTCATGTTCTCGATGCCGCCCGCCGCGACCACCGCCGCCTCGCCGAGCCGGATCATCTGGCCGGCCGAGATGATCGATTGGATGCCCGAGCCGCACAGCCGATTCACGGTCAACGCCGGGCGATCGATCGGCACGCCCGCCTTCAGTGCGACGTGCCGGGCGCCGTAGATCGCGTCGGCCGACGTCTGCAGCGCGTTCCCGACCACCGTGTGATCGATCTGTTCCGCCGCGACGCCGGTCTTCGCCAGCGCGCCCTTCAGGGCGATCGCGCCGAGCTCGAGCGCCGACACGCTCTTCAGCTTGCCGAACCCGGGCGTGCCCGAGTACTCCGCCATCGCGGTCCGGGCCCCGCCGAGGATCCAGAGCTCCTTGCCGTCAGCCATCGTCCACCTCGTGATTCCGTGATCCTTACTTGCCCTGGAAGTCCGGCTTGCGCTTCTCGAGGAACGCGCGAAGCCCCTCTTTCGTGTCGTTGGTCGACGCGATCAATCCGAACATCGTCGATTCG
This sequence comes from uncultured Phycisphaeraceae bacterium, assembly GCA_964649825.1. Classification (GTDB taxonomy): domain Bacteria; phylum Planctomycetota; class B15-G4; order B15-G4; family JADJEK01; genus CAZYQW01. The sequence continues at coordinate 24,105 of CAZYQW010000111.1, read as the reverse complement.
AGCAGGCACGCCTCGGCGAGCGGGAGCTCGACGCCCCGGTTCACTGCGTCGAGGATGAGCCGCGTCGCGATCGGCGCCTGGCGGGCGAGCCGCTTCGCGATCCCGAGCGTCTCGGCGATGAGCACGGGCGGTTCGAAGACATGGTTGACGAGCCCGATGCGAAGCGCCTCGGCCGCGTCGATCATCCCGCCCGTCAGCATCATCTCGAGCGCGCGACCCTGACCGACGAGGCGCGGCAGACGCTGGGTCCCGCCGTAGCCGGGGATGATGCCGAGCGTGATCTCGGGCAGCCCGACCTTTGCCGTCGTCGCCGCGGTGCGGAACGTGCACGCGAGCGCGAGCTCCAGGCCGCCGCCGAGCGCGAAGCCGTTGATCGCGGCGACCACCGGCTTGCCGAGCCGCTCGATCGCGAACAAGACGTCCTGGCCGAACCGCGACGTCTCGGCGCCCGACATCGGCGCGTTCTTCTCGAGCTCGGCGATGTCGGCCCCGGCGACGAACGCCTTCTCGCCCGCTCCGGTGACGACGACGGCGCGCACGGCGTCGTTCGCCCGCAGCGAGCCGAAGCACTCGCCCAGCGCGGTCATCACCGCCGCATTCAGCGCGTTCAGCTTGTCGGGCCGGTTCACCGTGACGGTGGCGACGCCGTCCTGGACCTCGACCAGAAGGGGAGATTCCAACATCGTTGCATCCTTCTCCACGGCAGCGGCCCTCACGGGGCGACGACGAGCGCCACCTTGGTCGTCACGACGGGATCGACCGGCTTCGAGGCCTCCATGCCGCTCATCTCGACCGGCGCCGACGCGATCGCATGAACGACTTCGATCCCGGCCACGACCGCGCCGAACGCCGTGTACTTGCCGTTCAGGTGCGGCGCGGTCGCGTCGCAGAGGAAGAACTGCGAGCCGGCCGAGTTCGCGAACTGCGGCCGCGGCATCGCCCCGGTCCGCTCCATCGGATCGCCGTTCCGCGCCATCGAGAAGACCCCCGCCACGTGGTTCTTCTTGTTGAACTCCGCCTCGATCGAGTAGCCGGGGCCGCCGGTGCCCTTCCCCTCCGGGCATCCGCCCTGGATCATGAACCCCTTGATCGTCCGGTGGAAGTTCAGACCGTCGTAGAACCCCTTCCGCACGAGCTCGGCGATGTGCAGCGACGTCGCTGGCGCGACGTCCGGCCAGAACTCGGCTTCGATCTCGCCTTTGGTGGTCTCGAACCTCACGAGCGCACGCGTCGCGTCGCCGTCCGGCTCGACGTCCACCGTCTTCGCCTCGCCCTCGAGCGATCCGCCGGCGCCGCGAAACGCGGGCGTGAACTTCCACTTGCCGACCCTCACCGCGTCGACCTGATGGGAGAACGTGACCGAGTCCCCGGCGTCGAGATCCTGCCCGACCAGCGTCGACGGCTGCTGCGCGTTCGGGTGGTACTTGGTGTAGCGCGACGGCTTCCCGCCGTCGAAGCTGACCATGAAATCGAACGATCGGTAGTCGAACGTCGGTTCCTTCACGACGATCGACTCGGTGCCCGTGTTCTTGACGTCGACCTTGAGGGTGAAGGTCTCGCCGACCTTCACCTTCTCGGGCGCTTCGAAACGGATCTCCAGATTCTCGGGGGCGGCCGCGCCGGCGATGGTCGAGGCGAACGTCACGACCGCGAAGGTCAGGGTGCGAAGCATCGTCATTTCCTCTTGTCACCTTCCCATTCGTAGAAACCGCGGCCGGACTTCCGTCCGAGCCGACCCTCGTCGACCATCCGGCGGAGGATCGCAGGGGGCTCGAAGAGCGGGTCGTCGGGGAACCGCTTGTGCCAGCCGTCGACGATGAACAGCGTCGTGTCGAGGCCGACGTAGTCGAGCAGCGTCAGCGGCCCCATCGGGTGCCCGCATCCGAGCGTCATCCCGGTGTCGATGTCCTCCTTCGTCGCCTCGCCGCGCTCGAGCATGCGGATCGCCTCGATCAGGTACGGGACGAGGAGACGGTTGACCACGAACCCCGGCGTGTCGCTCGCCTGGATCGGCGTCTTGCCGACCGCGATCGCGAACTCGCGCGCCGCCGCGAACGTGGCGTCCGACGTGGCGGCCGTCTTCACCACCTCGACGAGCTTCATGAGCTGCACCGGGTTGAAGAAGTGCAGGCCGACCACGCGGTCCGATCGGCCCGCGGCCTCGCCCATCTCGCCGATGGAGAACGATGACGTATTCGACGCGAGGATGCCGGCCGGCTTCACGACGCGGCCGAGCTCCGCGAACAGCGACTTCTTCACGTGGAGATCCTCGACGATCGCCTCGATCACGAGGTCGCAGTCGGCAAGGACGTCCAGCGTCGCGGCCGGCTGGATGTTCGCGATCGCCTGGTCACGGAGGGCGGGCGCGATCTTCTCCTTTTCGACCAGCTTGTCGAGCGAGGCACGGATGCGGCCGAGCCCCTTCTCGAGGGCGCCGGCGTCCGCCTCGTGCACGAGCACCGAGTACCCGGCCGCGGCCGCGACCTGCGCGATCCCGGATCCCATCAAGCCACAACCGATGACGCCGACCTTGCGGACCTCGGCCACGCGGACCTCCGAAAAACGACGACGGGGTGCAAAGGGTCTCATTCAAGCGGATGGAGGGGGGTCGGGCAAGAACGAGACCAGATGGCGACCATATGGCGTGGACCGTGATCCACGCGTGAACGGCTCACGAACTACGAACGGCGCCGCCCCCCGGTCAGCCCCAGAGCTCCCGCGGGGGCACGCCGACCGTCGGTCCGACGTACGCGATGCCCGGGTCCCGATCCCGTTCCAGCAGCAGCGGTCCGTCCAGGTCGACGAAGTCGGCGTGACCCGCGAGCAGGCACGCAGGAGCCATCGCAAGCGACGTTCCCATCATGCAACCGAGCATCACCCGGAGCCCCGCGTCCCGCGCGGCACGAACGACCTCGATCGCCTCGGTCAGGCCGCCGGTCTTGTCGAGCTTCACGTTGACGGCGTCGTAGCGCGCGCGGATCCGCTCGACGTCGGCGCGGCCGTGGAACGACTCGTCGGCGCAGATCGGGATCGGACGATCGATCGTGCCGAGGAGCGCGTCGTCCCGCGCGTCGAGCGGCTGCTCGACGAGCGCGACGTCGAGGGCCGCGAACTCCGCCAGCCGAGCCGCGAGCGAAGCCGGAGGGATCGCTTCGTTCGCGTCGACGATCAGCCGTGCGGCTGGTGCCGCCTCGCGCACCGCGGCGACGCGAGCCGCGTCGAGGTCGTCGCCGGCGAGCTTCAGCTTGAGGAACGGGCGATGCGCCTCGCGCCGCGCCGCCGACCCCATCGCGGCCGGGGCATCGATCCCGAGCGTGAAGGCGGTCGCGACCGGAATCGGCGCCGGCAGGCCGAGGAGCTCCCACGCGCGGATGCCGGCGAGCTTCGCCTCGAGGTCGATCAGCGCGGCGTCGATCGCGTTGCGCGCGGCGCCGGCGTCGAGCGTGCGCCGCAGTGCGTCGCGATCGAGGCCGCCGGCGACGGCCAGCGCGGCCGACTCGATCACGGCCCGGACGCCGTCGACGGTCTCGCCGTAGCGCGCGTACGGCCGCGCTTCGCCGCGCCCCCGGCGGCGGCCGTCCTCGATCTCGCAGACCACCACGTCGACGCCGGTGTACGAGTCGCGCGAGATTCGGAAGGTACCCTTCGTCGGCCAGCGCTCGGTGCGGACCGTCAGGCGCCGCGTCACGGCCGCGCCTCGAGGATTCGATCGACCAGCGCGCCCGCTCCATCGATCGCGGGGTCGACGACGGGAAGCCCCGTCTCGTCCGCGACGCGCGCCTTCGCGGTCGCCGCGGCCGGCCGGTCGAGCTTCGACGTGTTCAGGCTCACGCCGGCGCAGCGCACGTTCGGGCTCACGATCCGTGCCGCGCGCAGGTTCGCATCGATGCACTCGGCGACGGCCGGCACCCGCGCGTGCGGCAATCCGCGCAGGTGCGGCCGCGTCGGCTCGTGGCACATCACGATCGCTTCCGGCTGCGCGCCGTGAAGGAGCGCCAGGCTGACCCCGGCGAACGCCGGGTGGAAGAGCGACCCCTGGCCTTCGATCAGGTCCCAGTGCGCGGAGTCGGCGGCGGGCGCGAGCCACTCGATCGCGCCGGCCATGAAGTCGGCCACCACCGCGTCGACCGCGACGCCCCTGCCCGAGATCAGGATCCCGGTCTGTCCGGTCGCGCGGAACTCCGCGTCGATGCCGCGCCGTCGCATCTCGCGCTCGATGGAGAGCGCCGTGAACATCTTGCCGCACGAGCAGTCGCTCCCCACCGTCAGGAGACGCCTCCCCTCGCGCGGCGCGCCGGTCGCGGTGGTGAACGACCGCGTCGGATGACGGATGTCGAACAGCCGGCGACCGCAGCGTGCCGCCGCCGCGGCCACGGGCGTGCAATCGGCCAGCCGTTGGTGCATCCCGGAGACGACGTCCATCCCCGCCTCGATCGCCGCGACGAAGACCGGGATCCACTCATCGTTCAGCGCGCCGCCCGCCGCGACGACTCCGACGACGAAGCTCTTCGCGCCGCGTCGCACCGCCTCGTCGATCGAGAGGTCGGGCAGCCGCGCGTCGGCCCGGCACCGCGGCCCGCGGAGCTGACCGACGCATCGCTCCGGCCGCCACTCCGCGCACGCGATCGCCATCTTCGCCGCGAGGTCGTCGCGCGCGTCGTCGAGGAAGAGGAGGTAGGGGGACGGGATCTCGACCTGCCGCATGTGGAACTCGCACGAGCGGAGCACGAAACTCTACCCGAACGCGACCGCGAAGAAGGGCCCCGCGACGCCGCGTGCGAGTGTGTCCGCGACGAGCGATTCCCGACGCAGTAGCGTCTTCTGGTGCTTTCGCTCGCTCCTGCCCTTTCGATCGATCGAGTCGTCTCCAGGTTCGGCGACAATCCGAATCCTCCCGACCGGCCTGCCAAAAGCTCGCGCGGCACGCACCGACCATTCATGGGAGCGCGCAGCGCCACGTTCTCTCTCTCTTTCTTCTCGCCCCTCCAAGCCCGTGCACGCATCGTGGCGTCCAGGCGGGCGGAGCGGGTCGATCGGGCCGCGCCGAGCGAGTTCCGCAGCGAGCCGCCCAAGCATCCCCCAACCAAAGCTCCCCAACGCAACCCCCTCGCCCGCACCCCGAGCGAGGACTGTTCGAGCGAACGCGGCCCGATCGACCCGCTCCGCCCGCCCGACCCCGTATTCACCACTCTCACCGCGCCCACGCAAAACTCGGACGCATTCCTACCCCTCCCCCCCCTCCCCCCCCTCCCCCCCCTCCCGCGCCTCCGCGATCGCCTCGCGATAGACCGCTTCGGTGCGCTCGCGGCGCACGTTCGGATGCATCAGCTCGAGGACGATTTCGCGACCACGACGGCCGAACGACTCGGCGAGGTCGCGGTCGTCGAGAAGCCGTTCGATCGCGTCGGCCGTCGCGCGCGGGTCGGACGGGGGCACGAGCAGTCCGGACTCGCCGTCGCGGACGACCTCGGGGTTGCCCGACACGCGAGTCGCGACCACGGGTCGCGCCATCGCCAGCGCCTCGCGCACGGCGCCGGTCAACCCCTCGTTCTCGACCGACGTGCAGGTCGCGACGTCGGCGGACGCGTAGACCTCGGGAACGTCGGTGCGATAGCCGGCGAGGTGGACGTGCTCCTCGACCCCGAGCTCGGCGCGGACGCGGCGGCACCGCTTCTCGAGCTTTCCCTCGCCGACGAGGACGAAGTCGCAGTCGTCGCGCCGCTTCAACACGGCGGCGGCGGCGCGGACGAAGTCGTCGGGCGCCTTCTTCTGGTTCAGCTCCCCGACCTGGACGACGATTCGCCGGCCGGCGGGGATCCCGAGGTCGGCGCGGAGGCTTCCACCGCGGACCCGGTCCGGATCGAACCGATCGAGGTCGCACGAGCCGTAGACCACCCGCACGCGGCCGGGATCCATCCGCTCGGAGACGAGCACGTCCTTCACCGCCTCGGCCACCGCGATCACGCGCCGCACCCGTCGCGAGCGGTGGATGAAGGCGATGAAACGCGACTGGAACTCGCGGGTCGTCCCGCGCTGCGACACGATCACGGGCGCGCCGGGCCAGAGCAACGTCGAGAGCCACGCGAACTCGAGGGCGGTGTTCCGGTGGCAATGGATGACGTCCGGTCGATGCTCGCGCAGGAACCGCCGGAAGCGGCGCATCTCGCCGAACCCTTTCATCCGGTACGGATGGAGCGGGAGGACGTCGCCCGCCCAGCGCGCGAAGCTCGAATGCAGCGGCACGTCCGGGCGGTGGTTGCAGACCACCCGAACGTCGTGCCCCTGCTCGAGCTGCATTCGCGCCAGCAACATCGCCTGGATCGCGCCGCCGCGGGTCACCTGTTCGTGCGTCAGGACGTGGACGATCTTCACCACACTGCTGACCTCGACGTCGCGACCGCCCGCGTCAGACGGCTTCGAACGCGACCGACATCCCGAGACCGCCCGAGATGCAGAGCGTCGCGAGTCCACGCTGCATGCCGAACCGCTTCATCTCGTGCAGGAGCGTCACCACGATCCGGCAGCCGGTGGCCCCGATCGGGTGGCCGAGCGCGATCGAGCCGCCGTTCACGTTGAGGCGGTCGAGCGGGAGCCTCAGCTCTCGGTCGCACGCCAGCACCTGCGCGGCGAACGCCTCGTTCAGCTCGATCAGCTCGAAGTCGTAGAGCTCGGCGCGCATCTTCTTCAACAGCGCCTGAGTCGCGGGGACCGGTCCGAGCCCCATCACCTTCGGGTCGACGCCGCCGTTCGCCCAGTCGACGATCCGCGCCATCGGCTCGAGCCGGAGGGAGCGAGCCCGCTCCTCGGACATGACGAGCGTCATCGCCGCGCCGTCGGTGATGCCCGACGAGTTCCCCGCGTGGACCGTCCCGCCCTCCTTGAAGACCGCCGGCAGCTTCGCCATCCCTTCGATCGTGGTGCCGGCGCGTGGATGCTCGTCCTCCGCGACCGTCTGCTCGTTCCCCTTGCGGTCCGTCCACCGAACCGGCGCGATCTCGTCCTTGAAGCGCCCCGCCTTGATCGCGGCCTCGGCCTTGCGCTGCGACTGAACGGCGAAGGCGTCCTGCTCCTCGCGACTGATGTCGTACTGCTCCGCGAGCGTCTCCGCCGTGCGGCCCATCGGATGCCCGGCGAGCGGGCAATCGAAGCCGTCGCGGAAGTTGCCGTCATGCACCTTCGCGTGCCCGAGGCGATACCCCTCGCGCAGGTCCAGCTCGAACGGGACGCGGCTCATCGACTCGGTGCCGCCCGCCACCACCACGTTCGCCTCGCCCGCCTTGACGAGCCGGGCGGCGTGCACGATCGACTCGAGGCCCGAGCCGCACGCCTTGTTGACCGTCATCGCGATCCGCTCGGGCGGGATCCCGCTCTTGATGAGGATCTGTCGCGCCGGGTTCGGGCCCCCGCCGGCTTGACGCGCGTTGCCGACGATCACCTCGTCGACCTCCGCTCGGTCGATCCCGGCCCGCTCGAACAGGGACCCGACGGCGGCGACCCCGAGGTCGACGGCCGAGAAGTCCTTCAGGCCGCCGAGGAACCGACCGATCGGAGTGCGCACCGCGTGGGTGATGACGACGTTCATGAGCGACCTCCGGTCGCGGGAATTGACGAACGGCCCGGACGCATCGGTCCGGAGACGTCACCAGCCTCGGGCCTCGAGCATCGTTCCTCAAGACTCTTTCAGCAGATTCCTGGAGATCACGATGCGCTGGATTTCGCTCGTCCCCTCGCCGATGGTGCAAAGCTTGGCGTCGCGCCAGAACCGCTCCACGTGATACTCGCGCGAGTAGCCGTAGCCGCCGAGGATCTGGATCGCGTCGTACGTGACGCGCATCGCTGCCTCGGAGGCGAACAGCTTCGCCATCGACGCCTTCAGACCGTGCGGCCGCCCCGCCTCGCGCAGGCGGGCCGCCTCGTAGACCAGGTGCCGCGACGCCTCGATGCGGACCGCCATGTCGGCGATCTTGAAGCCGATCGCCTGGTGATCGGCGATCCGCTTGCCGAACGTCGTTCGTTCCTTCGCGTACTTCACCGCGCGGTCGAATGCGCCCTGCGCGAGTCCGAGCGCCAGCGCGCCGGTCGCGATCCGGCCCGCGTCGACGGTCTTCATGAAGATCTTGAACCCGCCGCCCTCCTCGCCGACGAGGTTCTCGGCCGGAACCCGGCAATCGTCGAGGATGACCTCGGCCCAGTCGGCGCCGCGCATCCCGAGCTTCTCGAGGGAGCGCCCGACGCGGAAGCCGGGGAAGCCCTTCTCCACGATGAACGTCGAGATCCCGGCCGTGCCCGTTTCGTCCGACGTACGGGCCGTCACGAAGAAGACCTGGCCGATGTTCGCGTTCGTCACGAACGACTTCGTGCCGTTCAGGACGTAGTGGTCGCCCCTGCGCACGGCGGTGGTTCGAGTGCCGCCGGCGTCCGAGCCCGCCGTCGGCTCGGTGAGGCAGAGCGACGCGATCCGCTCGCCCGCCGCCAGATCGGGAACGTAGCGGCGCCGCTGCTCCTCGTTCCCGAAGCGCAGGATCGGGTCGGTCCCGAGCGAGACGTGGACACCCAGCGTCAGAGCGGTCGAACCGCAGGCGCGCGCCAACTCTTCGATCGCGATGACGTACGAGAGAGCGTCCATCCCGGCGCCGCCGAGGTCGTCGGGGATCGGCAGCCCGCAGAGACCGAGCTCCTTCATCTGCTCCCACAGGTCGAGATCGAACGCGCCCGCCTCGTCCATCTTGGCCGCACGCGGTTCGACCTCCTCCTCGGCGAAGCGCCGGACCGTCTCCCGCAGGAGAAGCTGCTCCTCGTTCAGATCGAGGTGGGTGACGTGGCCCTGGGTCTCGGTTTCCGACAATGCGTCCTCTCAGTCTTCCTCGATCGACATGTCGTTCTCGACGTGGCGCGCCACCCGAGCCATCCGCACCGGCGCTCGTCCGGCGGCCGGCGTCCGGATCTCCCGATCGTTCATTCGATCGTCGGCGTCGAAGAAGTCCTGCGAGCGTCCGCTTCCGACCCACTCGATCAGCGCGCGACGCGAGAACTTCCACTCGCGGCCGATCTTGCGTCCGGGAATCTCTCCGTCTCGCAGGACCTTCGCGAACGTCTTCGTCGACACGCCGAGGAACGCGGCGGCCTCATCGATGTTGAGAATCTCCTTGGTGGGCTCCGGCGGGCGCGGTCCGGTCATTCTCCTCCTCCTTCGTCAATGCTCTTCCGCGGCGCGCGTCGATCGTGGGCTCGCGTCCCGGCGGCGGGGTTCATCGTGAGTTCGAACGTCCGGGGGCTCAAGCCTCAGCCGTGCGACGCTTGGACACCTCCTCGCGAATGTACGTGGCAATCTCGACGATCGGCGTGCCGGGACCGAAGAGCCGGCCGATGCCGAGGCTCGACAACTCCTTCAAGTCCTCCTCCGGGATGATCCCGCCGCCGGTGACGAGGATGTCCTCGCCGCCCCGCTCGTCGAGCAAGCGCTTCACCTTCGGCAGGAGCGTCATGTGCGCTCCGGAGAGGATCGACAGACCGACGGCGTCCACGTCCTCCTGCAGCGCCGCCTCGACGATCATCTCGGCCGTCTGGTGCAGCCCGGTGTAGATCACCTCGATCCCGGCGTCGCGCAGACCGGCGGCGACGACCTTCGCTCCGCGGTCATGCCCGTCCAGTCCGGGCTTCGCCACCAGTACGCGGATTCTCTCTTCGGTCATCTCGAACCCATTCTGGATGGTCTCTGCAAGGTCCCTGTTTGGGTTCCTGGTCGATCCGGCGGGGGTGGAAGCGTCCGGTCAGAACATCGGCGGCTCATGGTACTCGCCGAACTCCTCCTTGAGGGTACCGATCATCTCGCCAAGCGTCGCGTACGCAAGCGAGCCCTCGACGAGATGTGGCATCAAGTTGTCACCATCGCGGGCCGCGAGCCTCAGCCGCCCGAGGCACGCGTCCACCCGCGCGGAGTCCCGGGTTCGCCGCAGCTCGCGCAGCCGGTCCTTCTGGTCGCCCTCGGACCTCGGATCGATTCGCAGGGTCTCGAGCTTGTCCCCGTCCTCGTCGACGAAGCGGTTGACGCCGACCACGACCCGTTCCTCGCGATCCATCTCCTGCTGGAGCCGGTACGCGGAGCGGGCGATCTCGCGCTGGAAGTAGCCATTCTCGATCCCCGCGATCACGCCTCCCATCGCCTCGATCTTGCGGAAGATCTCCTCGGCCTCCTCCTCCATCTGGTTGGTCAGGGCCTCCACGTAGTACGAGCCCGCGAGCGGGTCGGCGACGTTGGCCACGCCGATCTCGTGCGCGAGGACCTGCTGCGTCCGGAGCGCGATCTTCACCGCTTTCTCGGTCGGCAGGGCCAGGGTCTCGTCCATCGAGTTGGTGTGGAGCGATTGGGTCCCGCCAAGCACGGCGGCCAGCGCCTCGCACGCGGTGCGGACGATGTTGTTCTCCGGCTGCTGCGCCGTGAGCGAGACTCCCGCCGTCTGCGTATGGAAACGGAGCAGCCACGCCTTGGGATTCGTCGCCCCGTAGCGCTCCTTCATCCGTCGCGCCCAGATCCGCCGCGCGGCCCGGTACTTCGCGATCTCCTCGAAGAAGTCGAGGTGGGCGTTGAAGAAGAACGACAACCGAGGCGCGAAGCGGTTGACGTCGAGCCCTACCTCGATGCCACGCTCCACGTACGCGAACCCGTTGGCCAGCGTGAAGGCGAGCTCCTGGACCGCGGTCGATCCCGCTTCACGGATGTGGTAGCCCGAGATCGAGATCGTGTTCCACTGCGGCACGTGCTCGGTCGAGTACTCGATGATGTCGGTGACCACGCGCATCGACGGGAGCGGCGGGAAGCACCACGACTTCTGCGCCATGTATTCCTTCAGCACGTCGTTCTGAGTGGTGCCGCGCAGCTTGTCGAACGGCACGTGCTGCTTCCTCGCCACCGCGAGGTAGAACGCGAGCAGCACGGCGGCGGGGCCGTTGATCGTCATCGACGTCGAGACCTGATCGAGCGGGATCCCCTCGAACAGCGTCTCCATGTCGGCGAGCGAGGAGATGGCGACGCCGCAGCGCCCGACCTCGCCTTCGGACATCGAGTCGTCGGAGTCGTAGCCCGTGATCGTCGGGAAGTCGAACGCGACCGAGAGCCCGGTCTGTCCGTTCCGCAACAGATAGTGGAAGCGCTCGTTCGTCTCGCGCGCCGTGCCGAAGCCGGCGAACTGACGCATCGTCCAGGTCCTCCCCCGATACATCGTCTGGTGGATGCCCCGCGTGAACGGATAGCTCCCCGGCTCGCCGAGGTCGCGCTTCTCGTCCTGGTCCTTCACGTCGGCCGAGGTGTAGTACGGCTTCAGCTCGTTTCCGGAGAGGCTCCTGAAGCGCGTCTCGCGTTGGTGCAGCTCGCCCGCCTCACGCGTCCTCGACGGACCCGCGGCCGCGGTCGCATCGCTCTCACCGGTTCGGTTCGACGTCGTCACGCGCTCATCCTCCGTTGTCTCACGTTCATCGCTCGACGATCGAGCTCGCACATTCTCTCATCCGCTCGCCGGGGACTCGTCCGCCGGCTCGCTAACGATCCGCTTCGTCGTCAGGAGCCGCGGAGCGGGGCCTGACGAGCAGGCCCGCCTCGTCGACCAACGACGCCGCGACCTCGTAGGGCGAACGACCCGCCATCTCGGCCAGAGCCTCGTGCACACGTGCGTCGAGCCCACGCCCGTCGAAGAGCTCGCGACGGAGCCGATCCTCGACGATGCGGCGGACCTTCAGCGCCACGTGCGCTCTGCGCTTCCGTTCCAGCTCGCCGGACGCTCGGATCTCCGCCACGTGGGCCTCGATGCATCGGTCGAGCTCGGTCACGCCCTCTCCATTCTTCGCGACGGTCTGCACGATCGCGGGCGTGCGACTCTCGCTGGAGCGGAGGTGAAGCATCTCTTCGAGCTCGGCGACCACCCGCTCCACGCCGGGACGATCCGCCTTGTTCACGACGAAGACATCGGCGATCTCCATGAGCCCGGCTTTCATCGCCTGGACCGCGTCGCCGGCGCCCGGCACGAGGACCACGACGGTGACGTCCGCGGATCGCGCGACATCGATCTCGGATTGGCCGACGCCGACCGTCTCCAAGACGACCCGATCATAACCGGCCGCGTCGAAGACGTCCGCCACCTCGTCGGTCATCCGCGCAAGTCCGCCGAACGACCCGCGGCTCGCCATCGACCGCACGAAGCAGCCGGGATCCATCGCGACCCGGCTCATCCGGACCCGATCGCCGAGGAGGGCACCGCCCGAGAACGGGCTCGTCGGGTCGACGCAGACCACCGCGACGGTCTCGCCCTGCTCGCGGCGGCACATCACGTACGCCTCGACCAACGTGCTCTTCCCCGCGCCGGGCGGGCCGGTGAAGCCGACCCGGATCGCGCGGCCGATCCGCGGAAACAGCCGCGAGTGGACGGCGGCGAACGACGGATCGCGGTTCTCGGCGCAGGTCAGGAGGCGGGAAAGGGCCCGCCGGTCGTTCGCCAGGGCACGATCCAAGAGATCCATTGCGTCGACCACGTGCCGGGTCACCGCGAGTTCAAAAGCTGACGCGCGATGACGAGGTGCTGGATCTCCGTGGTCCCCTCGTAGATCTCGGTGATGCGCGCGTCGCGCATGAACCGCTCGACCGGGTACTCGCGCGTGTATCCGATGCCGCCGTGGATCTGGACCGCCTCCTCCGCGGCTCGGTTCGCCATCACCGAGGCGTGCAGCTTCGCCATCGACGCGGCGAGCGAACACGGCTCCCCGCGGTCGCGCAGCCACGCCGCGCGCCGCACGAGCAGACGCGCCGCCTCGATGTCCGTCGCCATCTCCGCGAGCTTCCACTGGATCGCCTGGAACGCGGCGATCGGCCGCTGGAACTGCTCGCGCCGCTCCGCGTACGAGAGCGAGGCCTCGAGGCAGGCCTCGGCGATCCCGAGCGCCTGGGAGCCGATGCCGATCCGCCCGCCGTCGAGCGTGTCCATCGCGATCCGGAATCCGCGCCCGACCTCCCCGAGCACGTTCTCTTCCGGCACCTCGCAGTCCTCGAGGACGAGCTCGGTCGTCGACGACGCGCGGATCCCGAGCTTCTCCTCGTGCTTGCCGGGGCGAATGCCGGGGAACGTCTTCTCGACGAGGAACGCCGTCACTCCGCGCGCCTTCTTCTTCGGATCCTCGAGGGAGGTGCGCGCGAAGACCACGAACAGGTCGGCGTACGCCCCGGTCGTGATCCACATCTTCGTTCCGTTCAGGACGTAGCGGTCGCCGCGCTTCTCGGCACGCGTCGATTGATTCGCAGCGTCCGACCCTGCGTTCGCCTCGGTCAAGGCGTAGGCGCCGAACCACTCGCCGCTCGCGAGCCTCGGCAGGTAGCGCCGCTTCTGCTCCGGAGTCCCGAACTTGCGGATCGGCGTGCCGACGAGCGAGTTGTGCACCGACACCGTGACGCCGGTCGAAGCGCAGGCGCGCGAAATCTCCTCGGTCACGATCGATCCGCCGAGGTTGCCGAGATCGGTCCCGCCGTACTTCTTCGGGAGGGTGACGCCGAGGAAACCGAGCGCTCCCGCCTTCTTGACCAGCGCGAGCGGAAACCGACCCGCGCGGTCGTGTTCGTCGGCGACGGGGCGGATCTCCTCGTCGGCGAACCTCCGCACCGCGGCCTGGAGCGCCTGGTGCTCGTCGGGCAGGTTGAAGTCCATCGAGCCTCGGCTTTCGATCAGCGGTCGTGGGGGTAGAACCCGCGCCCCGTCTTGTCGCCGAGGTGACCCGCCTCGACGAGCTTGCGCAGCAACGGACATGGGCGGTACTTGTCGTCCCCGAGTTCGCGGTGGAGCACCTCGAGGATCGCCAGGCATGTATCGAGGCCGATGAAATCCGCGAGGCGGAGCGGCCCCATCGGGTGCGCCAGGCCGAGCTTCATGATCTCGTCGATCGCTTCGGCCTTCGCCACGCCCTCCATCAGCGCGAACACGGCCTCGTTGATCATCGGCATCAGGATGCGATTCGCCACGAAGCCGGGGTAGTCGTTCGCCTGGACCGGCGTCTTGCCCAGCGTCTCGGAGAGCGCCAGGATCGTGGCGAGCGTCGCGTCGGACGTGTCGTAACCGCGGATCACCTCGATCAGCTTCATGAGCGGCACGGGATTCATGAAGTGCATCCCGATGAAACGGTCGGCGCGCGACGTCGCCGCCGCGATCCGCGTGATCGAGATCGATGAGGTGTTCGAGGCGAAGATCGCGTCCCTCTTCGCGATGCGGTCGATCTCGCGCCAAACCTCGAGCTTGATCGACTCGCGCTCGGTGATCGCCTCGACGATCAGGTCGCAGGCGGCGAGGTCGGTGAGCTGGACCGACTTCTTCAGCCGCGCGAGCACCGCCGCGGCGGTCTGGTCGCCGAGCCGCCCCTTCGCCTCGAGCTTGCCGAGGCTCTTCTCGATCGACGCCATGCCGCGGTTCAGCGTCGCGTCGTCCACCTCGACGAGGGTGACCTCGAAGCCGCGGGTCGCGAAGACCTGGGCGATGCCGTTCCCCATGGTGCCGGCGCCGACGACACCGACGCTCTTCAGGTGCGTCATGGAATCCCTCTCCGTGTTCGTTGCTCGTTGGCCCGGGCGTGGGGGCGGATCAACCGCGGTCGACGGACAGCGCGACGGCGTTGCCGCCGCCGAGGCAGAGGGTGGCGAGGCCGGTCTTCACGCTCCGATCGACCATCGCGTGGAGCAGCGTGACGAGGATGCGGCAGCCCGACGCGCCGATCGGGTGGCCGAGCGCGATCGCGCCGCCGTTCACGTTCGTCCGCTCGGCGTCGAAGCCGCACTCGCGCCCGACCGCGACCGCCGCCGCCGCGAACGCCTCGTTCACCTCGATCAGCCCATAGTCGGCGACCTCGAGCCCGTTCCTCCGGCTCAGGTTCTTCACCGCCTCGACCGGCGCCATCATCACCCACTCGGGCGCCGTGCCGCCCGTCGCGTAGCCGGTGATCCGCGCGAGCGGGGTGAGCCCGCGGCGCTCGGCCTCCTTCTCCTCCATCACGACGACCGCCGCCGCGCCGTCGTTGATCGTCGACGCGTTGCCCGGGGTCACCGTGCCGTCCTTCTTGAACGCGGGGCGCAGCTTGCCGAGCCCGGCGGCCGTCGCGTCGGCGCGGGGACCCTCGTCCCGGGCGACGACGATCGGGTCGCCCTTCCGCTGCGGCACGGCGACGGGAACGATCTCCTCGTCGAACTTCCCGGCCTCCCACGCCGCGACCGCGCGTTGCTGCGACCGGACGGCGAACTCGTCCTGCATCTCGCGCGAGATCTCGTAGCGCTCGGCCACGTTCTCCGCGGTGTTTCCCATGTGGTAGTCGTGGTAGATCTCCCACAGCCCGTCGTGGACGATCGCGTCGAGGAGCTGGGTGTGGCCAAGGCGCGCTCCCGCGCGACCGGACGGGAGCAGGTACGGCGCGTTCGTCATCGACTCCATGCCGCCCGCGACGAGCACCTTGGCGTCGCCGGCGCGGATCGCCTGCGCGGCGAGCATCACCGCCTTCAGCCCCGAGCCGCAAACCTTGTTGATCGTCACCGACCCGACCGAGTCCGGGACGCCGGCGCGGCGCGCCGCCTGGCGAGCCGGGTTCTGCCCGACCCCGGCCTGGAGCACGTGACCGAAGATCACCTCCTCGACGTCCCCTTTCTCGACCCTGGCGCGCTTCAGCGCCTCTTCGATCGCGATCGCGCCGAGCTCCGGCGCACGGAGGGACGCGAAGGCGCCCTGGAACCGACCCATCGGGGTCCGGGTGGCGCTGACGATGACTGCATGGGGCATGTGAGGGTCTCCGGACAAAGACGGCCGAGTATAGACGGATCGACGTCCCACCTGAACCGCCAACCACTTCGCCGGCGGCTTTGACCGCCGCTGTCGCGAACTTCTTCCGCCGCCGCCTCCGGGAGGAGCTGGACTCGGTCCTCCGTTCCGCCCGAGCCCCAGCCCTCGGCCCGCTCGGCCCCCTGCGAAGAAGCTCCGTATCGATGGCGCGCTCCGCTCGTATCATGGCTCGCTTCCACTTTTCTCGACCCGGGGACCCAGGTCACATGCCGAAGACCCTGTTAGCGTTGCTGTTCGTCGCCTGCACCGCTCTCTCGGTCGATGCGGCCGGGCGGGGCTTGGTCGAGGTCCGCGCCGAGTTCGAGCCGGCCTCGGCCCGCGCGGGTGGCGTCGTGACGTTGGTGATCTCCGCGAACGTCGCGCCCGGCTACCACATCTATTCGGTCGACACGCCGGAGGGCGGCGGATCGCCGACCGAGATCGAGTTCCAGGAGCACGAAGGGCTCTCGCCGCGCGGTGCCCTCGCGTTCACGCCGCCACAGAAGAAGTGGGACGACGTCTTCGAGGTGATGGTCCACTACCACGAAGGCGCCGTCGAGTTCCGCCAGGAATTCGTGGTCGGCGAAGACGCTCGCGCGCCGGTCGCCGTGAGGGGCGTCATCCACCTGCAGGCGTGCGACGACAACGGCTGCGTCCTCGAGGACCCGACGTTCCAGGCGACCCTCGCGATCGGCGACGGCGCGACGGGTCGAAGCCCTGAACCGGCCGTCCCGCTTCCCGAGCCGACGGAGTATCGAAGCGCCGACCTCGGCGTCGACGTCGCGGTCCGGCCGGCGGAGGCGCGGGCCGGCGAAAAGGTCACGGTGCAGATCATGATGCGCGTCGCGGGAGGCCGGCACGCCTACTCCCCCGACTCGCCGGCCGGGCTCCCGACGTCGCTCGAGCTCACGGCCGGCGGCAAGCTCGAGGCGGCCGGCGCGCTCCGGTTCCCCAAGCCCGAGGTGAAGTACGACGAGGTGTTCGAGGAGGACGTCCACCTGTTCCACGGCGACGTCCTGCTCGAGCAGGACTTCCTCGTCCCGGCCGGAACGGCACCGGGCGTCATCGCGCTGTCGGGGATGCTCCGCGGCCAGACGTGCGACGACTCGAGCTGCACGATGTTCGACGTCCCGCTCCAGGTCGGGCTGACGGTCGTGGCCGGGACGGCGCGGCCACCCGCGTCGGCGACCGAGCCGACCGCGGGCGCGCCGCCGCCGAGCGAGACGCCCGCGGAGAGCTCGCTCGGCGCGTTCCTCGCCCTCGCCGTCTTCTGGGGCGTCTTCACGCTGCTGATGCCATGCACCTATCCGATGATCCCGATCACGATCTCCTTCTTCACGAAGCAGGCGATCGCGCGCGAGGGGCGCGTTCTGCCGCTCTCGCTCGCCTACGGCGCGGGCATCGTCGTCATCTTCATCCTGATCGGGCTCCTGCTCGGCAAGCCGATCATCGCATTCGCTCAGGCGCCGCTCACGAACCTCGTCATCGGCGCGCTCTTCTTCTTCTTCGCGCTCGTGCTGTTCGGCGTCATCGACTTCCAGCCGCCGCGCTTCCTCATGAACGCGGCGGGCAAGGCCTCGACGAAGGGCGGGCTCGTCGGCGTCTTCCTCATGGGGGCGACGCTCGTCGTGACCTCGTTCACCTGCACCGCACCGTTCGTGGGCTCGCTGCTGTCGGTCGGCGGCACCACCGGCGGCTACACGCGCATCGTCCTCGGCATGGGCGTCTTCGGCCTGACGATGGCCCTGCCGTTCGTCTTCCTGTCGCTGATGCCCGGCCGCATGCAGCGGATGCCGAGGGCCGGCGAGTGGATGCACGTGTTGAAGGTGTTCCTCGGCTTCATCGAGCTCGCCGCCTGCCTCAAGTTCGTCTCGAACGCCGACCTCGTCTGGGGCTGGGGGATCCTCTCGCGCGAGGTGTTCCTCGCCCTCTGCATGGGAATCATGCTCGTCGCCGGCCTGTTCCTCCTCGGCATCATCAAGCTCGAGGGCGAGGCCACGGAGCGGATCGGGTCGGTGCGGATGCTCGGCGGCCTCGGCAGCGTGCTGATGTCGTTCTACCTCGGGCTCGGCGTGCTCGGCTTCGAGATGGACAGCCTGACCACCGCGATCATCCCGCCCTACTCGAGCGAGCGGCTCTGGACCAGCAACGACAACGGGACGGGCGGCGGCGAATCGACGCGCACCCGCCATGAGATCGTGCTCGACGACCTCGTCGCCGCGGTCGAGTCCGCGCGCCAGCAGGACAAGCTGCTCCTCATCAACTTCACCGGCCACACGTGAGTGAACTGCAGGAGGATGGAGAAGAAAGTCTTCCCTCGGCCGGCGGTCGCCGACCAACTCGAGAACTTCGTCGAAGCGCGCCTGCACTCGGAGGTGAACCGCTCCACGTACCAGACGTGGGAGGAGGACCTCGTCGCCACCGTGGCGCAACCCGCGTACGTCGCGATCAACCCGAAGACCGGCGTCGTGGTCGGCACGTTCCTCCGCGCGACCCTCGCCGACGACGCGCCGTTCATCCAGTTCCTCGCCGACGCGCGCGCGAACCGCGACCGCGCGGGCGACGACGAGCTCTCGCGCATGCTCGCTCCGCCGTCGAGCAAGTAGGGCGATGCGCGTCCTCGTCACCGGCAGCGCCGGACACCTGGGCGAGGGACTGATGCGCACGTTCGCCGACTCGCCCCACGAAGCGATCGGTCTCGACCTCCTGGAATCCCCCTTCACCCGGATCGTCGGCTCCGTCGCCGACCGCGCCGTCGTCGAGCGCGCCGTGGACGGCGTCGACGCCGTCCTCCACACCGCGACGCTCCACAAGCCGCACGTCGTCACGCACACGCGCCAACAGTTCGTCGACACCAACGTCACCGGAACGTTGAACCTTCTCGAGGAGTCCCGAGCCGCCGGAGTCCGCGCCTTCGTCTTCACCAGCACCACCAGCGCCTTCGGCCGCGCCCTCTCGCCGGCGGCGGGCGCGCCCGCCGCGTGGATCACCGAGTCCGTCCCCCCCGTCCCGAAGAACGTCTACGGCGTCACCAAGACCGCCGCCGAGGACCTGTGCGAGCTCTTCGCCCGCGACCGCGGCCTCCCCTGCCTCATCCTCCGCACCTCCCGCTTCTTCCCCGAGGCCGACGACGGCAAGGAGACCCGCGACGCCTACGCCGACGCGAACGCCAAGCTGAACGAGCTCCTCTATCGCCGCGCCGACCTCGAAGACGTCGTCTCCGCCCACCTCGCGGCGCTGGAACGCGCCGCCTCGATCGGCTTCGGCAAGTACATCATCAGCGCCACGAGCCCGTTCCAACCCGGCGATCTCTCCGACCTCGCCACCGATGCCCCGCGCGTCGTTCGGCGCTGCTTCCCCGCCTACGAGGAACTCTACGCCGCTCGCGGCTGGCGGATGTTCCCCTCCATCGATCGCGTCTACGTCAACGCCCGCGCCCGCGACGAGCTCGGCTGGCGCCCCCGCCACGAGTTCGAGTCCGTCCTGTCCCGGATCGCCTCCGGCGGGGATCTGCTCAGCCCGCTCGCGCGCGCCGTCGGCGCGAAGGGCTACCACGCCGAGACCTTCAGCGACGGCCCCTATCCCGTCGAGTGATCGTCGAGGTCGGTCGACCACGGCATCGGACCCCAGGACCACCGGCTCGGCGTCGGGAGGTGGTCTGGACATCTGGCCCCCTTCCATGGGATCTCGTACGATCGGCGCGTCCCCGGAGGAGTTCATGCTTCACGTTGCGTTCGTCGTCCCGTTTCGCTTCGAGACGTCGCTCCGCTTCCTTGCCGCGGCGACGCGGCTCGAAGGCGTCGCGGTCAGTCTCATCAGCCAGGATCCGATCGATCGGTTCGATGATCTGAAGGACCGCCTCGGTGCGCATTGGCAGGTGGAGAACGCGCTCGACGCCGACCATCTGGTCGCCGCCGTCCGCGGGCTGTCGAAGCAAAAGGGACCGGTCGATCGGTTGATCGGCGTGCTCGAGCAGCTCCAGGTTCCGCTGGCCGAGGCCTGCGCGAAGCTCGGGCTCCCGGGGCTGACGCCGGCCGCCGCGATCCGCTTCCGCGACAAGTCCGCGATGAAGGACGCGCTGCGCGAGGCAGGTCTGCCGTGCGCGCGCCACCGCCTCGCGACCAGCCCGGCCGAGGTGAAGGCGTTCATCGAGGAGGTCGGCTTCCCGATCATCATGAAGCCGGCGGCGGGGGCCGGCGCGGTCAACACGTTCCGTCTCGATCAGCCCCAGCAGCTCAAGGAGGCGCTTGGCGCGTTTCCGCCGAACGCGAGGAACCCGATGCTCCTCGAGGAGTTCATCCTCGGCGAGGAGCACTCGTTCGACGCGGTGATGGTGAACGGCGACGCGACGTGGCACAGCATCAGCCGCTACCGGCCGGGCCCGCTCGAGGTGATGAAGAACGACTGGATCCAGTGGTGCGTGCTCCTGCCGCGCGACATCGGCGGGCCGGAGTACGAGACGATCCGCCGCGTCGGCCCGGCCGCGCTCAAGGCCCTGGGGCTGAGGACGGGGCTCGCGCACATGGAGTGGTTCCGGCGCACCGACGGGTCGGTCGCGATCTCCGAGGTCGGCGCGCGTCCGCCAGGGGCCCAGTTCACGACCCTGCTCTCGTACGCGCACGGCACCGACATGTACGCCGCGTGGTCGCGCCTCGTGGTCACGGGCGAGTTCGATCCCCCCGCGCGACGCTACGCGGTCGGCGCCGCGTACCTGCGTGGTCAAGGGCAGGGTCGCGTGGCGAACGTCCACGGTCTCGATCAGGCCCAGCGCGAACTCGGCGCGCTCGTGGTCGACGTGAAGCTGCCGCGGGCGGGTCAGGCGAAGTCCTCGAGCTACGAGGGCGAGGGCTTCGTCATCCTGCGGCACGAAGAGACGGCGGTGGTGGCCGAGGCGCTTCAAAGGCTCGTGACTCTTGTTCGCGTGGAGCTGGCATGAACGTCCTGATGCTGTCGCCGGGCTACCCGGTCGAAATGGTCTGGTTCACCGAGGGGCTCGCCGCCGTCGGCGCGCGCGTTTTCGGCGTCGGCGAGGCGCCGCCGGGCAGCCTGCCGAAGCGGTGCCGCGACGCGCTCTTCGCGTACTTCCAGGTCCGCTCGCTCTGGAACGAGACCGACGCAATCGCCGCGATCCAGGCGGAGGTCCGCGAGAAGGGCGTGCAGATCGACCGCGTGGAGTGCCTCTGGGAACCGTTGATGATCCTGGCCGCGCGCCTGCGCCAAGCGCTCGGCACGCCCGGCATGACGGTCGAGGAGACGATCCCGTTCCGCGACAAGGAGAAGATGAAGCTCGCGCTCGACCGGGCCGGCGTTCGGACGCCGCGCCACGCGTCGTGCAAGACCGAGCAGGATTGCCGCGCCGCGGCCGAGCGGATCGGGTTCCCGCTCATCATCAAGCCGATCGCGGGCGCGGGGTCGGCCGATACCTACCGGTGCAACGACAAGAACGAGCTCGACGAGGCGCTGAAGCTCACCGCTCACGTCCCCGAGGTGTCCGTCGAGGAGTTCATCGAAGGCGAGGAGTACACGTTCGACACCATCTGCATCGGCGGCCGGCCGGTCTTCTTCAACATCTCGTGGTACCGGCCGAAGCCGCTCATCGGCCGCACCGTCCAGTGGATCAGCCCGCAGACCGTCACCCTGCGCGACGTCGATCGTCCCGACTTCGAGGTGGGGCGCAAGCTGGGGCACGCCGTGCTCGAGGCGTTGAACTTCCGCGACGGGTTCACGCACATGGAGTGGTTCCACACCCCGAGCGGCGACGCGGTCTTCGGCGAGATCGCCTGCCGCCCGCCCGGAGCGCGCACCGTCGACATCATGAACATCGCGTCCGACCTCGACCTCTACCGCGGCTGGGCGGAGGCGGTCTGCCACGGGCGGTTCACGCAACCGATCACACGGAAGTACAACTCGGCGGTGATCTTCAAGCGCGCGATGGGCGAAGGGCGGATCCGCCGCATCGAGGGGCTCGACTCGCTCCTCCATCGGTTCGGGCCGCACATCGTCTCGGTCGAGCTCCTCCCGATCGGCGCAGCGCGTCGCAACTGGAAGGCGACGCTTCTTTCCGACGGGCACGTGATGGTGCGCCATCCCCACCTCGCGACCTGTCTCGACATCGCGGACCGGGTCGGCACGGACCTGCAGATGTACGCCGGGTAGCCGAGGCGGTCCCGGTTGAACTTCTTCGAGCATCAAGAGCGCGCGCGCCGGAAGACCGCACGGTTGGTCGCGACGTTCGGGCTCGCGGTGGTCGGGCTCGTCTTCGTGGCGTACGCGGTCCTGATCGGGATCCTCCACTGGTCGTCGTCCGGCGCGCCCCGGCTCGAGATCTGGAGCCCGAAGCTCTTCTTCCAGGTCGCGGCGTTCATGCTGATCGTCGTCGGTTCGGCCTCGCTCTACCGCGTGATCGTGCTCAGCGACGGCGGCCGGCGCGTGGCCGAGAGCCTGGGCGGACGGCGCATCCCGCCCGACACGACGGAGCCCGATGAACGGCGTCTGTTGAACGTCGTCGAGGAGATGTCGATCGCGTCGGGCGTGCCGGTGCCGGACGTCTACCTGCTCGAGACGGAGAAGGGCATCAACGCGTTCGCCGCCGGCTACGCACCCGACGACGCGGTGATCGGCGTGACGCGCGGCACGATCGAGCAGCTCGACCGCGACGAGCTGCAGGGCGTGATCGCGCACGAGTTCAGCCACGTCTTCAATGGCGACATGCGCCTGAACATCCGGCTCCTCGGCACGCTGTTCGGCATCACCTGCCTGAGCACGATCGGGTACCTGTTGCTCCGCGCCTCCTCTTATTCACGTTCGTCCCGCGGCCGCGGGACGCCCGCTCTCCTGGTCATGGCGGGCGGCGGCCTGTTGCTCGTCGGCTGGATCGGGAGCTTCTTCGCGGGAATGATCCGAGCCGCGGTCTCGCGGCAGCGAGAGTTCCTCGCGGACGCGTCGGCCGTTCAGTTCACGCGCTATCCGAACGGTCTCGCCGGCGCGCTCCGGAAGATCGCGGCGCACCCGGCCCACGCAACGCTCCGCTCGCCGCTCGCCGCGGATTGCAGCCACATGTTCTTCGGCGCGGCCGTCGAGCGGTCCTTCATGAACCTCTTCGCCACCCACCCACCGATCGCGGACCGGATCGCGGCGATCGAGCGACGCCACCCGATCCGGATCGATGAGGAGCTGCGTTCGGCGCGCGGCGGCGCGGCGACCCGCGCCGGGCCGGGGCTCGCGACGGGATTCGCGCCGCCGGGCGTGTCGCCGAAGGACGTCATCGAATCGGTCGGGCGACCGACGGCCGCCCACCTCCTCTACGCGAGCTCGCTGCTGCGGGAGCTCGATCCCGCCGTCCACGAACGGATCCAGGACCCCGACGGCGCGCGGGCCGTCGCTCTCGCGCTCCTGCTCGACGCCGGCGACGCGGCGGTCCGGTCGAGGCAGGTCGCGCTGATCGCGGATGACGACGCCGAGGCGCACGCGGCGCTGACCACCGTCGCCCCCGCCGTCTCGGCGCTCGACGACGCGGAGCGGCTCCCCGTGCTCGATCTCGCGCTGCCCGGACTGCGACGGATGAGCGCGCAGCGCTACGAGCGCTTCCGCGACCTCGTGGCTCGCGTCGTCCGCGCCGACCGGAGGACCACGCTCTTCGAGTTCGCGCTCGAGCGGGTTCTCGTTCGGCACCTCGACGCTGTGTACCGCGGCGCGCCGAAGATCCAGATCGAGCACCGCCACGTCCACTCGCTCGCCGCCGAGTGCCGCGTCCTGCTGTCGGCGCTCGCGCACGCGGGAAGCGAGGTCGATGCGGACAGGGAGCTCGCGTACGACCACGGCGCCGGGCACCTCGACTGGCGCGGCCCGCGACCCGCGATCCTCCCGCGCTCCTCGTGCGGCGTCGCCGAGCTCGCGGTGGCGCTCGATCGTATCGATGCGGCGGCACCGGTCGTCAAGCGGGACGTCATCGAAGCGTGCGCGTCGGTCGCCTTCGTGGACGGCCACGTCGCGGTCGAAGAGGCGGAGCTCCTGCGTGCGATCGCGGAGGGGATCGACTGCCCCCTTCCTCCGTTTTTGTTCGCCGAGGTGAAGCGGTCGCGATGAACGCGTCCGAGTGTTCGCGTGAGCACGACGAGAGTGCGGATCACGGGGGCGGGCGGGCGGAGCGGGTCGATCGGGCCGCGTTCGCTCGGACAGTCCTCGCTCGGGGTGCGGGCGAAGGGGTTGCGTTGGGGAGCTTTGGTTGGGGGATGCGTGGGCGGCTCGCTGCGAAACTCGCTCGGCGCGGCCCGAT
>CAZYQW010000110.1:0-22412 GCA_964649825.1 uncultured Phycisphaeraceae bacterium | reverse complement strand
GCTTCGACGGCTGGCGTTACCTCCATCCGCCGCCCGGGTGGCTACCAGATCGAACCGACAATTATCTGGGTGGATCTTTCATCCACAGGTCCTTTCCGCCAAGGGCGTCTCCGCCCGTCTTGGCGCACTGAATCGTCCGGGCTCAGGAGTGGAGCGTCGGGCCGCCCGCCGTCAGCTTCGGTCCGATCCCGAGCCAGAACTGGACCTTCCAACTCTTCAGGTCGTATCCCCACGGCTCGGCCGGCGCCTTCCGGCTCGTCGCCGGATCGATCGCGCCGGCCAGGTAGAGCGCGAGCTGTCCGACGCAAACGCTCTTTCCGTCGATGTACACGTAATGCAGGTAGCCCACGTCCGGTGTGCCGGTCGCGACCCGTTCCATCGGAGAGAGGAAAGGCTCCTTCGATTTCGTCTTGAGCCGGTAAGCGTGGTTCAAACGCGCGATCTGAGCGTCGACGGCCGCGAAGAGCTCATGCTCGCAGAACGGCGTGAAGGAGGCGAACTCGATTCCCTTCTTGATCTCCGCGAGGTATCCCCCGTCGATCACGCCATCGAGATACGCGTTGATCTTCTCGTTCGAGTCCGCGCGCACGGCGTCGTCCATCTTGCAGAGCGGATAGGACCATCCCAATCGCACGATGATCGGGTGCTCGGCCCCTTGGTTCGGAGTTGCATTGGTTCGCGCGAGGTCTGGCTTCATTCGCTCTCCGTGGTCTCGTCCGAGTTTCCGTCACTGACGATCAGCGCTGCGAGCGCACCTGAATCCGATCGAGTACTCCAGCAAGCTGGCCGGCGCAGGTGAGTAGGAGACGAGCTGGCAAAGCTCCGGAGGCAAGGTCCAGGAACCTCCCAAGATGAGCCGCTGACGCGGAATCACCAGGGTGGTTCCGTCCGGTTGGGCTTCGCGGAATCTGGTCTCCGTCCACTCTTTCACGTTCCCAAGGGAATGGAGCATACCAACCGGGCTCCGATCAAGGGTCTCGATATCGACCGCCATGACCTTGGACGCATAGAGGGACCAGACCGCGTCGTCGTAGCGTCCGGTGCCGATCGCTTGCGTGATGTCGCTCGGGCCGATCACGGCACGATTCGCAAGGTCGGTGCCGTCGCTTCCCCACGGGTATCGGCGGCCGTCCGTGTCGCGCGCCGCGCGCTGCCACTCCCACGCGGTCGGCAGGCGCTTGCCGGCCCACAGGGCGTACGCTTCGGCGTCGTCCGCGGACACGTTCACGACGGGAAGTGGTCCCCAGCTCGCGTCGTAGCGACCCTTCCAATGCCGTGGAGGCGGGTAGCCGGTCTCTTCGACGAACCTCCGATACTCGGCGTTCGAGACCTCGCTGCGATCGATCCAGAACGCATCGGCGAGATTCGCCGCTCCTTCGCCGTAGTTCTCGTCATTCTCTCCCATGCCGAAAACGAACGGCCCGGACGCGACGAGCACCATGTCCCTCGTCACCTCGTCGATCGCCCGCAGCGGCACCGTGAATTCGTGCCCCTTGCGCGGCGTCACGATGACTCGGGTCAGCTCGTTCGACCGGCCGTCCGGTGCGCGCACGTGGATGCGATAGTAGCCGGGCGGGATCGGCTTCGACTTCACTTCGCTCCCGAGCTCGATCGGATCGCCGACGACGACCCCCGTGGACGGTGCATTGCGGAAGAGCCGCACCGTCGCGCCGGGCTCGGTGTCGATGGTGAGACGCGGGTTCAGCAAGTCGTTCAAGGACTCCGGATCGTTCCGTTCCTCGCCTACGAGGGCTCCGAGGACGACGTCCCCGAGACTCGGCGCGTCCTCCTCGTCCGAGCCGACGCTGAACGCCGCCGCCTCGAAGCCACGCTCCAGGACCCGGCCCATACGACTCTCCAACTCGGTGCGCACGTCAGCGAGCTTCGTGCGCGCGTCCGCGACGAGCTGCGTGCGCGCCGTTGACAAGTGCTGGGGGTCGAGCCGATCGATCGCGCGTTGCACGTGCTTGAGCTCCGACAGGTCGAACCTCCAGCCGGAATCCACGAAGCGCTCGATCGGTGCAATCTCTCGCTCGAGGCGCTCGCGCTCGTTCATGGTCCAAGTGACGAGGAAGACGGCGACGAGCAACGCGAGGACGATCGCCACGACCACGACCTCGACGCGACGCCGACGCAGGAACTTCTCGGTCTGGTCGGCCAAGGTCGGCGGCTTGGCGCGAATCGAACGATGGTTCCGGAACCGCTCCAGGTCATCGGCGAGCTCCCGCGCGCTCTGGTAGCGGCGTTTCGGATCCTTCTCGAGCGCCTTGTGGCAGACGACCTCGAGATCGCGCGGCACGTCGGCCCGGCGCTCGCGCACCGGCACGGGCTCGCTCCGCTCGATCGCTCGGATCAGCTCGAAATGGTTCGCCCCGTCGAACGGTCGTTCCAGTGTGAGCATCTCGTAGAGAACCACGCCGATGGCGAAGACGTCCGTTCGCGCGTCGATCCCTGACGAATCGCCGCCGACCTGCTCGGGGCTCATGTAGAACGGAGTGCCGTACAGCATGCCGGTCTGATCGAGGCTCTCCCGATCGAGCTCGTGCGCGAGACCGAAGTCGACGACGTGCGGCTCTCCTTCTTCATCGATGAGCACGTTGCCGGGCTTGACGTCGCGGTGAACCAGCCCTGCGACGTGGGCGACCTCGAGCGCTCGCGCGATCTTCTCGACCACGCGCGCGACCCAGGCGATGCGAAGCTCGCCAAACGCGTCGAAATCACCGGCTTCGTTCAGGACGCGCGCTCGCTCGAGCCGATGCTCCAGCGTCTCCCCGCGAATCAAACCCATCGCGAAGAAGTGGACGCCGTGCTGCTCGTCGACGGAGAAGATGGGAACGACGTTCGGATGCTCCAGGCGCGCCGCGGCCGACGCACCCCGCCGGAACCGCTCGCTCGCCGACCTCGAAACCCGGCTCTCGGGCTCGAGCACCTTCAGCGCGACTTCCCGTTCGAGCGAGACCTGCCGCGCGCGAAACACACGCGCCGTCGCGCCCGAGCCGATCTCCTCGATCAGCTCGAAGTCGCCGAGCCGCCGGTCCGCCCCCAGGTAAGGGGGCGGCGGCAGGGCTTCGGGCTCCGGAGGCCGAAGGAACTCGTCGTCCCGGTGCAACTGAAGCAGCCGGAGGACCTCACGATATTCACTCTCGTGATTCGCGCATCTCTCGCGCACGAAACGGTCCCGCGATTCGACTTCGTGTTCGAGCGCCTCCCCGAACACGTCCACCACCAGTTCCCAGTTCACGATCGGCTTCCCTTCCCGCGGAGCCGTCCCCGCAACCACGATCGCGCGAACTCGAGCCGCCGCTCGACCGTGCGAGTCGAGACTCCGAGTGCTACCGCCACCTCGTCGGCTCGATATCGACCGAAGTAGGTCATCTCCAGGATCTCCGCGGATCGCGGGTCGATCGCGGCGAGATCCTGGAGCGCCCCGTCGAGATCGAGGAGATCCACCTGTCGTTCGTACAGCACGACGACCGGGCCGATCTCATCCAACGCCACGGGTAGGGTTCCCCCGCCGCGCTTCTCTCGATTCCTCGTCTTGGCATAGTCCATGAGAATCGTCTTCATCGCTTGCGATGAGTACTTCAGGAAGTGGCCGGCGTCCCGAATCCCCTCCCAATCCAGGTTCTGCAAGCGGACGATCAGCTCTCCAACGAGGCCGGTCGCTTGCAGCGAGTGGTTCCTCCGTTGAAACCCCATGAGACGGCGTGCGTGCCGATAGAGGTTCTCGTAGGTCGCCACGACGAGCTCGCGTTTTGCATTCGCATCTCCACGTCGACAACGCTGAATCAACTCGTCCAGCGCCGACGTTTCGTTCTGCATCGGACAATCCCCCCGGAACTTAGGTCGCTCGCCTCCCTCGCGAATGCAGGAGACGCTGACACCAATGGTCAAGAAGCAAAACGACGATGGGAGCGGAGCTCCGCCATTTTCGAGTCGAGATCGTCGACGTTGCGTGGAAAGTTCGGCCGGGGGCCACGCAGGGCCTCGAACGTGGGGTGGGCGACGACGACGTCGGCGGACGGAACCTCGAGACTTCCCGGCAGCGCGATCTTCGCCCGAGGAAGCACTCGCGGCGGCGCGGCGCTCGGCGCCGTCGCGGCGTTCGTGCTGTACCGGTCCCGGGAGAGGCGGGTTCGCCGGCTCGAGACGCCCGCGCTCAGCGGGCGATGGTGACCTCGATCGCGTTGCTGAACTCGACCGTGCCGCCGCTTGGCACGAGGACCTGCACCAGCGCGATCGCCGGAGGCTTGGTCCCCGTCGCTCCGGCCGTCACCGGGAGGCTGAATCCGCCGCCGGCGTCGCTCGAGAGGCCGGTGAAGACCAACCGCGGAACGGGCACGAGGACGCCTCCCAGGACCTGCGTGGGATGCGCCTTGATGCCGACCACGAAGAAGAGCGGCGCGAAGGCTGGCGTCTTGGCGCACTGCTTCGTCCGCGTTGACGATCGACGGCGATCACCGACCCTGTCGCATCGACGCGCCTCGCCAGCCGTATCGTCGCTTCCAACGCAGCGTCGTCGCGCAATCGCGCGAAGAGCATGCGCACCAGAAGGGCATCGGGGATGCACTCGCGGAACTTCACCTGGTCGACCGCGCGCTCGTTGGCGATCGGTCGGAGCGCCGACGCACCTTGCTCTTCCACGAAGCGCGGATGACGTCGGGATCCGCGGGCTCGGAGATCTCGATGGCGAGGTTCCGATCGCGCCGCGTCGCGGACGCCGGCGCATCCGTCATTCGCCGAGAGGAAGCGCGGCGAGCCGGCGGCGGATGTTCGCTCCTTCCGGATGTTCCTGGGGAAGCAGGAGCAGCAACCGTTCGAGCAAGCGACGCGCTTCGGCGGGTCGGCCGAGAGCCTCGTGGGCGCGTGCCTTTCCCAGGTGCAAGGCGATTCCATCCTCCCTCAAGGACTCACCGAGGTACCCCGCAAGATCGTCCACCTGTTCGAAGCGCTCGAGGGCCTCGGCGAAACGCCCGACGTCGAGGCTCGCGCTGCCGCAACGGACGAGCATCTGCTGCGTCAACGAATGGCGTTCGCCGAGGCGGGTGGCCGCCTCGTGGAACGCGCGCTCCGCGGCGGCCTTCGCCCGCGCTGGGTCGTTCGCGGCGAGCGCCAGCGCATGAGACTGCGCCAAGAGGAGCACCCGCTCCGCGGGCTTGCCGTCCTCGCCGCAGCGCTCGAGGGCGTCGTTCAGCAACTCCTCGGCCCGCTCGAGCTGCCCCGCCGCGATGGCGCACACGGCCTGCGTTCCGAGGAGGCTCGCCGCGTGGGAGTGCTCTGATCCCGAACGCCTTGCGAGGCGCACGGAAGCGTACTGAAGCAGGGTCTCGGCCTCCTCCTGCCGACCCGAATCCGCGAGCAGTCTGGCCTCCGCCTGCAGGACGTCGATCACCTCGAGGTGGTCCTCACCCAACGCCAGCGTGAGCAGCCGCCTCTGCTCGCGGCGCAGCGTGAGCGCCGGGTCAGGGCGATCCTGAAGACCCTCGAGCGTCGCAAGCGCGTCGAGCAACGTGCTCCGCGCGAGGGGGTGGGAGTCGCCGGGGCCAAGTTCCTCCAGCGCCGCGCGCACCAGCGCGTCCGCCTGGGCGAACCTTTCCACCCACACCCAATGCCGTACCACGCGGTTCACGACTCGCGCTCGCACGAGCGGATCGACCGAGCTTGCCTGCTCCACGCACGTCAACGCGCGCTCCTTCAGCTCCAGGGACTCCGCCGGTCGTCCTGCGACGTCGACCGCCTCCGCCAGCACGAGCAGGACCTCGGCCCGGCGCTCGGGCGACGCTCCCGCGGCGCGTTCGAGCGTCTCCACGTTCCTCCGATAGAGACCGATTGCGTCCTCCACGTTGCCTTGCGTCAGAAACAGGTCGGCGAGCTCTTCCCGGCTCTGCAACACGTCGGGATGCGCCGCGTCGCCGAACAGGCGCAAGCGCATCTCGACCGCCTCGCGCTTGAGCGGCAGCGCGTCCTCGTGGCGTTCCTGCGCGTGGCGCAGGAAGCCGAGGCTGCGGATCGCGCGGGCAAGATCCTCGTGATCGGACGTGTGCAAGCGGCGCTGGATCTCGAGCGCGCGCACGAGGTGCGGGTCCGCCTCCGCGAAGAGCCCGTACTTCACGAACGCGTTGCCCAGGGTGAGCTGCAACCGAGCCTCGATCTCGAGGTCGGAAGTCCCCTCCACCAGCCGAACGAAAACCGCCAACAGCTCGCGGGCCGCCGTGTTCGGGCCACCCGCGCGGCGCGGATCGATCTGGGACCAGGAGTCCACCAGCAGTTGAAGCACCGACGCGGTCCGGCGAGCCTCGTCGCGGGCTGCCTGCAATCCCGCGAGCACGGCAGCAAACGACGCCACCGCGAGGACGAGCATCGCGGCCACGGCCGCCACCAACCCCCGTCGCCGCCGCGCGAAGAGCGCCGCGCGGTAGATGGGGCTCGGGACCCGCGCGGTCACGGGCTCGCGGCGGCGGAAGCGCTCGACGTCCGCTGCCAGATCGCCGGCGCCCGCGTAGCGCCGCGCGGGGTTCTTCTCGAGCGCCTTCAGCACGATCGCCTCGAGGTCGAGGGGAAGCGTCGGGTCGAGCTCGCGTGGCCGCCGCGGCGGCTGCTCGGCGATCACGCGCGCCCCCTCGAGGGGGCTGCCGGAAGGCACCTCGTACGGCGCGGCGCCGGTCAGCATCCGGTAGAGCAGCAACCCGAGGGAGTAGACGTCCGAGCGGACGTCGACGTCGCCGCCCTTCACCTGCTCGGGGCTCATCCACGGCAGGGTCCCCGCGAACCGGCCGGCGAGCGTGGCCGAGGGCTCGCCGCACTCCTCGCCCTCGACGAGCCGCGCCAGGCCGAAGTCGAGAACATGTGGTGCGCCGGTCTCGTCCACGAGGACGTTCGCGGGCTTGAGGTCGCGGTGGATCACGCCGCGTACGTGGGCGTGGTGGAGCGCGGCGCACAGCGCGGCGAAAAGGTCCAGCCGCTCGTGGAGCGAGCGCGGTGCCTTCGCGAGCCAACCGGTCAGAGGCACGCCTTCCGCTCGCTCCATCGCCACGTAGTGGCAGCCGTCGGAGACACCGGCCTCGAGAACGCGGACGATCGCCGGGTGGAGCAGCTTCGACAAGGCGCGCGCCTCGCGCTGCAGCAGCCGGATCTCCGCCTCGTCCGCGAGCCGGCCGGACCGGATGAACTTGAGCGCCACGGTGCGCGCAAGCCCCTCCTGCTCCGCCTCGTAGACCACGCCCATACCGCCACGGCCCAGCTCGCGGAGGAGCCGATACCGGCCCACCTGGACGCCCGCTGGCGGCGGCGGCTCGCTCGGCGGCGGAGCCAGGCCGCGCAGGCCAAGCAAGGGCGTCGGCACGGACGCGCCCACGAGCTCGCTCAAGCCGGCGGCTTCCCCGCCGCGCAGGCGCTCGAGCGCCTCGTCCACGCGCTCCGCCAGACCCAGGTCCTCGTCCTCCTCACGGCTCACGCATCCCTCCCTCGGCCCATGCGGCGATTCCACCGTCCCTCGAGCGCCTCGACCGCACGCACCACCCGATTCGCCGCCGCGGCCCGCGAAATGCCAAAGCGCTGGCCCATCTCCGTCGTGTTGAGACCCTCGAAGAACGCGAGGACGACCGCCTCGCGGTGGTGCTCGGGGAGTGCTCCGAGTTCCTCGATCAGAATGCGAAAGAGCTCGCGCGACGCGGCGGAAGAGGAAGGCGAGCGGCTGGACGCGGACAGCTTGCTCCACAGGTCCGACACCGTCGACACGTCGGGATGCGTCGCGGATCCTTGGAGCCGGGGCTTGCGCCGCGACGGCCGATTCTCGCGACGGAAGTGATCCGCGACCTTGTGGCGGGCAATCCCCCGTGCCACGGCCCAGAACTGGGCCGCGTCCTCGATGCGGAAGCCGGTGAAACCCGCGGCCAGGGACAGCAGCGCCTCCTGCGTCACGTCCTCGGCCACGTCCCTGACTCCGGGAACGCCGGCGAGGCACGCGTGAACCAGGGCGCGGACGTTCGGGCCGATGGCCTGCAGGCACAGCGCCCACGCATCGCGGGATCCCGCACCCGCTGCGCGCAGCCAGTCATCGAGCCGTGGATCGAAATTCATGCCCGGCTCCCCTCCAAGGAAGGACTCGGATGATCCCGTGCGCGGACCTTCCTGTCAAGCCGTCGCGATTCGTCGCCTTTTCTGGTGACACCAACGGCTCTCGTCCGATTCGAACCGCGAAGGCTCTCGCCCAACGCGGAGACTCCGCAACCGACCAGCAACGCGGAGCGTTGCCGGAGGTGGCGAACGCGCGTTGGGTATCGACGGTCCCGATCCATCGCGGCGCACGCGAGGAGCCGGGCTTCTCGAACCCTAGGAAGGGAGAATGATGTCTCGATTCCACGATCCGATGTCCCTCGTGGTCGGCGTGCTCTTGGCTGGCGCCGAGATGGCGAATGCCCAGAGCGGCCTCGCCGCAGGGTCCAAGAACTTCACGGCGCATCGCGTCGTCGTGGCGCACGCCGGGGGCGACGCCGGAGCGACGCAATCGTCGCTGCGCGCTCTCGTCGGCCTGCCGACGAGCACCACGAAGGCGGAGTCCACCAGCTATCGCCTCGAGGGAGCGCCGATCTTCCCGACGCAGACGCCGAACGCTCCGCCGCTCGCCTTCGGCGTCGATCCCGGCAAGGCAACGAAGGCGGGTGGCACGCCCGTAACCGTCCTCGGCGCCCACTTCCAACTCGGCGGCGGACTGCAGGTCTTCTTCGACGAAGTCCCCGCGACGATCACTGGACCCGCGACGCACGTCGGCGTGCCGGTGCTGACGCCGAGTGGGCAGGTCTCGGGCACGCCCAAGGGCCGCATCGATGTCCGCGCCCAGAACTCCCTCGGTTCGTCCACGGCAACGGACGCGTTCATCTACGCGCCGGCGCTCACCCTCGACAGGCCGCTGATCGCCGGCTGCCCGACTCGGCTCACGATCCACTCGGCGGTCCCTGTCTTCACGTCGGTGCTCGTCCTTGGACTCCCCCTGCCGAATCCCGGACTGGTCATCGGCGGCATCGAGGGTCACCTCCTCGTCTTCCCCAACGTGCTGACTTTCCTGCCTCTTGTCGCGCAGGACGAACTCGCGCTCGACGCGGTCGTTCCAGCGGACGTGCCCATCGGCATGGCGTTTGGTGCCCAGGCGATCGTGCTGCCCGCGTTCCCGGGCACGGCGCCGAGCGTGACCAACCCATTGACCCTGACCGTCGGCGCGTGACCACGCGCCGTCCTGTTCCATCGTTCAATCAATCGTGAAGGACAATCCATCATGACTCGACGAATCATGAGGCTCGGCCTCGTCCCGCTCATCGCCGCCACCGGGTTCGGTCTCCTGGCGCCCCACCTGAACGCGACCGGCACCGCGTCCACTCTCTTCCACGTCCAGGCATTCCTCAGCGACAACGCAGGGCAGCCGGTGAACAACTCGGTCCTGCCGATCCAGTTCACGCTGTATGACGCGGCCGGCATCGTGCTCTACTTCGAGCCTCAAGTGCTCCAAGTGAGCAACGGCGTGCTCAACGCCACGGTCGGCAAGACGACCCCGATCCCGGCGGACCTCTTCGCGACGCAGCCGCAAGTCTTCCTCGGCATCAAGGTGGCCAACGATTCGGAGATGGTTCCGCGCTACGAGTTCGGCGGGCCTCCGGGGCCGGCTGGACCCAAGGGAGAGATGGGGGACAAGGGGGATCAAGGTGATAAGGGCGATAAGGGAGACAAGGGCGATAAGGGGGATACGGGGGATACGGGGGATACGGGCGCGACGGGAGCCATGGGTCTTCCGGGAGTGTCTCCGCTCGTCCTGCAGGGCCCTCACGCCGTCCTCACGACAGACGGCAATCTGATCAACCAGCACTCGAACGGCACGAACACCGCAGTCGGTCACGGTTGGATCGAGTTGGGGGGAACTGTCCCGTTCATCGACTTCCATTTCGGCGCCGACACCTCCGACTTCAGCAGCCGAATCATCGAAACGGCGCCGGGACAGTTCGAGATCCAGCGCACTGGAGCGAACTCCACGACCTACTTCATGCCCGGAGGCCGTGTCGGGATTCGTCGAGTCCCTACGGCGAATGATCTCGAAGTTGCGGGCAATGCGTCCAAGGCCACAGCGGGTGACTGGCTCAGCTACTCCGACGCGCGCATCAAGACGGACGTCCGCACCGTCCGGGACGCCCTGGAGACGCTGGGCCGCGTCCGCCTCGTTCGCTTCCGCTACACACCCGACTACCTCGCGGGCCATCCGGACGTCGTCGACCGCGAATACCTGAACGTCATCGCCCAGGAGTTCCAGGACGTCTTCCCCGACCACGTCACGGGGAGCGGCGAGTTCCTCGCCGACGGCTCGGAGATCCTCCAGGTCGATCCCTACCCCCTCACGATCTACTCGGCCGCCGCGGTCCAGGCGCTGGCCCAGGAGAACGAGCGGCTCGAGGCGCGCGTCGCCCGGCTCGAGGCGAAGTTGGCCGGCCTCGAGGAGGGCCGGCTCGGCCTCCCGGGGCGCTGAATCTCGCACGAAATCGGTTGCGTCCGGCCGCGCCTCGCGCGTCGAGCCGCGGTCGGACGATCGTCATGGACTTGTCGAGGTCCGTCGCGCCCGCCGCGGATCATTGTGCCCTCCGCACGACGCGTCTCGCCAGCCGCACCTTTCTCGACGCTCTCCGAGGCGCGGTGCGCCGAGCTCCTGTCCCGCTGCGTCGATCGCGGGTGGCCGGTCGTGCTCCATCCGGATGCGATTCGGGAACCGGCCGCCTGGGACGCGCTCGGCGATCGGCTCTGTCTCGAGAACATGGACAAGAGGAAGGACGACGGCCGCACCGACGGCGACATGCAGCGCTGGTTCGATCGCTTTCCGGCGGCTCGATTCTGCCTCGACCTCGCTCACGCCCGCCAAGTCGATCCGTCGATGACGCCGGCGACGCGGGTCCTGCGCCGATTCGGTGACCGCATCGCGCAGGTCCACGTGAGCGAGCTGAACGCCCGCGGCCACCACGAGCCGCTCAGCTACGGGTCGATCCTGGCGTTCCATGGGCTCAGGCGTCGGCTGCCGCGCGTCGCCGTGATCCTCGAGTCCTGCGTGGAGCCCGATCAGGTGGCGACCGAGCTGGAGATGGCCCGAGCGGCTCGGCCACACGACGCCGGCCACGACGGGTTGATGTCGTTGCCGTGGGGCGACCGGAGGCCGATCCTCGGAGTCGCTCAGTGCTTCCCGTACTCGAGAGGCGTCCCCGTCCGCTGGGCGTAGATGTACGCCTCGAGTGCGCGCATCGTCTCGCCGTCCGCCTCGAGAGGTTTGCCGCGGACCGGGTGCTCGACGCACCAATTGATCATGTCGCGCAGCAACGCGACCTTGCCGAGCTGCACCTGGAACTTCGGGTACGTCTCCGGGTGAGTGTTCGAGGCGTCGGGGTGGCACATGTCGCACGAGACCGCGATCGTGCTGCCGAGGGCGTCGCCGTCGTGGAAGATCCGAGCGCCGTTCACGACGAACGTCTCGGTCTGGCGTTTCCAGACGAGAAGGTCGCGCTCCGTGAAGTTGCCGCCGACGTGACCTTGTTGGCCGTCCGCCAGGACCTCGGCGTTGTCGGCCGACGGAGCGATGAAGTGGCGCTTGCGAACGTCCGCCTCCCAGTCTGCGCCGGGATTCTTGTCGAGCCACGACTTCATCAGCGCCATGGCGACGGCTTGACCGCCTTCGCGGTCCTGCGGGGGCGCGTCGAGCGCGAGCTTCGTTTCACCGTCGCAGAGCAGCACCTCGATGCCGACCGTGCTCGCCTGCTCGTCACCGTCGGTCGTGCACCCGACCACGATCGCGACCAACGACGCGACGCCGGCGAGCAGGGATCCGTTTCTCAGGTTCATCGTTCGATCCCTCTCAGTAGGAGCTCAGGTTGGCGTGGCTCGGACGGTCTTTCGTGCCGCCCGAGACCATGTACTCACGCGATACCGTCACCGGGTTCCGGTTCCAGAGCGCGTACACCTTGTCGACGAGGCCGCCGGCATGGACGCGCACCTCGCCGTCCCCGCAGCCGTCGTGCGGATTGAACGGGTTCGGTCGATTCATCTGCACCGTCATCTCCGGAAGCCCCTCCGGCGCATACGGCCACGGCCACGCCGTCGACAGGAGTCCGTGGAAGTGGATGTTGCCGATCCGGTTCGTGAGGAGCTGGTGGGTGTGGCCATGGATGACCGTCACCTTCGCGAAGCGCTTCAGGATCGCCTGGACCTCGTTCGCGTCCTTCGTCCAGAAGTTCCAGAACTGGTAGTAGTGGTAGAGCGGCGAGTGCGAGAAGACGATGATCGGCGTGTCGTTCGAGTATCGCGACAGGTCCTTCTCGAGCCAGCTCCGCTGCGCGGCGCCGACTTCGAAGTTGCTTTGGCTGCGGTTGTCGAGACCCGCGACCGTCTTCATTCGCTCCATGGGCGAGAGGCCGCGTTCGGTCCAGAAGTCCTCCTCGACGACGCTGTTCAGGACGACGAAGTGGATCCCTTTGTGGTCCCACGAGTACACGTCGGACCCGAACAGACCACGCCACGCCTCGCCCATGTCGAGGTACCAGTCGTGCTCGCCGACCATCATCTTCACGGGGGCCTTCAGCTCCTTCAGGATCTTGGCGCCGAGCTCGAGCTCCGCCGCCTGGCCGAGCTGCGCGAGGTCGCCGCCGTAGAAGACGAAGTCCGGCGGTGGGTCCATCGCGTTCACGTCGTCGACCGCACGGAGGAGCGAGCGGATGAAGCGATCGTTCACCTCGCGGGCGTACAGATGCGAGTCGGAGATGTACGCGAAGCGGAACGCGTGCTTGCCGTCATCCTCGACGGTCACCGGTTGAAAGGCATGCGGGAACGCGAGGTCCTTCGCGGTGACCGACGCGAGCGCCGCGGCCGAGACCTTGAGGAACGTGCGACGATCGACGTTCTCGAGGGCGCGGATCAATCCGTCCCTCGACTCCATGTATTTGGTTTCCACGCTGCGAATCATCGCGCCTCCTGCTTGCCCATGACCCGGGCCTCGAATCCGAGCTTCTTGCGGTTCGCCAATGCCTCGTCCTTGAATGGACGCGTCGTCGCCGCGCGCTCCTTCTGCGACCTCTGCGCCGCGTCGTTCTCCTCCGCCAGCCTCACGTCGGTCAGGGCGAAGAGGAACGCGACGACTTGATCGATCTGCTGGTCGGTCAACGCGAGCGATTCGATCCCCCCGTCGAGGAACGGGTTGTCCTCGCCGCCTTTGTTGTAGTGGTCCATGACGTCCCAAAGCGTCTGGAGCGAGCCGTCGTGCATGTACGGTCCGGTGACTCCGACGTTGCGGAGCTGCGACGTCTTGAACGCTCCGATGTCGGAGCGATTCCTCGTGATCATGAACCGGCCGAGCTCGGAGAGGTCCGTCCCCACCGCGAGCTCGTCGAGCTTCTGCTCCGACGCGCCGCCCGCGAGGGCCGCGAGCGCCTGCGCCGCGAGCTTCTCGAAGTCCTTGGTGCGCGCGGCGACGCCGATGTTGTGGAAGTTCATGTTCGAGCCGAGCGGGTTGCTTCCATGGATCGGGTGACAACTGACGCAGCGCGCCTGCCCATTGAAGAGATCGAAGCCCCTCTTCGCGTCATCCGAGATCGCGGTCTCGTCTCCGGCCATCCAGCGATCGAACGGCGCGTCGAGGAATACGAGCGTTCGCTCGAACGCTCCGATCGCCCGGCCCACGTCCTCGAAGTGGATCGGCCGTCCGTACGCGCGTTGGAACATGGGCGGATACTCGGCGATGGTCTCGAGCTTCGCGACCACCGAGGCCTCGTCCGGAAATCCCATTTCGACGGAGTTGAGGATCGGCATCCCACCCTGATGATCCACGTCGCGCGCGCGGCCGTCGAGAAACTGCGGCACCAGCAACGCGGCGTTCAGTGTGGTCGGCGCATTGCGCCGCCCGAGCTGGTCATTGATCCCCTCCGACACCATACGCTGGTCGGTGAAGCCGCGCGTCACGTCGTGACAGGTGGCGCAGGCGACCGTGTCGTCCTTGGAGAGACGCGGATCGAAGTAGAGCTTCCGTCCGAGCGCGATCCGCTCCGCCGTCGGCTCGTTCCCCTCCGGCACGAACGAGGACCAGACGACCGGGTCGACGCCGGCCGGCGCGGCCAACGGATCCCGATCACCCAGCAACTCCTTCAGGCGCGCGAGCTGCTCGTTCATGCTCGCGGCTCCGTGGGTCCTGGCGTCCATCACTCCCTCGATCGCGGACGCGCTGGTCGCGAGCAAGGACGTGACCAGACACGTCATCGAACACGTTCGTTTCCTCATTCGTCGACTCCGCAACCACGCTTCTCATCCTCTTCGCAGCGAGTCTGCTTCAGGATGACGGTCCGGGAACTGATGGCGCAGATTCTCGAATGGGCGTCGCGATTGGTCCAATCGTTTCTCGGGCTCAGGCTGATAGGTTGTTCCGATCATGGAGCCGACTCTTCGCCAGCTCGAGTACATCGTTCGCCTCGCGGAGACGCTGAACTTCCGCGAAGCGGCCGAGCTCTGCCACGTCAGCCAGCCGAGCCTGAGCACTCAGGTCCAGCAGCTCGAACGGGTGCTCGGCGTCCAGATCTTCGAGCGCGATCGGCGTCACGTCGTCGTGACCGCGACCGGGCGCGCGATCATCGCCCGTGCGCGGGAAATCCTCGTCGGCGTGAACGACCTCGTCGAGCGGGCGCGCCATCACGATCGCCCGCTGGTGGGAGATCTTCACCTGGGTGTGATACCGACCGTGGCTCCTTACGTGCTGCCGCGAGCGTTGAAGCAGGTGCGGCACGAGTATCCGCAGTTGAACGTCTTCCTGCACGAGGACATCACGGATCGGCTCGTGAAGAAGCTCCGCGGCGGCGACCTCGACGCGGTCCTCCTGGCCCTGGACGTCGAGCTGGGCGACCTCGTCCAATGTCCGCTCTTCGAGGATCCGTTCCTCCTCGCGGCGCCCGAAGGCCACGTGCTGGCGACCGCGAAGGAGCTGCGCACGGAGGACCTCGCGCGGCATCAGGTCCTTCTGCTCGACGAAGGTCACTGCCTGCGTCGTCACGCGCTGGCGATCTGCAAGGAGCATGGCGCGCGCGAGCGCGACAACTTCCGCGCAAGCAGCCTGGGTACCTTGGTCCAGATGGTGGCGGGAGGGTTGGGCATCACGCTCGTCCCGACGATCGCGGCCGAGATCGAAGGATCGGCCGCGCAGGGCATCGTGCTCCGAAGATTCGCGGATCCCGTGCCGGTGCGCCGGATCGGCCTGGGGTGGCGTCGCACCTCGACGCGTGGCGATGAATTCGAGCTCCTCGGCCGAACGATCGTCGCGGCGTGCGGCAGCCTCCTTTCGTATGAATCTCCCCGGGAAGCCGTTCGCGAGCGCGCGTGATGCCCTACCAGGTCGCGGTCGCGCGCCGCCCCCCGCGATGTAGAGGCGACCTCAGGGCAGGCGGACTTCGACTCCGTTCGTCGCGGAGAAACCGGTGGCGGACGCAGCGTCCTGGACGAACGCCTGCATCGTGAACGAAAGCGGGGAGCCCAGTCCGCTCGGCATCGTCGTCGAGAGCTGGAACGCGCCGGCGCCGGCCCCGGCGCCGGACAACGGCAGCGCGATGGGAGACGGAAACACCACCTGGAGGAGGAGGGTGCAGCCGGCTCCGATCGGGGTCGAGGCCGGCCCGACTCCGAGGTAGAGCAGGCTCAACGCACCGCCGTTCCCGTTCGCGATCGAGAGCGTCACCTCGTAACCCGGACTCGGGCATCCGGCGAAGTCGAGCGCCGGAACGAACCCGCCGTGACGCAGCCGCCGAGGTTGTCGTCGACCGTGTCGCCGTAGAACGTGAAGACCGTGGCGCCGTCCTTCCCGGAGTAGACCCGGGCCATGCCGCAATCGGCGCCGTTGTCGTCGTCGAAGATCGCTCCGGCCACGACGTCGGCGAAGCCGTCGCCGTCGACGTCGCCGATCCCATCGACCCACCAGCCGAGCTGATCGCCGACGGAGTCGCCGAGGAACGTGAAGAGCGTCGTCCCGTCCTTGCCGGACACGACTCGCACGCCGCCGGAGTCGGATCCGTTTCCGTCGTTCCGCCAGGCGCCGATCCCGACGTCCGCGAAGCCGTCCGAGTTCACGTCCCCGAGCCCCCCCACCGCGTTGCCGAACTGGTCGCCTGCCGCCGAGCCGTCGACCTGGATGATCGTCGACTGGCCGAGAGCGGGCCCCGCGCACACGAAGAGGACGAGCGCGGCGGAAGGGATGCGCAGCACCATGACGGTTTCTCCAGTGGATCGTGATACGGGTCCGACGAGGGGGGCGCGTCGATACCGCGCTCTGCTTCTATCACCGGACGCGTCCACGGTATCCCGATCGGCATGACCCCGCCGTGCGAAATCCAGCGCGCAAGCCCCCCGGTAGGGGGCGCCGCCGCCCCTGGCACCGGGCGCCCGAAGGAATGCGCGGTCCCCGGACGAGGTCGCAAAGCGGATCCGCGAATCGTTCGCCTCGATCCGTCCCCGGCCGGCGCCGCTCTCGAGTCGCGCTCGGTGACGCGGCGTGCGGTCAGTCGTCCGGCTCGGTCAACCACTCGTCCCAGCGGCCGGCGTCGGTGCCGAACGAGCGGCCGGTCAACGCGTCGAGCAGGCGTCCGATCCGATCGCGCTCGGACACCGAGACGCGGTGTCGCGTCGTATCGAGGACGCGGCCGTTCAGCACGACCCCGCTCTGCAGAACGCCCACGTTGGGGTTCGCGATGAAGGCGGAGTTCGCGACGTCGACGTCGAAGTCCGACACGTACGATCGTTGCTCGGTCACCGCCACGTACGACAGCGGCCCCGCGCCTCCGCCCGCCGCCTCCGCCCGCTTCAGGTTCCGAACCAACGCCCCGACCGCCCGCACGAGTCGAAGCGACTCGGCCGCGTCCATCGCCGCCTCGCGCAGCCGGGGATCCGACGACTCGAGCGATTGAACAACGCCTCGGACGATCCGATCGTCGTTCGCATGGCGGAGAGCGTCGGTCGCGGCCGACCTCACGTCTCGGACGGGGTCGGTCAGCATCCGGTCGATCACGGCGGGGACGGCGCCGTGCGGCACGGCTCCCGTCATCCCGCGAAGCGCGGCCAGCCTCACCCTCGCCGCGCGGTTCGCGACCCCGTCGAGGAAGACCTCGGTCGTCGCGGGGCTCCGCTCGTTCGATGCGAGCCGTTCGGCGGCAACGCGGGCCGCGGCCGGGCGGCTCGGCTCGGCAATCACGTCGAGCAATCGACGCGCGCCCGCCGCGTCGATCACCGAGTTACGCTTCATGCCGGCCACCGGCAGGCCGAGGATCTCCTCGGGCAGCTCGATGCGCGAGTCCTCGGACAACGCCCGGTCGGCGAGCTCGATCGCGTCCGCGTACAGGCCCTTGCGAGCCGCCCACCGCGCCGCCGACAGTATTCGGCTCGCGTCGCCGTCCGCCTGGGCGATCGAGGCGCGGAGCGTGCGCGCGAGACGCGACGCGGGTTCGTGGAGCAGGATCTCGCTGGGCTCGATGGAGACCGTCCCGTCCAGCGTCTCGATCGTGACCGGGTCGAACGAGCGGATCGGCGCGACCTCGCCGACGATGACTCGCCCATCCTTCAGGTGAACGACGTCGGCGCGGCCGCCCGCGGCCAGCACCATCAGGACGAGGGGAAGACCGAAGAAACCAAAGGACCGCATGGAACTCTCCGTCCGGAGTGGTTCGAGACGGGTGGGGCCGCCGCTTGAACTCTACTTCGCGTCGTGCCCGAGGTCACCGGTTCGGACGCGAGACGCGCCGTCAGTCTCGGTCCGACCGCGCCGATGGAAAGGCGATCTGGACCCGCTCCATGTTCGCCTTCATGACGTCGAGGTAGTCCTCTCCCCGCTGGCGTGCCTCGGCGTCGAGGCTCTCGCACGGCGAGAAGACGATGCTCTCGAGGCCGAGCTCGTCCTTGACCCGCTTCGCGATCGCCGGGAGCGGCGGGCCCTCCCAAAGCAGGAATCGCGCCGGTTTCTCCTCGAGTCGAGCCTTCGTCGCGGCGAACGCCTCGTCGGCGGGCATCTCCTCCGGATCCAAGTCGAGGCTCACGACCGGCCATCCATAGCGACGCGCGACGTAGTTGTACGCGGGATGCGAAGCGTAGAGCCACGTGCCGTCGGCGACGCGGCCCAGCGCGCGGAACTGACCGTCCAACGCCAGCAGATCCGCCTCGAGCGCCGTGAACCGCGCCTCGAGATCGGACTCGTATCCGGGACAGACTCGCTTCAGCGCCAGGAGGATCTCGCGCGCCTGCGACGCGGCGAGGA
The DNA here is from genome assembly GCA_964649825.1 of uncultured Phycisphaeraceae bacterium. Classification (GTDB taxonomy): domain Bacteria; phylum Planctomycetota; class B15-G4; order B15-G4; family JADJEK01; genus CAZYQW01. The sequence goes on along the minus strand of CAZYQW010000110.1, from coordinate 4,123 downwards.
TCGGATCCAGCCACGTGTGGCCGTCGACCCCCTTGTGCGAGTGCTCTCCCTCCTTGCCGTGAGAATGGACGACTTCGGTCTCGAGCTCGATCCAGCGGTCGTGGAACGGCTCCGCCGTCGAGACGAGCGTCGCGGTCGGCAGGCTGACGCGTTCGATCCACTTCTCGAACCTCGCCCCGTTCGCGATGACGAGATCCGCGGTTTGGTACGCCTGCACCACGTCACGGCCCGGCTTCCAGAAGATCGGGTCGGCGTCATCGGGCAGCGGACAGACGACGTCGACGCGGTCGCCGGCGATGCGCTCGGCGAAGTAGGTCGTCGGATAGAACGTCGTGTAGACGGTCGGCTTCGCGTCGTCGCCGACCGCTTCCGCGGATCCGAACGACGCGGCGGCGGCGAGCACGGCCCATGGAAAGCGCATCTCCGTTACTCCTTGACGGGTGGCACGGTGGGACGGCGGCACGGTGGCTTCGAGGACGACTTCGTCCCGAGCCCCAAGCCCTCGGTCGCCTACACGAAAGGCAACCCTCTCGTGCGAAGGTAGCCGAACACGAACGCCGCGAGCAACAGCGCGATCGACGCTCCCACCACGATCTGGAGCAGGAGTTCCGTCGCCATGACGCGCGCCACCGTGCCGCGCGCGCAGCCGATGCGGAACAGCGTCTCCATCTCACGCTCGCGCACCTTGAACGACAGCAGCACGATCAGGACCAAGAAGAGCGTCGTCGCCAGCGTCACGAGCGCCAGGTTGGCGTCGAAGAACCGCTTCACCTTCAGGACGAACCCCAGGATCTCGTCGACGACCTCGGCCGGCACCAGCATCTGCGCCGACTCCGACACGCGGTAGCGGCCCTTCAGGAGGGTACGTCCCTTGTCATCCCGCGGCACGACCAGCACCGCGGTGAGTGGGAACTGCCCCGCCTCGCCGTGGAAGTGGAACTCGTCGACGTTGTCCTCGGTGACCTCCATGAACTCGATCACCGAGGCGTTGAACACCACCGCGTCGCCGCCGCGCTCGAGCACCTGGTCATCGGGCGCCGCGGCGGCGCCGTCGTGGCCGTGTCCGATGCCCTCGATGATCCACGCCGTTCGGACGTCGACGAAGACCGCCCGATCGTCCGGAGAGCCGGTCGCGGCAAGGACTCCGACGACGTGCATCTTCAACGGATAGCCGGCCGCGAGGTCGTAGAGGCTTCCGCGGTCGGACAGGATCGACGCGCCCGGCGCGAGCCCCAGCTCGGTCGCGACCGCCGCTCCGACCACCGCCTCGCCGAGCATCACCGGCAGCTCGCCGGCCGCGCACCGGAGGCCGCGGAACCCGAAGTAGTCGTACGACGTGCCAACGATCGAGAAACCCTGCGCCGAGCGGCCGCAGTAGAGAGGGATCGCCTGGCCGAGCCCGCTCTGCTGGATCGCGGTGGTCTCCGCCATCGGCAGCGTGCGCGGCACGCGGCCCTGGAAGTAGAGCGAGTTCAGGACGAGGTCGAAGCGGCTGCCGCGCGCGCCGACGAGTAGCGGAGTCGAGCGCGCCCGCGACGTGAGCGCCTCCGCGTAGTGCCCGACGAGCAGGTTCATCGCAAGGGGAAGCAGAAGGACGAGCGCGACGCAGAGCGAAAGGAGCAGCGAACGGATCCGGTGATAGGTGACGTAGCGCCACGCGAGGAGGATCGTCGCTCTCACGTCGCGCTCCGGTGCACCGCGAACGGCGCGAAGTCGACGACGCGGTCGAACGCGTCGAGCAAGCCGTGGTCGTGCGTCACGAGCACGAGGCTCGCGCCGGCCTCGGTCGCTTGACGCACGAGGAGATCGAGCACGCGCCGCTTCGTCGCCGGATCCAGGTTGCCGGTCGGTTCGTCCGCGAGGACGAGCTCCGGCCCGGGCAGGAGCGCGCGACAGATCGCGACGCGTTGGCGCTCCCCCTGGGACAAACGGCGCGGCCGGCGGGACAGGAGGCCCTCGAGGCCGACGGCCGCCGCGAGATCGAGAAGCCGTTGGCGCACGGCCGGCCCCTCCTCCAGCGCGGGATGGACCAGATATGGAAGGCGGACGTTCTCGGCCACCGTGAGATGCTCGAGGAGTTCGAACTCCTGGAACACCATGCCGATCTTCTTCACTCGCAGCCGGCGGCGCCCTGCGTCCGACAGCGCGGTCACCTCCTCTCCGCCGACGCTCACCCGGCCGGCGTGCGGTCGAAGCACTCCGGAGATGAGGTGAAGGAACGTGGTCTTCCCGCACCCGCTCGGACCGATCAGCGCCACGTGCTCGCCGCGTTCGATCACGAGATGGGGAACGTGCAGCGAGAACGACTCGACGTCGTACCGAAACTCGAGGTCCTCGACGCTGACGGCCGGCGCCGCTCGTCCTCCCGCCTCAGCGGTCATCGATCCGCTCATGCTCGTCGACCTGCACGGCCGAGATCTTCCAAGCCTCGCCGTCGTTCCGCACGGTGTAGCGCGCGCGGTACTTGTTGATCCGCTGGTGGACGTGGCCCCAGTGCGAGACGACTCCGAAGACCCGCCACGCCCAATCGACGTAGAAGATCGGTTCGCCGCCCTCCTCGTAGACGGACTCGTCGAGCTTCCTCTCGTCCACCTCGACCTTGTCGATGCCGCAGACCGCGCCGCCCTCCTCCCGCAAGATGAGGCTCTCGTAGACGTCTCCGTAGAGCTCATCGAGGAGAGCGGCGTCGACGCTCGTCGACAGCAGGTCATAGATCTGGTCCTCGGTGCCGGCGTCGAACGCGGCGTAGATGTTCCGATGGAGGGTCTCGAAGATCTCGAGCGCCTGGGACGGCGCGGGAAGCGCGACGACTTCACGACCGAACCCGGGCAGCGGGACGCGCCCTTCGTCCCAGGCGAACGCGGCGCCGGCGAGCAGCAGGATCACTCCGGCGGCCGCCGCGACCGGATGGCGGCGCCCGGAGCGCAGGAACCCGATCAGCCAGCACGCGGCGGAGGCCACGAGGAGAACGGACGGCAGCGGAAGCGTCGGCCTCGACGATCGCGATGCTAGGCGCACGACCTCGTGGACGCGCCGGGGACGGACGTCGTCGGCGTGCCACGTGTACTGAGGCTCATCGGGCCAGAGGGAGAGCGCCTTCGGCGGCCGGGTCTTCGATGCGAACTGAATGGTCACGGGAATGAACTGGACGCCCTCGCCCTCGAAGCTGTCCCACGTGAGCCCCACGCTCCGCGGCGGAGCGGTGATCGGATAGCGGAGCACGAACCGAGCCGACCGCCAGCTCTGGTCCTCCTCCGGCCCGTCCTGGATCATCAGGTCCTGCAAGGTCGGAATCACGCGGACGCCGTCCACCTCCACTGCGTAGCCGTTCTGGAACTCGGCCTGGATGTCGGCGAACACCTTCGCCCGCTTCTCGTCGGACAGCGGTCCGAGCAAGAGCACGTCGAGCCCCAGGTTCGTCGTCAACGGCCCGGCCGCGCCCTCGATCGTGAACAGGATCTCGGACTCCTGGAGCCGCAGATCGCCCCAAATGGATGGTCCGGGATGCCCGCCGGCCACGCCCGGCAGCCCGGCGAGGACGAGAACGAGAACGAGTGCGAAGAGAATGCCGTTTCTATCCAACTCGCGGGAGTGCCTTGGTAACCGAGCGGTCATGGAACGGAATGAAACCCGGGTCTGGTCCGTTCCATGTTTACCGACCCGTGACACGGGACGGGACTCTGGACGCCTCGACTTCGTTCATGCTTCCGTTTCGCCGCGCGCAGAGAGTGACAGAGAAACGGCGAGCACGGTCGCAATAGGACGGACGCGGCCACGCTCACCAGCCTGAAGGAAGAGGAAACGAGGAGATCGTAGTGCTTTGGACGCAGAGGTTCATCCTCACCGCCACCATCCTGTCCACCATCGTGGCTCCGCTCCGCGCCGGGAACCACGTCAAACCTCCTACTTCCCCGAGCGATCGGCGGCCGACATCGCGAAGGCTCGCGCCGAGGCCGAGGAGAAGGCGAAGCAGGACGCCAAAGAGGGCGGGAAGGGAAGCGTCACGTTCGTGGCGGACGACAAGATCTACCTCACGTTCCAGGAATACGCGAAGGACAACATCACGGGGTTCTTCTTCGAGAAGGAGAAGGCGGTGAAGGTCGCGGGGTTCCCGGCCATGTTG